>SBGD01000078.1 GCA_006226775.1 Paracoccaceae bacterium | reverse complement strand
TCGGACCGTTCAGAGCGATGCGCGCACTCTCAGTGGATATCGTCTTCATACCGCCCCTCTGCCTTCAAAACTGCCGGCGTTAGCCGGACCGCGCGAGGATCTCGGCCAGCGCATCAGCCACGCCCGCCGCCATGTCACGTCCACCGCAGACCATTACGCGGGCTCCGTTTCGGATGAGATCCGCGACCTGCGTGGCCTCGGCGCGCAGAGCATCCTGCACGTAGTGCGGCCGCGCCCCGCGCGAGACCGCCGTGCCCAGCCGGGTCAGACGCCCGTCTTCCTTCCAGGCGGGGAGTTCCTCTCCGTAGAAGAAGTCGCTCTCCGGATGACGCATGCCGAAAAACAGGTGGATCGGCCTCCGGCGCGCGTTGCCGCGCACGAGCCCCGCCAGCGGGCCGACGCCGGTTGGCAAACCGTCCCGGGGCTCGTTCGCCCGACGAACGCCTCCAGGTCCTCATGGGCATTGCCGATCACCAACAGAACACCGCGCAGGCCCCCGCGCGTGAGAGACCACCGGACGTGGGCCCGGAAGGGTGAACGGGGACCGTCGCCCCGATGGGGCGGCGAAAGCCCCGTGAACGTCTCGGACGGCATGACCCAGATGCCGAGGATCTCGCGCCGCCCGCCCGTGTTGACGACCACCACCACTCTTCCCGCCATCGAGACGATCCGCCTGACATGGCGCAGCTTCACATCGGTGGCGTCAAGCCGGAGGACGGGTCAATCGCCCTCCCGTGGCCGATTCAGGAAAGCCGGCACCCGCCGTCGATCTTCTCGCAAAGACACGAGATCTGCCTCTTCGCGGTGCCCGACAGCCCCATGGCCCGCGCCAGGTCATCCAACGCGCGCATGGAGACACCATGGATGCAGGCCTCCTGTACCACGGCCATCAGCGCCATCCCGGCGATTCGGCACGGCTCCGGAAAGCTCGGGAAACACCTTCTCCTTGCGCGGGGTCGGGATGCTCCGCCCGATCGGGCCCGCGCGCGTCCCATTGCCGCGGCCGGTAGTCCCTCGCGGCAGATTGCTGCGCAATCGCCTGCCGCGCAATCGTTTCGTCGGGTCTCTCACCCCGGGCTGTGTGCGCCAATCCCGGCACCGCACACAACGGATATCTTGACGTCCATAAGCCGCTGAGCTGTATCCTGAATCGGTGCGCAGAAAATCCGCGTCGTCGCTCGTGGAGATCACCCCGGCAGGTCGATCATGGCCTCGGTCATCGCGCTGCTTCGGTCTCGTCGGCTTCAACACCCTCAGATTGCGAAGATGCGCAGTGGCCGCCAGCCCGGCCGTGCGGCCTTCTGCACCACTCGGTGAGGCAAGACTGATATTCAGATGGCACCGAGGGCAGGCCAGGGCTACGCAACCTGCCGCGTTGGAATAACGTCAATCGTGGTGGACGCCGAAGCCGCGGCTTTCGACTCGGGCATCCAGGCGATGCTGGGGCAGAATGCTGACATGGTGGCCCGAAATCGAAAGAAAGCCAGCCGGACGCAATTGAGCCGCACCGCCCAGCAGCGGTGAGAAAGAACATGACTGCGGGAGTCGCCTGTGGGAGTCACCTTCCTCGCCACCCGCCGCAATCTCGGCAAATACGGGGAAAACCCAATGAAATCCGTGGTGCCCGAGGTGGGACTCGAACCCACACGGCATCGCTACCGGGGGATTTTGAATCCCCTGCGTCTACCATTCCGCCACTCGGGCACGGCCTCGCAATAGCGCGACAGCTTCGCCTCGTCCAGAGGGGAATTCGTGATCCATCCGGCGCTTGACCCCGCCCCGGCCCCATGCTCTGAGACGCACATGATGTCGACGCTCTATCACCGCACCATGGCCCTGGCCGAGGACCCCCGCGCCCTGTGGTTCCTGGCGCTGGTGTCCTTCGTGGAAAGCTCGGTCTTTCCGATCCCGCCCGATGTGCTGATGATCCCGCTGATCATCGCGCGCCCCGACCGGGCCTGGCTGATCGCCGGGGTGGCGCTGGTCTCTTCGGTGCTGGGCGGGCTGCTGGGCTACGTGATCGGCGCCTTCTTCTACGACACGCTGGGCCAGCCGATCCTGCAGGCGCTGGGCAAGGGCGATGCCATGGCAGCCTTCAACACAAGGTTCAACGATTTCGGCTTCTGGGCGGTGCTGATCGCGGGGATCACGCCCTTTCCCTACAAGGTCATCACCATCATGTCGGGCTGGACCGGAATGCCGGTGCTGACCTTCTTTGTAACCTCGATCATCGCCCGTGGCATCCGCTTCTACCTGGTGGCCGCGCTGTTGCGTGCCTTCGGCGAGCCGATCCGCGAGTTCATCGAACGCCGGCTGGGCCTGGCGCTGACCGTCTTCATGGCCGCCCTGATCGGCGGTTTTGCCCTGGTGAAAGTCCTATGACCCGAAAAACCCTTGTCCTGCTTGCCGCGGGCGGCTCTCTGGCGCTGTTGGCGGCGGCTTTCCTCTTCCAGTCGCTGGGCTGGGCACCCTGCAAGATGTGCCTCTGGCAGCGTTGGCCCCATGCGGCGGCCGTGGCGATCGGGGTTGCGGCGCTGGCGCTGCCGGGGCGCCTGCTGGCCTTGCTGGGCGCGGCGGCGGCGGCGACCACGGCGGGGATCGCGCTCTATCACAGCGGGGTCGAGCGCAAGTGGTGGGAGGGACCGGCAAGCTGTTCAGGCAGCGGCAATGCCCTGGGCGGTCTCAGCGGCAACGAACTTCTGCCCGGCGGCAGCGAGGTGCCGGCGCTGGTGATGTGCGACGCCTTCGAGCCCTTCCTCTTCGGCCTGACGATGGCCAACTGGAACGCCCTGGCCTCGGCCGGTCTGGTGCTGCTCTGGCTGATGGCCTTTCGCGCCAGGGCCTGACGCCCGCGCCCGATCTGTCGACAGATCGGCACCGATCCATTGATGGATCGGCCCCCTCACCCGGATTTGCGGGTCGACAGAAGCAGGCTGGTCTCGGAACGCGCCACCCCGTCCAAGCGGCGGATCTGCGCCAGGACCGCATCGAAAGCCTCCAGCGTCTCGGCACCGATCTCGGCGATCACGTCCCAGCGCCCGTTGGTCGAATGCAGCGCGCGCACCTCCGGCAGGCCCTGCAACTGGCGCAGGATGCGGTCGGTGCCCCTGCCCTCGATCCCGATCATCATCAGCCCGCGCACCGGATCGGTCCTCGTATCGCCTTTCAGCACCACGGTGAACCCGACGATCTCGCCCCGGCCCTGCAACCGCTCGATCCGCGCCCGCACGGTGGTGCGCGACAGCCCCAGCCGCGCCGCGAGATCCGACAGCGAGGCGCGTGCATCATGCCGGAGCGCGGCGATCAGCTTCTGATCGGTGGCATCCATTTCGCAGCCCTGCCCTTGCGTTTCGACCAATAGCTTGCCGAATTGATCACTTTGGCTGCTGCAAGACAACCGCAACATCGGCAATACTGCGCCAAAGACCCTGAACAGGAGCCACAGATGAAACCCAGGACCTGCCTTCTGATCGGCGCACCGGTGGACAGCGGCAAGCGCCGCACCGGCTGCCTCATGGGGCCTGACGCCTATCGCACCGCCGGGCTGGCCGAGGCGCTGCGCGACCTCGGGCTGAAGGTGGTCGACGACGGCAACCTGACCCCGGCCAGCCACCAGCCCGACACCGAGGGGCGGCTGGTCAAGCCGCAGGAAACCATCGCCTGGACCAACCGGCTGATGCGCGAGGCCGAACAGGCCATGGGCCGCGGGCTGCCGATCTTCATGGGCGGCGATCACGCGCTGTCGCTGGGCACCCTGCCCGGCGTGGCGGCCCATGCCGCGGCCAAGGGCCGACCGCAATTCGCGCTCTGGCTGGACGCGCACAGCGATTTCCACACCGCCGAGACCACCACCTCGGGCAACCTGCACGGCACGCCGCTGGCCTATGCCACCGGGCGCAAGGGCTTTCCCGGCTTTCCGAAGATGGCCGCCCCGGTGCCCGAGGAAAACGTCTGCATCCTCGGGCTGCGCTCGGTCGATCCGGCGGAACGCGCGATGCTGCAGGACAGCCGCATCACCTTCCACGACATGCGCGAGATCGACGAAACCGGCGTCGGCGCGCCGATCACGGGTTTCCTCGCCAGGGTCGCGGCGGCGGGCGGCGCGCTGCATGTCTCGCTGGACGTCGATTTCCTCGACCCGACCATCGCGCCCGCGGTCGGCACCACCGTCCCCGGCGGCGCCACCATCCGCGAGGCGCACCTGGTGATGGAACTGATCTGCGACAGCGGCCTGCTGACCTCGCTCGACCTGGTCGAACTGAACCCTTTCCTCGACAACCGCGGCCAGACCGCCCAGGCCATGGTCGATCTCGCCGCGTCGGCGCTCGGCCGTCGCGTCTTCGACCGCCCGACCCGGGCCTACAGCTGATGGAGCGCCCGGTGAAACCGCTGAACCCCTCCGAGTTGCAGCCCTCGGACAAGGCGCTGGTGCCCTTCGTCTCGGTCGACAACATGATGCGCCTGATCCACCACATCGGGGTAGAGCCGATGCTGCGCGATCTTGCCGCCTATATCGAGGCGGATTTCAAACGCTGGGATCTGTTCGACAAGACCCCTCGCGTGGCCTCCCATTCCGATGTCGGGGTGATCGAACTGATGCCCACCTCGGATGGCGAGGCTTACGGCTTCAAATACGTCAACGGCCACCCCAAGAACACCAGGGAGGGCCTGCAGACCGTCACCGCCTTCGGACTTCTGGCCGATGTCTACACCGGCTACCCGGTGCTGCTGACCGAGATGACCCTGCTGACCGCCATGCGCACCGCGGCGACCTCGGCCATGGCGGCGAAATACCTCGCGCCGACGGGGTCGCGCACCATGGCGATGATCGGCAATGGCGCCCAGGCGGAATTCCAGTCTCTGGCGATGAAGGCGCTGGTCGGCATCGACACCGTGCGGCTTTATGACATCGACAGCCGCGCCACCGAAAAGGCCGCCCGCAATCTCGCCGGTTCCGGCCTGACCGTCGTGGCCTGCACCTCTGCCGAAAAGGCCATCGAGGGCGCGCAGATCCTCACCACCTGCACCGCCGACAAGGCCAATGCCACCATCCTGACCGACAACATGGTGGGCGCGGGCGTACACATCAACGCCATCGGCGGCGATTGCCCCGGCAAGACCGAATTGCACCGCGACATCGTCGCCCGCGCCGGGATGTTCGTCGAATACCCGCCTCAGACCCGCATCGAGGGCGAATTGCAGCAGATGCCCGAAGATCACCCCTTCACCGAACTCTGGCAGGTGATTTCCGGCGCCGCCCCGGGCCGCCGCGACGCCCAACAGGTGACGCTCTTCGATTCCGTGGGCTTCGCCATCGAGGATTTCAGCGCCCTGCGCTACATTCGCGACCATATCCGCGGCACGGCCTATTACATGGATCTCGATCTTCTGGCCGACCCGGACGATCCCCGCGACCTGTTCGGAATGCTGATGCGCGCCAAGGGCTGAAACGGTCGGCCCGTGGGGGCCAGCCCCCACACCCCCGGAGTTTAAGGGCAAGATGAAGAACAGGTCTCATGCTCTTCATCTTGCCAGATAAACTCCCGCCGGAGGCATAAAGTTCTTTTGGTGCTAGCTCAGGTAATCCGAGCGCTGCAATCCGTATTTTGCCATCTTCTCGTTCAGCGTCCGACGCGGCAGGCAGAGTTCCTCCATCACCGAGGCGATCGAGCCCTTGTGGCGGCGCATGGTGTTGTCGATCAGCATCCGCTCGAAGGCCTCGACGTATTCCTTCAAGGGCTTGCCTTCGGTGGTCATGACCGGCTGCATTTCCTCGTGGTCGTTCATCAGCAGCGAGGCAATCGTGCCCGACCCGCGCCGCGATTGCAGCACCGCGCGTTCGGCCACGTTGATCAACTGGCGCACGTTGCCGGGCCAGGGGGCTTGCAGGAGCTGGGCTGCCTCCTGGGCCGAGACCTCGGGCGTTTCGCAGCCGTATTCGTCGGCGAACTGCTCGGAGAGCCGGGTGAAGAGCGTCAGGATGTCCTCGCCGCGTTGGCGCAGCGGCGGCACGGTGATGCGCAGCGCGGCGAGCCGGTAGAAGAGGTTGGGTTTCAGCACGTCCTCGGGGGTCTTGTCCTGTTCCTGCAGGTTCGAGATGGCGACGATGCGGGTTTCCGCCGGGGTGCCCTGTTCGTTGATGAAGTTCAGCAGCCGGGCCTGGTTGGCCTCGCTCAAGGCTTCCACATCTTCCAGCACCAGCGTCCCGGCGCGCGCCTCTTCCACCGCCGGCAGGCGGGCCTCGTCGGGCTGGACCGGGCCGAAGAGCCGGCGGTTCAGCGCCTCCTCCTCGAAGGCAGCACAGGAGACCAGCACGAATTTCTTGCCTGCGCGGCTGCCCACCGCGTGCAGCGCATGGGCGACCAGCGTCTTGCCCGTTCCGGTCTCGCCGTCGATCAGCACATGGCCGTCGGCCTGGCCGAGATCGAGGATATCCTCGCGCAGCCGCTCCATCACCGGGCTGGCGCCGATCAGCTTCTTCATGATCTGGCCGCCGTCGGACAATTCCCGCCGCAACTGGCGGTTGTCGAGCGTCAGGCGCCGGGCATTGACCGCCTTTTTCGCCAGCTGGCTCATCTGGTCGGGGTTGAAGGGTTTTTCGAGGAAATCGAAAGCTCCCAGCCGCATCGCCTCGACCGCCATCGGCACGTCGCCATGGCCGGTGATCATGATCACCGGCAGCGCGCTGTCGGTGGACATCAGCCGCTTGAGAAACTGCATCCCGTCCATTCCCGGCATCCGGATGTCCGAGATCACGATGCCCGGATAATCCGGGGTCAGCGCCTTGAGCGCCTCTTCCGCGCTGGCGAAGGTTTCGGTGTCATAGCCCGAGAGCGCCAGCCACTGGCCGATCGACTGGCGCATATCCTGTTCGTCATCGACGATCGCGATTTTCATGAGCTTGGCCATGATGCCCTCTTAGCTTTCTGACAAAGGTTATTCCGCGGCTTCCGAATCCGCGGTTTCATTCAGGATCGGCAGTCGCATCTCGAACACGGCGCCGGCGTCTTCGCCATTGCGAGCAATCAGCCGGCCGCCCAGGTCGGTGACGATGCCGGAAGAGATCGCCAACCCCAGGCCGACGCCCTCACCCGGCTGCTTGGTGGTATAGAACGGCTCGAACAGCGCATCGAGATCCTCGATCCCGTGGCCATTGTCGCGCACCATGAGCGAGGCGGTCTCGCCGCCCGACAGGATCACCTCGATCTGCGGATCGCGCAAGCCCTTGGTGGCGTCCAGCGCGTTGCGCAGAAGGTTCACCATCACCTGCTCGACCCGCACCCGGTCGGCCATCACCCGCACCGGCTGGGGCGGCAGCACGCGGCTGAGGTTGACGTGGCGCTGTTTCAACTGCGGCTCCATCATCGCCAAGGCCGAGGCCAGCGACTCGCCCATGTCCACCGGGCTGAGCGATTCGCCGCCCTTGCGGGCATAGCTTTTCAGCTGCCGGGTGATCGCCCCCATCCGGTCGAGCAGGTCGTCGACCCGGGCAAAGGAGGCCAGCGCCTCGTCCGGGCGGTTGCGGTTGATCAGGAGCCGCGCGCCGGCAAGGTAGGTCTTCATCGCCGCCAGGGGCTGGTTCAACTCGTGGCTGACCGCGGCCGACATCTCGCCCAGGGCGGCGAGTTTCGAGCTTTGCGCCAGGGTCTGTTCGGCCACCGCGAGGGTCTTCTGCACCCGCTCACGCTCGGCGATCTCGCGTTGCAGGCGGGCGTTCAGGGCGCGCAGTTCCGCGGATTCCCGCTGGAAGATCACCATCCGCGAGGCCGTCTTGCGGCTGAGGAAATAGAAGGCCAGCGCCAGCAGGATGGCAAAGCCCATGATTTCCAGCGCCAGCACGGTGTTCACCTTCTCGCGCACCGAGGTATAGGGCGTGAAGGACACGATGCGCCAGCCGCGGAAGGGAATGCGGCCCTCCATGCGCAGCACCGCCTCGCCCGCGAGGTAGGCATCCGCCGGCACCTGGGTCCAGTCCGAGGTGGCGCGGATGGCGCGTTCGATGGCGCTGTCGGCCGGCTCGCGCGCCAGGGCCGCGGCTTCGGTCAAACCCCGCCAGCGCGGCTCGGTCGCCAGGATGATCAGCCCTTCGCTGTCGGTGATCAGTACCGCGTCCGAGATCCCCACCCAGGCGCGTTCGAATTTCTGCAGGTCGACCTCGACGACGATCACGCCGACCAACTCGCCATTGCTCTCGATCCGGCGGCTGTAGGTGAAGCGGTAGCCCCCCGCTTCGCGCGGGATCGAGGAGAACACCGTGGCGTTCGAGCGCAGGGCGCCGATGAAATAGGCCTCCTGCCGGTGGGTCGAGCCGAGGATATTGCGGTCCGTCGCCGCCACCGCGCGCCCGCTGGCATCCAGCAGGATCAGCGAGGCCGCGCCGATCTCGTCGACGAAGGAGATCAGCCGCTGGGTCGATTGCGAGTAATCCGCCGAGTTCAGCGCCCCGATCAGCGCCGGGTCGCGCGCCAGAAGCTGCGGCACGATGGAATTGCGCCGCAACTCCGACAGCACGTTGCCGGAATAGAGCGCAAGGCGCAGTTCGGCGCGGTTGCGGGTGGTCTCGGTAAAGCGGTCGGTCAGCAGCCGGTTGGTGAACCAGACCGTCGTCACCGCCAGCACGAGCAGCAAAAACAGCGCCAGCCGCACGCGCCAGGTCAGCGGCCCGCTGCGTCGCAGCAGGCCCTCGCCGGGCGTCATGGTCTTGCGCGGTAAGGTCTCCATGGCCCAAGTCTACGCCCCCGCTGTCGCCCGCTCAAGCAAGTGCAGCCCGGGCTCAGGCGATTACCCGCTCAAGTGCCGCGGCCAGCGCGTCGAAGACCGGCTTGCCGTCGGTATTGCCGTGGGCGGGCTCGGCGGCGCGCTCGGGATGCGGCATCAGGCCCAGCACCCGGCGGTTGTCCGACAGGATCCCGGCAATGTCGCGGGCCGAGCCATTGGGGTTGTCGCCGTAGCGGAAGGCCACCCGGTCCTCGGCCTCGAGCCGGTCGAGGGTGGCCTCGTCGGCGAAGTAATTGCCGTCGTGATGGGCGATGGGGATGCGGATCTCCTGGCCCTTGTCATAGCCGCGGGTAAAGACGCTGTCGGCGGTGCCCACCACCAGCGGCACGGTGCGGCAGATGTATTTCAACCCGGCATTGCGCAGCAGCGCACCGGGCAGCAGCCCGGTCTCGGTCAGCACCTGGAAGCCGTTGCAGACGCCGATCACATGGCCGCCGGCCTCGGCATGATGCTTCAGTTCGCGGCAGATCGGAGAATTGGCGGCAATCGCGCCGCAGCGCAGGTAGTCGCCATAGGAAAACCCGCCCGGCACGCCGATGATGTCGACGCCCGCGGGCAGCGCGTGATCCTTGTGCCAGACCATCGAGACGGCAAAGCCCGCGCGCTCGAAGGCCACGGCCATGTCGCGATCGCAATTCGATCCGGGAAAGACGAGAACGGCAGCTTTCATGACGGCACTCCTGGGTTGCGCGGTACTGGGGGTTGCGGATCGTTTGGCCGAAAACCGGCGCAATCGCAAGCCTGCGCCGCGGGGGGCGGCGCCGGTTTGCCGGCCCGTCCGGGTCAGCCCATGTCGATGCGGTAGCTTTCGATCACCGTATTGGCCAGCAGCTTCTCGCACATTTCGGTGACTTGCGCCTCGGTGGTGCCGGGGGCCAGGTCGAGGTCGATTACCTTGCCCTGGCGCACCCCCTCGACCCCGTCGAACCCCAGCGCGCCCAGGGCGTGGCGCACCGCTTCACCCTGCGGATCCAGAACACCGTCCTTGAGCATCACATGCACACGAGCCTTCATGCCTTATCGTCCTTCTTCCGACCGACGCGGGTCTTCTTCTCTTTCCAGATACGCAAATCCACGACAGGAGCCGCGCGCTTTCAGTTGATCAGCTTGGGCTTTTCCATCGGCGTCGCATTGCGCGGCATGACGCCCAGGCGGGTCGCCACCTCGGTATAGGCATCGGTCAGCGAGCCCAGGTCGCGGCGGAACACGTCCTTGTCCAGCTTCTTGCCGGTCTCGATATCCCAGAGCCGGCAGCTGTCCGGGCTGATCTCGTCGGCGACGATCAGACGCTGGAAATCGCCCTCGTAGATTCGCCCGATCTCGATCTTGAAATCCACCAGCCTAATGCCGACGCCATACATCAGCCCCGAGAGGTAGTCGTTGACCCGAAGCGCCAGGCTCAGGATATCGTCCATGTCCTGCGGGCTGGCCCAGTTGAAGGCGGCGATATGCTCCTCGGTGACCAGCGGATCGCCCAGCTCGTCGTTCTTGAAGCAATATTCCACGATCGGCCGCGGCAGGCGGGTGCCTTCCTCGATCCCCAGCCGGGTCGAGAGCGATCCGGCGGCGTAATTGCGCACGATCACCTCGAGCGGCACGATCTCGCAGGCCTTCACAAGCTGTTCGCGCATGTTCAGCCGCTTGATGAAATGCGTGGGCACGCCGATCTCGTTGAGGCCGGTCATGAAGAATTCGCTGAGACGGTTGTTGAGCACGCCCTTGCCGTCGACGACATCCTTCTTCTGCGCGTTGAAGGCGGTGGCATCGTCCTTGAAATACTGCACGATGGTGCCGGGCTCGGGTCCTTCATACAGGATCTTGGCCTTGCCTTCGTATATCTTCTTGCGACGCGCCATCTCGCGACCTTTCCTCAAACGGCGCGGTTCGGGCCTATCCCTGCCGCGCCTGCGCTCTCTTACGCCATGGATGTCATTGTCGCAAGCGGACCTCCCCTCTTGCGGTGACGGTCCCGGACCGGCATATCTGAACCAGAGATCTTTGGCCTTAGAGGACCTGACCGATGACATCATTCGACGAACGTGAAAGCGCTTTCGAGAACAAGTTCGCCCATGACGAGGAAATGAAGTTCCGCGCCGAGGCGCGCCGCAACAAGCTGGTCGGCCTCTGGGCGGCCGGGCTGCTGGGCAAATCCGGTGACGAGGCCGAGGCCTATGCCCGGGAGGTCGTGAAGTCCGATTTCCAGGAGCCGGGCATCGAGGACGTGGTGCGCAAGCTGACCGGCGACCTGGGCGACAAGGCCACCGATGCCGAGATCCGCGCCAAGATGGCCGAGATGCTGGTCGAGGCCAAGGGCCAGATCGTCAAGGAAACCTGACCCGCGCCGCGGGGTCAAGGGATCGGGCGGCCTTTCGGGGAAGGCCGCCCTTTTGCTTGCTTGCGGGGCCGGCCCTGCGCCGGTCCTCATAATGTTGATGAGAATTATGCGTTTGCGTCATGATCGCCCCTGTGGCATCCGCCGCGCAAGGATGAGAAGGACTGCCCCATGAGCGACGCGCTCTCGAAACTTCTGCAAACCCGCGACTGGCTGCTGGCCGATGGCGCCACGGGGACCAACCTGTTCAACATGGGGTTGATGTCGGGCGATGCGCCGGAGTTCTGGAACGTCGACCATCCCGACCGGATCCGCGCGCTCTATCGCGGCGCGGTCGAGGCCGGGTCGGACCTGTTTCTCACCAATTCCTTCGGCGGCAATGCGTCGCGGCTGAAACTCCACGATGGCCAGAGCCGGGTGGGCGAGTTGAACCGCGCCGCCGCCGAGCTTGGCCGCGAGATCGCCGATGCGGCGGACCGGCCCATCGTGGTGGCCGGATCGGTGGGCCCGACCGGCGACATCATGCAGCCGGTGGGCAGCCTCAGCCACGCAGACGCGGTCGAGATGTTCCATGAGCAGGCCGAGGCGCTGAAAGAGGGTGGCGCCGATGTGCTCTGGGTCGAGACCATCTCGGCCCCCGAGGAGTTCCGCGCCGCCGCCGAAGCCTTTGGCCTGGCCGGGATGCCCTGGTGCGGCACCATGAGTTTCGACACCGCGGGGCGGACGATGATGGGCGTGACGGCGGCCGACATGGTGCGGCTGGTCGAGGCCCTGCCCAACCGCCCGCTGGCCTTCGGCGCCAATTGCGGCACGGGTGCCTCGGATCTCTTGCGCACCACGCTCAGCTTTGCCGCCCAGGGCCCGGAACTGCCGGTCATCGCCAAGGGCAACGCCGGCATTCCGAAATTTGTCGAGGGCCATATCCACTATGACGGCACGCCGGACCTGATGGCCGACTACGCCTGCCTGGCCCGCGACGCCGGCGCCACGATCATCGGCGGCTGCTGCGGCACGATGCCCGAGCATCTGCGCTCCATGCGCGCGGCGCTGGAGATCCGGCCCCGCGGCGAGCGCCCGGCGCTGGAACAGATCGCCACGCGGATCGGCCCGTTCAGTTCCGACAGCGACGGCTCGGGCGGGGCTCCGAAAGCGCCCGAGCGCAAGCGCCGCCGACGCCGCGGCTGACGCGGCAGCGAAACCCAACCAAGCGGGGTAGAGACCTGTGGCATGTCTTTCGTGCCCGATCACCTTCGTCCTGACGCCTGGCCGTGCCGCCGCCTTGCCGCGCACGCCGCGGCCCGGGATTACGTGGTCCGGCGGCAAATACGCGCGATCAAAGGCCGTGCCGGGCGCAGGCCGCGTGCGTGTCGTGGTGAGCCGGCCCGGGCCCTGCGCCGGGCCGAAATTTCCTCGAGGAAATTTGCAAATCCCTTCGAAGGGATTTCGCGGCGCCCGGCCCGACTGGTGGTGCGACCTCCTGGGCCTGTCCCGAGGCCGCCGCAAGGCGCCAAATTCCTTCGAAGGAATTTGCAAATTCTGTCGACAGAATTTCCCCCCCGCCCGAAGCTCAGAACAGGTTCAACTGGTCGCCCGGCAGCAAAGGCCGCCGGAACAGATCGCAGCGCAGCCCCGGCACCGTGCGGTCCAGCCCCAGCGCCCTTGCCTTGCGGCGAAAGCGCGCGGCGATGATCTCGGCATAGGCCCCCTCGCCCCGCATCCGGTGCCCCCAGCGCGGATCGTAGTCCTTGCCGCCATGCATCTCGCGCAGCCGCGCCATGATCCGCGCGGCGCGCGCCGGGTAATGCTCAGCCAGCCAGGCCTGCCAGAGCGCCGAGACCTCGCGCGGCAGCCGCAGCATGATCCAGCTGGCCGCATCGGCCCCGGCCTCGGCGCCGGCGTCGAGGATGGCCTCGAGCTCGGGATCGGTCAGCGCGGGAACCACCGGCGACACCATCAGCCGCACCGGAATGCCCGCCTCCGACAGCCTGCGGATGGTCTCCAGCCGGCGTTTGGGCGCTGGCACCCGCGGCTCCATCCGCCGCGCCAGGCCGGCGTCGAGCGTGGTCAGCGAAATCCCGACCCGCGCCAGGCCCTTCGCGGCCATCGGCGCCAGCAGGTCGATATCGCGTTCGACCAGCGTGCCCTTGGTGACAATCGCCACCGGATGATCGCAACCCGCCAGCACCTCGAGACAGGCGCGCATGATGCCGCGGTCGCGTTCGATCGGCTGGTAGGGGTCGGTATTGGTGCCAATGGCAATCGGCGCCACCTCATAGCGCCGCGCCCGCAACTCGCGCGTCAGCACATGGGCGGCATTGGGCCGCGCCACCAGCCGGGTCTCGAAATCCAGGCCCGGCGACAGGCCCAGGTACGCATGGCTCGGACGGGCGAAACAATAGATGCAGCCGTGTTCGCAGCCGCGATAGGGGTTGATCGACCGATCAAACGGCAAATCGGGCGAGCGGTTCCAGCTGATCAAGCTTCGCGCCTGTTCCTCGCGCACCTCGGTGCGCAGCTTGGGCAGGTCTTCCTCGATCTCCCAGCCGTCATGGGCCGCGACCTGGGCAAAACGCTCGAAACGCCCGCTCTCGTTGCGGGTGGCGCCGCGTCCGGGGCGCTGGCGGGCATCGATTTCGGGCGGAAGATCCTCCATGCGCCACCATAGAACGAAACCGGAACATGGGCAAGATCCCACCGCCGCCACCGCCCCCCGGGCCCGGTTTCGTCGGTTGTGAAAGCGCCCATGTCGCAATCCGCCAAGTCGGCGGCGGCCATTCTGGCCAAAGGTGTAACAAACGGGCCTCATTGCCCAAGCAAGGGAATCTCGCAATGTCTGAGGAAGAAGACGACATCATCCTGTCGGAACTGGAGGACGACGACCTTGTCCAGCAGATGCATGACGACCTCTACGACGGTCTCAAGGAAGAGATCGAGGAAGGCGTGAACATCCTGCTGGGCCGCGGCTGGGCGCCCTACAAGGTGCTGACCGAGGCGCTGGTGGCCGGCATGACCATCGTCGGCAAGGATTTCCGCGACGGCATCCTGTTTGTCCCCGAGGTGCTGCTGGCGGCCAATGCGATGAAGGGCGGCATGGCGATCCTCAAGCCTCTGCTGGCCGAGACCGGCGCGCCGCGCATGGGCAAGATGGTGATCGGCACGGTCAAGGGCGACATCCACGACATCGGCAAGAACCTTGTCGGCATGATGATGGAAGGTGCCGGTTTCGAGATCATCGACCTGGGCATCAACAACCCGGTCGAGAACTATCTCGAGGCGCTGGAGGCCGAGAATGCCGATATCCTCGGCATGTCGGCGCTTTTGACCACGACGATGCCCTACATGAAGGTGGTGATCGACACGCTGATCGAACAGGGCAAGCGCGACGATTACATCGTGATGGTCGGCGGCGCGCCGCTGAACGAGGAATTCGGCAAGGCGATCGGCGCCGATGCCTATTGCCGCGATGCCGCCGTCGCGGTGGAGACTGCCAAGACGCTGGTGGCGCGCAAGCACAACCAGCTGGCTGGATGAGCCGCGCCCCGGGCAGGCGCCGGTCGCGCGACCGGCGCCCTGCCCCCGGCGCTGCCCGGATGCAGACCATGCCCCCGCCCGACGACCGCACCCTGCCCGACGACGGCACGCTGCCCGACGACCGTGCCCTGCCCGACGACCGCACGCTGCCCGACGACCGCACCCTGACCGAGACCGGCCTGCCCCCCGCCCATGCCGGGCGCATCCTGCTGATCGCCTGCGGCGCGCTGGCGCGCGAGATCCTGGCGCTGAAGGCCGCCAATGGCTGGGACCACATGGACCTGACCTGCCTGCCGGCCATCCTGCACAACACCCCCGACCGGATCACCGGCGCGGTGCGCGAGGCGGTGGCGCGGCACCGCGCCGACTACGACAGGCTCTTCGTGGTCTATGCCGATTGCGGCACCGGCGGCCGGTTGCAGGCGGCCTGCGCCGAGATGGGGGTCGAGATGGTGGCGGGCCCGCATTGCTACAGTTTCTTCGAGGGCAACGAGGCCTTTGCCGAACGCGGCGAGGTCACCTGTTTCTACCTCACCGATTTCCTGGTGCGGCAGTTCGATGCCTTCGTCTGGCAGCCGCTTGGCCTCGACCGGCACCCGGACCTGCGCGACATGTACTTCGGCAATTACGAAAAGCTGGTGTACCAGGCCCAGACCGAGGATCCGGCGCTGACCGAGAAGGCGCGGATCTGTGCGGAGCGTCTGGGGCTGGCGTTCGAGCGGCGTTTTACCGGGTACGGGGATTTGACGGAGATCCTGGGTAGACAGCGCGTGCCGTGAGATGGGGTGGGCGGTTGGGGCGTGGCACCGTCATCCTCGGGCCGTGGCGCCGTCATCCTCGGGCCTGACCCGAGGATCTCAATGGTCGGTAGATCCTCGGGTCAAGCCCGAGGATGACGGACAGCGCGGGGGGGCAGGCCCGAGGATGACGGGCGGCGCGGGGCAAACCTCTCACCGCCCCGCCAAACCGTCCCGCAGCACGCCCAGCACCGCCTCGCCCGGCACATCGGAGGTCACGAAAGCCGCGCCGATCCCGCGCGCCAGAACGAAGCGCAGCGTGCCGTCCACCACCTTCTTGTCCTGCCCCATCAACTCCAGCAGCGCCTCGGCAGAGGGCAGATCGCCGGGAATGTCGCGCAGGTCGCATTTCATCCCCATCGAGGTCAGATGCGCCCGCACCCGGCTCGGGTCCTCCTGCGCGCAGAGCCCCAGCCGCGCCGACAGCTCGAACGCCAGCGCACAGCCCACCGCGACGCCTTCGCCATGCAGCAGCCGGTCGGAATAGCCCGTCGCCGCCTCCAGCGCGTGACAGAAGGTATGGCCGAGGTTCAAAAGCGCCCGGTCGCCCTGTTCGGTCTCGTCGCGCACCACGATCTCGGCCTTCATCTCGCAGGAGCGGCGCACCGCGTGGATGCGCGCGGCCTCGTCCCCGGCGGCCAGCGCGGGGCCGTTGACCTCCAGCCAGTCGAAGAACGCCGCATCCCCCAGCAGCCCGTATTTCACCACCTCGCCGTAGCCTGCGAGAAAGTCGCGCCTCGGCAGGGACTTGAGCACATCGGTATCGGCCAGCACCAGGCTGGGCTGGTGGAAGGCGCCGATCAGGTTCTTGCCTTGCGGCGCGTTGATGCCGGTCTTGCCGCCGACCGAACTGTCGACCTGGGCCAGAAGCGAGGTCGGCACCTGCACGAAGCGCACGCCGCGGCGCAGCACCGCGGCGGCAAAGCCCGCCAGATCGCCGACCACCCCGCCGCCCAGCGCCACCACCACGTCATTGCGCTCGACCTTCTGGTCGAGCAGCCATTCGACGGCGCGCGAGAACTGCGGCCAGGCCTTGGTGCCCTCGCCCGGCGGCAGCGCCAGCGCCACCATGTCGATGCCCTCGGCTGCCAGGCCTTGACGCAGGCCCTCCATATGGGCGGCGGCGACATTCTCGTCGCTCAGCACCGCGACCCGGGGCCGGGCCAGCAGGGGCGCGATCTCGGCCCCGGCACGGGCCAGAAGCCCGCCGCCGATGCGGATGTCATAGGCGCGGGTCCCAAGGGGCACATGGACGGTTTCGGTCATGGGTGTTTCTCCAGCACGTCTTGGCGCTCTTGCAGTTTTTCCAGCACCCGGTCCGCCGTCTGGTCGATGGTGAACCGCCGGTCGGCGCGGATTTCGAGGTCGGCCCGGGCGTAGAGCGGCACGCGCTTTTCATAGAGATCCTTGAGCGTCGCATAGGGATCGGCGGTGCGCAGAAGCGGGCGCGTGTCCTTGTGCCTGACCCGGCTCCAGAGCAGGTCGAGATCGGCATTCAGCCAGACCGCCACGCCCTTTTCCGAGATCATCTCGCGGTTGGTGCCCGACAGATACGCCCCGCCGCCGGTCGAGAGCACGCAGCGCTCGGTCTCGAGCAGCCGGCCGATCACCTGGGTCTCCTTGGCGCGAAAGAAGGCCTCGCCGTCGCGGGCGAAGATCTCGGCGATGGTCATGTTGGCGGCCTCGACGATCTCGGCATCGGAATCGAGGAAGGGCACGTTCAGCCGGTTGGCCAGCGCGCGGCCGACAGCCGTCTTGCCGGCCCCCATCATGCCGACCATCACGATGGTCTTCTTTACCCGCCAGCGCATGATTCCGCCGATTTCCGCCGCATTCGTTCAAATATTTGTATCCCCGTCGTGAATGACGTGAACTTGGCCAAAAGGCCAGATATAAGAGGAAAAAAACACCCGCAAACGGGCGGAGGACAAAGCCGTGTCCGACCTCCGGCACGGCACAGGCAGAGGCAGTCTCGCGATGGGTCGATTGATCAAATATCTCTTTTACCTCGCGGTCTTGGCCGGGATCGGACTGGTGGGCTATGCCTATATCGGGCCGTTCTTCGGGGTCGACTTCTCGCCCCCCGCGCAGGAGATTCGCATGCCGGTGGTGCTGGATGCCGGCTAGGTGGACGATTCCCGCGGTGCTGGCGCTGGCGGCGCTGGCCGCTCCGGCGGCGGCGCAGGATCCGCTCTCGGCGATCGACTGGCTCGACCGCCAGCCGCCCGGGCGCAGCAATTTCGGCCTGGTGCCCGATGCCGCCGCTCTCGCCCATCCCCGGGTCGAGCCGCCGGTGACGCGTGATGCCACCCGCCCCGAGGTGACGGTGCTGCCGCTCGAGGCGCCTTCGGTCGATGCGGTGGGGCTTCTGCCCAGCCATGTCACCGGCTTTCCCCAGACCCTGTGGCAGGCCAGCGAGGCCGAGCGCCTGTCGGACCTGATCATTGCCCAGAACGTCGATGGCCAGCCGGCCATGCAAGCGCTGCTATTCGCGCTGCTGCTGGCCGAGGCGCTGCCGCCGGCCAACTCGAAAGACCGTTTCCTGCTGGCGCGGATCGATCGGCTGATCTCGCTCGGCGCGGTGGCGCAGGCCGCCGAGATGCTGGCGCTGACCGATGCCACCAAGGACCGTGACCTCTTTGCCCGGGTGCTGGATCTTTCGCTGCTGTCGGGCCCCGGCGATGCCGCCTGCGGCGCGCTGATCAAGAAGCCGCAACTGGCCCCCGATCTCAGCGCGCGGGTCTATTGCTTGGCCCAGTCCGGGCAATGGGACCTGGCCTTTACCACGCTGGAGACCGGCCATGCGCTGGGCGACATCGGCCCGGCGCGCTACAACCTGCTGCTGGCCTTTCTCGACCCCGAACTGGTCGACGGCCTGCCGCCCCTGCCGCCCTCGCGCGATCTGAGCCCGCTGGAATACCGGCTGCACGAGGCCATGGGCGAGCCGGTGCCGACCCAGAGCCTGCCGCGCGCCTATGCCAATGCCGACCTGCCCGGCGACAGCGGCTGGAAGGCCCAGATCGAGGCCGCCGAGCGGCTGGTGCGCTCCGGTGCGCTCTCCGAACAGCGGCTGTTCGCGATCTATGCGCTGGGCAAGCCTTCCGCCTCGGGCGGGGTCTGGGACCGGGTGCAGGCGGTGCATGCGCTGGAAACCGCGCTGGCGCGGGGCCAGCCCGACAAGGTGGCCAAGGCCCTGCGCGAGGCCTGGCCGGTGATGAGCGAGGCCGGCCTGGGCACCGCCTTCGCCAAGACCTATGCCCGGCCCCTGACCGGCATGGCGCTGACCGGCAGCGCCGCCGCGATCTTCCTGCAGATGGCGCTGCTCTCGCCCGAGTACGAGACCCTGTCGCGCCAGCTTGACCCCGTGGGTCTGAGCCAGAAATTCGCCGTCGCCCTGGCCCAAGGCCGGCCCGGGGATGAACCCGCGCCCTCGGCCCGCGCGCGTGCCATTGCCAGCGGCTTTGCCTCGAAACCGCCCGCCACGCTGCAGGGACTGCTCGACCAGGACAAGCTGGGCGAGGTCATCCTGCGCGCCATGTCGCTGGCCTACCAGGGCCACCTCGGCGACGAGAGCGCGCTGGCCGAGGCGCTGGCCACCTTCCGCGCCGTCGGCCTCGAGGACACCGCCCGGCGCACCGCGCTGCAGGCGCTCTTGCTGGCGGCCGAGTGATGCGCGACGCCGCCCATATCTCGGCCTTTCTCGAAGCCCAGGCGGCCGAGCTTGGCGCGGCCAACAACACGCTGCTGGCCTATGGCCGCGATCTCAAGGACGTGGCGGGCTGGCTGGGCGCGCGGGCAAGGGATTTCGAGACCGCAAGCCGCGGCGACATCGAGGATTACCTGATCCATTGCGAGGCGCAGGGCCTGGCCCGGTCGACCCGGGCGCGGCGGCTGTCGGCGATCCGGCAGCTTTACCGCTTCGCCTTCGAGGAGGGCTGGCGCGAGGACAACCCCGCCATCCAGATTGCCGGGCCGGGCAAGGACAAGCGCCTGCCCAAGACCCTGACGATCGACGATGTCGAGCGGCTTTTGCAGGCCGCGGGCAGCCTCGGCAAGACCCGGCAGGAGCGGGTGCGCGCCACCTGCCTGATGCAGGTGCTCTATGCCACCGGGCTGCGGGTGACGGAGCTTGTCTCGCTGCCGGTGGCGGCGGTGCGCGGCGATCCGCAACTGATCCTGGTGCGCGGCAAGGGCGGCAAGGAGCGCATGGTGCCGCTTTCGGCGCCCGCGCGGGTGGCGGTGATCGACTGGCTGGAGATCCGCGACGCCGCCGAGGATCTGGCGCAGAAGAAGGGCAAGGCGCCCTCGCCCTTCCTGTTTCCCTCGCGCGGCAAGGCCGGACACCTGACACGGCACTGGTTTTTCAACCTCATCAAGGCGCTGGCGGTCGATGCCGGCCTGAACCCGGCGGATGTGACGCCCCATACCCTGCGCCATGCCTTTGCCACGCATCTTTTGCAGAACGGCGCCGACCTGCGGGCGATCCAGACGCTGCTGGGCCATGCGGATGTGGCCACCACCGAGATCTATACCCATGTGCTGGAAGACCGCCTGCGCGAGCTGGTGCTCGAACATCACCCCCTGGCGCGGGAGTGAGCGCCCGGCGCGCCCTGCCCTTTCAGGCGGCCATGAACTCGGCCACCCGGGCCCGCAGCGCCGCCCAGTCGGTGAATTCCCTGTCGCCGTCCTCGGGCCGATAGCTCTTGCCGCGCATCACGATGTGGCGCACCACCTGGGTGGCAAAGTAGTCATAGCTGCTGGGCCGCACCGCCCCGGCGACAAGCGCCACCGAGGCGGGCGTGAAGCCGGTGCGCATCTCCATCTCGTCGACGAAATCCTGCGCGCGGTTGCGGCTGCTCTCGAAGGCGGCCATCAGGCTGACCGAGATCAGCAGCGTGCGCGCGGGATCGAGCGCATTGCGCTGGGCGGCCAGGAACATCTCGAACAGCCGCGGGTGGCGCCGTTCATGGACCGAGCCGGCAAGGATCACCCGGTCGAATTCCTCGGGCGTGACCTCGGCGGTCATGTCGGCGGCATCGACCAGCGTCACCTCGTGCCCGGATGTCTCGAGCTCGTCGGCCACGAACCGGGCAATCTTGCCGGTCTGGCCCTCGATCGTGGCATAGAACACAAGTACCTTCATCGTCCTCCCCCCTCAACGTTCTCCCTGGCCCCAGTCTAGAGCGCGCGGCCCGGCGCGCATTGTGCTAGATCAAACCCGGGGGTGCGGCCCCGCGCCACTTGAACCCGGCCTCGTCCGGTCGCATAACCGCATGAAATCTGGCGAAAGCGAACTGCATGGAACCGACCTCCGCACTCTTTGACGGCGCCTTCTGGATCACCACCGGCGCGATCCTGTGCCTGCTGATCCTGTCGGGCTTCTTCTCGGGGTCCGAAACCGCGCTGACCGCCGCCTCGCGCGGCAAGCTGCGCGCCCAGGCCGACAAGGGCAACCGCGGCGCGGAAAAGGCGCTGGTGATCACCGAGGACAACGAGCGCCTGATCGGCTCGGTCCTGCTGGGCAACAACATGGTGAACATCCTCGCCACGTCGCTGACCACGGCGCTTTTCACCCGCGCCTTCGGCGAGTCCGGCGTGGCGCTGGCGACGCTGATCATGACGCTGCTGGTGCTGATCTTTGCCGAGGTGCTGCCCAAGACCTATGCCATCACCAATGCCGAGCGTGCCGCCGCCGCCGTGGCGACGCCGATCGCACTGATCATCCGCATCTTTTCGCCCCTCGTCAGCGCGGTGCGGATCCTGGTGCGCGGCATTCTCAGCCTGTTCGGCGTGCAGACCGATCCCGACAGCCACATCCTTGCGGTGCGCGAAGAGATCGCCGGCGCGCTCAACCTCGGCCATTCCGAGGGCGTCGTCGAGAAGGAGGACCGCGACCGCATCCTCGGCGCGCTCGACCTGGCGGAACGCACGGTCGAGGAGATCATGCTGCATCGCTCGGGCATCGAGATGGTCGACGCCGACCTGCCCCCGCGCGAGATCCTGAACCAGTGTCTGGAAAGCCCGCACACCCGCCTGCCGATCTTCAAGGACGACCCCGAGAACATCATCGGCGTGATGCACGCCAAGGACCTGCTGCGCGCCATGTACAAGCTGGTGGACGGCACCGGCGCGGCGGTGGATGTGCTCGACGACTTCGACATCTCCTCGGTGATGATGAAGCCCTATTTCGTGCCCGATACCACCTCGCTCGACGACCAGATGCGCCAGTTCCTGCGCGGCCGCACGCATTTCGCGCTGGTGGTCGACGAATACGGCTCGCTCGAGGGGCTGATCACGCTGGAGGACATCCTCGAGGAGATCGTCGGCGAGATCACCGACGAATTCGACCCCGATGCCGATCATCCGGTGCGCAAGGGCGATGAGGGCGATTACATCGTCGACGGCGCCATGACGATCCGCGACCTCAACCGCGCCACCGACTGGCACCTGCCCGACGACGCGGCCAATACCGTGGCCGGGCTGGTGATCCACGAAGCCCAGATCATTCCCGCCGTGGGCCAGGTCTTCTCGTTCCACGGCTTCCGCTTCGAGGTGACGGGCCGCAAGGACAACCGGGTGACCAAGCTGAAGATCCGGCCCTTGAGCTGAGATCCGCGGGGGCGATCACTCCGGCGTGACGGGCGGCGAGTGATCCGCAATGCGCGCCCCTCCGTATCCCCTTGCACAAAAGGAGGAAACGACATGATCCGACAGCACGCCAAGACCGCCTGGGACTCCGTCATGAATGCCGAACGCAACCCGCTGCGCCGCCTGCCGCTGATGACCGCGCATATGCTGATGCAGGTTCTTGCCTGGATGTGGTCGGCGATCTTTTCCGTCGCCCTCGGCAGCTATGTCTTCTTCGGCATCTCTGTCATCGGCCACGCGCTGATCATTGCCGGGATCGTGGTCACCCTCGCCGTCTTCGATCGCGCCGAGCCGCGCGGCACCGTCCGGGCCTGAGCCCGGGCCGCCGTCCGGGTGCAGCGCAGCCCCGCGACGGCGAAATCCTCGGCCTCCATGCGGTGCAGCGGCGTGGTGGCGGTCATGGCCTGCACCTCGCGGACCGGGCCGGTCAGGCTGAGCGCCAGGTCGATGCTGTGGATCGCATTGGTCAGCAGCACCCCGCCGCCATCGCGCGCATAGGTGCCGCGCCCGGCCTCGTCGTAATAGGATTGATCGCGCCAGAGCGGCGCGGCGATCTCGACATGGCCCAGCGCGCCCAGCCGCCCCTCGGCGATCAGCCGCGCGGCTTCCTGCGCGGGATCGCGGAACCGGTGCTGGAACACCATGCCGAGCGTGACCCCCGCCGCCGCGCAGATCTCGACCACCTGCCGCGCCTCGTCGCTGGTGCGCGCGACGGGCTTTTCCAGCAGGACATGCTTGCCCGCCCCGGCCAGCGCCGCGATCAGGTCGATGCGCACGCTGGGCGGCGTGGCGACGATGACGGCGCCGATCCCGGGGACGCCCGTCACCTCCGCCAGATCGGCGGTGACCCGCGGCGCCGGGCCGTCGTAAAGCTCGGCCAGGCCCGAGGCGCGCTCCGGGCGGCGGGTCTGCACCACGCGCAGCGCCGCGCGGTCCTGCAAGCCCGAGAGCGCCGCCACATGCGACGCCCCGATCACCCCGGCGCCGATCAGCGCCACTGCGGTCCTGCCGCCTGCCCTTTGATCCATGCCGGTCTCCCCCTGCGCCTGTTGCCGGGCGCATAGGAGCGCGCGGCCGCGCCCATGGCAACCGGGCAATGGGGGCAACCGGGCAATGGGCGATTGACCCGGCCCGACCGGCGGCCTAAGCCAGATCCTTCCCTGTTGCCCGGACCCTGACCCATGCTGAAGAACGGCCCCGTCCTGATGACTGCCGCCATGGCGCTGTTTGCGCTCGAGGATGTCTTGCTGAAAGCGGCGATGCGAGAGATCTCGGTGGGCTTCGGCCTCACGGTCTTCGGGCTGGGCGGCATGGCGGTCTTCCTGGTCTGGGCGGGGGCGCGCGCAGAGCGGCTGTTTCACCCGGCGATCTTCTCGCGCCCGCTGATCCTGCGCTCGCTGTCCGAGGTCGGGGGAAGGCTGTTCTATACCCTGGCCTTCGCGCTGGCGCCTTTGTCGCTGGTCTCGGCGATCCTGCAGGCGACGCCGCTGGTGGTGGCACTGGGCGCGGTGGTGTTTTTCGGCGAAAAGGTCGGCTGGCGGCGCTGGAGCGCGATCTCCTTCGGCTTTCTCGGCGTGCTGATGATCCTGCGGCCGGGCACCGATGCCTTCACCGCCACCTCGATCTTCGCGGTGCTGGGGATGCTGGGCTTTGCCGGGCGCGACCTGGCCACCCGCGCCAGCCCGCCGTCGATGTCCAACATCCAGCTTGGGGTCTACGGTTTCCTGATGCTGGTGATCGCCGGGCTCATCATGATGGCGGTGGCGGGCCCCGGCCCCCTGCCCTCGGCGCCGACCACGGCACGGCTTGTGGCGGCCATAGCCGTGGGCGTGCTGGCCTATACCTGCCTGACCGCCTCGATGCGGGTGGGCGAGGTCTCGCTGACCGTGCCCTTCCGCTACACCCGGCTCCTCTTTGCGATGGTGCTGGGCATTGCCATCTTCGGCGAGCGTCCCGACCTGATGACATGGGCGGGCAGCGCGGTGATCGTGGCCAGCGGGCTTTATACCCTGATGCGCAGCCAGCGGCGCGAAAAACCCGTACAATCGCCTGCAACTGCCCCTTAACATCCCCGATCCACCGCCCTATATTAGGGGTGTCCTTCGGGACTATGGACATAAACGCGCTCGTAATAAGCGGATCGGACCCGGGGGCGGTACCCGGCGGCTCCACCAATCATCCTTCGTTTGGGGATCATGGGGCCGAAACAGGATCGACGAACGTCTAAAGGGGTTATGCTTTGTCCCGGTGAGTTACCACCGTTATCGGTACACATAAGCTAGTTGCAAACGACAACAAAGCTCCGATGGCGATGGCTGCGTAAGCAGTCCTAACTGTCGAAATCTCAAGTCCTGAAGCTTAGCAGCCTCAGGCGGGGTTCGCAGGTACCTGGCAACAGAAACCTGCACCTTCAATCACTTGTAGAGCGACCTTGAAGCAGACCTGGGCGTGGCCTGTCGGTTTGACGCATGCCGCGCGCCTTTGCCGCCGCGAAAGGCAAGGTTTGACAAGCGGCCCGCATCGGCGCCAACCATGGGGCATGGGGCGAATCGCGACTGCCCCGTGAGGCTTCGGCCCAAAGTCGCATCCATCGCCGCAGGGCTCCCACCGCCCGCGACAGCCAAGGATGTGCGCCATGCCCGCCCCCAACGAGATCACCGTCAGCCAACTCAACCGCCTGATCGGCACGCCCGATTGCCCCGAGATCGTCGATATCTGCATCGCGCCGGATTTCGCCGCCGATCCCTTCCTGATCCCCGGATCCTGGCGCCACCCGCACACAGACCTGCCCGGCCTTGCCGCGCGTCTGGCCGGCCGGCCGGCCGTCATCGTCTGTCAGAAAGGCATCAAGCTCAGCCAGGGTGTCACCGCCTGGCTGCAAAGCGAAGGCCTTGCCGCCGAGTACCTGTCGGGCGGCATGTACGGCTGGCGCGACGGGGCGGATACGCTGCGCATTCCCGCCGAGGCGATCCCGAAGACGGTCGAGGGCGCGACGCTCTGGGTCACCCGGCACCGGCCCAAGATCGACCGCATCGCCTGTCCCTGGCTGATCCGCCGCTTCGTCGACCGCAACGCCCGGTTCCTCTTCGTCTCGCCCGCCGAGGTCGCGGGCGTGGCCGGGAAATTCGGCGCGACGCCCTTAGACGTGGAGGACGTGTTCTGGAGTCACCGCGGCGAGACCTGCACCTTCGACACCATTCTGGCCGAGTTCCACTTGCAGTCCGAGGCGCTGATGCGGCTGGCCGAGGTGGTGCGCGGGGCCGATACCGACCGGCACGACCTGCACCCCGCCGCCGCCGGGCTTCTGGCCATTTCCGTCGGGTTGTCGCGCCAGTACCGCAACGATCAGGCGCAGCTTGAGGCCGGGCTTGCGCTTTACGACGCGCTCTACCGCTGGGCACGCGACGGCTTTGACGAAGGCCACGACTGGCCCGCCACGCGCGGCGCGGAGGCATCCGCGACATGAGCCCGTCGAATTCCGAACTTCTGCACGCCTTCGGGCGCATCGGCCTTCTGTCCTTTGGCGGCCCGGCGGCGCAGATCGCGGTGATGCACCGCGAGCTGGTCGAGGATCGCGGCTGGCTCACCGAAGAGCAATTCCTGCGCGCGCTGAGCTTCTGCATGATGCTGCCGGGGCCGGAGGCGATGCAACTGGCCACCTATGCCGGCTGGCGGTTGCGCGGCACCTTTGGCGGGGTTCTGGCGGGATTGCTCTTTGTCCTGCCGGGGGCCTTCGTGATCGCCGGGCTGGCGGCGGTCTACCTGCTCTATGGCGATGTGCCGCTGGTGCAGACGCTGTTTCTGGGGGTGAAGGCGGCGGTGATCGTGATCGTGGCACAGGCCTTGACCCGGCTGTCGCGCAAGGCGCTGAACGGCCCGGTGCAGGTGGCGCTGGCGCTGGCGCCCTTTGTCGGGCTCTACGCGCTGCACTTGCCCTTTCCGTTGATCATCGCACTGGCCGCCGGGATCGGCGCGCTTCGGGTCGACCGCGCGGCAGAGGCCCCGCCAAAGGTCGCGGCAGGCAAGGCACCGGTGCGGGCCGTGGCGACCTGGGGCGGGCTCTGGCTTGTGCCGCTTGTGGTGCTCTGGGCGCTGAACGAGCCCTTCCTGCTCGATCTGGCGCTGTTTTTCGGCAAGCTGGCGCTGGTCACCTTTGATGGGGCCTATGCGGTTCTGGCCTACATGACCCAGGAGGTGGTGCAGGCGCAGGGCTGGATCACCACCGACCAGATGATCGACGCGCTGGGGCTGGCCGAGACCACGCCGGGGCCGCTGATCCTCGTCACCCAGTTCGTCGGGCATCTTGCGGGCTGGGGCGAGACTGGCTGGATGGGCTTTGCCGTGGCGGGGTTGCTGACGCTCTGGATGACCTTCGTGCCCTGTTTCCTGTGGATCTTCGCGGGCGCGCCCTATCTCGAGATGCTGACCTCGCGTCCCCTGATCAATTCCGCGCTGTCGGCGGTCACCGCCGCGGTGGTCGGGGTGATCGCCAACCTGTCGCTGTGGTTCGCGCTGAACGTGCTCTTTGCCCGGAGCGTCGTCGTCGGTCTTGGGCCCGTCCGCCTGCCCCTGCCCGATCTGGCAAGCTTCGATCCGCTTGCCTTCGGGCTGACCTGCCTGGCGGCCCTGCTGATCTTCGGGTTGCACCGCGGGGTGCCGCTGACCTTGCTGGTTTCTGCGCTTGCGGCCTGGGGTCTGGCGGTTGCAACCGGATTGTGACAGCAGCGTTCACAGGGCCTTTCGTTTCGATCCGAATCCCCTATGATTGACGGCGACCTTCCGGGGAAACGACATGAAAAGCAGCATCGACTACGGCAATCTCATGCACCGCGCCATGCGCGGGCTCATTCGGGAAGTGCTGGAAGACGTTGCCAAAAACGGCCTTCCGGGAGAGCATCACTTCTTCATCACCTTCGACACCACCCATGCGGACGTGGAAATGGCGCAATGGCTGTCCGAACGCTACCCTTCGGACATGACCGTGGTGATGCAGCATTGGTACGAGAACCTCGATGTCGGCGACGACGGCTTCTCGGTGACGCTGAATTTCGGCGATGCGCCCGAGCCGCTCTATATCCCCTATGACGCCATCAAGACCTTCGTCGATCCTTCGGTGGAATTCGGCCTGCGCTTCGAGACCCAGGACGACGAGGATCCGCCCCTCGCCGCCCTGCCCGACGAGGACGACACCGACGACGAGGACAAGCCCGCCGCCCATGATGCCGAAGTGGTGAGCCTCGACAGCTTCCGCAAGTAGCGCCCGCCGCCGCCCGACAGGGCGGCATTCCGCCGCGGCCCTGCCCGATGATATCGCCAACAGCGCGGTATTCCGTCGTATGCTTCATTGATCTCGGATCGGTTTGCGGTATTGAAGGGACAAACGTCAAGGAGTGTCCCTCATGTCCGCAACCCGCACTGAAACCGACAGCTTCGGCCCGCTGGAAGTCCCGGCTGACAAGTACTGGGGCGCGCAGACCCAGCGCTCGATCCTGAATTTCCCCATCGGCTGGGAAAAGCAGCCCATCGCCATCGTCCGCGCCCTGGGTGTGATCAAGAAGGCCTGCGCGATGGCCAACAAGGAAAGCGGCAAGCTGGACGCGCGCATCGCCGATGCGATCATCCAGGCCGCGGGCGAGGTCTATGAGGGCAAGTTCGACGACAACTTCCCGCTGGTGGTCTGGCAGACCGGGTCGGGCACCCAGTCGAACATGAATGCCAACGAGGTGATCGGCAACCGCGCCATCGAGATCCTCGGCGGGACGCGCGGCTCGAAGGACCCGGTCCACCCCAACGACCATTGCAACATGGGGCAAAGCTCCAACGACACTTTCCCCACCGCCATGCATATCGCCACCGCGATGTGTGCGCATGACGTGCTGATCCCCGGGCTGGAAAAGCTGCACGCCGCGATGCAGAAGAAGGTCGAGGAATTCGACGGCATCATCAAGATCGGCCGCACCCACACCCAGGACGCCACGCCCCTGACGCTTTCGCAGGAATTCTCCGGCTACACCCACCAGATCGCCATGGGCATCCAGCGGGTCAAGGATGGCTTGGGTCGGATCTACGAGCTGGCGCAGGGCGGCACCGCGGTCGGCACCGGGCTGAATACCTCGCCCGGCTGGGACACCACCGTGGCGGCCAATATGGCCGAGATCACCGGGCTTCCCTTCGTCACCGCGCCCAACAAGTTCGAGGCACTGGCCGCCCATGACGCCATGGTCGAGATCTCGGGCCATCTCAAGACCGTCGCCGCCTCGCTCTTCAAGATCGCCAATGACATCCGCTTTCTCGGCTCCGGGCCGCGCTGCGGACTGGGCGAATTGATCCTGCCCGAGAACGAGCCCGGCAGTTCGATCATGCCGGGCAAGGTCAACCCGACGCAATGCGAGGCGCTGACCCAGGTCTGCGCGCATGTCTTCGGCAATGACGCCGCGGTCGGTTTTGCCGGCTCGCAGGGGCATTTCGAGCTCAACGTCTACAAGCCCATGATGGCCTATAACGTCTTGCAATCCATGCAGCTTCTGGGCGACGCCGCGTCCGCCTTCACCGACAACCTGATCGAGGGGCTGGAAGCCGACCGCGACCGGATCGAAAAGCTGATGCGCGAGTCGCTGATGCTGGTGACGGCGCTGGCGCCGGAGATCGGCTATGACAATGCCACCAAGGTCGCCAAGACCGCGCACCGCAACAAGACCACGCTGAAGCACGAGGCGATCGCACTGGGCTTTGTCGACGAAGAGACCTTCGAGCGCGTGGTGCGCCCCGAGAACATGGTCGGCCCGAAGTAAGCCCGACCGGCAGGAATCCGCCCGGCACGACTCCGCCGTGCCGGGCGTTTGATTTGACTTCCCCCTTGAAATGGCTACCTTTTCCCTGGTTGAAGGGAAGAGACATGGCCGCGAAAATCATCAATCTCAGGCAGGCCCGGAAACAGAAGTCCCGGGAGGCCGCGAAAGCCCGCTCTGCCGAGAATTCGGTGAAATTCGGGCGGAATGCGCGGCAGAAACACGCCGATGCCTCGGAAACCACGCGCCGCGAGGCGCATCTGGACCGCAGCAGGCTTGAAATGCCACCAGAAGATGCCAGCTAGAACATCAAATCGCCTTAAAGTTTTGTAAACCTGGTCAGGCTTGTGTAGAGTTCAGCTGAGGTTCCGGTGAAGATTGATCCGGAACCCGTTGAAAACATTTACGTTCCGGGATGGGCGAAACGGCGTGCCAAGGGCGCGTCGGGGCTTGTCGCGGATCGGACCCGGGACGTGTGGACTGGTAGAAATATGAACGGACGGCCAAAGAAAAGATCGCTCACCCTGCGCGGCCACCGGACCTCGGTGTCGCTGGAGGATGAGTTCTGGCTGGCCTTCCGCGAGATCGCTGCCGAAAAAAGCCGTCCGATCAATGCCTTGGCCGCCGAAATTGATGAAGATCGCGGCACCGATTGCGGCCTGGCCTCGGCCATCCGCCTCTATGTGCTGCGCCATTACCGCGACGCAACCTAGGGCGTCGCGGGCCGGACCCCTTCCTTCTGGGCCAGCGCCCAGGCACAGATCGGAAAGCGCGGATCGTTGCTCAGGTCGTCGTTGTCCTTGTCATAGGCCGGCGGCCATTTGCCGACCATGTTGCGCAGGCCCGCCGCGCGGTTGCCCCATTGATCGGACACCACGTTTTCCTCGGCAAAGCCGGCCTCGATCAGCAGGTTGGCCAATCCGCGCGCCGACCAGCGCGAACAATCCACCGGCGCGCCGTGATGCGGCACGAAGAACGGCACCGCGATCCAGAAATACCCGCCCGGGCGCAGCATCTCGCGGACGTGGCCGATGGCCGCATAGGGCCGGTCGAGGTGCTCCCAGACCTGGTTGGCCAGCACGATGTCGCAGGTGATCGGACCCGCGCCGTCGCTCAGCGGCCCGGCGCAGATGTCGTGCTTGGGATAATAGAGCGACCGGTAGGTCTTGAAGCCCAGTTTCTTGCCCCAGACGCCGGAGATCTCGACCGCATCCAGCGTTTCCGGCTGGAGGGACCGGATCTGGATCCGGCTTTGTTTCTGCATGTAAATCCGGTTCAGGCTTGCCACGGAACGACCTCGGGTTGTTTTTCCCGCAGCCTAGATCGCGTCAGTTAACCTTTTCAACCTCTGCAAATGTATCAGGGCGGCACCCGTGTGCCTCAGAGCACGTTTGTCACCGCGATACGACGCGCCGGCCCACCGGCAGCACCGCGCCGCTGACCGCCGCGGCCATCGGCAGCGCCATCATCAGGGCCGTGGTGCAGACCCGCTCGGCCATCGCGGGCGCCAGCGCCGGCGCATGCAGGGCCAGCGCGTTGATCCGCGTGCCCTTGGCGGCCAGCGTGCGGGTCAGGGCCGACAGCGCCTCGGCCCCGGCCTGGGCGCTGGCGGGCGCCTCGGGCTCGGCGGCGCGGAACATCAGCACCGCGGCACCTTCGGCGGCGGCAATGACCCCGCCCAGGGCCGCGGTCACCCCGGCCACCGAGGTCAGCGCGTGATCGAGCAGCAGCGTCTCGTGCAGCGGGTGGGCCATGAGCAACAGGTGCAGCGGCTCGCCCGACCAGGTGTCGCAGAGCCGTCGCAGCGTCCTTGTGTCGGACATCTCGAGCATGAGCGGCGCGATCCGGTCCGGCGTGGCGCGGGCCAGGTCGTGCAGCGCGTCTTCGTCGCGGTCGGCGGCAATGACAAAGCCGCCCTGCGCCACCAGTCTGCGGCACATGGCCCGACCGACCGGGTGGTTCGCCCCCAGAACGAGACAATTCTTCTTCGAGAACAAACCGGGTTTTGACACGAAATAACGATCCGATTAAATATCCGTTAACTTTTACGCCGCAAAATGTCGGACAGACAACTGTCACTTCCGGTCAACTCCGGAAAAAGTCAACGCGGGAGAACATCAACGGTTGCACCTGCACCGCCCCGGGGCCGTCAGGTTTCGGACACACCCAGCCTGCGCTGCGCCTGCAGCGCGAAGCGGTCGGTCATGCCGGCAATATAGTCCGAGATCGCCCGGGCGCGCCGAACCTCGTCCTGCGGTGCCTCGCGCAGCGCGGTCTGCCAGGCGGGGGGCAGCAGGTCGGGCGCGCGCATGTAGATGGCAAAGAGGTCCTCGACCGCCTGCCCCACCTCCTTGCGCACCGCCATGACCGAGGGCGCGCGGTACATCCGCTGGAACAGGAAGGCGCGGATCCGTTGCAGATCGGCCCAGAGCGGGTCGGAAAACCGGATCACCGGGGCGGGCAGATCGCGGATCTCCTGCGCCGATTGCGCGCCCGAGGCCGCCAGCAGCGCGGCGGAAGTGTCGATGACATCGGCCACCATCACGCCGAAGACCCGCCGCAACCCCTCGTGGCGCCGCCGGTTGGTGGCAAGGCCGGGATACTTGCGGTCGACCTCGGCAAAGGCCGGGCCGACGATGGGCAAGTCGCAGATGTCGTCTTCGGTGAACAGCCCCGCGCGCAACCCGTCGTGCAGGTCGTGGTTGTTGTAGGCGATATCGTCCGAGATCGCCGCCACCTGCGCCTCGGCACTGGCATGGGTGTGCAACTCGAGGTCATGATCGGCATTGTACTCGGCCAGTGCCCAGGGCAGGACTCCAGTCACGGGACCATTGTGTTTCGCAATGCCTTCAAGGGTTTCCCAGGTGAGGTTCAGGCCGTCGAACTCGGCGTAATGCTGTTCCAGCGCGGTCACGATGCGCAAGGCCTGGGCATTGTGATCGAAGCCGCCATAGGGCGCCATCAGCGCGTCCAGCACATCCTCGCCGGTATGGCCGAAAGGCGTGTGGCCGAGGTCATGCGCCAGCGCCACCGCCTCGGTCAGCTCGGGGTTCAGCCCCAGCGCGCCGGAGATCGTGCGCGCCACCTGGGCCACCTCGATCGAATGGGTCAGCCGGGTGCGATAGTAATCGCCCTCGTGTTCGACAAAGACCTGGGTCTTGTGTTTCAGCCGCCGGAACGCCGAGGAATGGATGATCCGGTCGCGATCCCTCTGGAAACACGAGCGGAAATGGCTTTCCTCCTCGGCAATGCGCCGGCCGCGCGAACGGTCCGGGCGGCTGGCATGGGGCGCGGGCATCACTGCCTCCTTGTTCCGGGCTTGCGGGGTTTCTATATTTCAGGCAGAGCCATGAGGAAACCGCCGATAGCGGCGAGACCAGAGGAAAAACCGGAGACTTGCCATGCAGTTGCCGCCGAAAGTGACAGAAAGGGCCTTTGCCCGCCTGGCCGAGATCGGGGCTGCCGACGACGGAAAGGCCCTGCGCGTGGCCGTCGAAGGCGGCGGATGTTCGGGATTTCAATACGACATCCGGCTGGATGACGTGTCCGATGACGACCTGGTGCTGGAAGGCTGCGGCGAAAAGGTCGTGGTCGACGCCGTCTCGCTGCCCTTCCTTGCCGAGGCGGTGATCGATTTCAGCGAAGAGCTGATCGGCGCGCGCTTCGTGATCAACAACCCCAATGCCAGCAGTTCCTGCGGCTGCGGCACGTCCTTCTCGATCTGAGGTCAGTTGGCCGCGCGGCTGAGCACCGGCTTGCTGCCCCAGGAGGCGGGCTTTGCCGCGATTTCCCTGCCACGCTGGTGCTGGTCGAAGATCAGGTAGCCGCCCGAGACCATGACGATGACCGCGCCGAAAAAGGTACTGGCTTCCGGCACTTCGCGGAAGACCACGAAGCCGATCACCACCATCCAGACGAATTGCAGGTTCATCAGCGGCGTCACCGCATAGGCCGTCAGGTGCCGCAGCGCGATCACCAGCAACAGCCGCGCGGAAAACAGCACCACCGCGCAGGCCACGGCCAGCATCAGGTCAAAGAGCGGCATCGGCTGCCAGCCCGCCGGTGCCAGCAGCACCATCGACAGGAAAACCGCCGTTTGCGGATAGAAGACCTGGGCCAGTGAATTGTCCTCGTACCGGCCGATGTAGCGCGCCAGCACGATCGACGCCGTGCCCGAGACCGCGCCGATGAAGGCACTGATGTGACCCGGTGTGATGGCGGACAAGTCCACCTTGACCATGCACAACACGCCCGCAAAGCCGCAGGCCAGCGCGATCCAGACCGAAAACCGCACCTTCTCGCCCAGGATGGGCCCGGACATCAGCGCCGAGAACAGGGGCACCAGCGCGATGAACAAAAAGACCTGGGCAAAGACCAGCGTGGCCAGCGCGTGAAAGAACATCACCGTCGCCAGAACCGTCAGCCCCGCGCGCAGCGCCATGGTGCCGGGACAGCTTGTGCGCAGGCTGCCGCGGGTGCGATGCTTGCCGATCCGTCCCGAGCCCAGCGACATCAGCGCGATCAGCAGTGCCACGATCGACAGAAGCTGCGGTGCTTCGTAAAATTGCGCCAGGTATTTTGTCAGCGCATCGGAAAAGGTGATCAGCACGGTGTAGATCACGACCAATATGGTGCCGAGAACAGGCAGGCTCAGTCTGTTCAGAGCAGCGGTCATGCACTCACCTTCTGGGCCCGCGCGAAATCTTCGAAAAAGGCCTCGAACTGGCAGGTCGAGGCTTCCGCCTGTTCCAGTCGCTGGCGCGCCGGCGCGGTCAGCGCGGCGTCGATCCGGGCGCGCATTGGCGACCAGGCCTCGCAACGCTCTGCCCCCATGCGGAACAATTGCACCGAGATCTCGCGCAACGCGCCCTTCTGGCCTGCAGGGCGGTTGATCGCCAGCCGCTGGCCGCTGCCCTGCCGGCAGACCGGCACCTCGGCAAAGAGCGCCTCGCCCTTGGTGCCGGCCAGCCAGGATCCGGTCAGGTATTCGTGATAGGCATCCGCGACCGGCCGCTGGCCCGGGCCGCCGTCGTTCAGTTCGGTGATGTGAAAGTCTTTCATCTTGCGAGCGACCCAATCTTCCCAAATCCCGGAAGGGTTGTACCCTGCATAGCGCATCGCCACGCAGATCTCAGCAAGAAGATCGAGGTTCCCGTCAAGAAAAGCCAAAATGCCCGCGTTCTCCAGCGACCGCAGCGCATCCGGCCCGAGACCCGGGTCTTTCCTGCCATATTCCGACAGGTAGAATACGATGTGGGTGAGCTCGAAGGCAGCCTTTTTGTTGGGCAATGCGAAGCGTTCCGGATGCGCAATGAAGTCACGCAGACGCGCTTCGGCGCCACCCTGGTCGTCCAGCGGATCAAACCCGCGGCGCTGAAGCAGCCGATAGGCTTCAAGGCGCTGGATATCGGAGGTCTCGCCGCCGGCCAGATCCATGCGCTGCGCCCAGGCACACATGGCTTCCGCCGAATCCCCGCGCAGACCAAGGGCTTCGAGATCGAGCGTGAGCGACAGGATGAAGCGGTAATACTGCGGAAAGAAGGCCAGCCGGTCGCGCGCATTCTCGTAGAATGCGGCGTAGGGCTCCAGAAGGGTTTCGGGAACCGCCTGGCCGGTGTTTTCGAGGATGTTCAGAAGCTCGGCATTTTCCTTGAGCCAGAACACGTCCTCGGGACCGCGGCGATGCGCGGCAAAGCTGCGGATGAGCGCGCCGCTGCGCGCGGCCCGCCGCTCCTTGGGGCCGGGCACATTCAAATAGACAACGTTCGACATGGATCAGTCCTCCGATGCGTATCAAATGCGCCCGGCCCGGGCGTGTCAGAAGAGCGCGGCTCTTACGAGGCGCACATCATCGCCTGGACCTGGTCACCGTCGAACATGTCGGTGCCATCGTCGATGGAAGCGCACATCATCGTGTCGATGTGATCGCCGGTCGAGATCTCGGTGGTCTCGATGACCAGCTCTTCGGTTTCGTTAAGGGTTTCTTGAACAAGTGCCAGCATGGTTATCTCCTGGGTTGGTGTTGGTTGGCGTTGATTGCCCACCCAGAATTCTCTGCCTTACCGGGCATTTCAAATCTTATTTCAACTATAGCTTGTGGATAACTCAGTTATCCACACAAGATATGGTATACATATACCTGCGAAATTTATATAAAACCGGATCGGCACAAATAATGGGCATAGCCCAAAACCCCCCGAAAAATGCGGGTTGTGCCCCATCATCCACCCGAATCGGCGCCGTGGCTGCAATTGATTTCGCTTGTCGCCCGCCCATTCCAAAGGCTAGGTCTGTCGCGACGGAGGGCGCCCCATGAAGATCGCGACATTCAACATCAACGGTATCAAGGCGCGCATTGGCGCGCTGACGGATTGGCTCAAGGAGGCCGAGCCGGATGTCGCGGTGCTCCAGGAAATCAAGTCGGTGGACGAGGCTTTCCCGCGCGACCACTTCGAGGACATGGGCTACAATGTTGAAACCCATGGCCAAAAGGGGTTCAACGGCGTGGCGCTGCTGTCGCGCCTGCCGCTGGAGGACGTCAGTCGCGGCTTGCCCGGCGACGACAGCGACGACCAGGCCCGCTGGATCGAGGCCACCGTGATGGGCACGCATCAGGCGGTGCGGATCTGCGGGCTCTATCTGCCCAACGGCAATCCGGTGCCGGGGCCGAAATACGACTATAAACTGGCCTGGATGGAGCGGCTGTTCCACCGGGCCGAATCGCTAATGGCGGCAGAGGCTCCTGCAATTATAACGGGAGACTTCAATATAATTCCACAATCAGAAGATGCAGCGACGCCGAGCGAATGGGAGGGCGATGCGCTATTTCTTCCCGAGAGTCGCGCGGCATTCCGCCGAATCGTCAACCTCGGCTTCACCGAGGCCTTTCGCGCGCGCCACCCGGAACCGGGGCATTACACCTTCTGGGATTACCAGGCCGGGGCCTGGCAGCGCAACAACGGCATCCGGATCGACCATTTCTTGCTGACCCCGGGTTGCGCGGACATGCTGACCGATTGCCAGATCGACAGCGCCGTGCGCGGCCGCGACAAGCCGTCCGACCATGTGCCGGTCTGGATCGACCTCGACGTCTGAGCAAAAGCCGTAGGCCGGGCTTCAGCCCGGCCCCCCGTTCAGATCGCCCCGTTCAGATCGCCCTGTTCAGATCACCCGTTCGACGAACCAGTAGGCCCCCACCAGCGCGATCACCACCGAGGCCGGCACGGCGATATAGGGCCGGTAGAAGCTCTTGCGGCGAAACCACAGCCCCACGGCCAGAAAGGCGATGGCGATCACCGTCAGCTGGCCCAGTTCGACCCCGACGTTGAAACCCAGCAGCGCCGGCACGAACTGGTCCTCCGGCAGGCCGAACTCGCCCAGCACGCTGGCAAAGCCCAGCCCGTGCAACAGCCCGAAGCAGAAGACCACCACCGGCCGCCAGGCGTGCATCTTCGGCGACAGGATGTTTTCCACCGCCACATAGACGATCGAGGCGGCAATGATCGGCTCGACGATCGAGCCCGGCACCGTGACCACCCCCAGCGCGCCAAGCGCCAGCGTCACCGTATGCGCCGCGGTAAAGGCCGTCACCTGCCACAGCAGCGGCGCCAGCCGGGTGCTGAGAAAGAACAGGCCCAAAACGAACAGGATATGATCGAGACCCTTGGGCAGGATGTGATCGAAGCCCACCGGGACGTAATCGCCAAAGACCTGCCAGCCGGTTTTCGGGTCACCCCCGCCGGGCAGGATCGGATCGCTGGTGCCGCCGCCTTCGATTATGCCGGTATAGCCGTCTTCCGGGCCGATCTGGCGCAGCACCAGCGTGCCGTAGCCCTCGGGCCAGGACAGCACCAGCGGCGCCGTGCTGCCGGCCAGATCGGCGCGCAGGCCAAGGGCGCTTTCGCGCGAGAAGGCGGTATTGCCGAGCGGGCCGATCTCGATCCCGGTGACCTCGAGCCTCAGCGCCTGCCCGCCGCTGTCCAGCCCGATCTGGTCGGCGATGCGCGCGGCCACCGGGGCAAAGCGGGTCTGCATCTGCTCGGGCGGCAGGGCGCGCAGGGCGTCGTAATCGCCCGAGGCCTCGGTGGCATTGGTGTCCTCCAGCCCGTCGAGGTCGATGCCCGCCACGAAGGCCTCGGCATTGATCCGCAGGTCGAGCGTCACGGCACCCTCGGCGACACTCAGATCGGCGATTGTCGGCATCACCTCATGGGCGGAAGCGCCGGTTACCCAGAGCAGGGCCAGCAAGGCGGTCAGTCGTTTCATCGGTCTCTCCCCGTCGGTTGCGTCAGACAATGCGCCGCATCTGCCGCGTTTCAACCGAAACCTACGGCTTGCGGAGAAAAAAGTTTCACGCCACAACACTTTCCTATGAAGGATGTCCTGTGCATAGGTTCGGTACTCTGGGACGTGATCGGGCGGTCGGCCTCGGTCATGCGCGAGGGATCCGATGTGCCCGGCCGGATCACCCAGATCCCCGGCGGGGTGGCGCTCAATATCGCCATGACCCTGCGCCGCTTCGGCTTGCAGCCCGCGCTGCTCAGCACGGTCGGCCGCGACGTGCTGGGCGATGTGCTGGTCGCGGAATGCGAGAACATGGGGCTGGACTGCCGCTACATATACCGCTCCGAGGATCTGCCGACCGACCGTTACATGGCGGTCGAAGGCGCCAACGGCATGATCGCGGCGATTGCCGATGCCCATTCGCTGGAGGCCGCGGACGACAAGATCCTGCGCCCGCTGATCGACGGCCGGCTGGGCAGCGCCGCACGGCCCTATGCCGGGCTGATCGCGCTGGACGGCAACCTGACCCAGACGCTGTTGAGCCGGATCTCGCGCGATCCGGCCTTTGCCGCCGCCGATCTGCGCGTCGCCCCGGCCTCGCCCGGCAAGGCCGAGCGGCTGATGCCCTTCGTCACCCGGCCCGGGGCGCTGCTCTATGTCAATATCGCCGAGGCGGCGATCCTCTGCCAGACCGATTTCGCCGATGCCGAGACCGCCGCGGCGGCACTGGTGGCGCGCGGGGCGCGGCGCGCGCTGGTCACCGATGGCGGCGGGCTGACCGCCGATGCCGATGCCCAGGGCCTGGTTTCGGAATCGCCGCCCGAAGTGCTGGTCACCCGGGTCACCGGCGCCGGCGATACCTTCATGGCGGCACATATGGCGGCGGAAGCCGGCGGCGCCGACCGTGCAAACGCCCTGCACCGGGCACTGACCGCCGCGGCGCGCTATGTTTCAGGAGAGACCCCCCATGATTGATATCCGTTATTCGCCCGAGATCGAAAAGGCCCGCGCCGAGAAGGCGCCGATGGTGGCGCTGGAAAGCACCATCATCACCCATGGCATGCCCTGGCCGCAGAACCTCGAGATGGCGCAGGGCGTCGAGGCGGTGATCCGCGAAGGCGGCGCGGTTCCGGCCACCATCGCGGTGATCGAGGGGACGCTCTGCATCGGGCTGGACGAGGCGCAGCTCGAAGGCCTGTCCAAGACCCGCGGCGCGGCGAAACTGTCGCGCGCCGACATGGCGGTCTGCCTGGCCACCGGCGGCACCGGGGCGACGACGGTGGCGGCGACGATGATCGGCGCGGCCCAGGCCGGGATCGGCGTCTTTGCCACCGGCGGCATCGGCGGCGTGCATCGCGGCGCCGAACAGAGCTTCGACATCTCCGCCGACCTGCAGGAGTTGAGCCGCACCAATGTCACCGTGGTCGCCGCCGGTGCCAAGGCGATCCTTGACCTGTCCAAGACGCTGGAGGTGCTGGAAACCTTCGGCGTGCCGGTCATCGCCTATGGCCAGGACGCCTTTCCCGCCTTCTGGTCGCGCCAGTCGGCCCATGCGGCCCCGCTGCGGATGGACGATGCCGAGACCATCGCCCGCGCCCACCTGGCGCGCGCCGCGCTGGGGCTTTCGGGCGGGCAGCTTGTCGCCAACCCGATCCCCGAGGCCGCCGAGATCGCCCGGGCCGAGATCGAGCCGGTGATCGCCCGCGCGCTGGCCGATGCCGCGGCGCACGGGATCGCTGGCAAGGATGTCACGCCCTACCTCTTGCAGCGCATCTTCGAGCTGACCGAGGGCCGCTCGCTCACCGCCAATATCGCGCTGGTGCGCAACAACGCCCTTCTGGGCGCCGAGATCGCCTGCGCCCTGAACAAATTCACCCGCTGAGACCGGCGCCGCCGCCGCAAAGCATTGAGGTTCCGGCCCGGAATGCCTAGTTAACCGGCGGGCACGATCACGGGATCAACACCGGCATGACCACGCCATTCGACGAAGAGCCACACCATCGGCAGCGGCCGGGCTGGATCGCGAGCTTTCGCGCGTCCTTCCTGACCGGGCTGGTGGTGATCGCGCCGGTGGGTCTGACGGTCTGGCTGATCTGGTCGGTGATCGGCTGGGTCGACGGCGTGGTGCTGCCCTTCGTGCCGGATTCCTACCACCCCGAGCCGCTGCTCAACCGCTTGCTGGGCAATGAAAGCCCGCTGGACCCCGACTGGATCCGCGTCAACGTGCGCGGCGTCGGCGTCATCGTCTTTTTCCTGTTCACCCTGGCGGTCGGCTGGGTCGCCAAGGGCATCATCGGCCGGTCCATGGTGCGCTTTGCCGAAAGCCTGGTCGAGCGGGTGCCGGTGGTGCGCACGATCTATTCCGGCGTCAAGCAGATCGCCGAGACCGTGTTCAACCAGGAGGACCGGTCGTTCGAGAAGGCCTGCCTGGTGCAATATCCGCGCAAGGGGATCTGGGCGATCGGCTTCATCTCGACCACCGCGCGGGGCGAGATCTCGAAACGCGCCGAGACCAGCGGGCGGCTGATGTCGGTCTTCCTGCCGACCACGCCCAACCCGACCTCGGGCTTTCTGCTCTTCGTGCCGGAAGAGGACGTGATCGAACTGGAGATGTCGGTGGAACAGGCGGCGAAACTGGTGATCTCGGCGGGCCTTGTCTATCCCAACGGCCAGGATCCGACCCGGCCGCCGAAAACCTGAAGCGCCGCCCGCCTCACCCGAACATGCTGGTCAGGGTCACGGTCTGGCGCTTGCCGATATCCGCGCCATGGCACGACAGGAAGGCCTCGGTCGCCGCGGCCCCCGCATCGTAGAGCTGGCCGATCACCGTGGGCAGCGGCACCATCTTGGTGGCGACACTGAGATCGTTCATCAGCCCGTCATCGGCGATCATGTGGATGCGGGTGTCCTTCATCCGGCCTTCCTCGACCCAGCCCTTGCGCAGCAGCCGCTGCACGAACTCGATGGCGCGCAACTCGCGCAGGAGCGAGGAATTGAAGCTGATCTCGTTGATCCGGTTCTGGATGTCCTGCGGGGTCCTGGGCACCTCGGTGCGTTCCAGCGGGTTGATGTTGATGATCACGATGTCATCGGGCAGATCCGGGTCGAACAGCGGAAAGAGCGCCGGGTTGCCGGTATAGCCGCCGTCCCAATAGGCCTCGGTGCTGCCATCGGGCTGGGCGATCTCGACCGCCTGGAACATGGTGGGCAGGCAGGCCGAGGCCAGGATGACATCGGTGGTGATCGCATCGCCGGTGAAGACCTGGATCTTGCCGTCGCGCACCCGCGTGGCGCAGATGTGCAGGTCCGGCCCCTGCCCGACCGCGCAGACCCGGCCGAAATCGAAATGCTGCACGATGGGCTGCAGCGGGTTCTGGTAGAACGGACCATAGGCATAGGGCGAGACCACCCGGCTCATGGCGTCGGCCATGTAGAACGCGGGCGAGAACTCCAGCGCCCGCGCGGCGTAATAGGGCGTGGGCACAAAGCCCTGCATCCAGGCCGGCATGCGCAGGTCGCCCAAGCCGCTGACCTTGCCCCAAAGCTCGGACAGGGCCGCGCGCGCGCCGGTGCGGCCATCGGCCACCCAGCCCGATTTCAGCGCCGCGCCATTGAGCGCCCCGGCCGAGGTGCCGGAAATCCCGGCGATCTCGATCCAGTCTTCCGCCAGCAGCCGGTCGAGCGCGCCCCAGGTAAAAGCGCCATGGGCGCCGCCGCCCTGCAGCGCCAGATTGATCCGCACCGTTTGCATGTCACATACCTTTCCGATGCGAGGAGGGCCCGCAAGGGCCCGAGGAGCGGCTCCTCAAGCCCTCGCGGGCTTTCCTCGCCTCAAAGCGCCGTCCAGCCGCCGTCGACGCTGATCGTCGTGCCGGTGATCTGGGCCGCCGCGTCGGAGCACAGGAAAACCGTCGTGCCCCCGATCTGCTCGACCGTGGCGAATTCTTTCGACGGCTGGCGCTGGAGCATGACGTTCTTGATCACGTCCTCGCGGCTCATGTCGTATTCCTTCATCGTGTCGGGGATCTGCGCCTCGACCAGCGGCGTCAGCACGTAGCCCGGACAGATCGCATTGGCGGTGATCGGCTCTTCCGCGGTCTCCAGCGCCACGGTCTTGGTCATGCCCACCACCCCGTGCTTGGCGGCGATATAGGCCGATTTGTAGGGCGAGGCGGTCAGCCCGTGGGCCGAGGCGATATTGACCACCCGTCCCCAGCCCGCCTTGCGCATCATCGGCAGCGCGGCGGCCATGGTATGGAAGGCCGAGGTCATGTTGATGGCGATGATCGCGTCCCATTTCTCGACCGGGAACTCGTCGATCGGCGCGACATGCTGGATGCCGGCGTTGTTGACCAGGATGTCGCAGGCGCCGGCCTGTTCGATCAGCGCGCGGCACTCGTCGCCCTTGGACATGTCGGCCTTGATGTAGCGCGCCGTCACGCCGTGTTCCTTGCCGAGGTCCTCGGCCAGCTTGTGATCCTCGTCGCGGTCGGTGAAGGAGTTGATCACCACATCCGCCCCGGCGCGCGCCAGTTCCTGCGCGATGCCCAGCCCGATACCCGAGTTCGATCCGGTGATGATCGCCGTCTTGCCTTTGAGGCTCATGTCACTCTCCTTGCCTGAGATGCTGTCGGCCGCATCCTAGCCGCTGGAGAGCCGAGCGACAGGGGCAATTTGCGGTTGCAGCAAAAAACCGGGTCACGCCCGCGCGATCCCGGCGCCGGAGCTTTCGGCGGGCCGCTTGTCGCTCTCGTGACGGCACGAATCGCAAGGGCCCTGCGATCCCCACCTTTGTGCTGGCCCCAGCCAACCGAAGGCCGTAGAGACCGGTCTCTGCGCCGGACCCATGTGCAAAGGGCCGCCCGGCCCGGTCCCATTCGACAGGACCCAAAAAAAACCCCGGCGCGAAGCCGGGGTTAAGTTATTGAGGCAGGTTTCATACAGGCAAGAAACCTATCGAGCAGTAACCTCTTTATAAGCAATCTCGCGCCGGTATCCAAGCTAAAAGTTTGAAAAGGCGGAAAACCCCCGGTACGGTCCAAAGCCAACGATACAAGGCATCGGGGAGATTGTTGCCAAAATGGGTCCAGATTATTTCCGCCACATCGCAAGGGCCGGCGCCTTTGCGGCCCTGATCTGCGGCGCGGGATTCGCCGGGGCCGAGCCGCGCCATGGCATAGCTATGTATGGCGAGCCCGCTCTGCCCCCAGATTTTGCGCATCTGCCCTACGCCAACCCCGAAGCCCCCACCGGCGGACGCATCGTCACCGGCGAGACCGGGAACTTCGACAGCCTCAATCCGCATATCGCCAAGGGCACCGTTCCCTGGCAGTTGCGGTTCCTGGTCTACGAGTCCCTGATGGGCCGCAGTTACGATGAACCCTTCTCGCTTTACGGCCTTCTGGCCGAATCGATCGAGGTCGGACCGAATCGCGAATGGGCGGAATTCACCCTGCGCGACGGGGCGGAATTCTCCGATGGCAGCCCGGTCACCGTCGAGGACGTGATGTGGTCCTACGAGACCCTCGGCACCATCGGCCACCCGCGCTATCACGGCGTCTGGAACAAGGTCGAGGCCATGGAGCAGACCGGCCCGCGCAGGATTCGCTTCACCCTCAACACCGAAGACCGCGAGATGGTGCTGCTGATCGGCATGCGCCCGATCCTGAAGAAGGCGCAATACGAGGGCCGCGATTTCACCGCGTCCGGCCTTGATAACAACCCCATCGCCACCGGACCCTACGTGGTGGACAAGGTCGAGGCCGGGCGCTTCGTCTCGCTCAGGCGCAATCCCGACTATTGGGGCCGCGACCTGGGCTTTCGCCGCGGCACCAATGTGCTCGACGAGATCCGCATGGAGTTCTACGGCGACAGTTCGGTTGCCTTCGAGGCCTTCAAGGCCGGCGAGGTCACCTCCAACCGCGAGTTCAACGCCAGCAAGTGGGACACGCAGTACAACTTTCCCGCCGTGCAGCGCGGCGACGTGGTCAAGTCGGTGATCCCGCACCAGCGTCCCTCGGGCATCACCGGTTTCGTGATGAACACCCGCCTGGAGCAGTTCAAGGACTGGCGCGTGCGCGATGCGCTGATCCATGCCTTCAACTTCGAGTATATCAACGAGACCTTGACGGGGGGTGAACAGCCGCGCATCACCTCGTATTTCTCCAACTCGATCCTCGGCATGGATCACGGCCCCGCCACCGGCCGGGTGCGCGACTTGCTCGAACCCTACAAGGACGAACTTCTGCCCGGCGCGCTGGAGGGCTATTCCCTGCCCGTGGCCGACGGCTCGGCCCGCAACCGCAAGAACATCGCCAAGGCCATGGATCTGTTCGAACAGGCCGGCTGGACCGTGCAGGACGGGGTGATGAAGAATGCCCAAGGCCAGCCCTTCACCTTCGAGATCCTGCTCAACCAGGGCTCGGCCGAGAACGACGCGATCATCGATCTCTACGTGCAGGCACTCAAACGGCTGGGCATCGCGCCCACCGTCACCACCGTCGATTCGGCGCAGTTCAACGAGCGCACCCAGACCTACAACTTCGGCATGACCTATTACCGGGTCGGCGTCTCGCTCTCGCCCGGCAACGAGCAATACCTCTACTGGAGCGCCGAGGGCATCGACAAGCCCGGCACCCGCAACCTGATGGGGATGAATTCGCCCGCCGCCGAGGCGATGATCGACGCGCTGGTCAATTCCGAGACCCAGGAGGATTTCCTCGCCGCCACCCGCGCGCTCGACCGGGTGCTGACCACCGGGCGCTACGTGATCCCGATTTACCAGTTCAACATTTCACGCATTGCACATGTGAAAGAGCTGAAATATCCGGCACATATCCCGATGTACGGCGACTGGATCAACTGGCAGCCGGATGTCTGGTGGTATGAAGAGGACTGAAGCCCTGCGCATCATCGTCATTCTCGGGATGCTGGCCGGTCTGGCCGGCTGCGCCCCGGCCAAGGCCGTGGTCAAGGCGCCGGTCAAGATCGCCAACGCGGTGGTCGAAACCGTGCTCTGAACGCGGCCGCGCCCGGGCCCGGCGCGACCCTCGGCCAAAAATCGCCGCCGCGGCGTGAAACGCTCTTGTGACTGGGCGATCAGGTGATAACGTCACCGGCGCGAGGGGCGTTTCTTCGCTCAAGGACGCCGACATGAACTGGACAGACATCACGCGGGAATGGCCGCGCTCGTTTCGCGGGCTCAAGGACCGATTCCCCCATACCGACGAGACCGAGATCGCGCGAATGCCGCGGCAGACCGCCGCCATCGCCGAGCATCTTGCCCGCGCGCATGACCTGACGCCGATGGAGGCCGAGGAAGAGCTGAAGGACTGGCTCTATGTCCAGAGCCTGGCCCGGCAGGCCTCGGAACTGGAGGCCGGCTGAGGTCTCAGGCTGAGCTGAGGGTTCAGGCCAGCGAGGTGACCCAGAGGATCGTCGCGTCGTCGTCGCTGACGGACACCACGTTGTGACCCATGGTGGCGTCGTAATAGGCGCTGTCGCCGCGCCGCATCTCGACCGGTTCGTAGAACTCCGTGTAAAGCCGGATCACCCCGGTCAGCACGTAGAGAAATTCCTCGCCGTCGTGGCGCACCCAGCCATCGAATTCCTCGATCGACCGCGCCCGGATGCGGGCGCGATAGGGCAGCATCTGCTTGCGGGTCAGCCCTTCGGCCAGGAGCTCGTGCTCATAGGTGGTGGTGGCATGGGCCGCGCCCTCGCCCGAGCGGGTCACCGACATGCGGCCATTGACGCGGTCGTTCTTGGGCGGCGTGAACAGCTGCGGCACCGAGATCGCCAGCCCGCCCGCCAGTTTCTTCAGCGCATCATAGGTGGGCGACATCTGCCCGTTCTCGATCTTCGACAGGGTCGAGCGCGCCAGCCCGGCCTCCTTCGCCGCCTGTTCCAGCGTCAGGCCCAGCCCCTTGCGCAGGGCGCGCACCCGCTCACCGAGGTCGAGCGGCTCGGTATGCACGATCTCCTCGCCGCGACCGCGGGCAACGGTGATCAGATGGGCGTTGTCCTTTTTCGTCATGGATGTCCTATAGGCAGCGGCGGCGGCCCTTGCAACCGGGCCATGCCGGTCCTATCCCAAGGGCAGCGCGAGGCGGGCGGCAAGCGCCCGATGCGCCGTACCGGAGCCGCCCATGACCAGCCTGTTCGACCAGGGTCCGCCGCCACCCTGCCCCGCGCCCTTCAATCTCGCCGCCTTCGTGCTGCGCCATGCCGGTGCCACGCCCGACAAGATCGCCCTGTCGCTGATGGGCCCCGACCGGGCGACCCGCTGGAGCTATGCACGGCTCGAGGCCGCGGTGCGCGGCATTGCCGCCGGGTTGCTGGCGCAGGGGCTTGCGCCCGGCGACCGGGTGCTCTTGCGGCTGGGCAATACGCCGGAGTTTCCGCTGGCTTTCCTCGGCTCCATCGCCGCCGGGCTGATCCCGATCCCGACCTCGGCGCAATTGTCCGCGGCCGAGACCGCGCGGATCATCGCCATCGTCTCGCCCGCGCTGATCCTGCATGACCCCGGGGTGCCCTGCGCCGAAACCGACCTGCCGGTGATCACCGCCGCCGCGCTGCATGACATGGCGGAACTGCCGCCCGCGGCCTGGGCCCTGGGCGCGCCCGAGCGTCCGGCCTATATCGTCTTCACCTCCGGCACCTCGGGCATTCCGCGCGCGGTGGTTCATGCCCACCGGGCGATCTGGGCGCGGCAGATGATGGTCGAGGGCTGGTACGAGTTGCGGAGCAGCGACCGGCTCTGCCATGCCGGCGCCTTCAACTGGACCTTCACGCTGGGCACCGGGCTGATGGACCCCTGGGCCGCCGGCGCCACCGCGCTGATCCCCGAGCCCGGCACCGATCCGGCGCTGCTGCCGCTTTTGCTCAAGCGCCACGACGCCACGCTTTTTGCCGCGGCACCCGGCATCTTCCGCAAGCTGCTCTCGGGTCCGCTGCCACCCCTGCCCAAGCTGCGCCACGCGCTCTCGGCGGGCGAGAAACTGCCCGAGAGCCTGCGCGCGGCCTGGCAGGCCGCCACCGGCACCACAATCTACGAGGCCTACGGCATGTCGGAATGCTCGACCTTCATCTCGTCGTCCCCGGCGCATCCGGCGCGTCCGGGGATGCTCGGCCAGCCGCAAAAGGGCCGCCGCATTGCCATCCTCGGCCCCGAGGGCACCCCGGTCGAGACCGGCACCCCCGGCGAGATCTGCGTGGCCGCCAGCGACCCCGGCCTGATGCTGGAATACCACGGCGCGCCCGAGGCCACCGCCGGGCGCTGTCATGACGGCTGGTTTCACACCGGTGACCTGGGGCGGATGGAGTCGGATGGCCAGATCGCCTATCTCGGCCGCGCCGACGACATGATGAACGCCGGCGGCTTCCGGGTCTCGCCGCAGGAGGTCGAGCACGCGCTGCAAGGCATCCCCGGCCTCAAGGCGATCGCCGTGACCGATGTCGAGATCAAGCCCGACACCCGCGTCATCGCCGCCTTCTACACCGCCGATGCCGACCTTGCCGACCCGCTCGCAGCCCGCGCCGAGGCTTCCCTGGCCCGCTACAAGCAACCGCGCCTCTACCGCCGTCTCGAAGCCCTGCCCACCGGTCCCAACGGCAAACTGTCGCGCCGCGCTCTGCGCGACGGCTTCACCCCCGACCCACCGCAGTCCCGGACCTGATCCGGGACCTCACCGCACCCCGTCGAAAAGCCCCCCACCGCCGTCCCGGACTTGATCCGGGACCTCATGCTCTCCTTCCCGCACCCGCGGGAGCACGGCTCCGATTCACCGGAACCGCAGGGCACCCCGGCGACCAGCCCCCCACCGCCGTCCCGGACCTGATCCGGGACCTCACCCTCTCCTTCCCGCATCCACTATGGAGCCGTTTCACCACGCTGGACCCTCACCGCATCCCGGCAATGAGGCCCCGGACCAAGTCCGGGGCTGCGATGCGCTGCCGCGAGACGTTCCGCAGAACCCGAGAACTGCCCCTGTGCAAAAGGCGCCCACCCTGTTAAACGCCCCCAAACCGTTTGAAAGGCCCAGTGACATGGTCAAGCTCGACATCCTCTCCGACCCGATCTGCCCCTGGTGCTATATCGGCAAGGCCAATCTCGACCGCGCGCTGGAAGCGGCGGGCGATCACCCCTTCGTCATCGAATGGCACCCTTTCCAGCTCAACCCCGAGATGCCCGCCGAGGGCATGGACCGGCGCGCCTACCTGGAAACCAAGTTCGGCGGCAAGGAGGCGGCGGTCCAGGCCTATCTGCCGGTGCAGCAGCACGCCGAGAAGGCCGGGCTCAAGATCGATCTCGAAGCCATCACGCGCACCCCCAACACGCTCGACGCCCATCGGATGATCCATTGGGCGGGTCTCGAGGGCAAGCAGTCGGCGATGGTCTCGGCGCTGTTCCGGGCCTATTTCGTCGAGGGCAGCGACATCGGCGACCGCGACATCCTGGCGGACCTGGCGGATTCGGTGGGGCTCGATGCCTCGGTCATTCACCGGCTGCTGGAATCGGACTGCGACATCCAGGAAATCCGCGACCGCGACGCCGCCGGGCGCGAGATCGGCGTGACCTCGGTGCCGACCTTCGTCGTCGACGGCAAGCACGCGGTGCCCGGCGCGCAGCCGCCCGAACTCTGGGCAAAGGTGATCGCGGAACTGCAGGAACAGACCGCCTGATCCCGATGCACACGGTCAAGTTGCTGGCGCTCATCGTGACCCTCGCCTCGCTTGTCCTTGGCGGCACGGTGTTCTTTCGCTGGGCCGAGGGCTGGTCCTGGCTCGACGCCTATTTCTTCACCGTGGTCACCCTGTCGACGGTGGGCTACGGCAGCCTGGTGCCCGCCACCGCGCTGGGCACGATCGGCACGACGATCTTCATCTTCGCCGGTCTCGGCGTCTTTGCGGTGACGATCCAGCAGTTCGGCATGTTCGCCATGCGCAAGCGCGAGGAACATACCGAGTGGCTGATCGGGCGGCTGGGCCACAAGCACCCCCAGGCCCCGGCCAATACCGACGACAGCCCCGACTAGCCTGCCCCGCCCGGCGGGAAATCCGCCCGAATATCGCGCCGGCTGCGGGAAATAATTTCATGCGCCGGCATTTTGTGCCAACGTCGTTCCGGACCACTCCCATGGCAGGAAGGACGACCATGCCGCCAGATCCCCAGATCGCGCTCAGCACGCCGGTCGGCGACAGCGTGAAACAGACCACCTGTTACATGTGTGCCTGCCGCTGCGGCATCGACGTGCATCTCAAGGACGGGCCAGACGGCAAGCCCCGGGTCCGCTATATCGAGGGCAATCGCGCCCATCCGGTCAACAAGGGCGTGCTCTGCGGCAAGGGCAGCGCCGGGATCATGCAGCATTATTCCCCCGCCCGGTTGCGCGCGCCGATGAAGCGGGTGGGCCCGCGCGGGTCAGGGCAGTTCGAGGAGATCTCCTGGGACGAGGCGCTGGAGATCGCCACCGGCTGGCTGGCCCCCATCCGCAAGACCGATCCCAAGCGGCTTGCCTTCTTCACCGGGCGCGACCAGAGCCAGAGCCTCACCGGTTTCTGGGCGATGCAATACGGCACGCCGAACTTTGCCGCCCATGGCGGGTTCTGCTCGGTCAACATGGCCGCCGGGGGCCTGTATACCTTTGGCGGGGCGTTCTGGGAATTCGGTGATCCCGACTGGGATTACACGAAATACTTCATGTTGTTCGGGGTGGCCGAGGACCATGCCTCGAACCCGATCAAGATCGGTATCGGCAAGCTGAAGAAACGCGGCGCCAAGGTGGTCTCGATCAACCCGGTCCGCACCGGCTACAATGCCGTGGCCGACGAATGGGTCGGCATCCGCCCCGGCACCGACGGGCTGTTTGTCGGCGCGCTGATCCACGAGCTCTTCCGCACGAGGCAGATCGACCTCGACTACCTCGTGCGCTACACCAATGCGCCCTGGCTGGTGATCGAGGCGCCGGGCGCGGCCGACGACGGGCTCTTTGCCCGCGACGCGGACGGCAACCCGATGGTCTGGGACAAGGCCACCGACGCCTTCGGCAGTGGCAAGGCCGCCGACATTCAGCCATCCCTGTCAGGCACGCACACTCTGCCCGATGGTCGCAGCGCGCGTCCCGTCTTCGAGTTGATGGCCGAGCGCTACCTCGGCGCGGACTACACCCCCGAGGCGGTGGAAGAGCGCACCGGCGTGCCCGCCGAGCAGATGCGAAAGATCGCCGCGGAACTGGCGCATGTGGCCTTCCGCGAAGAGATCGTGCTCGACCGGCCCTGGACCGACTGGGCGGGCCGCAAGCATGACACGATGATCGGGCGTCCGGTCTCGATGCACGCGATGCGCGGCATCTCCGCCCATTCCAACGGCTTTCAGACCTGCCGCATGATCCATATCCTGCAGATCCTTCTGGGCTCGATCGATTGCCCCGGCGGGTTCCGCTACAAGCCGCCTTATCCCAAACAGACCCCGCCCAACCTGCTGCCCCATGGCGCGCCCGGCCAGATCCAGCCGGAAATGCCCTTGGGCGGCCCGCACCTGGGCTTTCCGCATGGGCCCGAGCACCTGTTGATCGACGCGGATGGCACCCCCTCGCGGCTCGACAAGGGATTTTCCTGGGATGCGCCGATCTCGGCCCATGGGCTGATGCACATGGTGATCAACAACGCGGCGAAGAAAGACCCCTACAGCATCGACGTGCTTTTCATGTACATGGCGAACATGGCGTGGAATTCCTCGATGAATGTCGGCGGCACGCTGGAGGCGCTGACCGCCACAGACGACACCGGCGCCTACGTGATCCCCAAGATCATCTATTCCGACGCCTATTATTCCGAGACCGTGCCCTTTGCCGACCTGATCCTGCCCGACACCACCTACCTTGAGCGTTGGGACTGCATTTCCCTGCTCGACCGGCCGATTTCCGAGCCCGACATGGTGGCCGATGCGATCCGTCATCCGGTGGTTCAGCCCGACCGCGATGTGCGCGGCTTCCAGGAGGTGCTGATCGAGTTGGGCGCGCGGCTGCACCTGCCCGGGTTCATCAATGCCGACGGCACGCCGAAGTTCCCCGGCGGCTATCCCGATTACATCACCAACCACCAGCGCAAGCCCGGCATCGGCCCCCTGGCAGGCTGGCGGGGTGAGAACGCGGACAAGGCCTGCGTCGGCGATCCCAACCCCGACCAGTTGGACCGCTATATCGAGAACGGCGCGTATTTCGGCCTGAAGCTCGACCCGGGCCATGCCTATTTCCGCCATGCCAACCGCGGCTATCTCGACTGGGCCATCGAGAAGGGCATCCGCCTGTCGCCGGAGCCGACGATCTTTCAGCTTTATTCCGAGCCGATGCAGAAGTTTCGGCTGGCCGCGCAAGGGCACGGCGACCGCCAGCCCCCCGACCGCGCGCGCGCCCGGATCGAGGCGCATTTCGACCCGCTGCCGTTCTGGTATCCGCCCTTCGAGGAGCAACTGGTCGAAGGTTTCCCGCTCCACGCCATCACCCAGCGCCCGATGCACATGTACCATTCCTGGGGCTCGCAAAACGCCTGGCTGCGCCAGATCACGGCGGCCAACCGTTTGTATGTGCATACCTCGGTGGGGCGCGATCTGGGGGTGCAGGACGACGACTGGGTCTGGCTCTCGTCGCATCTCGGCCGGGTGAAATGCCAGGTGCGGCTGATGGAGGGGGTCAACCGGCACACGGTCTGGACCTGGAACGCCATCGGCAAACGCCGCGGGGCCTGGGGGCTGGACGGGGATGCGCCGGAGAATACCGAGGGCTTCCTGCTGAACCACCTGATTTCGGAATTGCTGCCCAAGGGGGGCGGCGGGTATCGCTATTCCAACTCCGATCCCTTGACCGGTCAGGCCGCCTGGTTCGACCTGCGGGTCAAGATCGAGAAGGCCGAGAGTGGCGGGACCGAGCCGCTGTTCGAGCCTTTGGGTCATGCAAGCCAACCGCCGTCGCCGGACAAGCTGGCCTATGGCGCCGAGTGGAAGGAGCCTGCGGAATGAGCAACGCGCAATATCTGGCCAGAAGGCGCGCCTGCGCCATGCCCGACCTCGGGAGGGCCTGCAAGCCTGGCTTGCCCGTGGCACTCAAAAGCATCAACGAAGCACTTACTGCCGGTCGGACGACGAATGCCCTCCCGGGGGGGAGGTGTCGCCAGTGGTCGCTCGGACCAATGGCTCGAACACTGGCAACCATGGCGCAGGCGCGCCGGTTGTTCGGTCTGAGCTACGTCTCTGCCAGTCTTCGAGCGGGGAAAGCCATATGACCACCCTCCCCACCCGGACCGACAAGAAACTCGGTCTCGTCATCGACCTCGATATCTGCGTCGGCTGCCATGCCTGCGTCACCTCCTGCAAGGAGTGGAACACCGGCGGCTATTCCGCCCCGCTCACCGACTACGACCCCTATGGCGCCGACCCCGACGGCGCCTGGCTCAACCGGGTCCATACCTACGAGATCGCCAACGACCACTTCACCGGCACCGTGCACTTCCCCCGCTCTTGCCTCCATTGCGAGGATGCGGCCTGTGTCACCGTCTGCCCCACCGGCGCCAGCTACAAGCGCGCCGAAGACGGCATCGTTCTGGTCAATCCCGACACCTGCATCGGCTGCAAGCTCTGTTCCTGGGCCTGTCCCTACGGCGCGCGGGAATATGACCACGACCAGGGCGTGATGAAGAAATGCACCCTCTGCGTCGATCGCATCTACAACGAGACCCTCCCCGAGGAAGACCGCACCCCCGCCTGCGTGCGCGCCTGCCCCACCGGCGCGCGCGCCTTCGGAGACCTCGGCGACCCGGACAGCACAGTGTCGCAGTCGGTCAATGACCGGGGCGGTTTCGACCTGATGGCCGAGATGGGCTACAAGCCGGTCAACAAGTACCTGCCGCCGCGCAAGGGCACCGACCGGGCGCCCGTGACCAATGTCGCGCCCGCGCCGGAGCAGACCGGATCGCCCATCGAGAAACTCTTTGCCTGGGCCGACCGGGCGCTCAGCCGGTAGAGCGAACCAGATGCATCCCGCCTATTCCGTCATCCTCTTCACCACCGCCTCGGGCGCGGGCTATGGCCTTTTGTTCTGGCTGAGCCTTGCGCATGTGATCGGGGTCCTGCCCCTCGCCGGATGGCAGTTCCTTGTCGCGATCTGCAGCGCCCTGGCGCTGATCACCCTGGGCCTGCTCAGTTCCACCTTCCACCTCGGCCGCCCCGAGCGGGCCTGGCGGGCGTTCAGCCAATGGCGCTCGTCCTGGCTCTCGCGCGAGGGCGTGGCGGCGGTGGCCACCTATCTGCCGGCGGGCCTGCTGACGCTGCTGTCGCTCTTCGGGGTGAGCGGCTGGCTGTCGCTGCCGCTGGCGCTGCTCTCGGCCCTGGGCGCGGTGGCGACGGTCTGGTGTACCGGCATGATCTACACTTCGCTGAAGACCATCCGGCAGTGGCATCACCCGCTGGTGCCCTGGATCTACCTCGCCCTCGCGGCTTCCTCGGGCGCGCTGCTGCTGTGCCTGCTGATCGCCTTTGCCGGCGGCACGGCGCGCGGCGCGGCAACCCTCGCGCTGCTGGCGCTGATCGGCGCGGGCGGCCTGAAGTGGCTCTACTGGCGCCGGATCGACGCCGAGACGGGCCGCTTTAGCGCCGACATGGCCATCGGCATCCCCGGCGTGCAACGCCAGCTCGACCCGCCGCATACCCGGCCCAACTACGTGATGCGCGAAATGGGCTACCAGGTGGCGCGCAAGCACGCGCGCGACCTTCGCCGGATGGTGCTGACATGGGGCTTCGCGGTGCCGGGCCTGCTCCTGGCCTTCGTGGCGGTGACAGGCGGGCTGGCGCCGGTGCTGGCGCCGATCGCGGTGATGTCCGCCGGGGCCGGTCTGGTGGTCGAACGCTGGCTGTTCTTCGCCGAGGCCGAACATGTGGCGATGCTCTACTACGGCGCCGAACGGGCCTGACGGCGCCCTCTGCGATCCCCCGCCCCGGACCTGATCCGGGGCCTCCACGTCAACCCATGAGGTCCCGGATCAGGTCCGGGACGGCGTCGGATGCAGTGGCGACCGGGGTACGCGGGGCCGCCTGCCGCTCAGCCCTCCGGCGCCATCTCCCGCACCTGTGCGCGGCGCACCTCGACCACGTCGAGATCGTCAACGAGGTCCACATCCGCCATCCGCACCACCTGATCGCGCTTGACGGCGGTCTTCAGCCGCACCTGGTGCGCCAGCCCGATGGGCAGCGCGTCCAGCGCAAGGCTGCGGGTGGCGGGGATGGCCTTGGCCCAGACCGCGTGGCCGCCTTCGCCGTCCAGCATCTCGCCCGCCGCAAGGTCGGATTTCGCCGTCGCCACCGCATCGCCGCGAAAGGCCCTGGCGGTGCCCGTCGGCTCGCCCCGCAGCACCGCCGAGAGGACACTGACCGAGGTCTCGAGCCCGATCAGGTGGAACGGTCGCCACATCGCGCCGTACCAGCCCGAGGCATCGGTCTTCAGCCCGTATTGCGCGAAACAGTCGCGGGTATAGGCATCGGGCGCCTTGAAGGTCACGAACATGCCGTACTGGATGTCGTTGAGCACCACGCGCCCGTCCGGTTCGCGGCTGGCGGCAATATCGACCAGCCCGGGCCGGGGCAGCCGCCCGCCGTCACTCTCGGGTTTGAACACGCCTGCCAGATCCTGCAGCCCGCAAGGATAGAAGGCCAGCCCGTCGTCGGGGCAATCCAAAGCGGTGCCATTGGCCACCGCCGCCATCTCGATCGCCGCCTTGGTGCCGTCGGTGAAGGAATTGTACATCTTGGGATTGAAGTCCCCCGCCGCGACCTCCTCCTCGGTCCAGCCGAAATAGCCCCAGACCGTGTCGGGCGTCGAATAGCGGTAGGGCGGGCGGAAGTTCATCCCCTTGCCCGCCGCCACAAGCTCGAACCCGCAGGACTGGACCCAATCCACCAACTCGCAGATGAAAGCTGGCTGATCGCCATAGGCCATGGAATAGACCAGCCCCTTGTCGCGCGCCCGGGCCGCCAGGTACGGCCCGCAGAGCACGTCGGCCTCGACATTGACCATGACGATATGCTTGCCGCCCTCGATGGCCGACAGCGCGTGGCGCACCCCGGCCAGCGGATGCCCGGTCGCCTCGATCACGCAGTCGATGCCGTCGAAGGCACAGAGCGCGGCGGCATCCGCGGTCACACAGGTGGTGCCCGTGTCCATCGCCTCGCCCAGCGTACGCGCGCCGTATTGCGCCTCGTCCCAGCCGACGCGGTGCAGCGCGGCCCGCGCCTTGCCGACATCGAGATCGGCCACGCCGACGATGTGATAGCCCGCGATATGCCGGGCCTGCGCCAGCACCATCGAGCCGAATTTGCCGGCACCGATCAGGCCGACCCGGATGGGACGGCCCTCTTCGTGGCGCTTGGCAAGCATGGAGGACAGGTTCATCGGGATTTCCTTTCAGGCAGGGGCGCGCGCGGCAGAGCTCACAGGACCTTGCCGATGCGGTCGATGGCCGCGACGATATTCTCGGTCGAATTGGCATAGGAAAACCGCAGATACCCCTCGCCCATCGCGCCGAAGGAAGTGCCCGCCACGGTCGCCACCCCGGCCTTGTCGAGAAAGAGGTTCTGCGCCTTCATGGAGCTCAGCCCGGTGCCTTCGATATTCGGAAAGGCATAGAAGGCCCCGCCGGGATCGGTGCAGCGCACGCCGGGCAGAGAATTCAGCGCCTCGACGATCACTTCGCGCCGTGTGTCGAACTCCGCCACCATCTGATGCACCGCGTCCTGCGGCCCGGTCAGCGCCGCGAGGCCTGCATATTGCGCCGCGGCATTGACGCAGGAATGATCGTTGATGCAGAGCCTTGTCACATGATCCACGCAAGCGTCCGGCCAGACCGCGTAGCCCAGCCGCCAGCCGGTCATCGCATAGGTCTTGGACCAGCCATCCAGCAGGATCAGCCGGTCGCGGATCTCGGGGTATTGCAGCAGCGAGACATGCTCGCGCCCGCCATAGAGCATGTTGGAATAGATCTCGTCGGACATCAGCGCCACATGCGGATGCTCCATCAGCCCGGCGACCAGCTTGTCGAGCTCGTCTCGCGGGGTGATGCCGCCGGTGGGGTTGGCGGGCGAGTTGATGATGAGGAGGCGGGTGCGCTCGGTGATCTGGCCCAGCACCTCCTCGGCGGAAAAGGCAAAGCCGGTGTCCTCGCGCAGGCGGATCGGCACCGGGGTGGCGCCGGAATAGTTGATCACCGACTCGTAGATCGGGAAACCGGGGTTGGGATACAGGATCTCGGTCCCCGGCTGGCCGAACATCAGCACCGCAAAGAACATCGTCGGCTTGCCGCCCGGCACCACCACCACGTTGTCGGGGTTGACCTCGACGCCGTGCCTGCGGTTCAGGTCCGCCGCCACCGCCTCGCGCAGCGCGGGAATGCCGTTGGCGGGGCTATAGCCGTGATGGCCGTCGCGCAGCGCCTTGATGCCGGCCTCGACGATATGCCCGGGCGTCTGGAAATCCGGCTGGCCGATGCCGAGGTTGATGATGTCGCGCCCCTCGGCGGCCAGCTTCTGCGCCCGCGCCAGCACCATGAAGGCGCTTTCCGTCCCCAGACGAGACAGGCTGTCGGCAAAGATCAACTCGGACATGCGTGTCCTCCCTTTCCATTTCCATCCAGTGCTACCCGGTTTTGCACCGCGATGTTGTTTAGATTTTCTAACGAGGTCTTGCAATTTTCCTGACAAACCCCGCCGCCCTCCCGTGGTAGACCGGGCTGACCGCAAGTTCCCGGAGGAGACGATGCACGAAGAGACCCAAGAGGGCCACCGGCCCAACATGTCGCTCGAGATGCGCGCCTGGAACATCCGGCGCAAGGCGCTGTTGATGGGCGAGGTGCAGGGCCAGGGCTATATCGGCCAGGCGCTGGGCGTGGCCGATGTGCTGGCCACCGCCTGGTTCCACGCGCTGGACTATCGCCCCGAGGACCCCGAGTGGGAAGGCCGCGACCGATTCTACCTCTCGATCGGGCATTACGCCATCGCGCTTTACGCGGCGCTGATGGAGGCCGGGATCCTCCCCGAGGAGGAGCTGGGCACCTATGGCATGGACGACAGCCGGATGCCGATGTCCGGCATGGCCTCCTACACGCCGGGGATGGAGATCACCGGCGGCTCGCTGGGTCAGGGGCTGGGCATCGCCGTCGGCGCCAGCCTGGGGCTGAAGCGCAAGGGCAACCCGGCCTTCGTCTACAACCTGATGTCGGATGGCGAGCTTGGCGAAGGCTCGACCTGGGAGGCGGTGATGTCGGCGGTGCAATGGAAGCTCGACAACCTGATCTGCGTCGTCGATTTCAACAATCAGCAGGCCGATGGCCCGACCCGCGACGCCCTGGCCGAGGGTACTCAGGCACCCAAGTGGGAGGCCTTCGGCTGGCACGCGCAGGAGGTGGATGGCAACGATCTCAAGGACCTGGTCGCCGCCTTTGATGCAGCACGTGAACTGACGGAGCCCAAGCCCCGCGTCATCATCTGCAACACCAGGATGTGCAAGGGCGTCGATTTCCTCGAGACCCGCGAGATCACCCATTTCGTGCGGGTGGAGCCCGACGAATGGGCCAAGGCCCTCGACACTCTGGAAGAAGGCAAACCGCAATGACCCTGGCCTCATCGAGACGCAAATACGAGCCCCGCAAGGCACCCGGCGGCAAGGTCGCCACCTCGGCAATGATCGCCTCGCTCGAGGCCGAGGGCTATGACACCGTCGCCGCGCCCTTTGGCGAGGCGCTGGTCGAGGCGGCGAGAAAGGACAAGCGGATCGTCGGGCTTACCGCAGATCTCAGCAAATACACCGACTTGCACGTCTTTGCGAAGGCAATGCCTGAACGGTTCTACCAGATGGGCATGGCCGAGGCGCTGTTGATGTCGGCGGCGGCGGGCATGGCGCGCGAAGGCTTCATTCCCTTTGCTACCACCTATGCGGTCTTCGCCTCGCGCCGCGCCTATGACTTCATCGCCATGGCGATTGCCGAGGAAAATCTGCCGGTGAAAGTGGTCTGCGCCCTGCCCGGCCTGACCACCGGCTACGGCCCCAGCCACCAGGCGACCGAGGATCTGGCGATCTTCCGGGGCCTGCCCGGCATGGTGGTGATCGACCCCTGCGACGCCTGCGACATTGCCGGCATGGTGCCGGCGATGATCGCCCATGACGGCCCGGTCTATGCCCGGCTGTTGCGCGGCAAGGTGCCCTCGGTGCTGACCCGCCACAAGCCCGACTACCGCTTTCAACTGGGCAAGGCCCAGATGATCCGCGAGGGGCGCGACGTGCTGGTGATCTCGACCGGCCTCATGACGATGCGCGCGCTCGACGCCGCCGAGGCGCTGGCCAGCGACAATGTCGACGTCGCCGTGCTGCATGTGCCGACGATCAAGCCGCTGGACGTGGCGACCATCCTGGCCGAGGCGTCGCGCGGCGGGCGTTTGGTGGTGACCGCCGAGAACCACAGCGTCAATGGCGGGTTGGGCGAGGCGGTGGCGAAGGCGCTTCTGCTGGCCGGCGTCACGCCGCGCTTCCGCATGATCGCCCTGCCGGATGAATTCCTCGAAGCCGGGGCGCTGCCGACGCTGCACGACATGTACGGCCTGTCGGTGGCGAAGGTGAAAGATCAGATCAAGGGATGGCTGTAACGACATGACAAAGCAGGAAAATTCCATGGCCCTCCTGACCGGGAGAAGCGCCATCATCACCGGCGCCGCCAGCCCGCGGGGCCTCGGCAAGGCGACCGCCCGGCTCTTTGCCGAACACGGTTGCCGCGTCGCGATCCTCGATCTCGACGCCGGGTCCGCGGCGAGCGCTGCCGCCGATCTGCCCGGCGAGGGCCATGTCGGCCTGTCGTGCAACGTGACCAGCAAGACCGCCTGTGCCGAGGCGGTCGAGATCGTCCTCGCCCTGTTCGGGCGCATCGACATCCTGGTGAACAACGCCGGCATCACCCAGCCGCTCAAGCTGATGGAGATCACCCCCGAAAACTACGAGGCGGTGACCGATGTCTCGCTGCGCGGCACGCTCTACATGTCCCAGGCGGTGATCCCCGCCATGCGGGCGCAGAAAGCGGGCTCGATCGTCAACCTGTCCTCGGTCTCGGCGCAGCGCGGCGGCGGCATCTTTGGCGGGCCGCATTACTCGGCGGCCAAGGCGGGCGTGCTCGGGCTGACCAAGGCCATGGCGCGGGAATTGGCGCCGGACGGCGTGCGGGCCAACGCGCTCTGCCCGGGGTTCATCGCCACCGACATCACCGCCGGAAAACTGACGCCCGAGATGCAGGCCTCGGTGCTGGCCGGCATCCCCATGGGCCGCGCGGGCGAGGCGTCGGACGTGGCGGGATGCGCGCTGTTCCTGGCGTCGGATCTCTCGGCCTATTGCACCGGGACCGAGGTCGACGTGAACGGCGGCGCGCTGATTCACTGACCCTGCGGCAGGTGCCGGGCCGGCGCGCGCCCCGATTCCGGGGCGCGTCACTCCGCACGAAGAATGTGCCGCAGACATCTGAAATTGCGTGTATTTTTCGCCTGTCTTTGCAGGATACCGGCCACTGGAATCACTGCAAGTCCGCATTGGTACGGATCTCGAAACCTTTTCTTAAACGCTCCCGTCTAGCATCGGCCCAATCGACCTGGGATGGCAACGCGGGATAGCGACATGACCAAAGCCAAAGGGACGCCGGGCCCTGTCACGCTGACATTGGCGCCGCGGCTGGACTACGCCGCCTGCGCGCAGCTTCATTCGGACATCGGCGCGGCGCGGGGCCGCGCCCTCGTGCTCGACGCGGGCAAGGTGACCTTCCTCGGCGGGCTCGCGCTCGATATCGTGATGCGCGCCCGGGCGGAATGGCGGGCGCAGGGGCTGGATTTCGCAATCACCGCACCCTCCGACGATCTTTTCGAGGGGCTCACCGTGCTGGGCGTGCCGCCCGACACGCTGATCCCCGGGTTGACCGACGGAGTTTCGGCCGCATGACCCATAAAATTCTCGCGGTCGACGACAGCCGCACCATCCGCGCCATGCTCAAGACCGTGCTGGTCAATGCCGGGTTCCGGGTCGATCTGGCCGAGGACGGGATCGACGGGCTGGAAAAGCTCGACGCCGCCGCGCCTGACCTGGTGATCACCGACATCAACATGCCGCGGCTCGACGGTTTCGGCTTCATCGAAGGCGCGAGGGCGCGCAGCCGCCATGCAGCGGTGCCGATCCTCGTGCTGACCACCGAAAGCGGCCCCGACCTCAAGCAGCGCGCGCGCGACGCCGGCGCCACCGGCTGGATCGTCAAGCCCTTCGACGAGGCCAAGCTGATCTCGGTCATCAACCGGCTTGTCATCTGAGGTGGAGTCCATGAACGATCTGCGCGATCTCTTCTTCCAGGAATGCGACGACCTTGTCGAAAGCCTGACCTCCGGGCTGGGCGACCTGGAAAGCGGCGCCCATGATGCCGAGACCATCAACGCCATGTTCCGCGCCGTGCATTCGATCAAGGGCGGCGCCGGGGCCTTCGGTCTCGACCGGCTGATCGCCTTTGCCCATGCCTTCGAGAACGTGCTCGACGACATCCGCTCGGACAAGCTTCAGGTCAACGAGACCAACCTGCCGCTGCTCTTCACCGCCGGCGACCACCTGAGCGACCTGGTCGAGGCCGCGCGCGGCGAATGCGAGATCGAGAACGACATGGGCGCCTCGATCCTCAGCGACCTGAAACTGCTCAGCCAGTCGGTGGGCGGCGGCGCGCTGATGGACGATGCGCCCGAGCCCGAGTTCGAGCCTTTGGCGCTGGACATGGGTTTCGACCTGCCCGATCTCGGCACGCCCCAAGCGGCGGCATCCGGCTACGCGATCACCTTTGCCGCCAGTGCCGAGCTTTACGCCACCGGCCACGATCCCGCGCTCCTGTTCCGAGCGCTGGGCGCTTTGGGCGAAGTCCACGCCAGCGCCGATGTCGATGCCGTCCCGGAACTGGGCGACAGCGACTGGCGCACGCCGGTTCTGCGCTGGACCCTGACCCTGACGCCCGACGACGGCATCGACGAGGCGGCCCTGCGCGAGGTGTTCGAGTTCGTCGACGGGCTCTGCACGCTCGAGATCACCGCGCCCTCCGCCCCGCCCGATCTGCCCGATCTGCTGCCGCTTGCCGATCCGCCCGACACCCCGGCGCCAGCCGCGGCTGACGCCCCCGTGAAACCCTCTCCGCCCCCTTCGGACCCGCCTGCCGCCGCCCGTCCTTCCAAGTCCGACAGCGCGCGCACCGCGACCATCCGCGTCGATCTGCAACGCGTCGACCGGCTGATCAACCTGGTGGGCGAACTGGTCATCAGCGAAGCCATGCTGCGCCAGTCGATGAGCGAACTGCCGCATTCCGCCTCGTCCAAGACGGTGGAAGAGGCCATGGGCCAGCTCAAGCAGCTCTCCGGCGTGATCCAGGAAAGCGTCATGGCGATCCGTGCCCAGCCGGTGCGCAGTCTGTTCCAGCGGATGTCGCGGACCGTGCGCGAAACCGCGCGCGAGGCCGGCAAACAGGCGCGGCTGGTCACCCTGGGCGATGCGACCGAGGTCGACAAGACGGTGACCGAACGGCTGGTCGAACCCTTGACCCACATGATCCGCAATGCGGTCGATCATGGCCTGGAAACCCCCGAGGCCCGCCGCGCCGCCGGCAAGGATGAACGCGGCACCGTCACGCTGGAGGCGGCGCATCGCTCGGGGCGCGTGGTGATCACCCTGCGCGACGATGGCGCCGGCATCGACCGGCGCAAGGTCCGCCAGGTGGCCGAGCAGAAGGGGCTGGTGCGCCCCGAGGACGATCTGACCGAGGCCGATATCGACAACCTGTTGTTCCGGCCCGGATTTTCCACTGCGTCCGAGGTCTCGAACCTCTCGGGCCGCGGCGTCGGGATGGATGTGGTGCGCTCGGAAATCCAGGCCCTGGGCGGCCGCGTGACCCTGCAATCCATGCCCGGCCAGGGCACGCAGGTGACGATCTCCCTGCCACTGACCCTGGCGGTGCTCGAGGGTATGGTGGTCTCGGTGGCCGGCGAATCCCTCGTGGTGCCGACCCTCGCGCTGCGCGAAACGCTGCAGCCCGGCCAGGCCCGGATCGACGCCTTCTGCGACGATGACCGGGTGCTGACCCTGGGCCATGAATTGATCCCGATCGTCGATCTCGGGCTGGCGCTGGGCTACCGCGCGACGCCCGCGGATCTCGACAGCCTGTCGCTGCTGCTGATCGAAGGCGACTCCGGCCGCCGCACCGCGCTGGCCGTGGACGCCATCGTCGACCAGCGCGAGGTGGTGATCAAGGGGCTGGAGCAGAACTACCGCCCGATCCCCGGCATTGCCGCCGCCACCATCCTCGGCGACGGCAAGATCGCCCTGATCGTCGACACCGACCAGATGATCTCGCGTCCCGGCGACGGGCCGAGCCCCGCGGCCTTGCTGCCGGACCCCACAAGGATTGCCCATCATGCCTAAACCGGACGTCCAGGAACCCAATGCCGCGGCGCAGGAAATCGTCTCCTTCGCGATCGGCGACCAGGCCTTCTGTTTCGACATCGCCCATGTGCTCGAGATCCGCGGCTGGACCCGCACCACCAGCCTGCCGCATGCGCCCGACTACGTGGTCGGCATGATGAACCTGCGCGGCACGGTGCTGCCGGTGCTCGACCTGTCGCAGCGGCTGGGGCTGGGCCGCACCGATCCGGGCCCGCGCCACGTGATCATCATTGCCCGGGTCGACGACCGCATCGTCGGCTTTCTCGTCGATGCGGTCAGCGACATCATCATGGTCCGGGAGGCCGATCTCCTGCCGACGCCGGATGTCTCCTCGGCCCGGACCCAGGCCTATATCCGCGGCGTCTACACCATCGAGGACCGGCTGGTGCGCGCGCTCGACGTCCACCAGGTCCTGCCGCAAGAGGATACCGCGGTCGCATGACGCTGAACCTGAAAAACCGCGCGGCGCGCGCCGATGACCTGATCTCGGAAGAGGCCTATGCCCGCGTAGCGCAGCTTCTGCACGAGTTGACCGGCATCCACCTGCCGCAGGGCAAGCGTGCCATGGTCTCCTCGCGCCTGTCCCGACCGCTGCGCAATGCCGGCGTGGCGGATATCGACGCCTATTGCCGGGTGCTCGCCCAGCCCGGCGCGACCCGCCAGCAGGACGAGTTCATCTCGGCGCTGACCACCAATACCACCCGCTTCAACCGCGAGGCGCATCACTTCGATCACCTTTGCCAAGACGTCCTGCCCGCGCTGGCCGCAAAGGCGCAGGAGGGCCGAAGGGTGCGGCTCTGGTCCGCCGGATGCTCGTCGGGCGAAGAGGCCTATGGCCTGGCCTTCCACGTGCTCGACCATTGCCCCGGCGCCCCGACCCGCGACCTGCGCATTCTCGCCACCGATATCGACAACCGGATCCTCGCCCGCGCCCGCCAGGCCAGGTATCCGGCCAGCGCACTGGCGGCGCTTCCCGGCGACCAGGCCAGCCGGTATTTCGACCCCGCGCCGGCAGGTTCGACCCATTGCCAGGTCAGTGCCGCGGCGCGTCAGCTGATCGCCTTTCGGCATCTGAACCTCAAGCAGGACTGGCCGTTTGCCGGCCGGTTCGACGTGATCTTCTGCCGCAACGTGGCGATCTATTTCGACGAAACCACCCAGGTGCACCTCTGGCGCCGGCTCTGCGACCGGGTTCTGCCCGGCGGCGTGCTCTACATCGGCCATTCCGAGAGCATTCCCCCGGACATCACCGCCGGCTTTGCCGTCGCAGGCAACGGCATCTTTCAGCGCCACGGTCGCGACACCGGCGCGGCGCAACCGGCCAAATCAGGAGAAACCGCATGAGATTGAAGGACAAACTGCACGTTCTCGTGGTCGACGACATGTCCACGAGCCGCGGCCTGATCACCCAGTCGCTGGAGGAAATCGGCATTCGCAACGTGCATACCGAAGCCGATGGCGAGACCGCCTGGCGCAGCCTTGCCGCGCGCCCGGTGCACCTGGTGATTTCCGATTTCAACATGCCGCGGATGAACGGCCTGCAACTGCTGGAATCGATCCGCCATCACAAGCCGATTGCCCGCACCGGTTTCATCCTGATCACCGGCCGCGCCGAGAAGGAGATCATCGATCACGGCGTCCGGCTGGGGATGAACAACTACATCAAGAAGCCGTTCTCGCCGCCCCAGTTGAAGGCCTGCATCGAACGGGTTGTCGGCCCTCTGGGCTGAGTGCGGAGGATCGCCGGAATGACCACACGCCGCACGGATGAAATTCTCGACCTGCTCGCGCTCGACGTGCAGCGAATGGCCGATTTCGCGCGGCGGCTGGAGCTGACGGTATTCGGCGATGCAGAGGTGGCCTACGAGGGCAACCCTCTGAAGGAGATGCAGAAATTTGATGCGCTGATCCAGCACCTCGACGATCTCGAAGCGATCCTGCGCAGCGTTGCCGACATGACCTGCCCCGAGGAGACCGTCAATGCCGAGACCTTGGCCGAGGTGGCGCGGCTTGGCCATTACCGCCGGATCTTCGGCCTGCCCGGGCCTGCCGAACCGGTGCCGGAGGCCGGTCATGTGGATCTGTTCTGAACGCCCCTCGCACCGCAACCGGAAGGCCACGCCATGAAAGACCTGCACCGCGACCCCGACAGCCCCGGCACGGGCAATGAGACACGCCTGCCCGCCGACACCATCCTTGCCTCCTCCACCGACCCGCGCGGCATCATCCGCTATGCCAATCCGCAGTTCTGCGAGATCGCGGAACTGTCGCTGGACGAGATGGTCGGCGCGCCGCACCGGATCGTGCGCCACCGCGACATGCCCAAGGGGCTGTTCTACCTGCTCTGGGATCGGCTGAAACGCGGCCTGCCGGTCTGCGCCTATATCAAGAACCGTACCGCCTCGGACGGGGTCTACTGGGTGTTCGCCACGATCACGAGCACCTCTGACGGCTTTCTCTCGGTCCGCATCCGCCCGAACGCGCCTTTTTTCGAGACCATCCGGACGGTCTATCGCGACCTGCGGGCGCAGGAACAGGCCGGCCGGTCCCCCGAACAAAGCGCCCGCGCCCTGACCGAGGCGCTCGCCGATCTCGGTTTCGCCGATTACGACGCTTTCATGCAGGCCGCGCTGGCCGAGGAATGCCGCCTGCGGACGAGTGCCGCCGAGATCGGTAATTGCTGCCTGCCCCGGCTGGCCGATCTCAGCGCGCTGCTGGCCTCTGCCGAAGAGCGGGCCGATACCGTGGGCCGCGACTTCGTCAAGGTCCGCAGCGAGCCGGTCAACATGCGCATCCTCGCCGGCCGGCTGGAAGGCGCCAGCGGCGCGCTCGGAACGATTTCGCAGAACTACGACATCATGGCCGCGGAAATGCAGCACCTCGTGCAGAAACTCCGATGTCGCGACGCCGGTGCGCTGGGCCGGATGCGCATGGCGCTGGACCGCGGGCGGTTCCAGGCCCAGGTCGCGCTCTTGATGAACCAGGCCGCCGAACAGCCGGATTTCGACGGCGCGACGCAGCTGGCCGACCAGGCAGAGCGGCTGATGGCCGACAGCAAGGCCTCGCTGGCGGAAATATCCGCCGCCGCCCGGTCGATCCCGGATATCTGCCGCCAATTACGGCATCGGATCAACGGGCTGAACGTGGTCAAACTGCTCTGCCGGGTGGAAAGCGGGCGGATGCAGAATGCCGACACCGGGCTGAACGGCATCATCGAACGGCTCGAGAACTTTCATGCGGCCACCGAGACCAATCTGGCCGCGCTCTCGACCAAAGCCGATCAAATCAAGGCCAATTCGATGCTGTTCTGACCGGCGCGGCTTCAGCCGATTTTAAGTTTTTTGCCGCCATGGTTGCCTTGTCCGACGAAACCACAGGAGACTGAAATGAGACCTGCCGTTGCCCTGAGCCTTGCGCTCTGCCTTTGCGCCGGTGCCGCTGCCGCGGAAAGCGAATTCGACGACGCGCTGACAGTGCTCGCCGACAGCACGATCCGCGGCTGGGCCGCGAAGCCCGAGGTGCTGTCTGCCATCCGCGCCCAGAATGCCAAGACATCGACGCTCAACGAGGACGAGATCCTCGCGCTCGACCGCCAGTGGCGCCATGAAACCGTGTCGGGCGGCCCGCTGATCGACGCGGTTCTGAGCAGCCCGCTGTCGCGCAACCTGAGCGAGCTGAAATCCGCCGGCCGCGGCCGGTTTACCGAGATTTTCGTGACCGATATCCGCGGCCTGAATGTCGCCCAAAGCGATGTGACATCGGATTACTGGCAAGGCGACGAAGCCAAGTGGCAGGTGCCGCATGACACTCTCGGCATCCATATCGGCGATGTGGAATTCGACGAAAGCGCGCAAAGCTACCAAAGCCAGATCAGCCTTCCGGTGCTGGAGCACGGGGAATTCATCGGCGCCCTCACCGTGGGGGTCGATCTCGAACAACTGGCCGCGGCCTACTGACCTCTGCAACGGACCTCAGACATGACATCAGCTTCCCTTTCCGCTTCCGCGCGTCCCTCCGGCCTGCGCGCCCGGCTTTCGGCTCTCAGCATCCGGACCAAACTTGCGCTTGTCATGGCCCTGGGGTTCTTCGTCTCCTTTGCCGTCAGCTTCGGTCTGGTGGCCAAGAACGAACGCGCCATCGGCCTTCAGCAGGAGGCCGCCTCCGAGGCCCTGCTGATCGAATTGCTGGCCGGGCAGATGGGCGGCCCGCTACGCTTCAAGGACGGCGACCGGATCTCCGCGATCTATCAGCCGGTGGTCGAGAAGGACGCCGGCCTGGTCATGATCGAGGTGGTGCACAGCGACGGAACCTCGCTGGCGTCCTACAGGACCGGTGAGCAGGCCGCCGCGCCCTATGCCCGCCTCATGCCCGAAGCGATCGCCGCCGCGCGCGAGGATCTGACGGCGCAGACCCGCGGCGACGGGCTGCGCTTTGTCAGCGCCCTGCCCGTGCTCTCGCCGGACGGCACGGCCTTGCTGGGCGTGGTCGCGCTGGCGCGCGATCACAATGTCGCGCTTTCGGCCTATCTCGAACAGACCATGCAGGCGCTCATGGTCAGCGCGCTGGTGGCGCTGGCCGGGTTGACCGGCATCGTCTTCATGATCGCGCGCATGATCAAACGCCCGATCAGCGCCCTGGGCCGGGCGATGGGGGCGGTCTCGGAGGGCGACTATGCGGTCGCCATTCCCGAAACCGGGCGGCTGGACGAGATCGGCGACATGGCCGACCGTCTGACCATCCTGCGCGACACGCTGGCGCGCGAAAGCACGGAGCGTAATGCGCGCGAACTCGAGGCGGCCGAACGCCAGAAACTGTTCCAGCGGCTGGCCGAGCATCTCAAGCGCCTGTCCGCCGGCGAAATCGACTGCCCGATCGACGAGGCCGATTTCAGCAGCCTGGATGATGATCACCGGGCGGTCTGTCGCAGCTTCAACAACGTGCTGTCCAACCTGCGCGAGGTCCTGTCGACGGTGATGGCAACGGCCGAAAGCGTGCGCAATTCCTCGCGCGAGATCTCCGAGGTCGCGGCGGATCAGTCGAAACGCTCGGAGGCCCAGGCCGCCACGCTCGAGGAATCCGCCGCCGCCATCGAAGAGTTGAACGCCAGCGTGCAGCAGACCGCCGAACACGCCGCCGAAGCCGACAAGCGCATCGTGCAGAACAAGAAACAGGCCGAGGCCGGGGGCGACGTGGTGGACCAGACGGTCGCAGCGATGAAATCGATCGAGGACAGTTCGCAGCAGATCACCGCGATCATCGGCGTCATCGACGACATCGCGTTTCAGACCAATCTGCTGGCGCTGAACGCGGGCGTCGAGGCGGCGCGGGCGGGCGATGCCGGGCGCGGCTTTGCCGTAGTGGCCTCGGAAGTGCGGGCCCTGGCCCAACGTGCATCGGATTCGGCGAATGAAATCAAGGATCTGATCATGCGCTCCAGCGCGGATGTCACGCGCGGCAGCGATCTGGCCGGCAAGGCGGGCAGCGCCCTGAACGAGATTATCGAAGGGGTCAACCATGTCTCGGAACTGGTGTCGCGCATTGCCACCGGCTCGCGCGAGCAGGCCAACAACCTGGCCGAGATCAAGGAAAGCGTCAGCAATCTCGACCGCGTGACGCAGCAGAACGCCGCGGTGATCGAGGAATCCTCGGCCGCCAGCCGCTCGCTCTCGGACGAGGCGGAACGCATGACCGATGTCCTGGGCAGCTTCCGGCTCGATGCCGGGGCGGTCGAGGCGCTGGCCCATGCGACGCCAACCCGCACGCCCGACTATGACGGCTGGTCTTCGGAACTGTCCGCGACGGACCGGTCGCACGAGGGCGCGGCGGAGCCTGTGCTTTCCTTTGCCTCGGCGACGCGCCGGACCCGCAAGGCGGTGAATGACGATGACGGATGGGATGAATTCTGAGCGCGGCGCGTTGGGTCCCGACCCGCGCCCCGGCCCGCGCGTGCCGCGGCAAGGCGGGACGGAATGAGCGGTGTGTTCGGCACTGCCGCCGCCGATATGCCCCCCGCCGCGGCGCCGATGAAGCGGGTCAACGTCCTGCAGGGGGACACCATGTTTTCGGTCGACCCGCAGGAGGTGATGTCGGCGATCCTCGGCTCCTGCGTCGCCACGGCGATGTGGGATCCGCAGGCCGGGATCGGCGGCATGAACCATTTCCTGCTGCCCGGCGACACCCATGAGGCCACCGGCAACCTGCGCTTCGGCGTCAACGCGATGGAGCTTCTGGTCAACGGCTTGATCAAACGCGGCGCGCGGCGCGACCGGCTGCGGGTGAAACTGTTCGGCGGCGCCAAGATGTACAGCGGCGGCCGAGAGATCGGGCTGGCCAATGCGCGTTTCGCCGAATGGTTCATGGAGACCGAGAAATTTCCCGTGGTCAGCCGCTGCCTCGGCGGACAACGCGGCCGCAAGATCCGGTTCTGGGCCTGCACCGGCCGCGCCCAGCGGCAATTCCTGGAAGAGGTGCGCGATATCGCCACGCCGCCGCCCGCGCGGCCATCCCATCCGCCAAAATCCGCCGGCAGCGGCGATATCGAGTTGTTCTGAGGATGCCGCGATCCGGTCAGGCCAGGACGCGCGCCACCGCATCTGCCCGTTTTCCGTGCAGAGCAACGCGGGGTTTCCCGCCGATCCCGACGCGCGCCCTTGCCCCCGGCCCCCGATTTCTGGTCATACTCCCGGCCCATGCCTCCGCTGACATTTCCCGGGAATCGCCCATGCCGAACCTGCTTTCAAACGTCACCGTCCTCGATCTGACCCAGGTGCTGGCCGGCCCTTTCGCGACCATGACGCTTGCCGATCTCGGGGCCCGCGTGATCAAGGTCGAACGTCCTGGCCGCGGCGATGATGCACGCGCCTTTCCGCCCTTCAAGGACGGCAGAAGCGCGCCTTTCTCGGCCATCAACCACTCCAAGAAATCCATCGCGCTGGACCTGAAATCCGATGCCGAGCGCGAGGTCTTCGACCGTCTGCTGGCCCGCGCCGATGTGCTGGTCGAAAGCTTCCGCCCCGGGGTGATGGAGCGGTTGGGCTATGGTTGGGACGATCTGCACGCGGCCTTTCCGCGGCTGATCCTGGGGTCGGTGTCAGGCTACGGCCAGACCGGGCCCGAGACCCGGCGCCCGGCCTATGACATTGTGGTGCAGGCGCGCGGCGGGATGATGTCGGTCACCGGCGAAAAGGACCGTGACCCGGTGCCGGCCGGCGCGCCGATCGGCGACATCCTGGCCGGCCTCTACCTGACTCAGGGCATTCTGGCCGCGCTCTATGACCGCGAGACCACGGGGCTTGGCCGACGGATCGACATCGCCCTGCTCGACAGTCAAATGGCCGCCCTGCACCACGCCGTCGCGCTGACCACCACCACCGGCACGCCCCCCGGCCGCAGCGGTGCGCGCCATCCCTCGATCGCCCCGGCCGAGACCTTTCACGCCGCCGATGGCCGCTTCGTGATCGCCGCCGGCAACGATCTGCTGTTCGAGCGGTTGTGCATCTGTCTCGACCTGCCGCTGGCCGATGACCCGCGCTTTGCCACCAATCCCGAGCGCTGCCGCAACGTGCGCCTGCTCAAGCGGCTGATCGAGGCGGTCACGCTGGGCAATACCTGCGCCCACTGGATCGCCCGTCTGGGCGCCGCGGGCATTCCCGCGGGCCCGATCCAGAACATGGCACAGGTGTTGAAGGATCCGCAGGCGCTTGCCCGCCGGATGGTGGTCGACGTGCTCGACCGCAATGGCCGCCATGCCTTTGCCGCGGTCGGCAACCCGATCAAGATCTCCGGTATGGATGACAAGACGACGCGCCCGCCGGTCCCCGATCTCGACGGCAACCGCGGCGAGATCCTGCGCTGGCTGGCGGAAACCGCGTCGTGACGCGTCCCTCCCATGGCCTGCCGCAAGCGGGCCTTTCCCTTGGCGATTGCGGCCCTATGATCGCGCCAAACGTGCGAAAGAGAATCCCCCATGGCCGAGCAAGACCCCCTCGTCGTCTTCACCCCCTCCGGCAAACGCGGCCGCTTTGCGGTCGGCACGCCGATCCTGACCGCCGCCCGCCAGCTGGGCGTCGATCTCGACTCGGTCTGCGGCGGCCGCGGCATCTGCTCGAAATGCCAGATCACCCCCGGTGTGGGCGAGTTTTCCAAGCACGGCGTGACCGTGGCCCCCGATGCGCTGAGCCCCTGGAACAGCGTCGAGGAGCGCTATGACGAGAAACGCGGGCTGAAGGCCGGCCGCCGTCTGGGCTGCCAGGCGACGGTGCAATCGGACGTGGTGATCGACGTGCCGCCCGAGAGCCAGGTGCACAAGCAGGTGGTGCGCAAGGCCGCCACCGCGCGCGATATCGTCATGGATCCGGCCACCCGGCTGTTCTATGTCGAGGTCGATGAGCCCGACATGCACGAACCCACCGGCGATTTCGAGCGTCTGGCCCGCGCGCTCAAGCAGCAATGGCAGGTCGAGGGGCTGCGCGCCGACCTCACGCTGATGACCAAGCTGCAGAAGGTGCTGCGCAAGGGCAAGTGGCGCGTCACCGTGGCGCTGCACCGCGATCACCGGGCGACGCGCTCCACCATCGTCGAGATCTGGCCCGGGCTGCACGAATCCGGGCTTTACGGGCTGGCCATCGACCTTGGCTCCACCACCATCGCCGCCCACCTGACCGACCTGGAAACCGGCGAGGTCAAGGCGTCCTCGGGCATAATGAACCCGCAGATCCGCTTTGGCGAGGACCTGATGAGCCGGGTCTCCTACGGGATGATGAACCCCGGCGGCGAGGTCGAGATGACCACCGCGGTGCGCGAGGCGCTGAATACCCTGGCCGCCGAAGTCGCCAAAGAGGCCGGGATCGAGCCGGCGCTGATCGTCGAGACGGTCTTTGTCTGCAACCCGGTGATGCACCACCTGCTTTTGGGCATCGATCCGGTGGAACTGGGCCAGGCGCCCTTTGCGCTGGCCACCTCCGCCTCGCTCAGGATCGACGCCAAGGAGCTTGACCTCGACACCATCAACCCGCGCGCCAAGGTCTATATCCTGCCCTGTATCGCCGGGCATGTCGGTGCCGATTCCGCCGCCGTGGCCCTGTCGGAAGAGCCGGGCAAGAGCCAGGATCTCGCGCTGATGGTCGATGTCGGCACCAATGCCGAGATCCTTTTGGGCGACACCTCCCGCGTGCTGGCCTGTTCCTCGCCCACCGGCCCCGCCTTCGAGGGCGCGCAGATTTCCTCGGGCCAGCGCGCCGCCCCCGGCGCCATCGAGGCGATCCGCATCGACCCCGTCACCCGCGAGCCGCGCTTCCGGGTGATCGGCTGTGACCTGTGGTCCGACGAGGAGGGCTTTGCCGAGGCCACCGCCACCACCGGCATCACCGGAATCTGCGGCTCCGGCATCATCGAGGCGGTGGCGGAAATGCGCATCGCCGGGCTGGTCGACCCCTCCGGCCTGATCGGATCCGCCGCCCAGACCGGCACGCCGCGCAGCCAACCCGAGGGCCGCACCCATGCCTACCTGATCCACGACGCCACCGACGAGGGCGGGCCGCGCATCACCGTGACCCAGGGCGACATCCGCGCCATCCAGCTGGCCAAATCCGCGCTTTATGCCGGCTCGCGCCTGCTGATGGACGAGCGCGGGGTCGACAAGGTCGACCGGGTGGTCCTCGCCGGGGCCTTCGGCGCGCATATCTCGCCGCTGCACGCCATGGTGCTGGGCATGATCCCCGACGTGCCGCTCGACAAGGTCACCAGCGCGGGCAATGCCGCCGGCACCGGCGCGCGCATCGCGCTGTGCAATATCGCCGCCCGTGCCGAGATCGAGCAAACGGTGGGCCGGATCACCAAGGTCGAAACCGCCATCGCGCCGAAGTTCCAGGAGCATTTCGTCAACGCCAACGCCATCCCCCACGCCACCGATCCCTTCCCGGAACTGCGCAAGGTGGTCAACCTGCCCGAGGTCAGCTTCAACACCGGCGGCGACGATGCCGAGGGCGGGCGCAGGCGGCGCCGGCGGCGGGGCTGAACGCCGGCGCAGAGAAACGCCACGCGGCTCTTGCGCCGCCCCGCGCCTTGGTTTATTTCAGCGATCCGGAGCGCGGGTATGGTGAAAAGGTATCACGCGAGCTTCCCAAGCTAAAGTTACGGGTTCGATTCCCGTTACCCGCTCCAAAACCAGCCCCTGACAAGCCCCGCCGCACGATCGGCCAGCGCATCGATCTCCGGCCGGATCGGCCCGCCCCGCGGCGCATCGCGCAGGCTGTCGGTCAGCCGGGCCTCCACCGGCCCGCGCTGCCGCGCCCAATCCAGCGCCAGCAACACTTCCCGCGCTGCCCCCTCCAGCCGGTCAGGCATCTCCTGGCCGCTCAACACACCCCAGACCCCGGTCCAGAGCCGCCCCACCGTCCAGGGATTGTAGCCGCCGCCGCCCAGCACCAGAAGCCGCGGCGCCGCCCCCTTCAGCCGCGCCACCAGGTCTAAATGCGCATTGTTCGACAGGCAAAGCCGCGCCAGCGGATCCTCGGCCACCGCGTCCGCGCCGCATTGCAGCACGATGACCTGCGGGTCGAGCCGTTCGACGGCAGGTAGGATCACCCGGTCGCGCAGAAGCGCGAATTCGGCGTCGTTGAACCCCTTCGCCACCGGCAGGTTGAGCGCCGCGCCCCTCGCGCGGTCGCCGAAACCGCCGGTAAAGGGCCAGCGCCGCGCCTCGTGGACCGAGATCATGCGGATGTCACCCGCTCCCGCAAAGGCCGCCTCGACCCCGTCGCCATGATGCGCATCGATGTCCAGGTAAAGCATCCGCCGCAGCCCCTGCGCCCGGAAGGCCAGCAGCGCCAGCACCGGATCGTTGAGATAGCAGAACCCCGCCGCGCGCCCCGCCATGCCGTGATGGGTGCCGCCGCCGGGGTTGAAGACGATGCCGCCCTCGCGCAACAGTGCCGCCCCCAGCAGCGACCCGCCCGCCGCGGTGGCCGGACGGCGGAACATCTCGGCAAAGACCGGGTTCGACAGCGTGCCCAGCCCGAAAGCCTCCCGGTCCTGCGCCACCACTTCCTGCTCGGCCTCGGCCCGTTGCAGCGCGGCGATGTAGGCCTCGGTGTGAAACGCCCGAAGCGCGCGCGGCCGGGCCCGGGGCGAGGTGCGATAGCGCGCCTCGGGCAGCCAGCCCAGCGCGCGCGACAGGTCGATCACCGTCGGCACCCGCGGGATGCTCAGCGGATGGCGTGCCCCGTAGCTGGAGCCGCGATAGATTCGCGATCCGATGAAAACCGGTGCCTGCATGAGGCTTCATCTTGCCCCTAAACTCCGGGGAGCGCGAGGGGCTGGCCCCTCGCTTTCCTGCACTCTTTCGCTTGCGCGACGGCGGGTATACAAGCGCCGCCATGACCCTGCGCATGTTGATCACCACTGCCGGACTGCTTGTCGCCTGCGCCATCGCAGGCGTTCTGGCGCAACTGGCGCATCTGCCGATGCCCTGGATGCTGGGATCGCTGATCGCCTCGGCGCTGCTGGTGGCGCGCACCCAAGGCGGGCTGTTGCAGGGCTATCGCTTCCCGATGCCGCTGCGCACCGGCTTCGTGTCGATGATCGGCGTGATGATCGGCACCCAGGTCTCGCCCGACCTGCTCGACCAGCTCGCCGATCTGCCCCTGTTCCTCGCGGTTCTGGCCGGGTTCATCGCGCTGGCGCATGGCGGCAACTACCTGATTTTCCGCCGCATTGGCGGCTTCGACCGGCCCACCGCCTTTTACAGCGGCACGCCGGGCGGGCTGATGGAGAGCATCCTGCTGGGCGAATCCTCCGGCGCCGATGTGCAGGTCCTGACCATCCAGCAATTCCTGCGCATCATCGTGGTGGTGACGGCGATTCCCACCGGTCTCTCGCTCTGGCTCGGCCAGCCGGTGGGCAGTGCGGCGGGCGTGGTCCCCGGCGGGCCGCCGGCCAGCGTCGAACTGGCCGAGCTGGCGCTGGTGATCGTGGCCGGCGGCGTCGGGCTGGCGCTGGCGCGGCTGGCGCGGCTGCCCGCGGGGCAATTGACCGGGCCGCTCCTGCTGGTCGGCGGGCTGACGCTGGCGGGGTTCGTCGATCTGCATGTGCCCTTCTGGCTGATCGCCGCGGCGCAGGTGGTGGTCGGGGCCAGCCTCGGCCTGCGGTTCCGCGGCATCACCGCGGGGCTGCTGCAACGCTCGGTCGGGCTGGCGCTGGTCTCGGTCGGCTACATGCTGATCCTCGGCGCGACCATTGCCTGGGGGCTGGCACAGGTGACCGGCCTGCCCTTCCTCGTCCTGCTGATCAGCTTCGCGCCCGGCGGCGTGACCGAAATGTCGATCATCGCGCTGGGCCTGGCCACCAGCCCGGCGCTGGTCTCGCTGTTCCACGTCATGCGCATCCTGCTGACGGTGCTGGAACTGATGCTCTTGAGCCGCCTTCTGCCGCTGGCGCGCCGGCCGGTCTAGCCGGCCTTGTCGGCCAGCATCAGCCATTCGTCCTCGGCCGCCGCCAGCTTGCCCTGCCGTTCGACCAGCGCCTCGGTCGCCTTCTTGAATTTCACCGGCTCGCGGGTGAAAAGCCCAGGATCGGCCAGCAGGGTCTCGAGCTTGCCGATCTCGGCCTCGAGCCGCGCCATGACCGCGGGCAATTCCTCCAGTCGGTGCTTCTCGGTAAAGCTGAGCCCGTCCTGCGCCGCCTTCTCCTGCTTCACCTTCGGCTTGGAAACCCTTGGTTTCTCGGGTTTATCCGCTGGTGCCTCGCGGCCCCGCTGGCTCTGGTAGTCGCTCCAGCCGCCGGCATAGGCCGTGACCTTGCCGTCGCCCTCCATGGCAATCGTCGTTTCCGCCACCCGGTCGAGGAAATCGCGGTCGTGGCTGACCAGCAGCACGGTGCCGTCATAATCGGCCAGCAGATCCTGCAGAAGATCGAGGGTTTCGACGTCCAGATCGTTGGTCGGTTCGTCCAGCACCAGAAGGTTGCTTTCCCGCGCCATGATCCGCGCGAGCAGCAGCCGCGCGCGTTCCCCGCCCGAGAGCGAGCGGATCGGCGCGCGGGCCTGGGCCTCGTCGAACAGGAATTCCTTGAGATAACCGACCACGTGCTTGGGCTGGCCGCGCACCATCACCTGGTCGGCCTTGCCCGAGACGCGCATCTCGGGGTCGCCGGTCAGGTTGTCCCAGAGCGTGGCATTCATGTCGAGCCGCGCCCGCGCCTGGTCGAAGACCGCGGGCACCAGGTTGGTGCCCAGCGTGACCTTGCCGGCATCGGGTTCGACCTCGCCCATGAGGATCTTCAACAGCGTCGTCTTGCCCACGCCATTGGGCCCGACAAAGGCCACCCGGTCGCCGCGCTGGACCTTGAGCGAGAAGTCGCGGCAGATGAGCTTGCCGTCGTAAGCCTTTGTGATGCCTTCCGCTTCGATCACCTTGCGGCCGGATTTCGGGCCGCTGTCCAGCGCCATGGCGGCACTGCCCTGGCGGCGGATCTGCGCGGCGCGTTCGGCGCGCAACTCGCCCAGGGCGCGCACCCGGCCCATATTGCGCTTGCGCCGGGCGCTGATGCCCTCGACGGCCCAGCGCGCCTCGGAGCGGATCTTGCGGTCGAGCTTGTGGCGCGCCATGTCCTCGTCTTCCCAGACCTTGTCGCGCCAGGCCTCGAAATCCACGAAACCCTTTTCCTGCCGCCGTACCATTCCCCTGTCGATCCAGAGGGTTGCGCGGCTCAGTTCATTCAGAAACGCCCGGTCGTGCGAGATCAGGACGTAAGCCGCGCGGGTCGCCTTCAACTCGGTCTCGAGCCAGCCGATCGCCTCGATGTCGAGATGGTTCGTGGGCTCGTCCAGCAGCATCAGTTCCGGCGCCTCGGCCATCAGCTTGGCCAGCGCCGCGCGCCGCCGCTCGCCGCCCGAGGCGGTCTCGACCGGGCGGGCGGGGTCGAATTTCAACCCTTCGCCGGCGCGTTCGACCTTGTACATCTCGCCCGGCTCCAGCCCGCTGGTGGCAAAGTCGCCCAGGGTGGAAAAGCCGGCCATGTCAGGCTCTTGCTCCATGTAGCCGACGCTGGCGCCGGGGGTCACCACCCGGGTGCCGCGGTCGGGTTCGACCAGGCCGGCCATGACCTTCATCAAGGTCGATTTGCCCGAGCCGTTGCGGCCCACAAGCGCCACGCGATCGCGCTCCTGCACGATCAGGTCGAGCTGGTCGAAGACCGGGTTGCCGCCGAAGGTGAGCGAGATGCCGGAAAGCTGGAGAAGGGGTATCTGGGCCATGCCCCGCAGCTATGCAAGCGGCGCGAAATGGTCAAGTCGGGACAGCGCGCGCAACAGCTTCTTGCGCTCGGGCGGGATGCGCCCGATCTCGACCCCGGTGAAGACATGCAGCGTGTTCATCTGCCGGTCGACCACCGCGTGATCGCTGACCCAGCCGCCCATCAGCAGGTAGGTGCGCAGAAGTGGCGGCATCCGGCGCATGGCCAGCTTCATGTCGGGCTTGCGCCTGAGACGCGCGGCAAAGCGGAAGACATTGGGCGCCTTGACCGCCGGCAGCCAGCATTTCGGGCCGAGGTGGCGCTCTTTCAGCATGGCGAAGGCGTCGTAGTACCGGCGCGCCTCGGTGCCCTGGAACGAGGTGCAGCCGAACAGCAGGTCGACCGCGTTGGCATCCACATAGGAGGTCATCGCCCCCCAGGCGGCGCGCAGCACATCCGGGTCGCCGACCTCGGGGTGCAGGCAGAAGCGGCCCATCTCGACCATCTTGCCTTGATAGGCCGCCAGCGCGGAGAGCTCGTAATATTGCGCGGAATAGGATTTGGCGATCTCGCCGCCGCCGGCCAGCGGCAGGATGCGAAAGCAGCAGACCAGCCGGCCATCGCGCCGGTCCTCGACCAGCACATGGGCGCAAAGCGCGTCATGGGCGTCGCTGTCGAGCCCGGCGCGCCCGTGAAAGGCCAGGTGGCGCAGCGCCTGGGCGGCCTCGACCTCGGCCGGCGTTTCGGCCATGCGTGCAAGGTAGCGCCCTCTGCCCGGTCCAGTCATGACGATGCCGCCCTCAGTTCCGATCCCCCACCCCGTCAGGCGAGTCTGACGGCCCGGCCGCCTGACGTCACGTCAGGATCCGCGGGGGGCCGCCCTGCGGCGCCCGGGGCCGGGTCAGTCGCTGCCGAAACCACTCAGGTCGAGCCCGCCGATATTGCCGAACAGCCGGCGGATGAAGCCGATGTCGCCGTCGCCCACCTGGGTCACCCGGCGGGTCAGCGTCACCACCCGCCCGTCCTTGAGCCCGTAGCGCGAGATATTGTCGACCACGCCGCTGTCGTCGAACTCGACGGCGACGATCTGGCGGTCGACCGTTTCGGGGGCGAACAGGCCGTAATGGCGCACCTGGCTGCCGATATAGTAGTAATTGCCGCCTTCCAGCACGCCGCCGGTGCCCGGCACGCCGATGCTTTCGGCCACGGTATCGCGGGTGTCGACGCCGACAATGACATTCTGCAACTCGTCATCGGTGGGCAGGTAGCCATGGTTGCGGTACTGTGCGACACAGGCCGACAACAGCGCGGCGCAGGTCAAAGCAACGATCACGCGCCGCGCTCTGGTAATGCCTGTCATTGCTGCCCTCTTGTATTGCTCACCGCCGACTTTTATCCCGCTTACAGAAGGTTTCTTCCCGGTTCAAGAAAGGAAGCGTCGAGGCTCATGCCCCATTCCCGTCAAACGTCGCCCCATGCCCTCCAGGTTTCGGCCCTGCCGCAGAACCGCCCGCAAGTCTTTGAGATCGTGCCGGATGCCCCCGCCCGCGCGGTGCTGGCCGAGATGCTCGGGCTCTCGGCCCTGCGCAAGCTGCGCTTTGTCGGCGAGATCCGCGGCACCGGCAAGCACGACTTCGTGCTGACCGCCACCCTGGGCGCGACGGTGGTGCAGCCCTGCGTGCAGACCCTTGCCCCGGTGACCACCCGGATCGACGCCGAGGTCGAGCGGCGCTTCCTGGCGGACTGGGAGACGCAGGCCGAGGCGGGATCGGAGACCGAGATGCCCGAGGATGACACCATCGAGCCCTTGGGCGCGCTGATCGACCCCTGGGCGGTGATGGTCGAGGCGCTGGTGCTGGAGATCCCCGACTACCCCCGCGCGCCGGATGCGCCCGACCTGGGCGAGACGGTGGTGACCGAGCCCGGCAAGACACCGCTGCGCGAGGCCGATACCAAGCCCTTTGCCGGGCTTGCCGGGCTGCGCGACAGGCTCTCGGACAAGGGCGACGAGGGCTGATCGCGCGGGGGTCGCGGGAATCGCTTGCACCCCGGGCGGAAACTCGTATTTTCGCGCCCTCTGAGAGATTTGGGGTTGTATATACCGCCCATATGGGCGTATCTGCCCGGAACCACCCGAAACCGCGGGCGCATGTCTGTGCCCCATAGAAAAGACTTGAGATTGAGCCATGGCTGTTCAGCAGAATAAAGTGTCCAAATCGCGCCGCAACAACCGTCGTGCGCACGATGCCCTGGTCGCTGCCAACCCCAACGAATGCGACAACTGCGGTGAGCTGAAGCGCCCGCACCATGTCTGCCCCGCCTGCGGCCACTATGCCGAGCGCGAAGTCATCGCCGTTGCCGACGAGATCGAGCTGGACGAAGACGCAGCCTGAGGCTTGCAACGCAAGGCCCCTCGATGACCGCGAGCATGGACAAGACTGCGGCGGAAACCGGGGCCGGCGACGGCACGGTTATCCTCTCGATCGACGCCATGGGCGGGGACCGCGGTCCCGGCCCTGTCGTCGCTGGATGCGACGAATCCGCCAGCAAGAACCCCGAACTGGCCTTCATCCTGCACGGGCCGGAGGATCAGCTGCGCCCGCTGGTCGACAAGCGCAAGAACCTGCGGGGCCGCTGCGAGATCCGCGATGCCCAGGGCGTCGTGTCGATGAGCGACAAGCCCAGCCAGGTGATGCGCAACGGCAAGGGCACCTCGATGTGGTCGGCGGTGGAATCGGTGCGCAATGGCGAGGCCAAGGTCGCGGTCTCCTGCGGCAATACCGGCGCGCTGATGGCGCTGTCGATGGTGCGCCTGCGCAAGCTGCCCGGCGTCAATCGCCCGGCGATCGGCGTGCTCTGGCCCTCGCGCAACGAACATGGCTTCAACGTCATGCTCGACGTCGGTGCGGATGTGCGCGCCGATGCCCATGACCTTCTGCAATATGCCCTGATGGGCGCGTCCTATGCGCGCAACGGCCTGCAGGTCGACATGCCGCGGGTCGGGCTGCTCAATGTCGGCACCGAAGAGCACAAGGGCCGGCAGGAACTCAAGGACGCCCATGACCTGATCCGCGAACATGCCGCGGCGGCGCGTTTCGACTTTGTCGGATTCGTCGAGGGCGGCGATATTCCCGGCAACCGCGCCGACGTGATCGTCACCGACGGCTTCACCGGCAATATCGCGCTCAAGACCGGCGAAGGCACCGCCAGCCTGATCGGCGATTTCCTGAAGGAAGCCTTCAAGTACACCCCCCTGTCGCGGCTGGCCGCGCTTCTGGCGCTGCCCTCGCTCAGACGGTTGCAGAAACGCATCGATCCGCGGCGGGTCAATGGCGGAGTGTTTCTCGGGCTGAACGGAACTGTGGTAAAGTCCCATGGATCGGCGGATGCCACCGCGGTCAGCGCCGCGGTCAAGCTGGCCTTTCAGCTTGCCCGTTCGGGGTTCAACGAAAAGGTCGCGGCCCGGATTGCGGCGGCGGCCAGGGTGACACAGACCGCCTCGTCCTCCGAGGCCACGGGAGAGCAGACATGACGCGACGGGCGGTTGTCATCGGCGTGGGGCATTACCTGCCCGAGAGAATTGTCGAAAATGCCGAATTCGAAGCGTCGCTCGACACCTCCGATGCGTGGATCCGCACCCGCTCGGGGATCGAGCGCCGCCACTTCGCCGCCGAGGGCGAGACCACCTCGGACCTCGCCACCCGGGCCGCGCAGGCCGCGCTGGCCAATGCCGGGCTGGAGGCCAATGACCTCGACGCCATCGTGCTGGCCACCTCGACCGCCGATCTGACCTTTCCCTCGGCGGCGACCATGGTGCAGGCCAATATCGGCATGACCCGCGGCTATGCCTTCGACCTGCAGGCGGTCTGCGCCGGGTTCGCCTATGCGCTGACCAATGCCAATGCGCTGATCCTCTCGGGCCAGGCGACACGGGTGATGGTGATCGGTGCCGAGACCTTCAGCCGCATCATGGACTGGACCGACCGCGGCACCTGCGTGCTGTTCGGCGACGGCGCCGGCGCGCTGATCCTCGAGGCGCAGGAGGGCAAGGGCACCTCCGACGACCGCGGCATCCTGGCCACCGATCTCAATTCCGATGGCCGCCACAAGGACGTGCTCTACGTCGATGGCGGCGTCTCGACCCAGACCACCGGCTTTCTGCGGATGCAGGGCAAGGAGGTCTTCCGCCACGCCATCGAGAAACTGGCCGCCACCGCCCAGGCCGCGATCGACAAGGCCGGGGTGACCACCGCGGATGTCGACTGGATCGTGCCGCACCAGGCCAATATCCGCATCATCCAGGGCACGGCAAAGAAGATGGGCCTGCCGATGGACAAGGTCGTCGTCACCGTGCAGGACCACGGCAATACCTCTGCCGCCTCGATCCCGCTGGCGCTGTCGGTGGGGGTCGAGCGCGGCCAGATCAAGCAGGGCGACCTGGTGGTGACCGAGGCGATCGGCGGCGGGCTGGCCTGGGGCGCGGTGATTATCCGCTGGTAAGGGCCCGATTTCGGCCGCATGAAGCGCTATGGATAAGTCCTTGATATTGACTCGGAATTGCTTCCCTGCCTAAGCTGCGGGAAATTCCGGGAGATTTGTCATGAGTGACAAGACACTCACACGTATGGACCTCAGCGAAGCGGTATTTCGCGAGGTGGGCCTGTCGCGCAACGAGAGCGCCGAACTGGTGGAACGGGTGCTGACGCTGATGTCGGATTCGCTGGTTTCGGGGGAACAGGTCAAGATTTCCTCCTTCGGCACCTTCTCGGTGCGCGAAAAGGCCGCCCGCGTGGGCCGCAACCCCAAGACCGGCGAAGAAGTGCCGATCGAGCCGCGCCGGGTGCTGACCTTCCGCCCGTCGCACCTGATGAAAGACCGCGTTGCCGCCGGCAACCGGCGCTGACCGGGCCGGTCGCGATGTCCAGCAAATCCCCCGACGCCTTTCGCACCATTTCCGAGGTCGCGGACTGGCTGCAGACGCCGGCGCATGTGCTGCGCTTCTGGGAAAGCAAGTTCAGCCAGGTCAAGCCGGTCAAGCGCGCCGGCGGGCGGCGTTATTACCGCCCCGCCGACATGGTGCTGATCGGCGGCATCAAGAAGCTGCTGCATGACGATGGCATGACCATCAAGGGCGTGCAGAAGGTGCTGCGCGAACAGGGCATCAAGCATGTCTCCGCGCTCTCGCCGCCGCTGGACGAAGACCTCGAAGCGATGATCGCGCCGCGCTCTGCCGCGCCCGCGCCTGCGCGCCCCCCCGCGCCCGAGACCGGGCGGGTGCTGGAGTTCTCCGCCCGCCCCGAACCGAAACCCGCCGCCACCGCCGATCTGTTCGGCGCGGACGAGAAGCCCGGCAAAGCCGAGGCTGCCGAGACGCAGGTCGAGGCCGCAGCGCCGCCCGCTCCGCCCCCCGAAGTGACCCCCGACGCGGTCGCCGCCAGCGCCGAGCCGCCGCAGGCACCGGAGAAAGAGCCGGAGGTCGCCCCGACGACGCAAGCCGAGGACCTGCCGGATTTCGTTCAGAAACCGATGTCCGAGCGTCTGGCCGAGGACAACGCGGAAAGCCCCGCCGACCCCCCGCCGCCGGTCGCGGAAGATCCCGCCGAGACGCCCGCTGTCAATAAGTCGCCGGTCGAAGAGGCCCTGGTCGCGCCGGAGACTTCCGAGGACATGGTTGCGGCGGAGGAGCCGAGCGCCGCCGTGGCGCCTGACGCAGACCTCGCCGCTGTCGCCGACTCGCCGGAGGAAGAGGCCCCCGAGGACGACACGCCTGTCGCAGCGGCCCCCGAGGAAGATACGCCTGTCGCGGTGACGCCCGAGGAGGCCGCGGTCACTCCCGTGGACACCCCTCCCGTCGCCGATACGCCAGCCCCCGAGGCCCCCACCGCCGACGCAGCACCGGAAGACGCGCCCCCGCTGGCCACCCCTGTCGAGACGGCGGCCGACTCCCCCGCGCCCGACGCCGACGACCCGCCGGACAACGACGCCCGCCCCGAAGCCGCCCAGGTGCCGCCCGACCCGCGCGACCACGAGATCGAGGCGTTTCCGGGCGTGCTGACCCTGCTCACCTCGCAGGAAATGCGCGGGATCAGGCATTCCGCCGAACGCATCGAAACCCTGATCATCCGGGTCCGCAATCACCACCGCGCGATGAACCACGCCTCCCGGCGCTGACCGCGAAGAAATGGCCGATTTTTTCGCTTGCCCCCCCGGCCAAAACCGCTATGAAGACACTCCAGTCGGGCTATGGCGCAGCCTGGTAGCGCGTCCGTCTGGGGGACGGAAGGTCGCAGGTTCGAGTCCTGCTAGCCCGACCATTTTACTCCTCCCCCATAGACACCTCTTGCACGCGGCCAGCCCCGAAACCAACGGAGCCTGCCCATGACCGGTGTCCTCGCCAGCCAGCAAATCCGCGCCCTGATCGAGAGTGGCACCCTGCGCGGCGAGCCTGCGATCACCGACGAACAGATCCAGCCCGCCAGCCTCGATCTGCGGCTGGGAACCGTGGCCTACCGCGTCCGCGCCTCCTTCCTGACCGGCACGGGCCGCCGCGTCACCGACCGGCTTGAAGAATTCGAGATGCACCACATCGACCTCAGCCAGGGCGCGGTGCTGGAAAAGGGCGCGGTCTACGTGGTGCCGCTGATGGAAAGCCTCGCCCTGCCCCGGGGCGTGCAGGCGGTGGCCAATGCCAAGAGCTCGACCGGGCGGCTCGACCTGCTGACCCGCACGATCACCGACCAGGGGGTCGAGTTCGACCGCATCCCCGAGGCCTATGCCGGCCCGCTCTATGCCGAGATCTGCCCGCGGTCGTTCTCGGTGCTGGTGCGGCCGGGCATGCGGCTCAACCAGATCCGGTTTCGCCGCGGCCAGGCGGTGCTGGACGATGCCAGCCTGCGCGCGGTCCATGCGCAAACGCCGCTGGTCGACAGCGATGCGGTGATCGACCAGGGCCTGGGCTTCTCGGTCGACCTGAAGCCGCGCCAGGGCACGCTGGTCGGCTACCGCGCCAAGCCGCATACCGGGGTGATCGACCTCGACCGGATCGGCCATTACGACCCGGCGGAGTTCTGGGAAGAGCTGCACACCACCAGCGGCCACCTGATCCTCGACCCCGGCGCCTTCTACATCCTCGTCAGCCGCGAGGCGGTGCATATCCCGCCGGAGTACGCCGCCGAAATGGCGCCCTATATCGCCATGGTGGGCGAGTTCCGGGTGCATTACGCCGGGTTCTTCGACCCCGGCTTCGGCCATGGCGCCGCCGGCGGCCAGGGCGCGCGCGGCGTGCTGGAGGTGCGCTGCCACGAGGCGCCCTTCGTGCTGGAGCACGGCCAGATCGTCGGGCGGCTGGTCTATGAACGGATGAGCGAGACGCCGGAAGTGCTTTACGGCGAAGGGCTCAAGTCCAACTACCAGGGCCAGGGGCTGAAACTGTCAAAACACTTCCGCTGAAGGCGTTACATCCGCCCGGCCCGCCGCGCCATGCGGATCGCGCGCCTGGCCTGCTGGGCCTGCTGCTTGCTTTGCTCGGGGCCGCCGCCCTTGCCCTTGCCCTTGGAAAACCGGTCGATCCCGGCGTCGATCCCGCGGCTGAGCGCCTTTCTCAGAAACAGGCGCATCACCATGTTGATCAGTTGATTGGCATTCATTGCTCTGCTCTCCTTGATGCCTGTGCGTCAATATAGACGGAAATCGTGCGGATTTCAGGGCATTTTTTCAATACGCCGCCGATTGGGCGGATCAATCCTCGAACAATTCGCTCTGACCCTCGGGCGTCTCGTCCTCCTCGTCGTCGCGCTCCTCGCCGAATTGCGGCGTGCCGGGCAGCGGGCGGCTTTCCAGCAGACCGGCCTGGCGCAGTTCTTTCAGCCCCGGCAGGTCGCGGGCGCTTTCCAGGCCGAAGTGATCGAGGAACCCGGGCGTCACCACGAAGGTCACCGGGCGCCCCGGCGTTATCTTGCGGCGGCCGAAACGGATCCACTCCATTTCCAGCAATTGATCCACCGTGCCGCGCGAGACCGAGACGCCGCGGATCTCCTCGATCTCGGCGCGGGTCACCGGCTGGTGATAGGCGATGATCGCCAGGGTCTCGATCGCGGCGCGGCTCAGCTTGCGGGTCTCGACGGTTTCCTTCTGCATCAGGAAGGCCAGGTCGGCGGCGGTGCGCATCGCCCAGGCATCGCCCACCTTGATCACCTGCACGCCGCGCCCCTCGTAGCGTTTGCGCAGGTGCACCAGCGCCTCGGCGGCATCGCAGCCATGCGGCATCCGCGCTTCCAGGTCGCGCACCGTCACCGGCTCGGTCGTGGCAAAGAGTATGGCTTCGACCATCCGCTCCTGCTCGGCCATGGGCGGGGCCGCAAAGAGGCTCTTCTCTTCGCCTTCAACAGGTTCGGCGTTGTCGTTCATGTCTTGTCCGTGATCCGCCGCAATTCGATCGGCTCGTAAATCCCGCCTTGCCGCAGCTCGGCCTTGCCTTCCTTGACCAGTTGCAGCGAGGCCGCAAAGGTCGCCGCCGTGGCCGAGCGCCGGCGCACCGGATCGCCGTCCCAGCCATCGGGCAGATAGACCGAGAGATCGGTCCAGGTGCCGGCAAAGCCGATCAGCCCGCGCATCCGCTCGAGCGCCTGCTCCATGGTGAAGACCGAATCGCGGTCCATCACGAAGGGGCGGAACTCGTCGCGGGTGCGGATGCGGGCGTAGCCCTGCATCAGGTCGAGCAGCGTCGCGGTATAGGTCACCTTCTTGACCCGCTCGACCGTCTCGGGGAGGCCGCGGGCAAAGATGTCGCGGCCCAGCCGGTTGCGCCCCATCAGCTGCGCGGCGGCGGTGCGCATCGCCTGCAACCGCTCAAGCTGGAACGCCAGGTGGGCGGCCAGATCCTCGCCCGAGGGCCCCTCTTCCTCGGGGTCGGGGGGCAGCAGCAGGCGGGATTTCAGGAAGGCCAGCCAGGCGGCCATGACAAGGTAATCGGCGGCCAGTTCGATGCGCAGCTTCTTGGCCTGGTCAACGAAGGTCAAATATTGTTTGGCGAGATCCAGCACCGAGATCCTGCGCAGGTCGACCTTCTGGGTCCGCGACAGCATCAGCAAAAGGTCGAGCGGGCCCTCGAAACCGTCGACATCGACAATCAGCGCCTCGGCCGCCATGCGGTCGGCGACGCTGACCGATTCGGTCGATGGTGTTTCTTCGTCGAAGTCCTCGTCACTCATCGGTTTCAGCGCCCGGCCAACAGCGCTTCAAACTGCGCTTCAAGCTGGTCGGTGTCAACCTCGTCCGCCGCGTCGCGCAGCGCCAGCGCGGCGCTGGCCCGCAGGGCTGCGTCCTCGCTCAAGGGTCCCGCCGCCTCGGCCACGTCGCGCATCTCGTCCAACTCGCCATTGCAGTGCAGCACCAGGTCGCAGCCCGCCCGGATCGAGGCGCGCGCCCGGTCGCCCGGCGTGCCGCTGAGCGCCTGCATCGAGATGTCGTCGGTCATCAACAGCCCGGCAAAACCCAGTTCCTCGCGGATCAGGTGGATCATGCGTTCCGACTGGGTGGCGGGGAAATGCGGATCGATCGCCTCGAAGATCATGTGGGCGGTCATCCCCAGCGGCATGTCGGCCAGCGCCGAGAAGGGCACGAAATCGCTGGCCCGCAGGTCATCGACCGCGGCATTGGTGAAGGGCAGTTCAAGATGGCTGTCGACCCGGCCCCGGCCATGGCCCGGCATGTGTTTCAGCACCGGCAGCACGCCGCCATCCAGCAGCCCGCGCGCCACCGCATGGCCCACGTCGGTCACCTGTTGCGGGGTCTCGCCGTAGCAGCGGTTGCGCAGGAAGCGGTGGGTGTATTCCGTCGCCACGTCCAGCGTCGGGATGCAGTTGACGTCGATGCCGAAGCCCTTGAGCTCCGCCGCGATGATCCGGGCGCGCAGGTACATGCCCGCGCCGGCCCGGTCGCCCAGCCGTTCCACATCGCTCAGCGGCGGTTTCCAGCGCCGCGCGAGCGGCGGCAGGATGCGCTGCACCCGCCCGCCTTCCTGGTCGATCAGGATCGGCGCGTCGCGGCCCACCGCCTCGCGCAGGTCGCCACAAAGCGCGCGGATCTGCGAAGCGCTGCCGATATTGCGGGCAAAGAGGATGAAGCCCCAGGGGTTGGTCTCGGCAAAGAACCGCCGCTCGGTGTCGCTCAGCGCGTCGCCGCGCGGGGCGAAGATCGCGGCGGTGGCGGTCATTTGGTGACCACGGGGATGCAGTCGGGGCCTTCGGCGACCAGCGCGGCACAGAAGCGCCGGGCATCGGCCAGGTCCTCGAACCCATGGGCGCGCAGGCGGTAGAAAGTGCGCCCGCCGCTTTGCGCCCGCTGGACGACGCGGGCCTTGCCGTCGAAGAAATCGTCGAACTTGCCGGCGATACGGCCCCATTCCTGCCGCGCGATGGTCGCGCTTTCATAGGCGCCCAATTGCACCAGACGGGTGCCCGCGGGCAGCGTGGCGGGGTCTTTCTCCTGCGCATCGGCCACGGCGGCGGCACTCGGCGCGGGTTGCGCGGGCGCGCGGGCGGCGACGGTGACCAGGTCCGAAGGCCGGGTGCGCGGACGCAGCGAGCGCCGGACCCCGGGGCCTTCGATCGCCGGCGCGGCGGCAACCTCGGGCTCTGCCGGCTTGACCTCGGTGCGCACCGGCGCGGAGGCCGCGGGGGCAGCCGCACTCATCGGTTCGATATCAGCGGCGATCTGGTCGGCCAGCGCCTGGATCGAGGCATTGCCCACCGGGCGCCGCGGGGCGCCGTCCTCCACCCGGTTGGTCATGATCGACATGGAGACCGGCTGCGCCGCGTCCTCCGGGGTGTCCTCTTCCGGCATCGCCAGCGCGAGGTCGCCCGACGCGTCCAGAACAAGCTCTTCCTCGAAATCCTCCATCTCGAGCGGCGCGACCAGGGTCAGCGCCTCGCCCGGCACGTCCTCGGCCTCGAGCCCGACCGGGCTGGGCGCCAGCGCCACCTGGGCCACCGGGCCCGACGCGCTGCCCTTGCCCGCGACCTCGTTGACCGCGAGGCCCTGGTGATCGGCGGATTGCCCGCCGGGGTTTTCCGGCGCCACCCGCCAGGGGCCCTGGGTTGCGCGCACCACCGGCACGCCCGAGACATCGCGCACCAGAAGCTGATAGCCCCAGACGCCGACCCCGACCAGAAGCGCCAGCGACACGAAGGCCCCCGCCGCATTGGCATAGGTGCCGACACGGGCCGGTGCCCTGGCCGGTTCTTGTGAGGTCTGGAATGCCGCGGGTCCGTCCGCCCCCATCATGGGTCCGGACATCTGAATATCTGCCATGTTCGCCTCTCCGCTCCCTGCGATGCGTGCCGCAGGGTATGCCTTTCGACTGCTCTTTCGCCGGGCGGGAGGTGTCTTAGCGCATCTCCTCGACCGGCGTCACACCCAAAATACCAAGACCGGCGGAAATAACAACCGACACCGCCCGCGCCAGCGCGATTTTCGCGACCGATGTGTCGGGGGCACCCTCCTGCAGGAAGCGCAATTCGGGCAGCTCGTTGCCGCGGTTCCACAGCGTGTGGAACTCGCCCGCCAGCTCGTTGAGGTAGAAGGCCACGCGATGCGGCTCATGGCTGCGCGCCGCCACTTCAACGAGACGCGGCCATTCCGCCAGCTTCCTGGCCACCGCAAGCTCGGTGTCATGGCCGAGTTGGCCCAGGTCGGCCCGCGCCAGTGCCGCGTCGCCGACCTCGAGTCCGGCCTCGCGCGCCTTGCGCAGCACCGAATGCACCCGGGCATGGGCGTATTGCACGTAGAACACCGGGTTCTCGCGGCTCTGCTCCAGCACCTTGTCGAAGTCGAAATCCAGCGGTGCGTCGTTCTTGCGCGTCAGCATGACGAAACGGGTCACGTCGGGGCCGACCTGGTCGACCACGTCGCGCAGGGTGACGAAGGTGCCGGCGCGTTTGGACATCTTGAAGGGCTGCCCGTTCTTGTAGAGCTTGACCAGTTGCGTCAGCTTGATGTCGAGCGGCACCTTGCCATCCGACAGCGCCGAAACGGCGGCCTTCATGCGCTTGACATAGCCGCCGTGATCGGCGCCGAACACATCAATAAGGCCGTCGAAGCCTCTGGAAATCTTGTCATAATGATAGGCGATGTCGGGGGCGAAATAGGTCCATGAGCCATCGGATTTCTTGATCGGCCGGTCCACGTCGTCGCCATGGGCGGTCGAGCGGAACAGCGTCTGTTCGCGCGGCTCCCAATCCTCGGGCGTCTTGCCCTTGGGCGGCTCGAGCGTGCCGCGATAGATCAGGCCCTTGGCGTCGAGATCGGCAATCGCCGCCTCGATCCGGCCGGTGCCATAGAGCGACTTTTCCGAGAAGAAATGATCCATCTGCACGCCCAAGAGGCCCAGATCGGCGCGGATCAGTTCCAGCATCGCCTCGGTGGCATAGTCGCGCACTTTCGCCAGCCAGACCTCCTCGGGTTCGCCCACATAGGCATCGCCCACCTTGTCCTTGAGCGCCTCGCCCACCGGGATCAGGTAGTCGCCGGGATAGGTGCCATCCTCGAAGGCGACCTCCTGGCCGTGGGCCTCGAGATAGCGCAGGTAGACCGAGCGGGCGAGCACATCGACCTGGGCGCCGCCGTCGTTGATGTAGTATTCCCGCGTCACCTGATGCCCGGCGTAGTCCAGCAGGCTGGCCAGCGCATCGCCGAAGACCGCGCCGCGCGTGTGGCCGACGTGCAACGGGCCGGTGGGGTTGGCCGAGACATATTCGACGTTGATCTTTTGCCCCTGCCCCATGGTCGAGCGGCCAAAGCCCTCGCCCTGTTCCAGCACGCGCCCGACCACGCCCTGCCAGACGCCGCCCGCCAGCCGCATGTTGAGAAACCCGGGCCCCGCGACATCCGCCAGGCTGATCCGGTCGTCGGCGCGCAGTATTTCGGCCAGCGCCTCGGCAATCTCGCGCGGCTTCTTGCCGGCGGGTTTGGCCAGCACCATGGCGGCATTGGTCGCCATGTCGCCATGCAAGGGATCGCGCGGCGGCTCGACCGCGACATTGGCGAAATCGAGGCCCTCGGGCAGCGCGCCTTCGGATTGCATCTGCTCCAATGCGGCGATCACCGTGCCGCGCAGGTCGGAAAAGAGGTTCATCACGTGGTTCCTTGTGCTTGCCGTGGGTTTACCACGCCGCCCGCGCGCGTCAATCGGGGCTTGGCGCGATGGTGCCGCGCTATCCCGGCCCGGAATCAAGCCGCAGGCGCCGGGCCAGCGGCTGCCCGCCCCCCGGGCTGCCGCTACGGCTGATCTTGGTGCATCGAATTGAGGTCATGCGGATTTGGCCGGCATAAAGTGACCCGCACCACCGTTGCTGCGGCATCCCGCGGGCAGCCGCTGGCCCGGCTCCCGTTGCGCGAGCGGCGAGATGCGCAAACGGCTAGTCTTGCCATCGGCATGACGCTGGCCCGGCGCGCTGCGCGTTTGGCTACGGGCCTCCGCAACCCTCAGACCTTCGCCTTCTTCCGCTTGTTCTCGGCCACCACCTTTTCCGCGAGATCCCGGGCGATGGCAAAGGCGCCCTTGATCTTGTCGGCGTCGTTCTTCCAGTCGCGGCGGATGACGATCTTGTTGTCCTTCACCTTGGCCAGCCCGCGCTGGTCCTTGATGAACTCCACCAGCCCCTGGGGCGAGGCGAACTTGTCGTTGTGGAACTGGATCGTCGCGCCCTTCGGCCCGCCGTCGAGCTTGGCAATCCCGGCGCGCTTGCACATCGCCTTGATCCGCACCACCAGCAGCAGGGTGTTGACCTCCTTGGGCAATGTCCCGAAGCGGTCGATCAGCTCGGCGGCAAAGCCCTCCAGTTCGACCTTGGTGGTGAGCGACGACAACCGCCGATAGAGCCCCAGCCGCACATCGAGATCAGGCACGTAGGCCTCGGGGATCAGCACCGGCACGCCGAGGTTGATGTTGGGCGCCCATTGGTCGTCGGCCTCCGACAACCCCTCCATTTCGCCCGAGCGGATCTTGGCAATCGCCTCCTCCAGCATCGACTGGTAAAGCTCGTAGCCCACGTCGCGCATCTGGCCGGATTGTTCCTCGCCCAGAAGGTTCCCGGCGCCGCGAATGTCGAGATCCTGCGAGGCCAGCGTGAACCCTGCGCCCAATGTGTCGAGCGAACCCAACACCCGCAGCCGCTTCTCCGCCGTCGGCGTCAACCGGGCGCGCGGCTTGGTGGTCAGGTAGGCATAGGCGCGGGTCTTCGACCGCCCCACCCTTCCGCGGATCTGGTAGAGCTGCGCCAGGCCGAACATGTCAGCGCGATGGATGATCATGGTATTGGCGGTGGGAATATCGAGGCCGGATTCGACGATGGTGGTGGCCAGCAGCACGTCATACTTGCCGTCGTAGAAGGCGTTCATCTTGTCGTCGAGCTCGCCCGCCGCCAACTGGCCATGGGCGACCACGTAGGACACCTCGGGCACCTGGGTCTTCAGGAAATCCTCGATCTCCGGCAGGTCCTTGATGCGCGGCACCACGTAGAACGACTGCCCGCCGCGGTAGTGTTCGCGCAGCAGCGCCTCGCGGATGGTGATGGCGTCGAATTCGCTGACATAGGTGCGGATCGCCAGCCGGTCGACCGGCGGCGTGCCGATGATCGACAGATCCCGCACGCCCGAGAGCGAGAGTTGCAGCGTGCGCGGAATCGGCGTCGCGGTCAGGGTCAGCACATGGATGTCGGTGCGCAGCTGCTTGAGCCGTTCCTTGTGGCTCACCCCGAAGTGCTGTTCCTCGTCGATCACCAGCAGGCCGAGGTTCTTGAACCGGATCGACTTGGCCAGAAGCGCATGGGTGCCGATGACGATATCCGCCGTGCCCTTCGAGATCCCCTCGCGCGTCAGCGCCGCATCGCGGGTCGAGACAAAGCGCGACAGAGGTCGGACGGTGACCGGAAAGCCGCGGAAGCGCTCGGCAAAGCTCTGGTAATGCTGCCGCGCCAGCAGCGTCGTCGGCGCGATCACCGCCACCTGCATGCCGGACATGGCGGCGACAAAGGCCGCGCGCATCGCCACCTCGGTCTTGCCGAACCCCACGTCGCCGCAGATCAGCCGGTCCATCGGCTGGCCCGAGTGCATGTCGGTCATCACGTCTTCGATGGCGCGCAACTGGTCGTCGGTTTCCTCGTAGGGGAAACGCGCGCTGAAATCCTCGTAGGCGCCATGTGGCGGGTCCATCACCGGCGCCTTGCGCAGCGCGCGTTCCGCCGCGACACGGATCAGCCGTTCGGCCATCTCGCGGATGCGTTCCTTGAGCTTGGCCTTCTTGGCCTGCCAGGCGCCGCCGCCCAGCTTGTCGAGCAGACCTTCCTCGTGGCCGTATTTCGACAAGAGTTCGATATTCTCGACCGGCAGGTAAAGCTTTGACGCCTCGGCATATTCCAGGCTCAGGCATTCATGCGCCGCGCCCGCCGCGGTGATCACCTCGAGCCCCAGGTAGCGCCCGATCCCGTGGTCGACATGCACCACCAGGTCACCGGGGCTGAGGCTCTGGGCCTCGGTCAGGAAGTTCTCGGCCCGGCGCTTGCGCTTGGGCGCACGGATCAGCCGGTCGCCCAGCACGTCTTGCTCGGACACGACAGTGATCCGAGCATCTCCCCCCGATGTCCCTGCCCCCGATTTTCCCTGACCCTTGCCCCAAGGCCCCTCGAACCCATGCTCCAACGCCCAGACCGCCAGGTAAAGCCCGCGCTTGCCCACGCCTTTCGCGTCCCTGACATGCACCGTCTCGGCCAGGCCCTCGTCCTCGATCAGCCCCGAAAGCCGCTCGCGCGCGCCCTCGGAATAAGAGGCGATGACCACCGGCCCGGCCTGCATCCTTGCCTTCACATGATCGGCCAGGGCTCCGAAAAGGCTGATGTTTTCCTGCTGCCGCTCGGGCGCGAAATTGCGTCCGATGCGCCCGCCCGCGTCCGTGACCCCCGGCCCCGAGGCCTGGGGCAGCGGATGGAACTGCACGACCCGGCGCCCGGCGATCGCCGCCTCCCAGGCTTCATCGTCGAGGTAGAGCGTCTCGGGCGGCGCGGGTTTGTAGACCGTGTCCATCCGCGCCTTCTGATCCATGGCGATCTTGCGGGTCTGGTACTGGTCCCGGGTCATCTCCCAGCGCGACAGGCGCGCGGGGGTCAGTTGATCGTCCTGGGTGATCGTGGCGCCGGGCAGGTAGTCGAAGAGCGTCTCGAGCCGGTCATGGAAAAACCCCAGCCAATGCTCGGCGCCCTGGTGCTTGCGGCCGGCGCTGATCGCCTCGTAGAGCGGATCGTCGGAGCCCGCCGCGCCGAACTCGATGCGGTAGTTCTGGCGAAAGCGGGTGATGGCGGCCTCGTCGAGGATCACCTCGGAGACCGGCGCCAATTCCACCAGGTCCATCGTCTCGGTGGTGCGCTGGGTCACCGGATCGAAACGCCGCGCCCCGTCGAGCACATCGCCGAAGAGGTCGAGCCTGACCGGCCCGCCCTCGCCCGGCGGATAGATGTCGATGATGCCGCCGCGCACGGCATAATCGCCGGGCTCCATCACCGTGGGTGCCTGGACAAAGCCCATGCGGACCAGGAAGTCGCGCAACCCCTTCTCGTCGATGCGGTTGCCCACGCGGGCGCTGAAGGCGGCCTCGCGCAGCACCTCGCGGGCGGGGATCTTCTGGGTCGCGGCGGCCAGCGTGGTCAGCAGCACGAACTGCTTCGGCATCCCGTGCGCCAGCCCGGCCAGCGTCGCCATGCGGGCGGCGGAAATATCGGCATGGGGCGAGACCCGGTCATAGGGCAGGCAATCCCAGGCGGGAAAGGTCAGGACCGGCATGTCGGGCGCAAAGAAGGCCAGCGCGGCCTGCATCGCGGCCAGCCGCTTGTCATCGCGCGCGATATGGGTCACCGGGCCGCCGGACTTGGCAACCTCGTCGAGGATCAGCCGCGCGTCGAATCCCTCGGGCGCGCCGCCGATGATGCGGGTCTCGGATGCAGACATGGCGCCTGATGTGATCCAGCGCGGCCCGGAGGTCAACCGCCCAGAACGCCGACCGAGAAATTCTGGTACATGCCCCACATCGCGGTGACGAAGATCGACAGCACGCCGATCATCTGGATATAGAGCCGGTGCCGCACCAGCCGCTTCTGCAGGGCCTCGCCGGCAAGGCCCTGTTCGACGATCCGGCGCGAGGCGCCAAGGCTGAGCAGCGCCACGAGGCACATCGGAAAGAACAGCAGGAAGACGGCCTGGGCAAACTCGACATCGTAGAAAAAGCCCAGCACCACCAGCCCGCTGAGCAGGAAGGAGGCGAAGCCGATCATCCACAGCCCCGAGATCCGGCCGATATAGAGCAGCCGCGAGGTATTGATCCGCACCAGTTCCTCGAGGTCGTATTGCGCTTGGCCGCCATGTTTGCGGGCATGGGCCACCATGTCGAAGGGCACGCCCAGCACCCAATGGCTGGCCGTGGACCACATCACCGCAAGCGCGATCCAGTACCAGAGGTTGGAAAAGGAACGCATGTCGATAAGTTCGAAGATGACGAGTTGCAGGTCCTGCACCGATCGCTCCGGGTTGTTGCTTGCGGTTTCCTTACCCCAGCCGATCCCGCTTGCCCAGAGGCGGCCTCATCAGTCCCTTGCGGGCCCTCTTCGGACTGGACTCCCCGCAACAGGATTGGCAGGTATCGCCAACAGTTCCGGAGACAGACATGACCATCGCCCCCTATCCTGCCGCCCGCTTCCGCCGCAACCGCCAGAGCGCGGCGCTGCGCGGGCTTGTCCGCGAAAACAGCCTCAGCCCGGCGGACCTGATCTGGCCGGTCTTCGTGCGCGACGGCGAGGGCGTGGAGGAGCCGGTGCCCTCGATGCCCGGCGTGCTGCGCCGCTCGGTCGACCGGGTGGCCGAGGCGGCGCGCGAGGCCCATGACCTCGGCATCCCGGCGATCTGTCTCTTTCCCTATACCGACCCCGCTTTGAAGACCGAGGATTGCGCCGAGGCCTGGAACCCCGAGAACCTGTCGAACCGCGCGACCCGGGCGATCAAGGCCGCGGTGCCCGAGATGGCGGTGATGACCGATGTGGCGCTCGATCCTTACAACATCAACGGCCATGACGGCTTTGTCGTCGAGGGCGAGATCATCAACGATGCCACCGTCGAGGCGCTGGTCAGACAGGCGCTGAGCCAGGCCGAGGCCGGGGCCGACATCATCGGGCCTTCGGACATGATGGACGGCCGCATCGGCGCGATCCGCGCGGCGCTGGAGGCCGCGGGCCATCAGAACGTCGCGCTGCTGAGCTATGCCGCCAAGTATGCCAGCGCCTTTTACGGCCCGTTCCGCGATGCGGTCGGCGCCTCCGGCGCGCTCAAGGGCGACAAGGCGACCTACCAGATGGACCCGGCCAATTCCGACGAGGCGCTGCGGCTGGTCGAGCGCGACCTCTCGGAAGGCGCCGACATGGTGATGGTCAAGCCCGGCATGCCCTATCTCGACATCTGCCGCCGGGTGAAGGACCGCTTCGGCGCGCCGACCTTCGCCTACCAGGTCTCGGGCGAATACGCGATGCTGCGGGGGGCGGCGCTCAACGGCTGGGTCGATGGCGACCGGGTGATGCTGGAAAGCCTGATGGCCTTCAAGCGGGCGGGCTGCGACGGCGTGCTGACCTATTTCGCGCCGGCCGCGGCGCGGCTTCTCAACGGGCAATAAACCGCTAGCCATGGCGGTTGAGGCGTGACACGCCGCCATGGCTGGGGTAATTTATCCACAACCGGCGCAAGACCGGACCCCGAGGCAATCCGAGCAGAGGTATGAAATGACCCATCTTCCCCGTCGTTCCTTCGTGCTGTCCGGCCTGGCCGCGTTGACGCTTGCCGCCTGCGGCAACGGTGTCGGCTCGCGCGGGCCGGCGACGATCGACGCCCGCGTCGACACCACCCTGGCCCAGCTTTACGCCGACTACCCCTCGACCCGCGACGTGGCCGAGAAATCCGTCGGCATGCTGGTCATGCCGCTGGTCACCGAGGCCGGGCTCGGCCTGGGCGGCGGCTATGGCCGCGGCGCGATGCGGATCAACGGGGCGACGGTGGATTACTACGCGGTGACCAAGGTCTCGACCGGGCTTCAGATCGGCGCCCAGCAATATGCCCATGTGCTGTTCTTCATGACCAACGAGGCGCTGCAGAACTTCCGCCGCTCGCCGGGCTTTGCCGCAGGCGCCGGGGTGGAATACGCCATTCCCGACGGTGGCGGAAACCTGAGCACCGAGACCACCACCACGCTGGCACCGATCATCGCCGTGGTCTTCGGCCAGGCCGGACTGCGCGTGGGGGCCACGCTGGAAGGCGTGAAATACACCCGGATCATTCCGTGACGCACGGATTTTGGGGGCTCTGCCCCCGTCCCTGCGGGACTCCCCCGGGATATTTCCGAACCAGAGAAGACCCGGGGCCGCGTCCAGTCCTTCTCTGGTTCAAAAATATCCCGGGGAGCGCGAGGGGCTGGCCCCTCGCCCGCGCGACGGCACAGCCGGCGCAACCTCAGTGGTAGGTGAACTCGCCCACCACGTTCTGCCATTCGCCGGGCGCGATCATCTTGCGATGGCTGAAGCGCACCGAATGCAGCGGGCCCTCGATCTCGTCCTGCCAGAACTCGATGAACCGGAACAGCCGGGGATGGTCCGGCGCGGTGTCGTAATCCTGCCAGATATAGCTGTTGAGCACATGGGTATAATCGGGCAAGCGATAGAAGAACTCCGCCGTGGTCAGCCCGTATCCGCGGAGCATCATTTCCGTCTCTGACATCTGCATCTTCGACCTCGTCTTTTCTTGTTGTAACCGAATCTTGCCACCATATTCTTACTTTTCAAGTAAAAACAGGATGTTATCAGTGGCCCTCGCTGGCTGCCAAAGCGTGGAAAACCAGTGATTGCACCCCATATCCTGCTGATGTTAGAGTGCCGGACAACAAGATATAGAAACCGACAAAAAGCGGTGAGACCGACGTGAGCGACGATCCCCAAGCACCCGAGAACGAAGATAAAAAGCCCGAGCGCCCCGAGTATCACGGACCGTCCGTGTCCATCGTCGAGGAGATGCGGTCGTCCTATCTCGATTATGCGATGTCGGTCATCGTCTCGCGCGCGATCCCCGATCTGCGCGACGGGCTGAAACCGGTGCATCGGCGCATCCTGTTCGCCATGTCGGAAACCAACAACGGTCACGACAAGCCTTACCGCAAGTCGGCCCGCCCCGTGGGCGACGTCATGGGGAAATACCACCCGCATGGCGACAGCGCGATCTATGACGCGCTGGTGCGGATGGCACAGGATTTCTCGATGTCGCTGCCGCTGCTGGACGGCCAGGGCAACTTCGGCTCGATGGACGGCGATAACCCCGCCGCCATGCGCTATACCGAGGTGCGGATGGACAAGCCCGCCGCCTACCTGCTGGCCGATATCGACAAGGATACCGTCGATTTCCAGGACAACTACGACGGCAAGGACCGCGAGCCCACCGTTCTGCCTGCCCGCTTTCCCAACATGCTGGTCAATGGTGCGGGCGGCATTGCCGTCGGCATGGCGACCAATATCCCGCCGCATAACCTGGGCGAGGTGATCGACGCCTGTCTCGCGCTGATCGAGGATCCGGATCTCACCTCCGAGCAGCTGATCGAGTATATCCCCGCCCCGGATTTCCCCACCGGCGGGCTGATCCTCGGCCGCTCGGGCGCGCGCAAGGCCTATCTCGAGGGCCGTGGCAGCGTCATCATCCGCGCCAAGACCCGGGTCGAGGAGATCCGCAAGGACCGCTTTGCCATCGTCGTCGACGAGATCCCCTATCAGGTCAACAAGGCCGCGATGATCGAGAAGATCGCCGAGGCCGCGCGCGAAAAGCGCATCGAGGGCATTGCCCACGTCCAGGACGAGTCGGACCGCAACGGCGTGCGCGTGGTGGTGGAGCTCAAGCGCGATGCCACCGCCGAAGTGGTGCTCAACCAGCTCTTCCGCTTCACCCCGATGCAGACCTATTTCGGCTGCAACATGCTGGCCCTCAATGGCGGGCGGCCCGAGCAGCTGACCCTGCGCGCCTTCCTGACCTCCTTCCTCGACTTCCGCGAGGACGTGGTGGCGCGGCGCACCGCCTACCTGTTGCGCAAGGCGCGCGAGCGCAGCCATATCCTCTGCGGTCTCGCCGTGGCGGTCACCAATGTCGACGAGGTGGTGGCGACCATCCGCGCCTCTGCCGATGCCGCGGAGGCGCGCGAAAAGCTGATGACCCGGCGCTGGCCGGCGCAGGACATTGCCGCCTATATCAAGCTGATCGACGATCCGACCCACACGATGAACGACGACGGCACCTATAACCTGTCCGAGGCCCAGGCCCGCGCGATCCTCGAATTGCGGCTCCAGCGCCTGACCCAGCTGGGGGTCAAGGAGGTCACCGACGAGCTGGAGGATCTGGCCAGCAAGATCAAGGATTACCTCGACATCCTGTCGTCGCGCGAGCGGATCATGACGATCATCTCGGACGAATTGACCGAGGTGAAGGAGCTTTTCGCCGTCCCCCGCCGCACCGAGATCACCGATTGGGCCGGTGACCTGGACGACGAGGACCTGATCGAGCGCGAGGACATGGTCGTCACCGTCACGCAAGGAGGCTATATCAAGCGCACGCCGCTGGCCGACTTCCGCTCGCAAAAGCGCGGCGGCAAGGGGCTGTCGGGCGGGGCGCTGAAAGACGACGACGTGGTGACCACGCTGTTTGTCGCCAACACGCACACCCAGCTTTTGTTCTTCACCACCGACGGCATGGTCTACAAGCTCAAGACCTGGCGGCTGCCGCTGGGCGGGCGTACCTCCAAGGGCAAGGCCATCGTCAATATCCTGCCGATCCCGACGGGCGTGTCGATTGCCGCCATCATGCCGGTCGACCGGGACGAGAGCGAATGGAACGACCTGCAGATTGTCTTTGCCACCGACAAGGGCACCGTGCGCCGCAACCGGCTGTCGGATTTCACCAATGTCATGCGCAACGGCAAGATCGCGATGAAGTTCGAGGACGAGAGCGCCGGCATGTCGCTGATCAATGCGCGCATCTGCTCGGAAGACGACGATGTCATGCTGGTGACCAACTCGGGCCGCGCCATCCGCTTTCGCACCACCGATGTCCGGGTCTTCAACAGCCGCAATTCGGTCGGCGTCCGCGGCATAAGGCTCAACAATGGCGACCGGGTGGTCTCGATGTCGGTGATCCGCCATTTCGAGGCCGATCCGGCGGAACGCGCCGCCTATCTCAAGATGCGCCGCGCCGTGGCGGGCCTTCCCGACGAGGCCGAGAACGAGGATGACGAGGCGATTGCGCCGGGCGAATTGAGCCAGGAACGCTATGCCGAGATGTCGGCGGCCGAGAACCTGATCCTGACCATCACCGCACAGGGCACGGGCAAGCTGTCGTCCTCGCACGATTATCCGGTGCGCGGGCGCGGCGGCCAGGGGGTGCAGGCGATGGACAAGGCGATGCGCGGCGGGCCGCTGGTGGCCTCCTTCCCGGTGGAACTGGACGACCAGATCATGCTTGCCACCTCGCGCGGGCAGTCGATCCGGGTGCCGGTCGAGGGCATCTCCTTCCGCTCGCGCAGCGCGGGCGGGGTGAAGGTGTTCAACACCGGCGCGGGCGAAGAAGTCGTCAGCGTGGCCTGGATCGCCGAACAGGGCGACGAGGACGAGGCGACCGAAGAGTAAGGCGCCGCCGCCGTCCCGGACTTGATCCGGGACCTCCTGGCCCGCGGGTCGTGGTGAGGTCCCGGATCAAGTCCGGGACTGCGGTGCGCCCAACTTCACAGCCCGTAGAGGTCCGCGAACTTGTACTCGAGATAGCCCAGCAGCGGCACTTCCGACGGCGCGAAACCGCAGGCGCGTTCCACCACCTCGCGCGGCGCATAGAGCCCGCCGTGCTGCTGCAGGTTGTCGCGCAGCCAGCCGGTCGCCCCCGAGAGATCGCCCATCGCAAGCTGGTCGTCCAGCCCCGGCACCCCGTCCAGCATGGCGCGGTAGAGACAGCCGGCATAGACATTGCCCAGCGCATAGGTCGGGAAATACCCCATCAGCCCCGCCGCCCAATGCACGTCCTGCAACACGCCGTTCGAGGGCTTGTCGACCGGATAGCCGAAATCCTGCGCGAACCGCGCGTTCCAGGCCTCTTCGAGGTCGGCGACCTCGAGCTTGCCCGCCGCCATGTCGCGCTCGAGATCGAAGCGCAGCATGATGTGCAGGTTGTATTGCACCTCGTCCGCCTCGGTGCGGATATAGCCGCGATGCACCCGGTTGACCGCCTTGTAGAAGGCCTCCTCGTTCCTGACCCCCAGGTCGCCAAAGGCATCGCGCATCTGGCCGTAAAGCCAGTGACAGAAGGCGCGGCTGCGGCCCAGCTGGTTCTCGTAGATCCGGCTCTGGCTTTCATGCACCCCCAGCGACACGCCCTGGCCCAGCGGGCTCAGCCCATAGGCCGGGTCGATGCCCTGTTCATAGGTGGCATGGCCGACCTCGTGGATCGTCGAATAGATGCAGTTGAAGGGATCCTCGGCGGCGGTGCGCGTGGTGATGCGCACATCCGCGCCCGACCCCGAGGAAAACGGATGCACCGCCTTGTCGATCCGGCCGCGGTGGAAATCGTAGCCGAAGACCTCGGCCACCTTGCGCGCAAGGATCATCTGCGCGCCATGGTCGAAATGACCCCTGACCTGCGACGGCTCGCGCCGGTCGAGCACCGCCGAGCGCAGCGCCACCAGCCCCGGCCGCAAGGCGTCGAACATCTCGGCGATCTGCGCCCCGGTGGCGCCCGGCTCGTAGCCGTCCAGCATGGCGTCATAGACATCGCCGCCATCGGCGATATGCGCACCTTCCTCGCGCCGCAGCGCCACGATCTCGGCCAGAACCGGCGCGAAACCGGCGAAATCCTCGTTGGCCCGGGCGTCGGCCCATTTCCCATAGGCCACCGAGGTCACCCGCGCGATCCGCGCCGCCAGCTTGCCCGGCACCCGCACCCGACGCGCGTAGTCGCGCCGGATCAGCCGCATCTGCGCCCGGCCCACTTCGTCCAGCGCGGTATCGTCGATCGCCGCCAGCCAATCGCCCAGTTCGGGCGCGGTGCGGCGCGCGTGCAGCACCTCTTCCATGGCGCCGATCTCTTCGCCGCGCTGTTCGGCCGCACCTTTCGGCATCATGGTCTCCTGGTCCCAGCCCAGCCGCCCGGCCACCTGGGACAGCGCCTCGGTCTGGCGCTGAAACCCCATCAGATCGTCATAAGCAGTCATGTCACGCGCTCCCGCGAATGGAATCGGAGGTCGGGTAGCCTGCGATGAACCGCGCCCGCAGGATCAGCACCCAGAGCAGGATGGCGCCCAGCTGGTGGACGATGGCGATATGCAGCGGCGCGGAATAAAGCACCGTGACGATGCCCAGCACCATCTGCATCAGCATCATCGCCAGCACCGCGTTGAAGGCGAACCGGGTATGCCGGTTGGGCGATTTGCGCGCCCGCAGCCAGACCACCACGCCGAAGATGGTCAGCAGGTAGCCCGCCATGCGGTGCATGAACTGCACCAGCCCGTCGTTCTCGAAGAAGTTGCGCCAGACCGGCTCAAGCTCGAAGGGAAAGGGCGGCAGGAATTCCCCCGCCATCAGAGGCCAGTCGGTATAATTGCGCCCGGCATCGATCCCCGCCACCAGCGCGCCCAGCAGGATCTGCAGGAAGGCGAAATGCATCAGCCCGGTGCCCATGGAAAAGAGCCTGGCCTCGCGGTTGCGGCGGCATTGCATCAGCGCGCGCTCTTCGCAGCCCAGCAGGAACATGTCCCACCCCAGCACGCCGAGGATGACGAAGGCCAGCCCGAGATGCGTGGCCAGCCGGTAACTCGCCACGTCCAGCATGGTGCCTTCCAGCCCCGACGAGACCATCCACCAGCCGACGGCGCCCTGGAGACCGCCCAGCACCCCGGGCACCAGCAGCCGCCCGGTCCAGCCCGGCGGGATCTTCCGCAGCACCAGGAAGCCGAAAAAGCCCAGGGCCCAGACCAGGCCGATGAAGCGGCCCAATTGCCTGTGGCCCCATTCCCACCAGTAGATCACCTTGAACTCGGACAGCGTCATGCCCTGGTTCTGCAACTCGTACTCGGGAATGGCCCTGTACTTGTCGAATTCCGCCGTCCAGGCGGCCTCGGACATCGGCGGCAGCGCGCCGGTCACCGGCTTCCATTCGGTGATCGACAGGCCGGAATCGGTCAGCCGGGTCAAGCCGCCCACCACGATCATCGCCACCACCAGCGCGAAAAGCACCATGAGCCAGGCCCGCACCGCGCCGCGCGCGCCGCGCCGGCCACGGTCGATCATCCCGGTCTCGCGGGCCACGTCGCCGCGCCGCTCGGCCCCCACTTCCTCGAACAATTTGCGTTTCTCAGCCATGCGCCTCTCCGTTTGCCGCGGACAGTAAGCCCGGGCCCCGAGAGCCGCAAGCGCTGCAGGCGCTTTCGCCGCAGCCCCTGTGTATTCCGACCCGCAGGGCAAGACCTCGGCTCCCCTGCCGCCAAGCGATCGGGAGATCAGGGAAATCAACCTGCGGCAACGTGCATTCGTCAGGATCGCATCCCATGGCCCGCCGCTCCCACGCGCCCCTCTCGGCCCCCCTGCGGCATCGCGCCCCGGGGCGTCACTCCGTCGGCTTGCCGGTGTGGCGCTCCTTCCAGCGCACCATCTGGCGCAGGATGCCGTGCAGCATCTGCACATCCGCCCGGGTCAGCCGCATCCGGCTCCAGAGATTGCGCAGGTTCAGCTTCATCCCCTCGGCCTTGGTCGCCGGAAAGAAGAACCCCGCCTCCTCCAGCCGCGCCTCGTAGTGCTGCGCCAGCTTTTCCATCTCGATGCCGGTGGCCCATTCGGACCGGCCCATCTCCATCGCCTCATGGGCGATCTGCTGCCCGGCGCGGCGCCATTCATAGGCCAGCAGCAGGACGCATTGCGCCAGGTTGAGCGAGGCAAACTCGGGATTGACCGGCACCGAGACAATGGCATTGGCCAGCGCGATATCGTCGTTCTCCAGCCCGGCGCGCTCCGGCCCGAACAGCACCGCCACCTTCTCGCCGCCGGCAATCTTCCCGGCGGCGATCTGCATGGCGCGCTCGGGGCTGACCACCGGCTTGGTCAGGCCCCGCTGCCGCGCGGTGGTGGCAAAGACGAAGCTGCAATCGCCCACCGCCTCGGCCGTGGAGGCGCAAAGCCCGGCATCGTCCAGCAACCGCCCGGCACCGCTGGCCATGGCCACCGCCTTGGAATTCGGCCAGCCGTCGCGCGGATCGACCACCCGCATCCGGTTCAGCCCGAAATTCCACATCGCCCGCGCGGCGCCGCCGATATTCTCGCCCATCTGCGGACGGACAAGGACAAAGGCGGGCTGCGGGCGGATCAGGTTCTGTTCACTCATGCCGCCCTGTTACGGCCCACCCGGAAAAAGCGCAATTCCCCTGCTTCATCTTGCCTGATAAACTCCCGCCGGAGGCATCCGACAGCCGCCACAAGGACCGCCCATGGCCCATGATCCCGGTGTTGAAACCCTGATGCGCGCCGACCTGGACGCAGCACTCGGGCCGCGCTGCGCCGAACTGTCCGACCGCCGGATGTTCGGCGGCATCTGTGTCCTGCTCAACGGCAACATGCTCTGCGGCGTCCATGGGCGCGGGCTGATGTACCGGGTCGGCAAGGACCAGGCGGATCAGGCGCTGGCGTTCGAGCGCGCGCAGCCCATGACCTTCACCGGCCGTCCCATGGGCGGCATGATCGAGCTTTACGCCGATGATCTCGCCCACACCGACACCCGCACCGGGCTCTTGCGTCTGGCGCTCGATTTCGTCGATGCGCTGCCGCCAAAGTAGCCTTCCGCCGCAATCCCCGGTATGAGTGCGGAATCACCGAAGACCGGAGCCTTGCCATGGCCGACCCCGAGCATCCCCAGATCTATCTCGTCACCCCGCCCGCCTTCGATTTGTCGAGCTTCGGCAAGGATTTGGAGGCGGTTCTTGACGCGGTTCCCGTGGCCTGCCTGCGGCTGGCACTGGCCAGTCACGACGAAGACCGGATCGCCCGCGCCGCCGACCTCTGCCGCGAGATCACCCATGCCCGCGACGTCGCCATGGTGATCGGCAACCACGTGCTGCTTGCCGAGCGGCTGGGCCTCGACGGCGTGCACCTGTCCGACCCGCACGGCGTGCGCGCCGCCCGCAAGACCCTGGGCGAGGAGGCCATCGTCGGGCTGCACGCCGGCACCTCGCGGCATGAAGGCATGAACGGCGGCGAGGCCGGTGCCGATTACGTCTGTTTCGGCCCGGTCGGCGCCGCGGCGCTGGGCGACGGCGCGCTGGCAGAGCGTGAGCTTTTCGACTGGTGGTCGAAGATGATCGAATTGCCGGTGGTGGCCGAAGGCGCGCTGGACGAAGCCCTGATCCGCGACCTCGCCCCGGTCAGCGATTTCTTCGCCTTCGGCGAGGAGGTCTGGTCCGCCGACGACCCCGTCGCCCGGATCAAGACCTTCCACGCCACCATGATAGCCTGACGCCGCACCGCAGAGACACCCGCCCCGGACCCGATCCGGGGCCTCTCCTCACGCCTGCCACGAGGTCCCGGATCAAGCCCGGGACGCGGCGCCGCCAGGTCCTGACGCTGTCTCTTCAGCCTTGCTCCGCCAGCGCCACCCGATGCGCCTCGCGCACCTGGTCTTCCAGCGCCCGGGCCAGGCTCTTGCGGTTGGCATAGTCATCCACCCGCAGGGCGGGATGAAAGATCACCTCGACCCGCCCATGGCGCGGCGTTGCCAGCATGGCCAGCAGGTGCGGCCCGAAATCCATCGCCCCCCACCAGCCATAGTACCGCGGATCGGCGCCGTCTGGCGCGTGATAGGCCACGGTGATCGGCTGGATCTGCATCTCGTGGCGCAGGGCCTCGTCAAAATAGGCGGCAAAAAGCGTCGGCTTGAAGGGCAGCACCCGCCGCCCGTCGGTCGAGGTGCCCTCGGGGAAAAACAACAGGTGATGCCCGGCCAGCAGCCGCTGGCGAAACAGGTCCGTCTGCGCCAGCGCCTGACCCCGGTCGCGCGAGATGAAGACCGTGCCCGTGGCCCGCGCCAGGAGTCCGATCCCGGGCCAGTTCGCCACCTCGGCCTTGGACACGAAATAGAGATCGCGCGCCGCGTTCAGCACGAAAATATCCAGCCAGGAGGCATGGTTGGCCACAAAGGCCCCGCGCGCCCGCATCGGCCTGCCATGCCGCGCGCAAGGCAGGCCCATCAGCCGCAGAACCCCGCGGCAGACCGTGACCGTGACATGCGGCGACAGCGGCCGCCGCGCCCCGAAGAACGGCCATTCCAGCAGCCGGATCAACATCAAAAGCGCCAGCCCTCCGACCAGCAATGCGAAGATCGGCACGCCCCGCCGCGCCACCCGCAGCCAGTCGGCCACGCCGCGCGGGCGGCGCAGCGGCGGCGGCGTGCTGTCGGAGGTCCAGGTGGGGGTCACGGCCGCGCCCCGGGGGCGGCATAAAGCTGCCGCTGGCGGGCGTTCATCCGCGCGGTGTCCATCACCAGGCAGACATCGGTGGTATTGAAGGCATGGTCGATCCAGGCGCCCTCGCCGACGCAGCCGCCCAGCCGCAGGTAGGCCTTGATCAGCGCCGGGGTCTGCAGGAGCGCCGCCTTGCGGTCGATCTGCTCCGGCGGCAAGAGGTCCATCCGTTGAAACTGCGCCGCGCGCGCACGCACCCGCAGCGGCGGGGGCGCAAGATGGCGCGCGTGCAGCAGCGACAAAGGCTGGGCCAGCGCCTGCGCATCGGTGCCGTGGAAACTCGCCACGCCGAACAGCACCTCGATGCCATGGTCCTGCACGTAGCGCGCCAGCGCCTGCCAGAGATGCACCATCGCCGCCCCGCCGCGATAGTCGCGGTGCAGGCACGAGCGCCCCAATTCCATCAACCGCCGCCCCGAGGCCCTGAGCACCGAAAGGTCGTATTCATCGTCGCAATAGAACTGGCCCAGCGCGCGCGCCTGGTCGTCGCGCATCACCCGGTAGACGCCCACCACCGGGTCGCCCGGACGCGCGGTGTCATGCAGCAGCAGGTGGTCGAAATAGGGATCGAAGCGATCCCGCTCCAGCCCGGCGGCATGATCCACCATCTCGCCGCCGCCGCCCAACTCCTCGACAAAGACCGCGTAGCGCAGCGCCTGGGCCGCGCGGACCTCTGCCTCGGTGCTGGCAAGACGGACCGAAAATTCCGGAGTGCCCATGGCTGTCCCGCTTCCCGTTGCCTCACCGCGGTTCATAGAAGCCCGGCAGATCAAAGACAACGCCCTGCCCGCGGCCTGCCCCCGGTCGGAATCGGATGACCGGGCCTTAAACCTCCGTTAACCTGTCGCCGCGTAGCCTAGTCCTCGAAGACCGGTTCAAGCGCGATCCGGTCGCCGTTTATCACAACCTTGCCCGCGTCCCGAAAGTTCACCGTGATCTTGCCACCGATATTCGATTGCACCTGGCCCACGCCCCAATCCGGACGATCCGGGTGGCGCACCAGGTTTCCGGGCTCCAGCAGGGCATTCATATCGTTCATCCACGGCCTCCCAGGAGATCTGACATGACCCCCTATACGGCAAAGCTCGCGTCGCTGATAGCCTCGCGCATCTGCCACGACCTGATCAGCCCGGTGGGCGCGATTTCCAACGGGCTGGAGCTGATGGCGCTTGGCGGCGGTGGCGAGGGGCCGGAACTGTCGCTGGTGACCGAAAGCTGCGAGAATGCCAGCGCGCGCATCCGGTTCTTCCGCATCGCCTTTGGCGCCGCCTCGGATACCGCGCTGGTGTCGCGGCGCGAGGTGGTTGCCGTGCTCGAAAACCTCAGCGCCGTGGGCCGGATCACCTATGACTGGGTGCCGGGCGGCGACCTGCCGCGCCGCGAGGTGCAACTGGCGCTGCTGGCGCTGCAATGCGTCGAGACCGCGCTGCCGCGCGGCGGCGCGATCCAGCTGGAATTTCAGCCCGGAAGCTGGACCGTGACCGGCCAGTCCGAGCGTATTGCCCCCGACCCCGCGCTCTGGGCCCAGATGGACCGCATTGCCCGCGCCCCCGACCCGGAGGCCGAGGATCCCTCGGTGCCGCCGAACCAGGTGCAGTTCCTGCTGCTGCCGGTACTGGCCCGCGACCTGGGCCGCAGGCCGGTGATGGAGCAGAACACGGGGCAGCTCGTGCTGACGGTGTGAGGAACCGGCGGTCTTTCAGCGTCGGCGCCCGGCGCGCGGCGCGACGCGGGTCCGAAGGGTCAGGAACGGACCGTGCCCTGCCCCTCGACCAGGTACTTGAAGCTGGTCAGTTGCTCGGCACCCACCGGGCCGCGGGCGTGCATCTTGCCGGTGGCGATGCCGATCTCGGCGCCCATGCCGAATTCGCCGCCATCGGCGAACTGGGTCGAGGCATTGCGCAACACGATGGCGCTGTCGACCTTCTGAAAGAAGGTCTCGGCGGCGCCGTCGTCTTCGGTGAGGATGCAATCGGTGTGACTGGAGCCATAGCGGCGGATATGGGCAATCGCCGCATCCAGATCGTCGACCACGCGGGCGGCAATGATCCGGTCGAGGTATTCGCGCCCCCAATCGTCCGCCTCTGCCGGCACCGTGCCGCCGATCTTCTGCAGGCCCGCATCGGCGCGGACCTCGACCCCGGCATCGATCAGCGCGCGCACCACGCCCTGGCCGATGGTATCGACGATGTCGCGGTGGATCAGCAGGCATTCCGCGGCACCGCAGATGCCGGTGCGCCGGGTCTTGGCGTTCAGCACCACGTCGAGCGCCTTGACCGGGTCGGCCTCGCGGTCGAGGTAGACATGCACGATGCCCTCGAGATGGGCAAAGACCGGCACCCGCGCCTCGCGCTGGACCAGCCCCACCAGCCCCTTGCCGCCGCGCGGCACGATGACGTCGATGAACTCGCTCATGGTCAGCATCTCGCTGACCGCCGCGCGGTCTCGCGTGGGCACCAACTGGATGGCATCCTCGGGCAGACCCGCGTCCTTCAGCCCCTTGATCATCGCCGCATGGATCGCGCCCGAGGAATGAAAGCTCTCGGATCCGCCGCGCAGGATCACCGCATTGCCGGCCTTCAGGCAGAGCGCGCCGGCATCCGCCGTCACGTTGGGCCGGCTTTCATAGATCACGCCCACCACGCCCAGGGGCGTGCGCACCCGGCGGATGTGAAGCCCCGAAGGCCGGTCCCATTCCGCCATGACCGCGCCCACCGGATCGGGCTGTTCGGCCACCGCGCGCAGCCCGTCGACGATGCCGCGGATGCGGGTCTCGTCGAGCATCAGCCGGTCCAGCATCGCCTCCCCGAGGCCCTTGTCGCGGCCGAATTCGAGGTCTTTCGCATTGGCCTCGATGATCGCCGCGCGGGTCTGCCAGACCGCCTCGGCGGCCGAGATCAGCGCGGCGTGCTTGCGTTCGGCGCTGGCAATGGCCAGCTCTGCCGCGGCGGCCCTGGCGCGGGCGCCGATGTCGGCCATCAGGGCGGGGATGTTGTCGAGATCTTTCATCGGGTCTGCCTTTGTTGGGCTTTGCGCCAAAGAGTTTCATGCCTCCGGCGGGGATATTTGTAAACCAGAGAAACCCCGGTTTACAGAGCCATGTGTTACAGGGCCATGTCGTCGCGGTGGATCAGCACGGCCCGGCCCGGGTAACCCAGCAGCGCCTCGATCTCGGCAGAGCGATGGCCCTGGATGGTGCGGGTCTCGGCGGCGGTGTAGCGGGTCAGCCCCTGGCCCAGCTTGTGGCCCTCGGTGTCGAGGATCGCCACCGGATCGCCGCGCCCGAAGGTGCCGCTGACCCCGGCAATGCCGGCGGGCAGCAGGCTGCGGCCCTGGTGCAGCGCGCGCACCGCACCGGCGTCGAGCGTCACCTCGCCGCGCGCCTTCATCGCCGCGATCCAGCGTTTGCGCGCCTGCTGCGGGTCGATATGGGCGGTGAACCAGGTGGCATTGGCGCCGTCTTCCAGCGCCTTGAGCGGTCTGAGGGTGTCGCCATGGGTGATCGCCATGGCACAGCCTGCCGCCGTCGCCACCTTGGCCGCCATCAGCTTGGTCTTCATCCCGCCCTTGCTGAGGCCCGAGCCCGCATCGCCGGCCATGGCCTCGATCTCGGGGGTGATGGCGTCGATCACGTCGTAGCGGCAGGCCTGCGGATCCTGCGCCGGGTTGGCGGTGTAAAACCCGTCGACATCCGACAGGAGCACCAGCACATCCGCGCCCACCGTCGCCGCGACCTGGGCCGCCATGCGGTCATTGTCGCCATAGCGGATCTCGTCGGTGGCCACGGTGTCGTTCTCGTTGACGATCGGCACCGCGCCCAGCGAGACCAGCGTCTCGAGCGTGGCGCGGGAATTGAGATAGCGCCGCCGGTCGGTGGAATCCTCGAGCGTTACCAGCACCTGCGCGGTGACCAGCCCATGCGGCGCCAGCGCCTCCTCGTAGGCGCGCGCCAGGCGGATCTGGCCGACCGCGGCGGCGGCTTGCGATTGTTCCAGCGGCAGTTCCGCGGTGCCGAGGCCCAGCGCGCCGCGGCCCAGGGCGATGGATCCGGAGGAGACGAGGATCACGTCGGCGCGCTGTTTCAGCCAGGCGACATCCTCGGCCAGCCCCTTGAGCCAGTCGGATTTCAGCCGGCCGGTGGTGCGGTCCACCAGAAGCGCCGAGCCGATCTTGACGACGATGCGGCGCGCATTGGTCAGGGGCGCCAAGGCTCGGGCTCCTCGTCCTGTTGTTTCTGCCGCAGCCGGTCGTCGGAGATCTCGGCGCGCAGCGCGCGCAGCACCTCGGTCACGCCATCGCGCGAGACGCCCGACATGAGCATCACCGGCCGGCCGGTCTCGGCCTCGAGTGCTGCTTTCGCCTCCGCCCGCTCCTCGTCGTCCAGCGCGTCGATCTTGTTGAGCACGGTGACGCGCGGTTTGTCGGCCAAGTGGCCGCCATAGGCCTCGAGCTCGGTGATGATGGTGCGGTAATCCTCGGCAATGGTCTCGGAGGTGCCGTCGACCAGGTGCAGGAGCACCGAGCAGCGCTCGACATGGCCGAGGAAGCGGTCGCCGATGCCGCGGCCCTCGTGCGCGCCCTCGATCAGGCCGGGGATGTCGGCCACCACGAATTCGGCGCCATCGACGGCGACGACGCCCAGGTTCGGGTGCAGCGTGGTGAAGGGATAATCGGCGATCTTGGGCCGGGCATTCGAGGTGGCCGCAAGGAAGGTCGACTTGCCCGCGTTGGGCAGCCCCAGCAGCCCCGCATCGGCGATCAGCTTCAGCCGCAGCCAGATGGTGCGCTCGACCCCGGGCTGGCCGGCATTGGCGCGGCGCGGGGCCTGGTTGGTCGAGGTCTTGAAATGCAGGTTGCCGAAGCCGCCGTTGCCGCCCTTGGCCAGCACGATCTGCTGGCCCACCTCCATCAGCTCGGCGATCCGGGTTTCCTCGTCCTCGTCCAGCACCTCGGTGCCCACCGGCACGCGCAGCACGATGTCGTCGCCATCCTTGCCGGTGCGCTGCTTGCCCATGCCGGGCTGGCCATTCCTGGCGAAGAAATGCTGCTGGTAGCGGAAATCGATCAGGGTGTTCAGCCCGTCGACCGCCTCGATGATGACCGAGCCGCCCCTGCCGCCGTCGCCGCCGTCCGGCCCGCCGAATTCGATGTATTTCTCGCGCCGGAACGACACCGCGCCGCCACCGCCGGCACCGGAGCGGATGTGGACCTTGGCGAGATCGAGGAATTTCATGGCTCTGCCCTGTTACTGTGTGGCACCGGCGATAGAGAAAATGCGCCCCGGCCTCAAGCCTCGGGCGCACCTCCATGCTTCATCTTGCCGAATAAACTCCGGGGGAGTCGCCGCTTGCGGCGGCGGGGGCAGAGCCCCCGACCAACCTCAGAACAGCTTGCGCAGGTAGGTCCAGGTCGGCACCTGAACGCCGCGCGCCACCGAATAGCTTTCCGCGTCGCCGATATAGTCGAAGCCGCAGTTGGTCAGCACCCGCGCCGAGGCCGGGTTGTCCTGGAACACGCTGGCGAACATCGTCGCATTGCCCAGCGGGTTGGCCTCGACCAGCGCGCGCACCGCGTCCGAGGCCAGCCCGGTGTTCCAGAAGGCCGGCGCCACCCAATAGCCCACTTCCGACTGGTTGCGGTCCATCCGGTGCAGCGAGATCAGGCCCATGACCTCGGGCCCGCCAAGGCGGGTGCCGTCCATCGCCCAGACATCCTCGTCCCGCTCGGGCGCCATGGCGCGGGTCACGAAGGCCTCGATCGTGCCGGGCGGCAGCGGATGGGGGATCGACGTGGTCATGATGGCCACGCGCTGGTCGGATGTATGCATCTCGATCAGCCCCATGTCCGACTTGCGCAGCGGACGCAGGTCGACTCTCTCGGTCTGAATCAACGGTTGTGCAACAAGATATTCCTGGGCGGTCATGCAGTTCCTCCTCAAAACGGCATTCGCGGGGTCTGGCACCCGGTCACCGGACACGCCGGGTCTCAGGTGGTTTCCGAGGCTGTCAGCGCCGGTGCGGCCTGCTGCTCAGATCTTCGGAACCCGAGCAGTCTACGGGTCAAGCATGGCAAAGAGATGGCAACGGATGCGCCCGCCTGCAAGAGGCCCGGCCTCCCCCGGGGGCACCCCAAGTGCCCGGTCATCCGTCGTTTTCCCTGCCGCGCGGTCATGCGGCCACCCTAGCGCGAATTGTTTGCGATGTGAAAAAACATTTCCGCGACAGGTGGTCCCGGTCGGCACAGCCATCGCAAAAGGGGACCGGCTTTCACCGATCCCCGGGTTGGCGATGCAAACCTTGTGGTCGGCTTATTCCGCGGCCTCCGCAGCCGGAAGCACGGAAATGAAGGTGCGGCCCTTGAAGCCCTTGCGGAAGGTCACGTGGCCCTCGGCAATGGCAAAGATGGTGTGGTCCTTGCCCTGGCCCACGCCTTCGCCCGGCCACCACTTGTTGCCGCGCTGGCGCACGATGATGTTGCCGGGGATGGCATGCTGGCCACCGAACAGTTTCACACCGAGGCGGCGACCGTCCGAGTCGCGACCGTTGCGGGAGGAACCGCCTGCTTTTTTATGTGCCATGGGTCTCTCTCCTTACTTGGCGGCCAGTTCTTTGGCCTGTTCGATCCACTCGGACTTGACCTTGACGGCCTCGAAGCTCTCGGCGTCGACCGCGGCAAGCCCGGCGAATGTCGTCACGCCGGCTTCGGCGAGTTTCTTGGCGGCGGCGGGGCCGACACCGGTGATCTGCGTCAGATCGTCGCCGGTTTCAACCGCGGCTTCGGTCTTTGCTGCGGCATTGGGCGCGCCAGCGGGTGCAGAGCCCGCGCCGATCGCAGCCTTGACGCCCGAGGCATCGGCACCATCGGCCAGGATGTCGGTCACCCGGATCAGCGTCAGCTGCTGACGGTGGCCCTTGGTGCGCTTGGATCCGTGCTTGCGGCGGCGCTTGACGAAGTGGATGACCTTGTCACCCTTGATCTGGTCGATCACTTCCGCCTGAACCGCGGCACCGGCCACCAGCGGGCTGCCCAGGACGGTGGTATCGCCGCCCAGCATCAGCACGTCGTTGAATTGAACCTTTTCGCCGGCGTCGGCAGCCAGTTTCTCGACGCGGAGCGTATCTCCGCTGGAAACCTTGTACTGCTTGCCGCCCGTCTTGAGGACTGCGAACATCCTTGTCTTCCTTTTGCTTCCGCGTCCTGTGGCCCCGGTTTCCCGGCGTTGCGGCCCGGCTTGCGCCCCCGGCCTGCCTCGAACAGCGCGCCCCTTGCGGGCGTCATTGCCAAAACCCCGGCGAGAGCCCCGCCGGGTTGCGTGCAGCTATACCGATCGCGGCGGCAAGTCAACAGGCCCGGGGCGGGCTTCAGGGCGGGATTTCGGGGCGCCTTGGCCTCAAAGCTCCTGCGCGGTCATCTGCCGGGCCAGCGCCAGCCCCAGCGCATAGGAGATCTCGGCATACATCTCGTCGAAACCGGCAAACAGCGCGCGGTTGAGCGCCCTGCCCTGCTCGCTTGCCGCGAGGTCGACGTAATCGCTCAGCACCTTCTGGTCGAGCGGCTGATAGGCCATCATCATGTAGGCAAACAGCCATTCACGGGTTTCCTTGCGGCTGTCGGGCTCGCTCTCCCAGACGACGCGGAGGATCTCGTCCTCGCTCATCTCGAAGGCGCCGCCATCGACCAGCCCGGCATAGAATTCATAGCTGGAATTCATCGCCCCCACGACATTGGCATTGATCAGATCGTTGCTCTCGATGAAGCGCGCGATCTCGGCAAGCCGCGGATCGGCCTCGATCTCGTCGTCGCGGTCGCGAAAGGCCGCGCGGGCGGCCTCCTCGACCCCCGGTTCGGTCATCGCGTCGCGGGCCGAAATCTCGAGGCGCACCACCTGCTGGCCGTCGTCCGAGGCGAAATACTGCGCGATCGGCTCGGTCGACATGTCTTCGGCCGCCCAGGCGCGGGCAAAGCCGGCGCGCACGGTCTCTTCCATCCGCGCGGTGTCATAGATCCGCTCGACCGCGCGGGTCCAGCTTTCGCCGGCGCCGCCGGGCAGCATGTCGAGGGCCAGTTCGGTGCCGTAGCTGATGCCTTCCTTGCGCATGACCTCGACGGTGTCGTGCAGCGCCAGGGTGTCGAGCAGGGCATCGGTGGGGCGCGACTGCTGCGCCGGAGCGGGCAAAGCCACCGCGATCAGGACGGCGGTGGCCAGGGCGGCGCATTTTTTCAACATGGGTTCGGCTCCCGAGGGGTGTGTGGGGCGAATCTAACCTGTGCCGGCGCCATTTCCAAGCGCGCGCGGCGACAAAGCGGCGTGATCGGCGCGCGGGCGCGGGGTTATGGAAATTCCGATGCAAAAAGTGGCGATTGCCGCTTGCGCCTGTCCCAAAGAGCGATTAAACGCACCCACCAGACCCCCGCGGAGAGGTGCCGGAGTGGTCGATCGGGGCGGTCTCGAAAACCGTTGTCCCTTCACGGGGACCCAGGGTTCGAATCCCTGTCTCTCCGCCACTTTGGTCTTATTTCACTGGTTTCTGGTCTTACCCGCTCTGGCGGGTCCTGGAGCCGTAAAATGCCAGAGTCGGCATAGTATGACGACTTTTCGCCGCGCCGGTTGCACCGACTATGCCGAGATGCCGCCTTCTGTGCCACTCGAACATCCCGGAAGATGTCCTGAAACGACGAAGCCCCGCCGTTTCGGGCGGGGCTGCTGCGGGCAGATGCCATGCTGGTTCAGAGACCGGCATTACCATCCGCGTTCGCGATCTCCTGCTGCTCCTGCGATAGGTAGCGGAAGTAATAGCGCTCGGTCGTGTTCACCGATCCGTGGCCGATGTAGCGCTGGACGCGATAGACCGACCACCCTTCCCTCAGCCGTTCGATCGCGAACTTGTGGCGGATGTCATGGAGCCGGGCCCCGAAACCCGTCTCCTGGGCATAGCCCCAGAACAGGTTCGCTGGGCCGCGGTAGTAGCCCTCCTCGGTTTTATTCCAGAACACATAGGGAGAGCGGTTGGAGCGAGGAATCTTCACCAGGATGTCGATCGCCTGCTGGCGAAGCGTGATCGTCCGAACCTTGCGCCCCTTCGTGTGCCGCAAGGTCATCGTGACATGGCCTTCGACCGGTCGATCCATGCCCTTCACATCCGACCATTTGATCATCGATATCTCAGTGACCCGCCCTCCGGTCGCGTCGAGAAAGGCCGGGAAGAAGCTGAGCGTGCCCGGTGCGCGGCGACCCAGCTCGAGGATTGCCTGGTCGCTGGGCAGAACGATGTCCGGAAGGCTCTCCTTCATGCCCTGCTTCTCGAACTGCAGAACCGGGTTCATCTCGATCCAACCCTTGTTTTTGATATGGCGCATCAGATGGTTGAACGCCGTGAGGTCGCGATTGATCGTCGCGATCGAAACACCCTCATCCTTGCGCATTGCAACGAATTCGGACACCGATTTAAGATCGATTTCCCAGGCCCCGGCGGCCTCGATATCCTCGCCCCGTTCCTCAAAGATGTCCGACAGGGTCACACCGATCTGGCGGAGACTGGTCTGATAGCGGGCGCGGGTGGTGCCCGACCAGCCATGGTCGTCGTCTTCGTGATCCAGGCTGTCGTAGAAGCTTGTGAAGCCCGCGTGGAAGAGCCAGTCGGTCTCCCCACGCTCAGCCTTCCCCGTTAGCTCCTGGATCCTTTTGCGCGCTTTCTTTTCCGCGACCCGTTTAGAACTTGTCCGAAGCGACTCTCGGTATTCTTTCCCGTCGATGGACACGCGGAGGTAGTAATTCTTGCTGTTTTTGGGCTTGTAGATGTTGCTTGCCATTCGTTCCCCTCGGTGAGCCAGACGGACAAAAGATCCTGATCGAAGGTCCAGACGCCGCCGTGTTTCGCGGCGCCTGGTATCTTTTTTTCGATGCGAGATCGGTGATGTGGCGACGCTTCAGCCCCGAAAGCCGCGCAACGGTCGAGACCCTGAGCCTTGGCTGGATCGCGCCAAGGGATGGGATTGCGTTCTCGAAAGCGCGGGGCGGTTCATGTGACATGCTGCGACCATCTTCTTCCCGGCGGAGAACGGAGGGTTCCGGCCGGTGGTTACCTCGATTGCTTGCCCTTGAGGGCGTGCAAGAAGGATGGGATAGTCGGTTTTCGCGGAGTCGTGGGAATCCGCAGATTTCTTCGCAGCTCCCACGACAACCCATATTAACTTTCTGATTTCAGGAGAAATTTTTTTCGCCTTCAGTCTCAGATATTCCGTAACCGCGTCATTGATACCGCAGTTTACGCGGCTTGACTGTCGGCTTCTTGTGGCAACACCTTCCAGTTTCACGGCAGCAGCTCATCCAGCTG
>SBGD01000013.1 GCA_006226775.1 Paracoccaceae bacterium | reverse complement strand
TTCGTTGCCTTCGTCGTCCTCGTCGTGTTCGTCGCCTTCGTCACCCTCGTCGTATTCGTCGCCCTCGTCGCCTTCGTCGCCTTCGTTGCCTTCGTCGTCCTCGTCGCCCTCGAAGCCTTCGTCGCCTTCGTTGTCCTCGTCGCCTTCGTTGCCTTCGTTGTCTTCGTTGCCCTCGTTGCCCTCGTTTCCTTCGTTGCCCTCGTCGCCTTCATTGCCGTCGGTGGGCTCGTTGTCTTCGTCGCCTTCGTTGCCTTCGTCGCCTTCGTTGCCTTCGTTTTCCTCGTTGCCTTCGTCGCCCTCGTCGCCTTCGTCGTCCTCGTCGCCTTCGTTGCCCTCGTTCCATTCGTCGCCTTCGTTGCCCTCGTCACCGTCGTAGAGATCCGGGGCAAAGCTCAGCGCGGTCGCCAGGTCCTGCGCCGCCAGCGCGTCGTCGATCAGGGCGATCAGCTCGTCGGTCAGAGCAATGGTGTTCAGGGCGGGGGTGGCGATGATGGCGGTCATGGGAGTTCTCCAGGGTTATGAGCAGCTTCTCGTGCGAGAAAGGATGCATGAAGCCTGCGGCGCAGGCCGAATATGGGATGATGCTGTGGTCCGTCGTGCGGAAGTCCGGTGTTTCGAAAAAATGGATGACATTATCAAAATGGCATTTTCAATGCACACCGATCATGTCGGTTGGACGCCGAATGGGGTGCGGACCAAAGTGAAGTGTCTAAGACGCCACGGTCCCGGAAAATGCAGATCTGACTCAACTTTCTTTGCGAATCAGCTTCCTGTCAACGTTAATCTGGTGTCGATTTCCGGATGCCATGGGACGGATTGCCTCAGCGGCGGCGAAACGCAGGCCGCCAGGGGCGCGCGGATGCCGCGATGCCGCAAGCTATTGCTGCGATTGCATGATCAGCTTATAGGCGCAGGATTTCGCGCAGTTTTCCCAGGGTGATCCGGCCGTGAAACAGCGCCATCGCGGCGTCGGTATCCGGGTGCCGGCACAGGCCGAGGGCAAGGCGGCGGGCGGGCGGATAATTCCAGTCATATTTATAGCGCGCCGCAGGATCGCGCAGCGCTTCGACCAGGGTTTCGCGCAGGCGTCCGAAGTCGCGGATGCGCGCTCGGGCCAGCCTGGCCGCGACCGCATCAGCATAGTCGCCTGCCAGACCGGGCAGCTCGCGCAGCAGCACCTCCTCCGCCAGGAAGGCACAGGTTTCGCGCAGGATCGGCGGCACGCCGCGGTCCGCCACGAGGTGCAACTGCAGGGCGTGTCCGAATTCATGCGCCACCAGGATCGGGTCTCCGGCGCCCTGCGAGAGCGGGCAGGAGGCATAGACCATGCGTTTTTCCGCGAGACGGACGGTGAAGGGCCGCGGGTGGCGGGCCGGATCCGGGGCGAAATTCACCACGGTGCGCGCCGCGGTATGCGCAATGTCTTCCGCGAGATCGGGGAGGTGCGCGCTCAGCGCCGCGGCGGCCAGCGCCCAGAGACGCGCGCCCTCGGGCCAGCTTGCGGGGGCCGCAACCGTCGCCACTTCCACAATCGGCGGAGCATGGGAGACCAGATCCGCGCAGCCCTGCGCCGTCAGCCCGTGAAGATCGAGCCAGTCCTGCATCGTGGGGGGCGTGTCACGGGTCAGATCCGCGCCTCGCACCGTCCGGGGCGCCTTCGGAGGCGGCAGGCCGGCATACCATCATAAGCTGCATCAAATGCCAGCTTGAACAAGATGTTTGGCTGCATGGCATTCTCTGTTACTGTCGGGATCGGTGGGCCGGACCACCCTTAGCAAAACGCATTATTGAAAAGCAAGAGAGTGAAAGAATGAGCAAGGACGACTTCACCTTCGTTCGGCGAACGTACTTCCCCACGATGGTGTTTCAGATCGATCTGGAAAACCCCGAAGATCTGAACAAGGACCTTACCGAAAAAATTTATTCCGAACGCATTCGCGACCAGAAGGGCATCAGCCGCTCAAACATTCCCGCCCTGGGCGGCTGGCACAGCCACAACGACCTGCACAAGTCCAAGGATTACGCCGAGCTTGTGGGCAAGATCGGCCAGGCCACGGCCAAGCTGTCGCAAAACCTCGGCTACGCCGATTCCCACGAGATCAAGATCGGCACCATGTGGTCGATCATCAACCCGCCGGGCGGCGTGAACCGGGCGCATGTGCATCCCGGCTGCCTGTGGAGCGGAGTCTACTATATCCAAGCGCCCGAAAATTGTGGTAACATCGAGTTCATTGAACCGCGGACCATGCATTTGATGAACCAGGCAAAGTATATGCCCAACAAGAAGCGGCCCAAGGAATGCTGGACGAAGGTCCGGTTCACGCCGGTCGCGGGGCGGATGCTCATTTTCCCGAGCTGGCTTTATCACGCCGTCGATCCGAACCTGTCCGAGGAAGAGGGCAATGCCGCCAACAGGATCATCATCAGCTTCAATCTCAACCAGGTGAAAAAGCCGGCGAAGAAGAAATAGGACGTTTGCAGACGTCCCCAGGAACTGCATCCTCGGCGCCCTCCGGCGCCCGGGATCGCGCCTTCCGGACAGGGGCCCGATTTCGGCCCTCAGGCGGTCCGCGCCAAAAGCGAAAGGACATTGATCGGTGAATTCAGCCAAGGCACTTCGAGGTTCCGCGCGAACGGCAGTCCGAAAAGGCGGGCTCATTCTGACCTCCGCCTTCACGCTCAGCTTTCTGGTCAATGTCCTGCGGCTGGTCGGGCCGTTCTTCATGATCCTGATCTACGACCGGGTGCTGTCGTCGCGGTCGGTCGAAACCCTGGTCGCGCTGCTGGTTCTGGTGATCGGGTTGCTGCTGGTCATGGGCGTGCTGGATTACGCGCGCAAACGGCTTCTGGCGCGTTTCGGGGCGCAGTTCCAGGAACAGATGGAACAGACGCTGATCACGCATTCCGGGCGCAACCACGTCTTCCAGCACAACAAGGCGAAACCCGCCGTCGGGCTCGACGAGGTCGATGGCCTGCGCGGGTTCTTTCATTCCGGCACGCTGATCGCGGTCTTCGACTTCATCTGGGCGCCGATGTTCATCGCCGTGGTGTTCTTTCTCCATCCGCTGCTGGGCTGGGCCTGTGTCGGCGGCATCGGGGTGATCGCGCTTCTGGCGCTGATCCAGGCGGTCTTCATGGGCGGGCGGCGCGAACGCGCGCAGGCGGCGAGCTCCTCGGTCAACCAGTTGAAGAACGTGCTGATCGCCTCGCGCGATACGGTCCGCTCGCAGGACATGGGCGTCGGCTATCACCCGCGCTGGCAGGGCGCGCGCAACCAGGCGCGCGACGAGTCCATCGCGCTGCGGGACTGGACCGCCTGGTTCGAGACCCTGTCACGGACCGCCGCCATGGTGGTGCGTTACCTGGTGCTGGCCACCGGCGCCTACCTGACGCTGCAAGGCGCGCTGACCGTGGGCGCCATGGTGGCCGCGACCTTCCTGGTGACCCGCATTCTCGGGCCAGTCGACCGGTTCTTCGTCCAGATCCCGCGGATGTTCGAGGCGCGCCAGCACTGGAAAAAGCTCAACCGGATCCTCGCCAACCGCGCCGCCGAACTGGAAGACGATTATGCCGAACAGCCCGGATCCCAGCACCGGCTGGTGCTGCAGAACGTCTCGGTGCGGTCACCGATCACCAACGAGATGATCCTCAGATCGGTGTCGCTGAACGCCAATGCCGGCGAGATCATCGAGATCAACGGATTGTCGAGCCAAGGCAAGACCGTCCTGCTGGAAACCATCCTCGGCATGTGGGAGCAGAACGTCGGATCAGTCCTCGTCAACGGGCGGCACACCAAACGGCTGACCGATACCGAGGCGCAGCGGATCTTCGGCTATGCGCCGGAAGCGCCGGGCTTTGTCGCCGGCACCATCGAAGAGAATATCTCGGGTTTCGAGCTCAACCCCGATCCCGAAGCGGTGGGGCTGGCGGCGCGCCGGGCACGGATGCACGCGGCGATCACCTCGCTGCCCGACGGGTTCAAGACCGTGATCGACCCGCGCGGCACCTGCCTGTCGATGTTCGAGCGTTACCAGCTCAGCCTGGCGCGCGCCTTCTATCACGAGCCGCAGATCCTGCTGATCGACCAGCTGGATTCCGACATGCTGGTGCGCATCCCCAGAAAGCTGAAGCAGACGCTGACCGCGCTGAAGGAGGCGGGCACCACCATCCTTCTGACCGCGCGCGATACCTTGAACCTCGACTATGTCGACCGGCGTTTCGAGCTCAAGGACGGCAAGCTGATCGAAATGCGCACATCGGTGGCCTCGTCCAACCAGAACCGCAAGCTGGCCGACAAGGAACAGGTCGCCGCAACGGCCGAGAAACGCCCGCATGTCTCGGTGGTGCGCTCCTCGGATGAGGCGGATACCAGGAAGGTCGCGAGGCGGTAACCATGACCGACGTCAGCCACCGCAAGAACCGCAGGACCTGGACGACGGCGCGGGCCTTTTCCATCGTCGTGGTCACGCTGATCCTGGCCATCGGGGGCCTCGCCTATTGGTCGACGCAGGCCAATATCAACGGCGCGGTGATCGGCAAGGGCGCGATCGAGGTATCCACCACCATGACCGCCGTCCAGCACCCGATCGGCGGCGTGGTCGACGAGATCCATGCCGTCAACGGCGACCGGGTGAAGGCCGGCCAGGTGCTGGTGCGGCTGGACAGCCGGCAGTTGCGCTCCGATCTCAACGTCACCGAAAGCGACCTGTTCGAGACGCTGGCCAATATCGCCCGGCTGGAAGCCATGATCGACAACCGCGAGGCCCTCGACCTGCATCCGCTGCTGATCGAGGCCTCGGCGGAGCGCCCCGACCTGCGCCGCCTGATCGACCGCCAGAAAGAGCAGCTCGAGGCGCATTTCAAGGCGGTGCAATCGGGCATGGACCTGCTGGACGAGCAGATCGTGCAGACCCGCGCCGAGATCGTCGGGGTCTCGGCCCAGATCGCCGCCAAGCACGACGAACTGGCGCTTCTGGCGGTCGAGCTGGAAAATGCCGAGGCGCTGGCCAAGAGCAAGCTGATCAAGTCCTCGACGCTCTATGCCCTGCGCCGCGACGACGTGACCGCGCGCGGCCAGATCGGCAGTCTCGAGGCCAAGATCGCCGAATTGCGCGGCAAGATCTCGGAGTTGAACCTCAAGCGCCTTGCCGTCATCCCCACGGCCCAGGAAAAGGCCGAGGAGGCGCTGAGCAAGCTGCGCCCGCTGCGCACGCGCCACATGGAAAAGCGGCTGCAGATCACCGACAGCCTGAGCAAGCTGGAAATCCGCGCGCCGGTCAGCGGCACCATTCACCAGTCGGCGGTCTTCGGCGAACGCTCGGTGGTGGTGGCGGCCAAACCGCTGATGATGATCGTGCCCGACAGCGACCCGATCCAGGTCGCGGTCAAGATCGAGGCCGCCGATATCGACCAGGTGCACATCGGCCAATCGGCCTCGATCAAGTTCAAGGCCTTCGGCCAGCGCGAACTGCCGATCATCCTTGGCGACGTGGCGCGCATCTCGGCGGATGCGCTCCAGGACCCGGTGACCAAGGGCTTCTATTACGACGTCAAGGTGCTGTTGCTGGAGAACGAACTGGCCAAGCTGGAGGGGCGCAAGCTGCTCCCCGGGATGCCGGTCGAGGCCTTCATGGCCACCGAAAGCCAGACCGCGATCAAATACGTCCTGCGACCGATCAAGTATTACTTTGACCGCGCCTTCCGTGACACCTGAGCCCGCCGTCCCGGCGCGCGCCACATCCCCCGAGGTATCAAGATGACACGTGATCCGAGACCGTTCCGCTGGCTTGCGCCGGTGCTCGCGGGCGGGCTGGGCCTGTTCGGCGGGCCGGTTTCCGCGCAATCCGCGGCCGATCTGCCCGCGGCCAGCACCGATGCCTTCCTGCATGTGGTGGCGCATGAGATGGGCCATGCCTTCCTGCGGGAGTTCGACATTCCCATCCTCGGACCGGAAGAGGATATCGCCGACGATTTCGCCACCATCTATGTCTATCTCACCCTGCCCGACCGGGCCGAAGCCATCATCTCGGCCCGCGCGCGCCAGCACATGGCGGACGGCGATCGGCCCGGGATGTTCAGCGAATACCGCAGCGACGATCAGCGCGCGGGCCGCTCGATCTGCCTGCTCTACGGCCAGGACCCCGAGCGCTTCGACGCCATGGCCCGGCGCTTCGGGCTGGACGGCGATGCAGCGGGCAACTGCCGGGATTTCGCCACCGAGGCGGGCCGCAGCTGGCGTCGGATCATCGACGACTACCGGATGCCCGCCGGGGCGCGCGTCACCGAGGCCGGGGTCGACCTGGAAGAAACGCCGATCGCGCGGGCGCTGACCGAGAGCGGCGCGCTGGACGAGGCCTATGCGCTGCTCTCGGGCATCGACTGGCATTCGCGCGTCACCCTGACGGTCAAACCCTGCTCCGGCTCGTCCTTCTGGTCGCGCAACGGGCGCCGCATCACCATCTGCGACACCTATCTCCTGCGCTTTGCCGACCAGCTTGCGGATTGACCCGCGGGCCGGTCAGGGCTTGCCCTTCGGCACGATCCCCTCGGCCACCCAGGCATCAAGCTGCGCCAGGACCGCGGTGGCAAAGGCCGCGTCGTTGATGTGGCACGCCAGCCGGGTCACGGGCACCCGGTCCGCCATGGCCGCCTGGGTCGCCTCGACAAAGGCGGCAAGGCCCTCGGGGTCATGCGCCGGTTCGCCCGGGCGGTCCCATTCCTCGATCCCGCCCTCGGGCAGAAAGAACCGCGTCGGCCCGGTGGCCACGGCCAGCCGGGTGGCGATCTCCTGCGCCAGTTCGCGGCGTTCCTCGGCGTTGAAGCCGACGCTCTTGATCAGCCGGTTGTGCGGGTGGAACGCCCGGTCGCGAAAGCGCGCCGGGATCTCCTGCCAGCCCGCCAGGTCGAGGATGTCCGAGGCCCCCGGCGCCACCATCTGCGGCGTGCCACTGCGGCCCGCGCCGCTCAGCCGGTCGGGCCCGGCGCTGACCAGCGAGCCGTGCAGCATGTTGACCAGCTCCTGCAACGAGAAATCCATGACGCAGGCAAAGGCGCCTTCCGCCGCCAGCCGCTCGAAGGCCATGCCGCCCATGCCGGTGGTGTGAAACACCGCCACGTCATAGCCGCGCGCGGTCAGTTCCGGGTGCAGGTGTTTCATGTATTTCAGGCAGGACGACCCCAGCGAGGTCATGCCGATCACCGGGCGGTCGAAGGCCGGAGGCTCGACCGCCCGCGCCGCCCCCAGCACCGCACCGGCGGCCTGGCTGAGCGAGGATTTGCAGAGCGGGTTGAGCCCGAAAAGCCCGCCGGCCCAGAGGATGAACTGCACGTCCGGCGCCATCCGGTCGGCGCCGATCAGCGCCGATCCGGCGACGGTCGAGACGATGTATTTCGGCACCCCGATGGGCAGCGCCTGGGCGCAATCCAGCGCCAGATCGGTGCCCATGGTGCCGCCAAGCGCGATCATGCCGTCGATCCGGCCCGCCGCGTGCAACCGCCGGGTCAGGCGGGCGGCCCCGGCGCTCATCGTCTCGAAGGCGGTGCTTTCCTCGCCAAGCGCGATCAGCGCGTCGATGGTGGCGCCCGCCGCCGACGCGACCTCGTGCTTGGTGACATCCACCTTGTGCGGCGGATCGCCCAGGACGCTGACATCCATGGCCAGCACCTGCCCGCCCTGCCCCTCGATCCGCCCGATCAGGTAGGCCAGTTCGTCGGCCTTGGTGTCGAAGGTTCCGATGACGAGGATGGTCTTGCGCATGCGTGTCGCCTTTCGGGCAGGGCTCTGGCCGGGCCTTTCGATCCGGTCGGGCCCGGGCGGTTCATTATTTCCACCGTTGGTTTAATTTAGCGGCGGCGCCTTTGGCCTGTCAATGAAGCTGTGCCCCCTGCCCGCGGCGCCGCGCGGATTGACAGGCTGCGGGAAAACCGGCACGTTTATTGAAACGCTGGTGCAATAAATGAACCGATGCCCATGGATACCTCCCGCATAGACACGCTGCGCGCAGCACCCGTTCCCCCCGCCGCGCACCTGATCGACGGGGCCCACCGCCCGGCCTCGGACGGCGCGGTGATGGAGGTGATCTCGCCGCTTGACGGCACGCTCCTGACCACAATGCCGCGCGGCACCGCGCAGGACGCCGAAGCCGCGATTGCCGCCGCGCGGCGCGCCTTCGACGATGGCCGCTGGAGCGATCTGGCGCCCGCGGCGCGCAAGGCGATCCTGCTGAAATGGGCCGATCTGATCGAGGCGCAGGCGCTTGAAATCGCCGTTCTGGGCGTGCGCGACAATGGCACCGAGATCGGCATGGCGCTGAAGGCCGAGCCGCTCTCGGCGGTCGCCACCATCCGCTACTACGCCGAGGCGATCGACAAGCTCTATGGCGAGATTGCCCCGACCGCGCCGGGCACGCTGGGGCTGGTGCATCGCGCCCCGGTGGGGGTGGTCGGCGCCATCGTGCCGTGGAATTTCCCGCTGATGATCGGCGCATGGAAGCTTGGCCCGGCGCTGGCCGCGGGATGCACCGTGGTGCTGAAACCGGCCGAGACCGCGTCCCTGACCCTGCTCCGGATCGCCGATCTGGCACTTGAGGCCGGGATGCCGCCGGGCGTGCTGAACGTCGTGACCGGCGAAGGCGGCGTGGTGGGTGCCGCGATTGCCGAATCGCCGCAGGTCGACGCACTGGTCTTCACCGGCTCGGGCGCCACCGGGCGGCGCTTGCTCGAGGCTTCGGCGCGCTCCAACCTCAAGCGCGTTTACCTCGAGTTGGGCGGCAAATCCCCCAATATCGTCTTCGCCGACGCGCCCGATCTGGACGAGGCGGCCAAGGTCTCGGCCATGGGCATCTTCCGCAATTCCGGCCAGGTCTGCGTCGCCGGATCGCGGCTTCTGGTGGACCGCGCCATCCATGACGTCTTTGTCGAGAAACTGGCCCGCGCCGCCGAGGCGATGAAAGTCGGCGACCCGCTCGACCCTTCGACGGCCTCCGGCGCGGTGAATTCCGAGCGGCAACTGGCGCAGAACCTCGCCTTCGTCGAAGAGGCCCGCGCCCAAGGGCGCACCATCGTCACCGGCGGCCACCGCATCCTCGAAGAGACCGGCGGCACCTACATGGCGCCGACCGTGGTCACCGGCGTCGCCCCCACCGACCGGCTGGCGCAGGAGGAGGTCTTCGGGCCGGTGCTGGCGGTGCTGCCCTTCGATACCGAGAAGGAGGCGATTGCCCTCGCCAATGGCACCGACTTCGGGCTGGCCGCCGCCGTCTGGACCGCCGATCTGTCGCGCGCCCATCGCATGGTGCGCCGCATCCGGGCCGGGGTTGTCCACGTCAACACCTATGGCGGCGCCGACATGACGGTGCCCTTGGGCGGGGTCGGGCAATCGGGCAACGGGCATGACAAGTCCCTGCATGCCTTTGACAAGTACCTCGATCTCAAGACCGCCTGGATCAAGCTATAGGCCCCTGCCCTGCAACCCTGACAATCTTTATCGCCTGCATCAAACAACCATGACGGCGCGTTTCCGGTAACAGGCGCGGCATGATCGCTGCCCGGAGGGAAGATTTGTATTCCGCTTGCGCGGAACATGGGTAAGTATACGGACGTACACAGTGATTTCATTCGGACAGGCAGGTGATGGAACCGACCGATATTTCCGACCCGGAGTATTTTCACAAAGTCGTCGATTGCCAATACGCCTGCCCGGCCCATACGCCGGTGCCCTGGTACATCCGACTGATCGCCCAACGCCGCTACACCGATGCCTACCTGGTCAACTGGGAAAGCAATGTCTTTCCCGGGGTCCTTGGCCGCACCTGTGACCGGCCCTGCGAGCCCGCCTGCCGCCGCGGACGGGTCGAGGAAGAGCCGGTGGCGATCTGCCGCCTGAAACGGGTGGCGGCGGATTTCAAGGACGAGGTGGCCGACAAGCTGCCCAAGGCAGGCCCGCCCAATGGCAAGAAGATCGCGCTGATCGGCGGCGGTCCGGCCTCGCTGACCGTGGCGCGCGACCTGGCGCCGCTGGGCTACGAATTGGAGCTTTATGACGCGCAAGCCAAGGGCGGCGGCTTCATGCGCTCGGAAATCCCCGCCTTCCGCCTGCCGGAAAGCGTGCTGGATGAAGAGGTCGGCTATGTGCTGAACATGGGCATCACCGCGCATTTCAACACCTTCGTCGACAGCCTCGCGGCGATCCTCGACAAGGATTACGACGCGGTCTTCATCGGCTCGGGCGCGCCGCGCGGGCGCGACCTGCCCGACCTGCCGGGGCGCAAGGAGGCGGATGCCAATATCCACATCGGGCTCGACTGGCTGTCGAACGTGGCGTTCCACCATGTGACCGAGATCGGCAGGCGGGTGATCGTTCTGGGCGGCGGCAATACCGCGATGGACTGCTGCCGCACCTCGCGCCGGCTGGGCGGCGAAGAGGTCAAGGTGATTGTCCGCAGCCCCTTTGCCGACATGAAGGCCAGCCCCTGGGAAAAGGAGGATGCCCTTCACGAAGGCATCCCGATCCTCGACAACCATGTGCCAAAGGAATTCGTGGTCGAGGATGGCAAGCTGACCGGCATGCGCTTTGACAGGGTCGAGGCGGTCTATCACGACGACGGGCGGCGCGAGCTTGTGCCCACCGGCGAGGACCCGGTGCTGGTGCCCTGCGACGACGTGCTGATCGCCATCGGCCAGGAAAATTCCTTTCCCTGGATCGAGTCCAATCTCGGGGTCAACTTCTCCCACAAGGGGTTGCCGATCCTGAACGCCGAGACGCTGCAATCGACACGGCCCGAGGTGTTCTTCGGCGGCGATGCGGCGTTCGGGCCGGAGAACATCATCACCGCCGTCGCCCATGGCCACAAGGCCGCCGTGTCGATCGACCTGTTCTGCCAGGGGCACTCGCTGGACGAGCGCCCTGCCCCCTTCGTCAACCTCGTCAGCCAGAAGATGGGCATCCACGAATGGAGCTACGATTCCATTCCCGTCGATGACAAGCGCGAGGCGGTGCCGCTGGTCGATCTGAAAGCGGCGCTGGCCGACCGGGTGCTCGAGGTCGAGCTGGGCTTTGACGAAGCCGCGGCCTTTGTCCAGGCCGAGCGCTGCCTGAACTGCGACGCGCAGACCGTTTTCGACGCGGGCAATTGCATCGAATGCGACGCCTGCACCGACATCTGCCCCACCAGTTGCATCAGCTTTGTCGAAAACGCCCCGGAGGAGGAGTTGCGCGGCAGGCTGGTGATGCCCGCCACCAACGAAGAGCAGGATCTCTACGTCTCGGGCCCGCTGGAAACCGGCAAGGTCATGGTCAAGGACGAAGACGTCTGCCTGCACTGCGGTCTTTGCGCCGAGCGTTGCCCGACCGCGGCCTGGGACATGCAGATGTTTCTCTACAATACCGCCAAGGCGGCGCCGAACCTCGTGGAGGTCACATGAAGCAGATTGCAGGCGTCAACGATTTCGTCGTCAAGTTCGCCAATGTCAACGGCACCGGATCGGCCAGCGCCAACCACATGTTTGCCAAGGCAATTTTCCGCATGGGCATCCCGGTGAGCCCGCGCAATATCTTTCCCTCGAACATCCAGGGCCTGCCCACCTGGTTCGAGGTGCGGGTCAGTTCCCGGGGCTATCTCGGACGGCGCGGCGGGGTGGACCTGATGCTCTGCGTCAATCCGCAAAGCATGGAAAAGGACGTGGCCAGCGTCGAGCCGGGCGGCTATTTCGTCTATGACAGCACCAAGCCGCTGGCCGAGCATCTGCACCGCGACGACATCACCTTCCTGGGCATCCCCCTGACCGAGATGTGCATGCGCGAATACAGCGCGCCGCGGATGCAGCAGTTGATGAAGAACGTGGTTTACGTGGGCGCCCTGGCGGCGCTGCTCGACATGAACTTCGGCATCCTCAAGGACCTGCTGAACGATCAGTTCAAGGGCAAGGAAAAGCTGATCTCGCCCAATGTGCGGGCGCTTGAGATGGGCTATCAATATGCCGCCGAGAATTTCACCTGCCCGCTGCCGATCCGGCTGGAACAGGGCGGCAACGACGCGCCGCATATCAAGGAAAGCCGCCATATCCTGATGAACGGCAATACCGCCGCCGCACTGGGGGCGATCTATGGCGGGGCGACGGTGGCGGCCTGGTATCCGATCACGCCTTCGACTTCGGTGGTGGACGCCTTTTCCAAGTATGCCGAGCGGATGCGGATCGATCCCGGCAGCGGCAAGAAGAACTTTGCCATCATCCAGGCCGAGGACGAACTGGCCGCCATGGGCATGGTGGTGGGTGCCGGCTGGAACGGCGCGCGGGCCTTTACCGCCACCTCCGGGCCGGGCCTGTCGCTGATGAGCGAGTTCCTGGGGCTGGCCTATTTCGCCGAAGTCCCCGCGGTGCTGATCAATGTCCAGCGGTCGGGGCCTTCCACCGGCATGCCCACACGCTCGCAGCAATCCGACATCCTCGCCGCCGCCTATGCCAGCCATGGCGACACCAAGCATGTGCTGCTCTTTCCCGCCACCCCGCGCGAGTGCTTCGACATGACGGTGCAGGCTTTCGACCTGGCCGAACGGTTGCAGACCCCGGTGATCATGATGTCCGACCTTGACCTCGGCATGAACGACTGGATGTCGCCGCCGCTGGAATGGGATGACAGCTACCGGATGGACCGCGGCAAGGTGCTGGATGCCGAGGCGCTGGACCGGGCCACCGACTGGGGCCGCTACAAGGATCTGGACGGCGACGGCATCTGTTACCGCACGCTGCCCGGCACCCATCCCGAGAAGGGGGCCTTCTTCACCCGCGGCTCGTCGAAGAACGAAATGGCGATCTATTCCGAGATGGGCGAGGACTACGTGCAGAACGTCGACCGGCTGTTGCGCAAGTTCGAGACCGCCAAGGGGCTGGTGCCGCAGCCCAAGACCCATGACCCGATCAAGGTGACCGCGCCGAAGACCGATCTGAACCTCGGCGCGCTGTTTTTCGGCACCTCGGCCTCGCCCGCCTATGAGGCGATCGAGATCCTCGCCGACGAAGGCTACCCGATCGACACCATGCGCATCCGCGCCTTTCCGTTCCACCGCTCGCTCGACGAATTCGTGCATGCCCATGACCTCGTCTTCGTGATCGAGCAGAACCGCGACGGCCAGATGCGGCAATTGATCATGAACGAATGCGAGATCGCACCGGTCAAACTGATGTCGGTGCTGAATTATTCCGGCACGCCGATCACCGCGCGCACCATCGCCCACCAGATCCGCCAGGCGTTGGGCACTTCCGGCGCCGATATCGTGCCCCTGCGCAGGGAGAGCGCCTGAATGTCCTACGTCAAGCCGAAGTTCCGCCATCCCCGCCTGCCCACCAATGCGTTGGGCCATACGGTCGCCGATTACGACGGGGCGATCTCGACGCTCTGCGCCGGCTGCGGGCATGACAGCATCTCTACGGCGATCCGCAACGCCTGTTTCCTGTCGTCGATCCCGCCGCACCGGATTGCCAAGGTCTCGGGCATCGGCTGTTCGTCGAAGATGCCGACCTATTTCCTGGGCAAGAGCCATGGCTTCAACTCGGTGCATGGCCGCATGCCCTCGGTCGCCACCGGCGCCAGCGTCGCCAACCGCGACCTGATCTATATCGGCGTGTCGGGCGACGGCGATACCGCCTCGATCGGCATGGGCCAGTTCATCCACCTGATCCGGCGCAACGTCAACATGACCTATATCGTCGCCAACAACGGCTGTTACGGGCTGACCAAGGGCCAGGACAGCGCCACCGCCGATATGGGATCGGTCAGCAAGTACGGCCATGCCAATACCTTCGAGGGCATCGATCTTGCCAGCCTCGCGCTGCTGCAGGGCGCGAGCTTCGTGGCGCGCAGCTTTTCCGGCGACAAGGCGCAGCTCGAGCCGCTGATCCGCGCCGCCATGGCGCACAAGGGCTTTGCCTTCATCGACGTGGTCTCGCCCTGCGTGACCTTCAACAACCACGCCGGATCGACCAAGAGCTATGCCCGCACGCGCGACCAGCTCGAGACCATGGCGCTGGATTTCGTGCCGATGCGCGACGAGATCCGCACCCATTACGAGGCCGGCACGACGCAGAGCGTGACCCTGCATGACGGCTCGGTCATCCATCTGCACAAGGCGGCGCGCGACTACCAGGCCGATGACCGGCGCGCGGCGCTGGGCGCGGTGCAGGAGGCCGAGGCGCAGGGGCGTCACCTGACCGGGCTGCTCTACCTCGATCCCAATTCCCAGGACCTGAACCAGAGCCTCAACCTGGCGTCGCGGCCGCTGAACACGTTGGGGATGGACGAGTTGTGCCCCGGTCAGCGGGTGCTCGACAGCATCAACGAAGGCCTGCGCTAGGGATCCGGGAGCAAAATCCGTTGACGGATTTTGTCCCGATCCATTGATGGATCGGCACCGATCTGTCGACAGATCGGCCCCCGCCCCGGCGGCAGGGTGATCGACAAGCCACCCGGTCCGCGGCTATGCAGGACCGGCAAGGACGTGGGCCGGGACAGGCATGACATTCAAGACCATATCCGACCGGGCCGGCGCGGTGCTGCTTGTCCTCCTCGTGATCCTGACCGCCGGGGTCGATTGGGGCGTGCCGGGGCTGGACACCGCGCGCGGGGCTGTTGCCCTGGGCGTGATCGTGACGCTGGCGGTGGCGGTGCGGCCCTCGCGCAAGGCTTTTGTCGCCGTCGGGCTGGCGCTGACGCTCTGGAGCGTCGCGGTCAATCCCGACTGGCTGTCGGTGGTGGGCCGGGGCGCGGCGTCCGCGGGCTTCATCGGCGCCTTCTTCGGCGCGCTGGCCACCCTGCGCAATGTCGCCCAGACCTCGCCCGCGATCGGCGCCGCCGGGCGCTACCTCGCCTCGCAACCGCCTGGCCGGCGCTATGCGGCGCTCAGCCTCGGCGGGCATCTCTTTGCCCTCTTGCTGAGCTACGGCGCGATCTCGCTGCTGGGCAGCCTCGCCACCCAGGCCTCGGCCGCCGAGCCCGACCCCGAGATCCGCCGCCACCGCACGAGGCGGATGCTGCTGGCGATCCAGCGCGGCTTCATCTCGTCGCTGGCCTGGTCGCCGCTGGGCTTTGCCATGGCGATCACCACGGTGCTGATCCCCGGCGCGTCCTGGAACGACGCGGTGCTGCCGGGGTTGGGGTCGATGGCGATCCTGTTCGGCCTCGGCTGGGCGCTCGACACGATCTTCAAGCCGCGCCTCGCCGCGCCCGCGCCGCGCCGCCCGGTGGAGGGCAGCGCACGCCGCTTGTCGCCGCTGCTGCTCCTGCTTTTGCTGCTGACCGTGCTTGCCGGCGGGCTGCATGTGCTGACCGGCGTCCGGATCGTCGGCGTTGTCATCGTCGTGGTGCCGCTCCTGTCGCTGGGCTGGGCGCTGATCCAGGCCCGGGGCGGCGCCTCAAGCCTTGCGACGCGCGCTCGGGGGTTCGTGTTCGAGGACCTGCCCGGCTATCGCGGCGAGATCGTGCTGTTGATGATGGCAGGCTACATCGGCACCCTGGGCGCACCGCTGCTGGCGCCGATCATGGCCGGGCTGGGCCTCGATTTCGGCGCCCTGCCGGGCTGGGTGCTGCTGGTGGGGCTGGTCTGGCTGATCCCGGTGCTGGGCCAGCTGGGCATGAACCCGATCCTCGGCGTCACGCTGATCGCCCCGCTGATCCCGGCGCCCGAGGTGCTGGGCATCTCCCCCTCGGCGCTGGTCACCGCCATCGTGGCGGGCTGGACCATCAGCGGCATCTGCTCGCCCTTCACCGCGACGACGCTGCTGGTGGGCGCCTTCGGAAATGTCAGCGCCTTGCACGTCGGCCTGCGCTGGAACGGCAGCTACGTGGCGGTGGTGGGCAGCGCGCTCTGCCTCTGGGTGCTGCTCTATGCCTTCGTGATCGGTGCGCCCTGAGCGTCCGACCCGAGGATCACGGCTCCTGCCAGTAGCGCTGCCGCTCCTGCCAGCGCTTTTCGCCGACAAGGCAATCGTAGCTCTCCGGCGCGCGGTATTGCACCGGCACGACATCCATGCCCGCAGGCAGCCCCGAGATCTCCATCACCAGCTTGCGCAACACCGCTTCCGAGAAGTCCTCCCAGGTCAGCACGGGAATGACGAAAGACCCCCAGCCCCCGGTCACGCAGGCGCGGTAATAGACGTCGAGATCCTCGAGATGCCAGCGGTTGTCAAAGCCGTCGCGGGTCATCAGCGGCAACCCGTTGATGACGATGCCCGCCTCCAGCACGCGGTCGCGGGCCTCGGTCACCGGGCGGCCCTGGTTGTTGGGCCCGTCGCCGGAAATGTCGATCACCCGCCGGAAGCCGTGAAAGGCGTTGTGGCCCATGCTCTCGGCGCCATAGATCAGAGCTTCCGAGATCGAGGTGCGCCGCAGGGTCGGGTTGAAGGCATTCGACAGCGCATCGGCAAAGCCGTCGAGATCCGTCCGGGTTTCCAGCGCCTGCCAGGGCACGATCACCGCCTGGGTGCCGGCCCATTCGATATAGCTCACCGCGATCCGTTGCAGCGGGCCGGAGCGGATCGCCGACAGCACGATGTCCGAACGCAGCGCCGCGGCATAGCCCCGGCGCTGGATCTCGAGCTCCGCCGGGCTCATGGAGCGCGAGACATCGACCATCAGCGCCAGTTCCAGGTCGACATCGATGTCCTGCGCCGCAACGGGCGCGGCCAGCACGAAAGCCGCAATGAACGCCAGGATCCGAGTCATGGAGGCAGGATGCACCCTCGCGCCCCGCCGGTCCAATCACAACGGCGCGGGCCAAAGATCTCGGGAAGTCACCCACCGTAGGCCGGGCTTCAGCCCGGCACCCCGCGAAGCCGGGCTGAAGCCCGGCCTACATCCTGCGCCCCACCTAGCGCTTCTTCATCGCATCGAGCAGCGCCGCCCCGAGCGCGCTCTGGCCCTCGTCGCGCCCCTTGCCCTGGGGTTTGGCGCCCTGGCCCTGCCGGCCCTTCGGCCCTTTCGCCTCGGGCTGCGGCCGGCCCTTGCCACCGCCCTGCCCCGCGCCGCCGTCCTTGCGCATGGTCAGCCCGATGCGCTTGCGCGCCACGTCGACCTCGGTCACCCGCACGCGCACCACGTCGCCGGCCTTGACGACCTCGTGCGGGTCCTTGACGAACCGGTCGGCCAACTGGCTGACATGCACCAGCCCGTCCTGATGCACGCCGATATCGACGAAGGCACCGAAGGCGGCGACATTGGTGACGGTGCCCTCGAGCGTCATGCCGGGCTTGAGGTCGGTGATCTGCTCGACGCCCTCGGCGAAACTCGCGGTCTTGAAGCTGGGGCGCGGGTCGCGGCCGGGTTTCTGCAATTCCGAGAGGATGTCGCGCACCGTGGGCAGGCCGAAGGTGTCGTCCACAAATTGCTCGGCGCGCACCGATTTGAGCGCTTCCGGCTGGCCCATGATCTGGCGGATGTCGCGCCCGCAGGCCTGCACGATGCGGCGCGCCACGTCATAGGCCTCGGGGTGGACCGAGGAGGCATCCAGCGGCTCCTTGCCGTCGCGGATGCGCAGGAAACCGGCGCTTTGTTCAAAGGCTTTCGGCCCGATCCCCGCCACCTTCAAAAGCGCCTTGCGCGAGGCAAAGGCGCCCTGCGCATCGCGGTGGGTGACGATGGCCTGTGCCAGCGACGGCCCCAGGCCCGCCACATGCGCCAGAAGCGGCGCCGAGGCGGTGTTGAGATCAACCCCCACCGCGTTCACCGCATCCTCGACCACCGCTTCCAGCGCCTTGCCCAACTGCCGCTGGTCGACGTCGTGCTGGTACTGGCCGACGCCGATGCTTTCCGGCGTGATCTTGACCAGTTCGGCCAAGGGATCCTGCAAGCGCCGCGCAATCGATACCGCGCCGCGCAAGCTGACGTCGAGATCGGGAAATTCCTTCGCCGCCAGCTCCGAGGCGGAATAGACCGATGCCCCGGCCTCGGAGACCACCACCTTGGTGGGTTTCGGCCCCTCGGGCAGGCGTTTGAGCGCATCGCCGACGAATTTCTCGGTCTCGCGGCTGGCGGTGCCGTTGCCGATGGCGATCAGTTCCACGCCATGCTTGCGGACCATGTGCAGCACCTGTTCCTCGGCACCGCGCAGGTCGCGCTTGGGCGGGAAGGGATAGAGCGTCGCGCATTCCAGCACCTTGCCGGTGGCATCGATCACCGCCGCCTTCACACCCGTCCGAATGCCGGGATCAAGCCCCAGAGTCGTCTTGGCTCCAGCCGGGGCGGCCAAAAGCAAGTCCTTGAGGTTGCGGGCAAAGACCTTGATCGCTTCTTCATGCGACCGGCGGCGCAGGTCGGTCAGAAGGTCCATGTACATCGTGAGGCTCAGCTTGACCCGCCAGGTCCAGCCCGCGGCGTCGCGGAGCCATGTGTCGCCCGGCCCGTCGCCGGGAATGCCGATGGCCGAGGCGACGATGCCCACCGCCTGCGCGGTGCCGGATTCCGGCTCGGGCGCGATGGAGAGGCTGACGATCTCTTCCTTCGAGGCGCGCAGGATGGCCAGCGCCCGGTGCGCCGGGATGTCGGCCCATTTCTCGTCGTGATCGAAGTAGTCCGAGAACTTGGCCCCGGCCTCTTCCTTGCCCTTCTGCACCTTGGCGGTGATCCGCGCCTCGGCCTTCATGAACTCGCGCAGCCGACCCAGCAGCGCGGCATTCTCCGACAGTTCCTCGGCCAGGATGTCGCGCGCGCCCTCAAGCGCGGCCTTCACCGTCTCGACCTTTTCGCCGAGGTACTTGGCGGCCAGCGCCTCGGGGTCGGCGCGGCGATCCGCCAGGACGGCGCGCAACAGCCTCTCCAGCCCGTTCTCGCGCGCGATCATCGCCTTGGTGCGGCGCTTGGGCTTGTAGGGCAGGTAGATGTCTTCCAGCGTCGCCTTGTTGTCGGCCTGGGCAATGGCGCGCGCCAGCTCGTCGGTCAGCTTGCCCTGGCCCTTGATGGTGTCGAGGATCGTCGCCCGCCGCGCCTCCATCTCGCGCAGATAGACCAGGCGGTCGCCCAGCGTGCGAAGCTGGGTGTCGTCCAGCCCGCCGGTGGCCTCCTTGCGGTAGCGGGCGATGAAGGGCACCGTGGCGCCGCCGTCCAGCAATTCGGTCGCGGCGGCGACCTGTCGCGGGGTGGCGGCGATCTCGGTGGCGATGGTGCGGGCGATGCGATCGGCTGTCTGGTCCAAGGCGGGCTCCTGAAACTCTGGAATGCCGTGATACCCCAGCCTGCCGGGGCCGCGCCAGCCCTATTGACCGGTTGCGCCGCTCAGACCCCCGCCCCGATGCGCCGCGCAAAGCCGAACTCACCCGATGCCGTCCGCGTCAGATGCACCGCGCGAAGCGGCGCCCCGTCAGTGAGCGCGCCGTGGCGCTGCGCATCGCGCAGCACGCCCGCCGGCACCGAGGTGGCCATGGCCAAGGCTTGCGCAAGATCGACCCCGACCCGCCCCGTCATCACCGAGATCGCGCGCGGCATGTCGAGATCGGCCCCGGCCAGGGTGCCATCGGCCAGGGTCAGCCGCCCGTCGCGGCGCAGGATGCGGCGGCCATTCAGCGTGAATTCGGCAATATCCGACCCCACGGTCGACATCGCATCGGTGACGAGGAAGATCCGCCCCGGCCCCTGCTTGGCGGCAAGCGCGGTGCGGATGGCGGCGGCATGGACGTGGATGTCATCGGCGATCAGCCCGGCCGAGACGCCACCTGCCCCAAGTGCTGCACCCACCAGCCCGGGCTCGCGATTGCCCAGCTGGCTCATCGCGTTGAACAGATGCGTGACGCAGCGCGCCCCGGCGGCGAACCCCGCTTCGGCCATGGCGAAGGTGCAATCGGTATGGCCGAGCGAGACGATCACCCCGGCGGCACTCAGCCGGGCGATCTGCTCCGGGGTCACGCTTTCGGGCGCCACGGTGCTCAGCACATTGGGCAGGCGCCCGGCGGCCTCGATCAGGAAGGCTTCGTCTTCCGGCCCCATGGCGCGGATCAGCGCCGGGTCATGCGCCCCCTTGCGCGCCAGCGACAGGTGCGGGCCTTCGAGGTGAAGGCCCAGCACCCCCGGCACGCCCTCGGCAATCGCGCGCTCCACCGCGTCGACGGCGGCGCGGCTGCGCGCGGGCGTGTCGGTAATCAGCGTCGGCAAGAGCGCCAGCGTGCCGGTCGCCGCATGGGCCTCGGCGATCCGGCGCACGCCCTCAAGCGTGGTCTCGTCGTTGAGCATCACCCCGCCGCCGCCATTGACCTGGAGGTCGACGAAGCCCGGCGCGAGGAGACCGCCCGCCAGCCGCTCCACTTCGTAGCCCGCGGGCACCGCCTCTGCGATCCCGCGACAATGCCCGTCCTCGGCCAGCAGAACGCCGGTTTCGTGCAGGCGCGTGCCGTCGAAAATCGCGGCGCCGGTATAGGCGGTGCGGGTCATGGGGTTGTCCCCTGCTGGCGCGGGTCACGCGGCGCGCTGCGGGGGATGTGGGGGGCGACAGGCATGGTCATTCCTTTGCAAGGCGCAGTTCGGCGACGAAATGATAGGCGTCGCCACGATAGAGCGAGCGGGTGAATTCGGCGATCCGCCCGCCGTCGAGATAGGAGGTGCGCTCGATGCTGAGCCCGGCGCTGCCCGGCGCGACGGCCAGCAGGTCGGCATCGTGGCCGACCAGGTTGACCGCCGAGATCTTCTGGATCGCGCGGACCGGGCGGGTGCCGTGGCGCTCGAGCACCTCGTAGAGCGAGGTCTCGACCTCGAGCGGATTGGCCAGGATCTCGGTGGGCAGCGAGGCGCGCTCGATTGCCATCGGCCGGTCATCGGCCAGCCGCAAGCGGCCCAGCCGCGCCACCGACGCCTCGGGCGAGAGGCCCAGCGCCAGCGTCTCCTCGGGCGAGGGCATGAAGAGCCCCCGCTCCAGCCATTGCGCCGAGGAGGTCTTGCCGCGCCGCGCCATGTCCTCGGAAAACGAGGTCAGGCGCGAGAGTTTCTGCTCCACCCGCGCGGGCGCGGCGGAAACGAAGGATCCCGAGCCCTGCTTCTGGACGATCATGCCGTCGCCGACCAGGTCCTGAAACGCCTTGCGCACGGTCACGCGCGAGAAATCGGTGATGCTGGCGATCTCGCGCTCGGGCGGCAGGGGGCTTCCCGGGGTCAGCACGCCCTGGTCGACCGCTTCCGCCAGCCGGTTGCGCAACTGCACGTAGCGCGGCCCGGCATCGGCCTGGAACCATGCGGCGGGGTCGAGGAAATCCTTGATGTTCATGCGCGCCGCTCCAGCGCGGCCTTGGCCAGCGCCAGCGCGCCCTCCAGCGCCGAGCCCTCCGGCGGCCTGATGCGGGCGCGGATGTCTTCGGGCAGGAAGGCCGCGTATTGCGGGCCCAGCCCGCCGCCGAGGCAGAGCACATCGGCGCCGCCGAACTCCATGACCTCCAGCGCGCGGAGCAGGTAGTCGGCCCCGCGCTGCATCAGCATTCGCGCCGCGGCATCGCCCCCCAGCGCCATGGCGACGATGCGCGGCGCCTGGCCCGCGTAGTCCGAGGGCCGCGCGCGGGCGGCAAACCCGACGATGGCGCCCGGGTCGCCGTCGAACTCCGCCAGCACCGCGTCGCTCAGCGCCGTCGCCTCGGCCAGCCCGTCATGGACCAGCAGCACATGCTCCAAGACCGCGCGCCCCAGCCAGGCGCCCGAGGCCTGATCGCCCAAGTTCAGCCCCCAGCCGCCGATCCGCAGAACCCGCCCGCCGCGCTGCGCCGCCAGGGTCGAGCCGGTGCCGATCGCCGCCAGCACGCCGTCGCGCGCGCCCAAGGCGCCGACGAGCGAGGTGGCGCGATCATCGGTGACGCTGGCCGATCCGACCGGCAGGGCCGCGGCGATCTGCCGGGCGGTGGCCTCGTCCAGCACCCCGGCCAGCCCGACATGGGCCACCCCGGCGCCAACCGCGCCGCGCTTCACCCCGGCCTCGCGGAGCGCCGCCTTCAGCGCCGCCTGCACATTGCCGATCGCCTGGGCAAGATCGGTGGTGGCATTGGCCGGCCCCGCCGCCCCCTGCCCCAGCACCCGGCCCGCCGCATCGGCCAAAGCCGCGCGACAGCCGGATCCGCCGCCGTCCACGCCAATCAGATATGTCACGCGCGTCTTGCTCATGTAATACCAGTACCATACCTATTTTGCCAATAAAAGACCAAAGACAGATGGTTGCCCGGCTCTCGGCGCAGCAAATGCAAAAATACCGGACCACTTAAGGAAATGGTAGACAAAAGGTATTGCTCCGGTATCATGCGGCGCAACGAAGGGGGGAATCACTTGCACCAGGGGACCGACCGGCCACCACCGGCCATTGACGCGCTGCCCGGCGACGAGGCGCTGAGCGTCATGCTGGCCTCGCATCTTGCCGCTGCCGAGGCGGTGCGCCCTGCCCTTCCGGCGCTGGCCCGCGCCGCCGACCTGGTCGCGGCGACGCTGGGCCGGGGTGGTGCGCTGACCTATGCGGCGGCGGGCAGTTCGGGGCTGATGGCGCTGTCGGATGCCAGCGAACTGGCCGGCACCTTCGGCATCGCGCCCCGCCAGACCCGGATCGAGATGGCCGGCGGCGTGCCCGTAGATGCCGTGATGCCCGGCGATACCGAGGACGACACCACCGCCGCCGCCCGCATTGCCGCCGCAATGGGCGCGGGCGATCTCGCCATCGTGGTCAGCGCCAGCGGCACCACGCCCTATGCGCTGGCGGTGGCCGAGGCGGTGCGCGCCCGCGCCCTGCCGGTCATTGCCATCGCCAATGTCGCCCGGGCGCCGCTGCTTGACCTCGCGGATGTCGCCATCGCCATTCCCACCGCGCCGGAGGTGGTCGAAGGTTCGACCCGGCTGGGCGCGGGGACGGCGCAGAAGATCGCGCTCAACATGATCTCGACGCTGGCGGGGGTGCGCCTGGGCCATGTGCACGACGGGCTGATGGTCAACCTGCGCCCCGACAATATCAAGCTGCGCGCCCGCGCCGCCGCCATCGTCAGCCGCATCACCGGGGTCGGCCGCGCCGCCGCCGAAGCCGCGCTGGCGGCCACCGGCCATGACACCAAATGCGCCGTGCTTGTCGCCACCGGGGCCGCCCCGGACGAGGCCCGGCGCCTGCTCAGCCAATACGACAACCGCCTGCGGCCCTGCCTCGAACGCCGGGCCGCATCGACAGACTGACTGCAACAGAGAGGAAAACCCATGTTCAAACATACCGCGACAACGCTGCTGGCCTCCACGGTCCTTGCCACCGGGGCCTTCGCGCAGGACGCCGAGCTGATCATCGAAAGCTGGCGCAACGACGACCTGGCGATCTGGCAGGACAAGATCATTCCCGCCTTCGAGGCCGAACACCCCGGCATCACGCTGAAATTCACCCCCTCCGCCCCGGCGGAATACAATGCCGTGCTGAACTCCAAGCTCGACGCAGGCAGCGCCGGCGACATCATCACCTGCCGTCCCTTCGATGCCTCGCTGGCGCTTTACGACAACGGCCACCTGGCAGATCTGTCGGACCTGGAAGGCATGGCCAATTTCTCGGACGTGGCGAAATCGGGCTGGAGCACCGATGACGGCTCGGCCACCTATTGCGTGCCGATGGCCAGCGTCATCCACGGCTTCATCTACAACAAGGAGGCCTTCGAGGAGGTCGGCGTCGAGGTGCCGAAGACCGAAGCCGAGTTCTTTGCCGTGCTCGACAAGATCAAGGAGGACGGCAGCTATATCCCCATGGCCATGGGCACCAATGACCAGTGGGAAGCGGCCACCATGGGCTACAACAACATCGGCCCGAACTACTGGAAAGGCGAGGAAGGCCGCAACGCGCTGATCGCGGGCGAGCAGAAGCTGACCGACGAAGGCTGGGTGGCGCCGTTCCGGCAACTGGCGAAATGGGGCCCCTACCTGGGCGACGGCTTCGAGGCGCAGACCTATCCCGACAGCCAGAACATCTTCACCCTCGGCCGCGCGGCGATCTATCCGGCGGGGTCGTGGGAGATCTCGGGCTTCAACACCCTCGTCGATTTCGAGATGGGCGCCTTCTATCCGCCGGTGCCGAACGCGGGCGACACCTGCTATATCTCGGACCACACCGATATCGGCATCGGCATGAATGCCGCCACCGCGCACCCGGAAGCGGCGAAGGCCTTCCTCAACTGGGTCGCCTCGCCCGAGTTCGCGACGATCTTTGCCAATGCCCTGCCCGGCTTCTTCCCGCTGTCGAGCGGCGCGGTCGAGCTGGAAGACCCGCTGGCGCAGGAATTCCTGTCCTGGCGCGAGGAATGTGAAAGCACCATCCGCTCGACCTATCAGATCCTGTCGCGCGGCACGCCGAACCTGGAAAACGACACCTGGAACGCCTCTGCCGCCGTGATCAAGGGCACCGAGACGCCCGAGGACGCCGCCAAGCGCCTGCAGGAGGGCCTGGCCAGCTGGTACGCGCCGCAGCAATAAGCGCGCCGCCCCGGGCCGATCGCTGCGGCCCGGGGCAATGTCCCGAATTCCAGACCGATCCGACAAGGGAGAGACCCCGATGGCGACGCCCACAGGACCGTCGAAGATCAAGTGGCACGTGGTGGTTTTCCTGGCCCCTGCCGTGCTCGTCTATACCGCGGTGATGATCTACCCGCTGTTCAACACCCTGCGGCTGTCGTTCTTCGACACCGTGGATCAGCAGCGGGTCTTCGTCGGGCTCGAGAACTTCCGCACGCTGTTCGGCAATACCATCTGGTCGGACCAGTTCTGGAACGCGCTTGGCAACAACTTCTGGTTCTTTCTTGTCCACATGCTGGTGCAGAACCCCATCGGCGTGGCGCTGGCCGCGCTGCTGTCGTCGCCGCGGCTGCGCTTTGCCGCGCTTTACCGCACGGCAATCTTCGTGCCGACCATCCTGTCCTTCGTGATCGTGGGTTTCGCCTGGAAGCTGATCCTGTCGCCGATCTGGGGCATCGCGCCGGAAATGCTCGATGCCATCGGGTTGAAGTTCCTCTACGCGCCCTGGCTGGGCAAGGAGGAATACGCGCTGACCACGCTGGCCCTCGTCTCGGTCTGGCAGTTCGTCGGCATCCCGATGATGCTGATCTATGCAGCACTTCTGTCGATCCCGGAAGAGATCCTGGAGGCCGGCGAATGCGACGGCATCACCGGGATGAGCGCCTTCTGGAAGATCAAGCTGCCGCTGATCCTGCCGTCGATCGGCATCATCTCGATCCTGACCTTCGTCGGCAACTTCAACGCCTTCGACCTGATCTATGCCGCCCAGGGCGCGCTGGCCGGGCCGGATTTCAGTACCGACATCCTGGGCACCTTCCTCTATCGCACCTTCTTCGGCTTTCAGCTGCAACTGGGCGATCCGCACATGGGCTCGGCCATCGCCTCGGCCATGTTCGTCATCATCCTGATCGGCGTCTGCCTCTATCTTTTCGGCATCCAGCGCCGCCTGCGCCACTACCAGTACTGAAGGAGGACAGGACATGCATACCGCCCGCGACACCCTCTCGACCCGGCTTGGCACGCATGGGGTGCTGATCCTCTACGTGATCATCGCGCTGTTTCCGGTCTTCGTCATCGTCACCAACAGCTTCAAGACCCGCCGCGCGATCTTTCGCGAACCGCTGGCCCTGCCCGATGGCGAGAGCTTCAGCCTGATCGGCTACGAGACGGTGCTGAAACAGGGGGATTTCTTCCTCTATTTCCAGAACTCGATGATCGTCACCGTGGCCTCGCTGTTCTTCATCCTGCTGTTCGGCGCCATGGCGGCCTTTGCGCTGGCCGAATACCGCTTCAAGGGCAATACGCTGATGGGGCTGTACCTGGCGCTCGGGATCATGATCCCGATCCGCATCGGCACCGTGGCGATCCTCGAGATGATGGTCTCGACCGGGCTGGTCAACACGCTCTGGGCGCTGATCCTGGTCTATACCGCGCAGGGGTTGCCGCTGGCGGTGTTCATCCTGTCGGAGTTCATGAAGGGCGTTTCGGACGACCTGAAGAACGCGGGCCGCATCGACGGGCTGAGCGAATACAAGATCTTCTTCCGGCTGGTCCTGCCGCTGGTGCGCCCGGCGATGGCCACGGTCGCGGTGTTCAACATGATCCCGATCTGGAATGACCTGTGGTTCCCGCTGATCCTGGCCCCGGCGGAGGAGACCAAGACCCTGACGCTGGGCAGTCAGGTCTTCATCGGCCAGTTCGTCACCGACTGGAACGCGGTGCTCTCGGCGCTGTCGCTGGCGATCCTGCCGGTCATGGTGCTCTACGTCATCTTCTCGCGCCAGTTGATCCGCGGCATCACCTCCGGGGCGGTCAAATGACCCGGGTGCTGATCGCCGGGCTGGGCAACATGGGCCGCGCCCATGCCCTTGCCCACCATCGCCACCCCGCGGCGCGGATCGTCGGGCTGGTCGACCGTTCGGGCACGGCGGGGCATCCCGACCTGGCCCCCTACCCGCTGTTCACCGATTTTCATACCGCGCTGGCCGAGACCAAGCCCGACCTCGTGATCATCGCCACCTATACCGAGACCCATGTGCCCTATGCCATCGCCGCGATGGAGGCGGGGTGTCATGTCTTTGTCGAAAAGCCCCTGGCGCTGACCGTGGCCGAGGCGCAATCGGTGGTCGAGACCGCCACCCGCCTGAACCGCAAGCTGGTGGTGGGCTACATCCTGCGCCATCACCCCTCGTGGCAGCGGCTGATCGCCGAGGCGCGCGCCCTGGGCGGGCCCTATGTCTTTCGCTTCAACCTCAACCAGCAATCCACCGGCGCGACCTGGGAGACCCACAAGGCGCTGATGCAGACCACCTCGCCCATCGTCGACTGCGGCGTGCATTACGTCGATGTCATGTGCCAGATCACCGATGCGCGGCCCCTGCGCCTGCACGGGATGGGCCTGCGGCTGAGCGACGAGATCGCCGCGGACATGTACAACTACGGCCAGTTCCAGGTCTTCTTCGACGACGGCTCCATCGGCTGGTACGAGGCCGGCTGGGGGCCGATGATCTCCGAGACCGCGTTTTTCGTGAAGGACGTGGTCAGCCCGATGGGCTCGGTCTCGATCACCGATGCCGACAAGGGCCGGTCCGACGATGTCGACGGCCATACCCGCGTCGGCGGGCTGCTGGTGCATCGGCTGGACGGCGACCAACGCATCGACCTGCCCGACGAGCCCGGCCACCAGGCGCTTTGCGAGGCCGAACAGGCCTATATGCTCGCCGCCATCGCCGAGGACACCGACCTGACGCGCCACATGCGCGACGCCGTCACCTCGCTTGCCATCTGCCTTGCCGCCGACGCCAGCATCCGCACCGGCACACCTGTCACCCTGGGAGACCCGACATGACCGCCCTGAAACTGGAAAACGTCAACAAGTCCTTCGGCCAGGTGCATGTGCTGAAGGACATCAACCTGACCGTCGAAGAGGGCGAATTCGTGGTTTTCGTCGGCCCGTCCGGTTGCGGCAAGTCCACGCTTCTGCGGGTGATCGCCGGGCTGGAGGATGCCTCGAGCGGCACCGTCGCCATCGGCGGCGAGGTGGTCAACCGCGTGCCCCCGGCCAAGCGCGGCATCGCCATGGTGTTCCAGAGCTACGCGCTCTACCCGCATCTCAACGTGCGCGACAACATGGGGCTGGGGCTGAAACAGGAAGGCCAGCCGAAAACCGAGGTCGAAGAGCGCGTCGCCCGTGCCAGCGCCATGCTCGACCTCGACAAATACCTCGCCCGCCGCCCGGCGGAATTGTCCGGCGGCCAGCGCCAGCGCGTCGCCATCGGCCGGGCCATCGTGCGCCAGCCCAAGCTCTTTCTGTTTGACGAGCCGCTGTCGAACCTCGACGCCGCACTGCGCATGAACACCCGGGTCGAGATTGCCGCGCTGCACCGCACGCTGTCGGCCTCGATGATCTATGTCACCCATGACCAGATCGAGGCGATGACCCTGGCCGACAAGATCGTTGTGCTGCGTGACGGGCGGATCGAACAGGTGGGCAGCCCGCTCGACCTCTACAACAACCCCGCCAACCGTTTCGTCGCCGGGTTTCTCGGCTCGCCCTCGATGAATTTCCTGCAAGCCTCCGTCCCCGGCCTGCGGCCCGGCTTCACCATCGGCATCCGGCCGGAGTACCTGCGGGTGGTGGACCAGGGGCGGATCAGCGGCGAGGTCACCTATGTCGAGCGGCTGGGCGGCGATACCAACCTCCTGGTCAAGACCGATCAGGGCGAGACGCTGACCCTGCGGCTGTTCGGCCAGGACCACACGCCGGTCGGCGCGCGCATCAGCCTCGATTTCGACGATGCGCTGGCGTTTCATTTCGACGAGGCCGACGAGCGGGTGCTGGCCGAGGCAGCGTGATCGGCTCTCGTGGGGGCCGTGCGGCGAGGCTTGCGTGGGCCTTGGGCGCGGCGCTTTTGGCGGGGAATCCGCGGGGTAAGCGCCGCAGCGTTCGGCTTGGCTTCATGTCCGATAAGTGGCATCGGTAAAGATAGAGTTTGCGAAAGCAGAGGCGCTGAGGCTTGTGGCCATGCATCCACGCTCGGAGTCTCAGTCCTTGTATCGCAGCGGTCCTTGCCTTTCGGCGTAAAAAATCCCGCGCGTCGCTGCGCCACATGCTGAAGCCCGAAGCTGGCGACGTCAAGTGGGAAGGCAAGCCCGCTGCCGACCTTGGCCACTGGCTGAGATGAAAAGCACCGAGATCGACCGGTGCCGCTCCCTGCCCCGTCGCCTCCAGGTTCAGACCCGCCCGAAACTCGCCCCATCGCCCTCTCCCGCATTTTTTGTCCGCGGACAACGGCCCGGATCACGCCGCGCGGCCCTGGGACAGGGCAAGCCGCCGGACCAGCCGGAACGGATCGAAATCCCGGCTCCTCGTGCCGCTGGTGATCGATCGGAAGTAAGCGCCGACCCTGTTGATCCGGTCGTGGAACTGCATCAGCGCCCAGACGGTCGCTGCCGCACCCAGGGGACCAAGCCGGTCCTGCGCCTGTCGGTAATTGCTGTCGTCGATGCCGATCATCGGGGCGAGCGTTCGGGCATGGGCGATCACATCTCTTGGCGTCTTGATCTCCCCGGGCGAAAACTGCACAGCATCGGGGCAGGCGGCGAGCAGTTCGGCAACCGAGATCGGTTGGGTGTCAGCGCGGTTGGTAACGGGCTGTGCCATCTCCCCAGCCTTCTTATCAGTAATTTCTGTTTTTGACCTATGATGGTGCCGGACATTCTGGCCGTCTTTGCCGGTCATCTCCCTTGCGCCGGGCTCGACAGGATCGACCTCTGTCTCGGCCTCCAGCCCATCGGTGGAGAGCCCGTCAAGCAGGGTCTCGCACTGGGCAATCGACAGCTTGCGGCGCAGCATCCGGCGGGCGGCAAGCGCGGCTTCATGCTCCGGATCGGTGTCGAGAATGGCCGTCGCGGCGGCGCGGATTTTTGTCCGCAGGTAGGCAAGGGTCTCCTGCTCCTGGGTGACTTCCGCAGCCTGCCGCGCGATCTCGGGCAGGCGCTCGAAGAGCGGCGTCAGGTCGAAGCCGAAGCGCAGGACCTTGCCGACCTGGGCATTGTGGCGGACGAAGCGTTTGCGGTTGGCGCTGTCGCGCCGGATCAACAACCCGGCCTCCTGCAGGACGCCCGTATGGCGCCGGATGGTGCGCTCGGAGATGCCGTTGAGACGAAAGCTCAGGGTGGCGTTCGAGGCAAAGACTGTGTGGTGATTGCGCTTCGGCGGCAGGCAGGACAACATCGCGTCCAGGGTGGCAAGAACCGGCGCGCCGAGGCCCAGGCGCGGGCCGACCTTGCGCAGAAGCGCCATGAGGATGTGTCGTTCCGGCAGGCCATTGTCCGCGGACAAAAGATCACCGGCCCGCTCTCGGACCGAGGCGGATGCTTGGATGAAAGCCATGATTTTTTCACGGCAACCGGTCGGGAAAAGCCCCGGTTTCCCAGATTTTCAGGGAAAAGGCCGCAAATCACCGTTCAACCGAATCGGTTGTTGTTGACTGTGGCGGAGAAGCTGGTACATCTGAAAGTGCTAAGAACAGATCGGGCTCTCCGGGGGATGACCTTGGGGGGCTCTTTCTTTTCGGGCTGCTTGTCGTGCTCCTGTTGCTGGTTTCTCTGCTCGGTTATCGTCAGCCGGATCGGGTGTCCGACTGCCACGCCTCGTACAGGCGCATGAGCTCGGCTTCGGCGTTGTCACGCATCCACCGGGCAAATTCGGGGGTCTCGGTCTTCGACAGCTTGAGCGTCAGGGCGCGGGCGGTCTCCTTGACCTCGGCCAGCCTCGTGCCGTCCTGGGCCGTGACCGACAGGCCGGGGGCAGGGCCGGGCGGCGGCGTGGCGCGGGCCCTGAGCGCGCGGGCCACCGCATCGCTGACCAGCGCGAAGCGGTCGTCGGACCTGCCGATGCCCGCGTGGTCGAGCCCGGAGACCAGCGCCGCCAGATCGATCTCATGGGTCCGCAGGCTGTCGGCCAGGTCTTCCCAGCGTCGCCGGCCGATGCCATGGGCGGATCCGATGATCTGGATCACCGCCTCGGGGATCGTCCGCGCCACCTTGGTCATCCGCGACAGCATCGGCTTGTCGATCGCCAGCGCATCGAGGATCACCGCCTGATCGTAGCCGGTATCGAGCAGTTCGGCGGCAAAGAGCGCCTTCTCGATGAAGCTCGGGTCAAGCCGCTGGGCGTTTTCCTGGCCCTGGGCCAGCACCGCCTGCTCGTCCGAGAGCGACCGCACCAGCGCCTTGGCCGGCAGGCCCAGGGTGCGCAGCGCCCGCAGGCGGCGGCGGCCATAGACGATGCGGTATTGCCCGGGCCGGTCGGCAATCGGGCGGACCATGATCGGCACCTGCTGGCCATGCGCCCGGATGCTCTCGGCCAGCGCGGCGACATCGGCGTCGTTCAGCGACAGCCGGTCTTTCGGCCCGTTCTCCTCGATGGCGTCGATCGGGATGTCGCGAACGGCATTGCTCGAGAGATCCTTCAGCGTCGACTTGACGCCGCTCATCGCGCCGGTGTTCGGAAAGCGCGGCTTGGTGTCCTTTGCCGCGGCGTCGGGCGGGGGAGGGGGCTGGAACAGGTTTCTACGTGCCATCAGTCAACCTCCCGTCCCCAGGCCTGCTGGATCGTCTTCTCGAATTCATCCGCCACGCCGTTCACGCTTTCGAGGATCCGGTCGAGGGTCTTCTTGACCACCTGCGAGGGTTCCAGTTCATAGATCGTCTGCTGGGTCATCCCGGCATCCGAGATCGCGGTGGATTTCAGCATCGGCGTGTTGAGCACCTGGTCGAGCAGGATCGACCGCAAAAACCCGGCCATCTGCGATTGCGGCACATCGGTGGGCTCGTACCGCGCGATCAGGAAGCGCAGGAAGTTCCAGTCGATCGGGCCGGTGGCATCCTCGAGGGTCTGTACGGTCTCGCCGGCCATTTCCAGGAACTGCGCCATCGAGGCCACGTCGAGCATCGAGGGCACCACGGTGATCAGCATCCCGGTCGAGGCCAGAAGCGCGGTCATGGTGGTGAAGCCCAGTTGCGGCGGGCAATCGATGATCACCAGATCGTAATTCGCCTCGATCTCGTCCATGGCAATCGCCAGCCGCTGGGTAAACGGCGGGTCGACCTTGTGTTGCAGCGCATAGGCGGTTTCGGTCTCGTATTCCGACAGCAGCAGCCCGGCCGGCGCCAGGTCGAGATTGTGGAAATAGGTCTTGCGGACCACCTGGCTCAGCGGCAGCGGATCCTCGTATTTCAGCGCGTCATAGACCGTGCCGCTTTCGGCGAACTCGATTTCCGGACGGTAGCCGAACATGGTGGTCAGGCTGGCCTGCGGGTCCATGTCGACCGCCAGCACGCGGTAGCCGCGCAGCGCATAGCGCTGGGCCAGGTGAATGGCGGTGGTGGTCTTGCTGGATCCGCCCTTGAAGTTGACGATGGAAATGACCTGCAGCGCATCGCCCTCGCGCCGCCCGGGCAGGTAGGAGTCGCCGTTGCGCCCGGTGCGCGCCATGACGTGGCGGATCTGGTCGATCTCCTGCGCGGAATAGAGCCTGCGCCCGCGGCTGTCGGTCTCGACCTCGGGGAAATCGCCTTCCTGGTGGCGGGTCCGCAGGTTGGACATGCTGATGCCGGTCAGCTCCGACACTTCCGCCGGATGGAACTTGCGCAGCGTCTTTCGGCTTTCGGGCTGAAAGCTGTTGCGCATATGATAGTCCAATGCCTCGGACAATCGGATTGCGTTCGAGGCAATCGACGCCGCGATCGAACCGGGATTGGCAAAGTCTGCCTTGGTATTCATGCTGCCCTCGTGACCTCTTGGTGGGTCATCCTTGTTTCGTCGCGAAAAGGCGCAAAATCCGCAATCTTGCGACAACTCAACTCATGCCACGCAACTATCTCCCAGACAACACATTTTTCACGGCGCAGGGCTTGGCGTCCGGGGCGAGGATCGGGGGCGTGTCGGGAGATCTTTGGGTAACATATTGAAAACAGATAGGATTTCATGATCCGCGCACCGGGCCGTCAAGATGTGGTATGCGACCCGATTGCAGCCTCTAGACGTCGTGGGTTTGTGCGCGGCCCCGAATCGAAACGCCACGTGACGACGCGCGCCGCCGGAAAACCCGGCGAAAGGGAAGGGCAGGGGGGCCGCGCCCGCGCAGCCGTGACGTCGGGTCGGGCGGAACATCGCCGCGACATTCCCGCCCGACCTGCTTGAATTCCGCCGCCATCTCGCGAAGAATGCCGGCAATGGCCGGACCGGCCGCGTGCCGGCTGGACCCGTGATCGGACGGGACATGCCGGATCCGCACTTTCAGACATGACTTTCGGGGGAGAGCAGATGAGATATCACAGGCCCATGACATTCGAGGATGCGGCCGGGCTGGCGGCGGCGGCCTCCGGCGTGACCCGCTACCTGGCCGGGGGGACGGATGTGCTTGTCCAGATGCGCGCCGGCATGGTGCAGCCCGACGATCTGATCGATCTCAAGGCGATCCCGGGCGCCAGCGACATCACCCGCACCGAGGACGGCGGCTGGCGCATCGGTGTCGCGGTTTCGGGTGCGCAGCTTGGCGCGCATGAGGCGTTTCGCGCCGACTGGCCCGGGGTGGTCGAGGGGCTGGAGCTGGTCGGCTCGACCCAGATCCAGGGCCGCGCGACGCTGACCGGCAACCTGTGCAACGGCTCGCCGGCCGCGGATTCGGTGCCCGGGCTGGTGGCGGCGGGTGCCACGGTCGAGATTACCGGCACCGGTGGCACGCGCTCTGTCGCGGTCCAGGAGATCCCCACCGGGCCGGGCAAGACCTCGCTGAAACCGGGCGAGGTGATCTCGGCCATCCTGCTGCCGCCGCGGGGCGAACACGCCGGCGACGCCTATCTGCGCTTCATTCCGCGCACCGAGATGGATATTGCCGTGGTCGGCTGCGCGGTCAGCCTGCGGCTGGACGGCGATACCGTGTCCGAGGCGCGGGTGGTGCTGGGCGCCGTCGCGCCCACGGTGATGCTGGTGCCCGAGGCGGCCGAGGCGATCATCGGCACCACGCTGGACGAGGCCGCGCTCGAGGCGCTGGCCAGTGCCGCCAGTGCCGCCTGCAATCCGATCGACGACAAGCGCGGCACCAAGGTGTTCCGCATCGAAGTGGCTGGTGTCCTGGCGAAACGCGCCGCGCGCATCGCCCTGACCCGCGCCAAGGGAGCCTGAGAGATGAAAAAGACCCACGTAACGACCAAGGTGAACGGCGACACGGTCGAGTTCCTGGCCGATCCGCGCGCCAGCCTGCTGGACTGCCTGCGCGACGACCTGGGCCTGACCGGCAGCAAGGAAGGCTGCGGCACCGGCGATTGCGGCGCCTGTTCGGTGACGCTGGATGGCACGCTGGTCTGTTCCTGCCTGGTGCTCGGTGTCGAGGTCGAGGGCCGCGAGATCGGCACCATCGAAGGCATGGCCGATGGCCAGGAGCTGCACCCGCTGCAACGCAAGTTCATCGAACATGCGGCGCTGCAATGCGGCTTCTGCACGCCAGGCTTTTTGGTGGCGGCCAAGGTGCTGCTGGAACAGAACCCCGACCCGACCGAGACCGAGGTGCGCTATTGGCTGGCGGGCAATCTCTGCCGCTGCACCGGGTATGACAAGATCGTCCGCGCCGTGATGGATGCGGCGGCGGAAATGCGGCAGGAGGCGGCGTGATGGCGAAGGACGAGTTCAAGGAATTCAAGCTGGTCGGCACGCGGCCCGACCGTCCCGACGGGCTGGACAAGGTCACCGGGCGCGCGCGCTATGGCGCCGATGTCACCGCGCCGGGAATGCTCTGGGGCGCGGTGGTGCGCAGCCCCCATGCCCATGCGCGGATCGTGAAAATCGACACCTCGAAGGCCGAGGCGCTGGCCGGCGTCAAGGCGGTGGTCACCCGGGCGGATTTCCCCGAGGGGCTGACCGGCGAGGAATGGAACCTGCAGGAAAACACCATGGCGGGCGAACGCGCGCTTTATGACGGTCACGCGGTGGCGGCGGTGGCCGCGACCTCGCCCTTCCTGGCGCAGGATGCCGCGCGGCTGATCGAGGTGGAATACGAGGTCCTGCCGCATGTGATCGACGTCGACGACGCGATCAAGCCCGACGCGCCGGTGATCCGCGAAGGCGCCGCCGATGCCTCGGTGCCCGAAGGGATGCCGCCCAACGTGGTGCGCTACATGGAATTCGGCCGCGGCGATCTCGACGCCGGGTTTGCCGAGGCCGATCTGGTGATGGAACGCACCTATCGCACCGAGGCGACGCACCAGGGCTATATCGAGCCGCATGCCTGTCTCGGCCAGTTGGGCGAGGACGGCAAGGGCGAGATGTGGGTCTGCACGCAAGGCCAGTGGTTCATCCGCAAGATGTGCGCCGATGTGCTGGGGCTGGATACCGCGCAGCTGCGCGTCACGCCGTCCGAGATCGGCGGCGGTTTCGGCGGCAAGACCACGATCTTCATGGAGCCGCTGTCGCTGGCGCTGTCGCGCAAGGCGGGGGGGCGTCCGGTCAAGATCGTGATGACCCGCTCGGAGGTGCTGCGCGCCACCGGGCCGACCGCCTCGGCCTCGATGGATGCCAAGATCGGCATGAAGAAGGATGGCACGCTGACCGCCGGTCGGGTCGAGTTCCGCATGCAGGGCGGCGCCTTCCCCGGCGCGCCGGTGGACATGGCGCTCTATTGCGCCTTTGCGGCCTACAATGTGCCGGCGCTGGAGCATATCGGCTATGACGTGCTGGCCAACCGCCCGAAATGCGCCGCCTACCGCGCGCCGGGCTCGCCCATGGGCGCCTTCGCGGTGGAAAGCCTGATCGACGAGATGTGCCGCGAGCTGGGCCTCGACCCGCTGGAGGTGCGCGAGAAGAACGCCGTCAAATCCGGCGACCGGGCCAGCTACGGGCCGAAATTCGGCTCCATCGGGCTGGAGGAGGTGCTGGCGGCGACCAGGGCGCATCCCAACCTGGCGGCGGAACTGGGCGAGAACCAGGGCAGGGGGGTCGCCACCGGCTATTGGTTCAACCACAGCGGCGAGACCTCGGTCTCGGTGGCGATCTCCGAGGACGGCACCGCGCAGGTGTCGATCGGCACGCCGGATATCGGCGGCTCGCGCGCCTCGATCGCGCTGATGGCCGCCGAGACGCTGGGCATTCCCTACGAGGATGTGCGCGTCAACGTGGTCGAGACCGGCGCGCTCGGGGTGAACGAGCCGACCCACGGCAGCCGCGCGACATTCGCCAGCGGCAAGGCGGCGGTGGTCGCGGCGGAACAGGCGATTGCCGAGATGTGCCGCCGCGCCGCCAAGACCTGGGGGATCGAGCCGGAAGCGGTGGAATGGGTCGATGGCGCGGCCCAGCCCGCGGGACCGAACGCCGGGGAATTCCCGCCGATGAGCATCGCCGAGATCGCCGCCAAGATGGGCTCGACCGGCGGGCCGATCTCGGGCCACCACGAGTCGGTGCCCGAGGGCGTCGGCGCCAGTTTCGGCACCCATGTGGTGGATGTCGAGGTCGATCCCGAAACCGGCCATTGCACCATCCTGCGCTATCTCGTGGTGCAGGACGCAGGCCGGGCGATCCATCCTTCCTATGTCGAGGGCCAGTACCAGGGCGGCGCGGTGCAGGGCATCGGCTGGGCGCTGAACGAGGCCTATATCTATGGCGAGGACGGGCGCTTGCAGAACTCGGTCTTTCTCGATTACCGCATTCCGGTGGCCTCGGATCTGCCGATGATCGACACGGTGATCGTCGAGGTGCCCAACCCCGGCCATCCCTTCGGCGTGCGCGGCGTGGGCGAGACCGGCATCACCCCGCCGCTGCCGGCGATTGCCAATGCGATCCACGCCGCCACCGGCGCGCGACTGCGCGATCTGCCGATGTCGCCGCCGGCGGTGCTGGCGGCGATCCGGGCGCGCGGGTGATCCGGGCATGACGCAGAAAGTATCGGTGCACCTGTGGTCCGGCCTGACCCGCTTTACCGAGGGCGCGCGGGTGGTGGAGGTCGAGGCCACCACCGTCGGCGGCGCCCTCGCGGCGCTGGTCGCGGCCTACCCCGGGCTTGAGCCGATCATCGAGGCCGGGGTCTCGGTGGTGATCGACGGCGAGATGGTGCCCGACCGTCACGCCCCGGTCACCCCCGGCAGCGAGATCTACCTGATGCAACAGCTCAAGGGCGGCTGAACGGCCGTGCCTTGTCGCAAAGGGGCGCCCGGGTTATACTCCTGCGTCATACGTATGGTGCGGGAGGCTCATATGGCACGGGTCAAGGTCAACCTGACGCTGGATGCCGAGGTCGCCGCGGCGGCCCGGGCGCTTGGCCTCAACATGTCGCGTCTTGCCGAGACGGCGATTTCCGAGGCCGCCAAGGCCGAGCGCAATCGGCTGTGGCGCGCGGAGAACCGCGCCGCGATCCGCGCCTATGCCGAGGAGGTGGCCCGCGAGGGCCTGCCCCTGGCGCAATACAGAAGTTTCTAGGACGCGACCGGGATGGCGCAATTCGACCTGTTCCGCCTGCGCGGCGGTCAGTTGGTCGTGGATCTGCAGACCGACCTGATCGGCATCGAGGCGACCCGGATCGTCGCCCCCCTGCGCGAGGCCGGGCGCTACACCGCCTTTCCAGGTCTGACGCCGCTGGTCGAGGTCGAGGGCGCGATGTGGATCGTGCGCGTGCAGGAGCTGGCCGCCGTTCCGGGGACCGAATTGCAGACCGTGGTGGGATCGCTGGCCGACCATCGCGACGCGCTCAAACGCGCGCTGGATATCCTGATCGACGGGGTTTGAGCGGGGCGGGCGCCCCGGAACCCCGCGGCTTCGGAGCGGGCAGGAGGCCCAGACAGCGGAAATGTCGCGCCGCGGTTGGGACTGTGCCCCGGCCAAAGAGCCGCCACCCATAATCCGCGTTATGTTAAACCACGCCCGCCGCGGAGTGCAGCCGGGGACATGACGCCCCGGCCCGCGGTTCAGATCTCGACGAAAACCCGGCCGTCTTCCACCTTGACCGGGTAGGTGGCAAGGTTGACGCAGACCGGCGCGCGTTTTGCCTCGCCGGTGCGGTAGTCGAACTGGCCGTTGTGCTTGGGGCATTCGATCACGTAATCCATCACCAGCCCGTCTTCGAGATGCACCTGCTCGTGGGTACACAGCCCGTCGGTGCAGAAATACTCGTCCTTCGGGCTGCGATAGATCGCGAAGGTCCGGTCGCCGTGATCGAACCGGATCAGGTCTTCCTCGTCGATGTCGTCGGTCGCGCAGGCGTCGATCCATTGGGCCATGGGGGGTGTCCTTTCGTCTTGGGTCAGGCGGCCGGGGCGCTGAGTGCTGCCGCGTGCAGGTCTTCGCGATAGGGCCGCGCGGTGGCGGGCAAAGCGCGCTTGATGAAATGATCCTCGTAGCGCAGCTGGCGTTTCAGCGCGGGCCAGATCTCGCGGTAGGCGTCGAGCATCGAGGGATTGGCCGCCGGCAGGTCGTGCTTGATCTTTTCGTGCAACTCGGGAAGCCGGTGATAGGGCACCATCGGGAACATGTGATGTTCGACGTGGTAGTTCATGTTCCAGTAGATGAAGCGGCTGACCGGGTTGATGTAGACCGTGCGGCTGTTGAGCCGGTGGTCGAGCACATCCTCGGCCAGCCCGGCATGTTGCATCAGGCCGGTCAGCACATGATGCCAGGCGCCATAAAGCCGCGGCAGGCCGATCAGCATCAGCGGCAGGATCGACTGCATCCAGAGCGCCAGCCCCAGGGTCGCGGCGTAGATCAGCACCCAGATACGGGCGACGCGGATCACCTTGGGCTGCTCCGGCTCGGGGATGAAACTGGCCTCGGCGGGGTCGATCCGCCCGGCGGCGTTCAGCAGCATCCGTTTCCAGCCGGTCAGCGCATCGAGAATGCCGAAGAAGTTCAGGAAGATGCGCAGCAGCGCGGGCGGGCGCATGGCGACGATCTCGGGGTCGCGCCCGACGATGACCGTGTCGGTGTGGTGCCGCGCATGGCTCCAGCGCCATTCCACCGGGTTGCGCACCATGCAGAACGAGGCGATCTGGTAAAGGACGTTGTTCATCCACGGCGTCCGGAAGGCGGTGCCATGGCCGCATTCGTGCCAGCGGCTGTCCATCGCCGAGCAATAGAGCACGCCGTAGCCCAGCCAGAACGGCGCCGAAGCCCAGGACGGCCAGAGCGCGATACCGATCGCGGCCAGCACCAGCATCGATCCGAACAGGAGGACCGTGTCGCGGATCGCCGGCTGGTCCGAACGTTGCATCAGCGCCTTCATCTCCTTGCGGGGGATCTCGGTGTGATACCATTGGGCGGTCGCCAGCCCGGTCTCGACGGCGCGCCGGGCCTCGGGGCCCAGCAGGGAATAGTCGCGCTTGGTCATGGTCTCCTCCCGGAAAAGCAGCGGTTGTCCGAAAGATACATCGCAGGCGCCGGTTTGTGCGAACGCGCCGTTGCATTTTACATCAGATCACATCAATCTCGGGTGCGGAATGATGCAATCACACCAAGGCGGACAGATGGCGCGACGCCCTACCGTGAAGGACCTGGCCCGCGCCGCGGATGTCGGCAGTGCCACGGTCGACCGCGTGCTCAACAACCGGCCCGGGGTGCGCGAGGCCACGGTGGCGCGCGTGCTCGAGGCCGCCGCGCGCATCGGCTATCCGACCGGCAGGCGCGATGCCGAGCGGCGCGATGCCGAGCACCCGCCGGTGCGCTTCGGCTTCGTCCTGCACAAGCCCTCGCAGGAGTTCTACCGCAACTTCGCCGCCAGGCTCGAGGCCGCCGTGGCCGGGTGCCGCGACATCCGCGGAAGCTGTGACATCCGCTTTTCGGCCTCGCAGTCGCCGGCCGATTTCGCGACGGCGTTGCAGGCGATCTCGGAACATGTCGATGTGCTGGCAACCTCGGCGATCACCCATTCCAGCCTGTCCGAGACGATCCGGCAGTTGCAGGCCCGGGGCAAGCCGGTGTTCTCGGTGCTCAACGATGCCGCCGCGAGCCTGCAGCAAGGCTATGTCGGGCTCGACAACCTCAAGGTGGGGCGGATTGCGGGATGGATGATCGGCTTGCAGGCGAAAGGCGCGGGCAAGGTTGCCGTCTTCATCGGCGGCAACCGCTGGCACGGGCATATCCTGCGCGAGACCGGGTTGCGCAGCTACCTCCGGGACCACGCGCCGCAGCTTGCGCTGCTGGATGCCACGGTGAACCTCGAGACGCGGCAGGTCACCTACGAGGCGGTGCTCGACCTGCTGGACCGGCACGGCGACCTGCGCGGCATCTACGTGGCGGGGGGCGGCATGGAGGGCGCGATTGCGGCGCTGCGCGAAGTGCGCCCGCCGGGCAAGGTGGCGCTGGTGGTCAACGAGGTGACGGCGGAAAGCCGCGCGGCACTGGCCGAGCGCTACGTCAGCCTGATCATCGCCACGCCGCTGGAAAAGCTCTGCCGCGATCTGGTGGCTCTCATGGCCGACGCCGCCCGGGGCGGGGTTTCGGGATCGAGCCAGCACTACCTGCGCCCCGATCTCCTGGCGCCGGATTCGCTGTAAGCGCGCCGCGTCCCGGACTTGATCCGGGACCTCCTGGCCCGCTTGCGGAGAGGCCCTCCTGGATCAAGTCCGGGGCAGGCCGGATCAAGTCCGGGGCAGGCAGGATCAGGTCCGGGGCGGGTGCGCCCGGCTCACCCGTCCCGTTCCATGATCCATTCCACCTCCGGCGCCGCGACGAAGCGCCATTTGCGCAGCGGGCCGGCCATGACGTTGAGGTAGTACATCTCGAAGCCGTAGGGCGCGCCGCAGGGGTGGTGGCCGCGGGGCACCAGCACCACGTCGCCGTCCTTGACCGCCATGGTCTCGTCCAGCGAGCCGTCGTCGGTATAGACCCGCTGCACCCCGAAGCCCGAGGCGGGGTTGAGGCGGTGGTAGTAGGTTTCCTCGAGATAGGTGATGCGGGGAAAATCGTCCTCGTCGTGGCGGTGGCTGGGGTAAGAGGACCAGTGGCCGGCGGGGGTGAAGACCTCGGTCACCAGCAGGCTGTCGGCGTAATCCTCGTTCTCCATGGCGATGTTGTTGATGTGGCGGGTGTTGGTGCCGCGGCCGCGTTCCGTCAGGGTGATGCCCTCGGGGCCGATGCGCCGCGCCGCGTGCCCGCCCTTGCCCGGGGCCGAGCAGACCGCGATCACGCAATCGGTCTCGGCCACGGCGCTCCAGTCGCTGCCGTTCGGCAGGTAGAGGCAATGCGGCGGCGATTTCTCGAAGACGCTCATGCGCTCGCCCAGCACACCCCAGTCCTGCCCGGCCCCGCGGATCGCCGCCTTGCCCTCGACCATGACGAGGATCACCTCGCGCGTGCCGGTCGCCTCGGCGGCGGTATCCCCGGCCTTCAGCCGATAGAGCGAGAAGCCGACGTGGCGCCATCCGGCGCTCTCGGGGGTGATCTCATGCACCTTGCCACGGGTGCCGAAGGGTTTGCGAAGCAGGTCGGGCATGGCGGTTCTCCTTAACGGTCGATGGTCAGGCCGGAGCGGGCGCAGATCTCGAGGATATGCTCGTAGCCGAGTTTCGAGTAGTCATAGGGCGGCGCCTTGGCCGGGTCCTGCTCGGCCTCGACGACGATCCAGCCTTGATACGCCATCGCCTTGAGCCGGTCGGTCACCGCCTGGAAATCGATGCAGCCCTCGGGATCGCCCGGCACGGTAAAGGCCCCGCCCGCCACCGCATCGAGGAAACTGCCGTCGCGGGCGCGGATGTCGCGGATCACCGTCTCGCGCACGTCCTTGAAGTGGACGTGGTGCACCCGGTCGCCCCATTTGTCGAGCACCGCCAGGGGATCGGCCCCGGCAAAATGCAGATGCCCGGTGTCATAGAGCAGCGTCAGCGCCGGGTCGGAGCCTTCCATCAGCCAGTCGATATCCTCGGCATCCTCGATCATGCTGCCCATGTGGTGATGATAGCTCAGCACGACGCCCTCGTCGCGCGCCCATTTCGCCAGGTCCGAGAGCTTCGCGGCATAGGCCAGCACCTCGTCACGGGTCAGCTTCGGGCGCTGGCTGACCGGGGTCTCCTGCTGGCCCTGCACGGTATTGGAGCATTCGGCATAGACGATGCAGGGCGCGCCGAGGGCGGCGAATTGTTCGACCTGCTGGCGGATCGCCGCCTTCTCGGTGGCCAGATCGTTGGTCATCAGCGCGCCCGAGCACCAGCCGCCGCAAAGCGCCACGCCGTAGCGGTCGAGATAGGCGCGCAGGCCTTGCGTGTCGGCGGGCATCCTTCGGCCGCGCTCGACCCCCTGGTAGCCGATCTTCGCGGCATCCTCCATCGCGCCTTCGGTGGTGTAGTTGCGGGTCAGATCGGGCAGGTCGTCGTTCTGCCAGGCGATCAGGGAAATGCCTATCTTCACGGCCATCGGTGTCATCCTTGCTGATGCGGGGCGTGCCGCCACGCCCCTCGCGGATCAATCCGCGCGTTGGGTCTTGCGGTTCTCGGCGTAGCGGGCAAAGGCGTCGCGCACCTCGGCGCGGGTGCTGACCTCGGGCACGCCCACATCCCACCAGGTCCCGCCATGTTCGGTCGAGGGATAGGGGTCGGTGTCGATCACCACCACGTAGGGGCCTTTCGCCGCGTGCCGCTTGGCCAACGCCTCTTCGAGCTCGGCGATCGAGCCCACCTTGACGGATGTGGCGCCCATCGCCTCGGCATGCTTGGCAAAGTCGATCCGCGACGGTTGCGCGTGGATCGTATGGTCCAGCAGGTTGTTGAACTCGGCCCCGCCGGTGCCCATCTGCAGCCGGTTGATGCAGCCGAAGCCACGGTTGTCGGTGATCACCACGGTGAAGGGAATGCCCATCATCGCCGCCGTCGCCATTTCCGAGTTGGCCATCATGTAGGTGCCGTCGCCGGTGAAGCAGATCACGTCGCGCTCGGGCTCGGCCATCTTGATGCCCATGGCGCCGGCGATCTCGTAGCCCATGCAGGAAAAGCCGTATTCCATGTGATAGCTGCCCGGCCTGCCGGCCTTCCACAGCTTGTGCAACTCGCCCGGCATGGTGCCCGCGGCGCACATCACCACGGTGTCCTCGCCGGCGGCGCGCTGCACCGCGCCCACCACCTGCATGTCGGTGGGAAGCTGGTTGCCCTCCTCCGGGGCATCGGTCAGCGGGTCGACCTTGGCGAACCAGTCGGATTTCAGCCCCTCGATGCCGCCCGGCGCGCGGTGGCCTTCGAGCGCGGCGCCCAGGTCTTCCAGCCCGATGCGGGCATCGGCCAGAAGCGGCACCGCCCCGTGTTTCATCGCGTCATAAGCCGCCACGTTGAGCGAGATCAGCCGGCGCACGGGGTTGGCAAACAGCCCCCAGGACCCGGTGGTGAAGTCCTGGAACCGTGTGCCGACACCGATCACCACATCCGCCTCGGCGCAGACCGTATTGGCCGCCTCGCCCCCGGTCACGCCGATCGGCCCGAGGTTCAGCGCATGGTCCCAGGGCAGCGCGGATTTGCCCGCCTGGGTCTCGGTCACCGGGATGTGATGCGCCTCGGCAAAGGCCTTCAGCGCCTCGGTCGCGCCGGAATAATGCACTCCGCCCCCGGCCACGATCACCGGACGGCGCGCGCCGCGGATCAGGTCCGCCACCTCGGCCAGTTCCATTTCGTCGGGCCGGATCCGGCGCGGGCGCCAGATGCGCGGCGCAAAGAAGCTCTCGGGCCAGTCATGCGCCTCGGCCTGCACGTCCTGGCAGAAGGAGAGGCAGACCGGCCCGCAATCCGCCGGATCGGTCAGGGTGCGAAAGGCGCGCG
>SBGD01000051.1 GCA_006226775.1 Paracoccaceae bacterium | reverse complement strand
AGGTCAAGCGCCTGCACGCCATTGGCGCCCTCGTAGATCATCGCGATCCTGGCGTCGCGGACGAACTGCGATACGCCGGTCTCCTCGATATAGCCGTGGCCGCCATAGACCTGTTGCGCCGCCACCGTGCTCTCGAAGCCCTTGTCGGTGAGGAACCCCTTGATCACCGGCGTCATCAGCGAGATCAGCCCGTCAGCCTCGGCGTCCTTGTTGCGATGCGCGCGGTCGATCAGGTTGGCGCCCCAGAGCGCAAAGGCCCGGCCGCCTTCGACAAAGCTCTTCTGGTCGAGCAGCATGCGGCGGATGTCGGGATGCACGATCAGCGGATCGGCCGGCCCGTCGGGGTTTTCCGCCCCGGTGACCGCGCGGCCCTGGAGCCTTTCGCGGGCGTAGTCCAGCGCGTTCTGATAGGCCACCACCGCCTGGCCCAGGCCCTGGGCGCCCACCGCGATGCGGGCCTCGTTCATCATGGTGAACATGGCGCGCATGCCCTTGTGCGCCTCGCCCAGAAGATAGCCGGTCGCGCCGTCGTAGTTCATCACGCAGGTGGAATTGCCGTGGATGCCCATCTTCTCTTCGATCTTGCCGACCGAGACGCCGTTGCGTTCGCCCACCGAGCCGTCGTCGTTGACCAGCATCTTGGGCACGATGAAGAGCGAGATGCCCTTGATGCCCTCGGGCCCGCCGGGGATCCGCGCCAGCACGAGGTGGATCACGTTGTCCGAAAGGTCATGGTCGCCGGCGGAGATGAAGATCTTCTGGCCGGTGATGGCATAGGATCCGTCGTCCTGCGGCTCGGCCTTGGTGCGCATCAGCCCCAGGTCGGTGCCGCAATGCGGCTCGGTCAGGTTCATGGTGCCGGTCCATTCGCAGGAGACCATCTTGGGCAGGTAGGTCTGTTTCTGCGCTTCGGTGCCATGGGCCTGGATGGTCGAGACCGCGCCATGGGTCAGCCCGGCATACATCTGGAACGCCATGTTGGCCGAGGTCAGCATCTCGCCCACCACCGCGTTCATCAGGTAGGGCAGGCCCTGGCCGCCATACTCCGGGTCGCAGTCGAGCGCGGTCCAGCCGCCGTCACGCACCTGGTCGAAGGCCGCCTTGAAGCCCTCGGGCGTGCGCACCACGCCGTTTTCCAGCACGCAGCCCTGGGCGTCGCCGACCGCGTTCAGCGGGTGCAGCACCTCGGCGGCGATCTTGCCCGCCTCGTCCAGCACCGCGCCGGTAAAGCCTTCGTCCAGCTCGTCATAGCCGGGCACGTCCTGGGCGGATACCTTCAGGACCTCGTGCAGCACGAATTGCAGGTCCTTGGTCGGGGCGTGATAGCTGGGCATGGCGGTCTCCGTGAAACAAGGGGGAGGGCGGCGCTTACTCGGCCGCCTTCTTGGTGGCACTCATCGAGGCGATCATCTTCTCACCCCATTTCAACTGTTCCTTGAGATCGGCGATATTGGCGTCGAGCTCGGCGCGCTGACGCTCCATCTCGGCCAGCCGGTCCATCGCCAGGTCGTAGGTCTTGCGCAGCTGGGTCTGCTGCTGATCGCCGATGTCGTAGAGGTCGAGCAGCTGGCGGATCTCCTCGAGCGAGAAGCCGAAGCGCTTGCCGCGCAGGATCAGCTTCAGCCGCGCCCGGTCACGCCGGGTGAACAGCCGCTTCTGGCCGTCGCGGATCGGAAACAGCAGTTCCTTGGCCTCGTAGAAGCGCAGCGCCCGCGGGGTTACGCCGAAGTCATCGCACATCTCGCGAATCGTCATGGTTTGATCAGTCATACTTGTCACCCGAAATCTGTTGCGATCCCTAGGTCAGTTGCAAATCGTCAGCCCTGACTACAATGGGAAAAACGGCTTACGTAACTCATACGCTGCGTCACTTCAAAGTTGACGTAAGATCAATGCGCGTCAAGCCGTGGTCTTGAAACTTTCGAACCGCTTTGGGGCCGCCTCTCAGCCCCGCGTTTCGTCCAGTTGCGCAAGGGCCTTGCCGCGCAGATCGGCCAGTTCCTGCATCGCCGCGTCGATCTGGTGGCGCTGCTCGCGCAGGGCGATCAGCTGCCGGTCGGCCATCTCGAGAAAGACGCGCAACTGCGCCTCGGTGCCTTCGCGGTCGTAGATCGACAGGAACTGGCGGCATTCCTCGAGCGTGAAGCCGAAGCGGCGCCCGCGCATGATCAGCTCCATCCGCGCCACCTCGCGCGGGCCGTACCAGCGCGCGCGGCCCTCGCGGTCCGGCGCCAGAAGCTCGATATACTCGTAATACCGCAAGGTGCGCGGCGTCACGTCGAACCTGGCGCACATCTGCTTGAAGCTCAGCCTGGTCTCGCTCATGTCCTTCCCCTGCCTTGTGCCGACCCCGCCGGTGGTGCGGCCTGTCGCGAATGCGCGCCTGTCCGTGCCGGTTCTTCGGGCCACCATACCAGATTAGGCAATGCGTCGGCCGGGTGCAACGGTCGGCCTGCTTGCAACCGGCCCGGGGCTTGGCGCATAAACGCGCAAGCCACGAGGACCGTACATGCCCAGCGACAAGCCCAGCGACAAGAAGAGCTTTGCCCGAGACTTCATCCGCGCGATCCCGCATTCGCGCGAGCTCGGCATGAAGATCACCGCCGTCGGCGATGGCACCGCCGAGATCACCATGGGGTATGACAAGCGTTTCGTGGGCGATCCCAAATCCGGGGTGATCCATGGCGGCGCGGTCTCGGCGCTGATGGACACCGCCTGCGGTGCCGCCGTCATCAGCCACCCCGACGTGCCCGGTCCGACCGCGACCATCGACCTGCGCATCGAGTACATGCGCGCCGCCACCCCGGGCCAGATGCTGACCGCGCGGGCGGAATGCTATCACGTCACCCGGTCGGTGGCCTTCGTGCGCGCCACCACCTTCGACGAGGATTTCGCCCGTCCGGTGGCCACCGCGACCGGCACCTTCACCGTGGAGCCGAAATGACCAGACCGCCGATGTCCCAGAACCGCCGCGAACCGCTGCAACAGGTCAAGCACCGCCGCGACACCGCGCTGATGGCGCTGGCGGGGGGCATTCCCTATGCGCAGTACCTCGGCATCACCTTCGACCGGCGCGGCGACGAGCTGACCGCGGTGCTGCCCTACGACGACAAGCTGATCGGCAACCCGATGCTGCCGGCGCTGCATGGCGGGGTGACCTCGGCCTTTCTCGAAGTCACCGCGATCGTCGGGCTGAGCTGGTCCTATATCTGGGAAGGCATGGAGACCGGCACCCTCACGCTCGAGCAGTTGCAGTCGGGCGATCTGCCGCGGCTGCCCAAGACCATCGATTTCACCGTCGATTACCTGCGCTCGGGCCTGCCGCGCGACAGCTATGCGCGCGCCAAGGTCACCCGCTCGGGGCGGCGCTATGCCAGCGTTCATGCCGAGGCCTGGCAGGACAACCGCGACCGGCCCCATGCCCAGGCGACGGGGCATTTCCTGATGCCCGATCGTGGCTGACGCGGCGGCAGTTTTGCCGCTGACCCATCGCCGCGTGCTGAAGATCGCCCTGCCGATCATGCTGGCGACGGTGACCGTGCCGATCCTGGGCGTGGTCGATACCGGCGTGGTGGGCCAGATCCCCGAGCCCGAGCCGATTGCCGCGGTGGGCGTCGGCGCGATCATCCTGACGGCGATCTACTGGGTCTTCGGCTTTCTGCGCATGGGCACGACCGGGCTGACCTCGCAGGCCGCGGGGCAGGGCAACGACGCCGAGGTCGCCGCCCTTCTGACCCGCGCGCTGATGATCGGGCTGGCCGGCGGGCTGGCGCTGATCGTGCTGCAACCGCTGATTTACCGCGCGGCCTTTGCGCTTTCGCCCGCCTCGGACGAGGTCGAGACGCTGGCGCGCAGCTACATGCAGATCCGCATCTGGTCGGCGCCCGCCGCCATCGCGGTCTATGGCATCACCGGCTGGCTGATCGCGCAGGAGCGGTCGCGCGCGGTGCTGGCGCTGCAATTGTGGATGAACGGGGTCAATATCGGGCTGGATTTCCTGTTCGTGCTGGGCTTTGGCTGGGGCGTCGACGGGGTGGCGCTGGCCACCTTCCTGGCGGAATGGAGCGGCTTTGCCATGGGGCTCTGGCTCTGCCGCGCGGCCTTTGGCCATCCCTCGTGGCGCGACTGGGCGCGGGTCTTCGACCGGGTGCGCCTGCGGCGCATGGCAGTGGTCAATTCCGACATCCTGATCCGCTCGATGCTCCTGCAGGCGGTTTTCGTCAGCTTCCTGCTGTTCGGCGGGCGGTTCGGCGACACCACCCTGGCGGCCAACCAGGTGCTGCTGCAATTCGTCTATGTCACCGGCTACGCGCTCGACGGCTTTGCCTTTGCCGCCGAGGCGCTGGTGGGCCGGGCCTTCGGGCAGGGCGCGGTGGCGCGGGTGCGGCGCGCGGCGCTCTTGACCAGCTTCTGGGGGCTGGTGCTGGTGGTGGTGCTGGCGCTGGTGTTCTGGGTGGCGGGGCCGATCATCATCGACACCATGGCCCGCGACGAAGGCGTGCGCGCCGCGGCCCGCAGCTTCCTGCCCTGGATGGTGCTGGCGCCCCTGACCGGGGTGGCGTCGTGGATGCTGGACGGGGTCTTCATCGGCGCCACGCGCACCGGCGACATGCGCAACATGATGGCGATCTCGACGGCGCTCTATTTCTCGGCGGTTCTCGCGCTGATGCCGGTGATCGGCAACCACGGGCTCTGGCTGGCGCTGCATATCTCCTTCGTCACCCGCGGGCTGACGCTGCTGGCGCGCTACCCGGCGCTGGAACGCGCGGCGCGGGCCGAGGCGGTCGGGTCCCCGACGTCCTGAACTTCTCCGGTTCTGAAAATATCCCGGGGGAGTCCCGCAGGGGTCGCTATTGGTGCGCCATTGGTTCAAGCGCCAATGGCGACGGCAGCGCCCCCATCTCATCCCCGAAGCGTCTCGCGGATGATCCGCTCGAGCCTGGCCAGGAGCATGTCATTGTCGAAACGCGCCTCGGCAACCTGCCGCGCCTCTGCGGCCATGGCTGCACGGTCTTCGGCCTGCATCGCGGTGCGGATCGCCCGGGCAAACCCCACCTCGTCGTGTTCGTCCACCAGCCAGCCGGTGCGGCCCTCGTCCACCGCTTCGGGGATGCCGGCATGGCGGGTCGAGACCGTCAGGCAGCCGCAGGCCATGGCCTCCTGGATGGCGGTGGGCAGGCCCTCGGTATTGCCATTGGCGGCGGTGATCGAATGCTGCAGGAAGAACTCGGTGGTGGCCAGCTTCTCGCGCACCGCCGCATGCGGTTGCGATCCGTGAAACGTCACCTTCGCCGCCGCTCCGACCGACGCGACGAGAGCCCGCGCGGGCTCCAGGAGCGGGCCGTCCCCGATCACGTCCAGATGGGCCTCGTCCAGACCCTCGGTCGCGCTCAGAAAGGCGCGCAGGGTCACCAGCGGCGCCTTTTTCTCGACCATGCGGCCCACGGCAAGGCAGGAGCGCGGGACTTTCCCGGCCGGCAGGAAGGCGCGGACATCGACGCCCGAGGGGATGACATGGGCATTGGGATGGGTCACGCCGCGCGCCGCGAGATTGTCGAGCAGGAACTGCGAGACCGAGAACACCCCGGCCAGCCGCGGCATCATTTTTCGATAGGCGCCGGGGATATTGCCCTGGTTCAGCGCTTTCGAGGCATCGGTGCCGCGGAAATAGGAAAAACAGGGGAGGCCCATGTCGTCGGCCAGCGGCGCCACGGCCAGCGCCTGGGTGCCGAATTCGGCCAGAATCACTTCGATATCATGTTCTTGCAGGAAGGACTTCAAGTCGCGCCGGGCCTGACCATAGGGCAGCCGCCCGGTGCCGTGGCGCAGCCGGTTGAGCCCGGTGAGCAGCGGCATCGCCAGCCGGTCGACCAGCGGCACCGCCCGGCCGCGGCGGTTGAAACAGGCCACGCCATAGGGGTTCTCGCCGTGATAGCGTCCGCAGACCACCGCCGCCGCCCCGCCGAAGATGTGCTGGATATGACGGTTGATGAAGGTCTCGCCGGGCAGGTGGTATTCGCCGGTCACGATGCAGGTCCGCATGGGCGCTCCTTTGCTTTGCGCGTTGCCTAGCAGCGCCCCGCCGGTCGGGCAAGCGCGGGGCTCAGGCGGACATCAGGCGGAAAACAGCGTGCCGACGAAATAGGCGATTGCCGCCGCCACCCCGCCGATCAGCAGCGTCTCGCCCCCCGAGGCCCACCAGGTGGCCAGCGACCAGCGGCTTTTCACCGCGCCGATGGCGAAGAACACGCCGAAGGTCAGCACCGCCGACAGGGCAAAGGCCGACGGCAGGCCAAGCAAAAACGGCACCAGCGGCAGGATGCCCGCCGCCAGAAAGGCGAAGAAGGTGACCAGTGCGGCATTGAGCGGATGGCGCTCGGCCTCGGTCACGCCGTATTCGGCCTCCATCATCATCGCGATCCAGCGGTCGCGGTCGCCGCTGATCTGTTCGGTCGCGGCCTCGAGCGTCGCGCCGGACAGGCCCTTGGCGCGCAGGATCTCCTTCAACTCGCGCCGCTCGCCCTCGGGATAGCGGTCGAGGTGGTCCTCCTCGATCCGGCGCAGGCGGTGGGCATTGTCGAGTTCGGCCTTGGTGCCCGAGTAGTTCCCCGCCGCCATGGAAAAGCCGTCGGCCAGCACGTTGGCCAGCCCCAGCGCCACGATCACGAAGGGCGACAGCCCGGCGCCGGCCACGCCCGCCACGATGGCAAAGGTGGTGACCGAACCGTCGATGGCGCCATAGATCGCATCGCGCAGGTGGCCCGCGGCGGGCGATTGGTTGAGCCTTGCGCGGATCTCGGTCGGTGTATGGCCTGGAAGCGTCATGGCTTGCCTTTCAACGGGTTACGAGGCGGTCTTGAACAAGCCGCCAAGCGCGCTCTGGATGATGCGGCGCACCGAGGGGCGGGTCTTGTCGCGCAGGAAGGGCACCGGGCGGCAGACATCCATCGCCGCCACGCCGACCCGCGCGGTCAGCGCGCCATTGACCAGCCCCTCGCCGAAGCGCCGCGACAGCTTGCTCAGCAGCGAGCCGCCCAGGAGCGGCTCGAGCAGGTCCTCGCCCACCGCCACCGCGCCGGTGGCCACCAGATGGGCCATCACCGCCTTGGTCAGCCGCCAGCTGCCCAGCGTGCCCGAGCGGCCGCCGTAGATCTCGGCAATGCGCCGGATCATCCGCATGTTGGCGGTCAGCGCCGCGATCACGTCGGCCAGCGCCAGCGGCACAAGGGCGGTGACCGTGGCCACCTGGCGCGCGGCGGCCTCGACCTCGCGCCGGGCGGCGGCGTCGAGCGGGGCCAGCAGGTCAAGCTCGATCTCGGTCAGCATGGTCTCGGCGTCGAAACTGTCGTCCATGCCGTCGCGCAGCTTCTCGCGGCCCCAGCGGGTGTCCTCGCGCCCGGCATAGAAGGCCAGAAGCTCGCCCGCCACCGCCTTGGCGGCCTTGAGGTCCTTGTCGGCCAGCGCCTCGTCGGCCTTGCGGCGCAGCTGGTCGATCCGGCGCAACCGGCCGAAGGCGGACAGTTCCTTGAGCACGATCAGCAGCATGACCAGCACCAGCAGGCCGATCAGCCCGGCGATGGCATAGCCCAGCAGCGGCTGGCGCGCGATCAGGCTCCAGGCGAAATCCCAGGCCGCCACGGACACGGCCGCGCCGATCACCGCCGTCAGCAGCGCCCAGAACCAGCGCGCCAGCTTCGAGGGACGGCGCGCGGCCAGGGTGGCGGCGGTCTGCATCGCCTGGCCCTGGGGCGTGGGCTGGCCCAGATCGGGCACCGGCGGCGCCTCGGAGGGCGAGGGCGCGGGGTCGTCCAGCTCGATCAGCACGGGGCCCTTGGAGGTGCTCATTGCGGTTTCTCCCAGGCATAGCGGATGTCGGGAAGCTGTTCCTGGTTGGTGCTGCCATCGGTGCGTTTCACCTCGACAAAGCCTTCGCGTTCGTAGAATTTCTGCGCCCCGGTGTTGAGCTGGAAGGTCCAGAGCTCGAGCCGGTCGACCTCGGCCTTGGCAAAGTCGAGCAGCGCCTTGCCGATGCCCTGGCCGCGGTCGGGCCCGGCGACAAAGAGCGCGTCGATCTCTTCGCCGTCGCGGGCGATGAAGCCGACCACGCGCCCGTCCTCGTCCTCGGCCACATGGACCCAGCCGCGGTCGATCATCTCGCCGCAATGGGCCACGTCCTGGGCGCCGGTGTGCAGGTGCGGTTTCCACGGCGGGGCGGCGTTGGCTTCGGTCAGGATGGCGCCGATCTTGCCGGCGTCGGTGGTGCGCGCAGGGCGGATGTCCAGGGTCACAGCTTGTCTCCGATCAGGAATTGCGCCGCCCGGTCGAGCCGGATGTGCGGCGGGCCGTCGCCCGGTTTCAGGGTCAGGGGCGCGGGGGCAAAGCGCATCGAGCGGTAATCGCCGTCGAGCCAGCGCTCGGCGCCGTCGCGGGCCGGGCCGAGCAGGGCGCCCGGGTCTTCGGGCAGTTCGCCCGGGTAGAAGGCCGCCTGCCGGCCGGTGTCGAGCAGGGTGCCCTGCACGCAGTCCAGTTCGCGGCCCTTGTGGGTCAGGCTCTGTTCGGTGGTGGCGCGCAGCGAGGCGATCGACATGGCCTGGGTCTCGGCCCCGGCAAAGCGCGCGCGGTCGCGGGCCTCGCGGGTCAGCGCCTCCATGATGCTGGTCAGGCGGGGGTGCTGGGTGTGGTGCAGGTGGTCGGCCTTGGTGGCGGCAAAGAGGATCTTCTCGACCCGCTTGCCGCGCAGCAGCCGGGCGAGGAAATCGTTGCGGCCCGGGCGGAAGGCCGAGAGGATGTCGGCCATGGCGTGACGCATGTCCTCGACCGCCTTGGGCCCCTTGTTGATCGCGCCCAGCGCGTCGACCAGCACCACCTGGCGGTCGATGCGGGCAAAATGGTCGCGGAAGAAGGGTTTGACCACCTCGCGCTTGTAGGCATCGAACCGCCGCTCCATCTCGCGCCAGAGCGAGCGGCGCGGGGTCTGGGCGGGTTCGGGCAGCGGGGCGAAGGTCAGCACCGGCGCGCCCTCCAACTCGCCGGGCAAGAGGAACCGGCCCGGGGTGCAGTCGGAATAGCCGTTGTTGCGGGCGGCGTCGAGATAGGCGGTGAAGGCGGCGGCCAGCGCCCTGGCCTGGGGTTCCTCGAATGGGGCGGTGCTGTCTATATTGGCGGATTCTGACAGGAATTCAGCGGCTTCCGCGCGGTCCTTGATGCGGTGCATGACCTCTTCGGACCAGTCGGCATAGGACTTGTCCAGCAGCGCCAGGTCGAGCAGCCATTCGCCGGGGTAGTCGACGATGTCGAGGTGGATCACCCGCGGGCCCTGGAACCCCGAGAGCAATCCGCCGGGCTGGACCTTGAGCGAGAGGCGCAGCTCGCTGACCGAGCGGGTGCTCTCGGGCCATTCCGGCGTGCGCGAGGTGAGATCGGCCAGGTGAGACTCGTAGTCGAAGCGCGGCACGGTATTGTCGGGCTGGGGCTGGAGATAGGCGGTCAGCAGGCGGCCCTCGGCGGCGGCGACGAGGCCGGGCATCCGGCCGCGGTCCATCAGGTTGGCCACCAGCGAGGTGATGAAGACCGTCTTGCCCGAGCGCGCGAGGCCGGTCACGCCCAGCCGGATCACCGGCTCGAACAGCGTGGAGTTGACCGTATCCGTCACGGCCTCGACGCTGCGCAGCATCCCGTCCGCCAAAGTGTTGAGTATCAAACCTGCCCCCAAAATGCTCTGACCTGAGGATAGGCAGCACGCGGCGCTGTTACCAGAGGCCGCGTCGGGGATTGTTTGCGCTTTTGCGTCGGGTTAGAGGGCGGTCATGCCCAGGTATGCGTTGAAAGTGGAATATGACGGTGGCGGCTTTGCCGGATGGCAGCGGCAGGCGGATCAGCCCTCGGTGCAGGGCGCGATCGAGGCCGCGCTGGCCCGGCTCGAGCCGCGCGCCCATACGATTGCCGCCGCCGGGCGCACCGATGCCGGGGTGCATGGCCGCGGGCAGGTGGCGCATTGCGACATGGAGAAGGCCTGGGATCCCTTCCGGCTGTCGGAGGCGCTGAACCACCATCTGAAGCCCGCGCGGGTGGCGATCCGCGATTGCGCGCGGGTCGAGGGCGACTGGCACGCGCGATTCTCGGCGGTCGAGCGGCGGTATCTGTTTCGCCTGCTGGCGCGGCGCGCGCCCTGCACGCTGGAGGAGGGGCAGGTCTGGCGGGTCAGCAATGCGCTCGATCTCGAGGCGATGCGGGCAGGGGCGAAATACCTGGTGGGGCATCACGATTTCACCACCTTCCGGTCGTCGATCTGCCAGGCGGCCTCGCCGGTCAAGACGCTGACCTCGCTGGAGATCGAGGCGGTCGAGGGCGATGCGGGCACGGAATACCGTTTCCGGCTGGCGGCGCGGTCGTTTCTGCACAACCAGGTGCGGTCTTTCGTGGGCACGCTGGAGCGGGTGGGCGCCGGGGCCTGGGCGCCCGAGCGGGTCAAGGTGGCGCTCGAGGCCCGCGACCGCGCGGCCTGTGGCCCGGTCTGCCCGCCGCAGGGGCTGTACCTGATGTCGGTGGGCTATCCGCGCGATCCCTTTGGCTGAGGGCGGGATCGGGCGCCGCGGTGGAAATCCGCCTTGCGTGCTTGGCCGCGGACGCATAGAAGAGCCCAAATTTGCAATAGGCGGGCAAGGGTCCGCCCCGGGACTCATGGGGATTTTGATGCAGGTTACCGAAACGCTGAACGAAGGTCTGAAACGCGGCTACGCGATCACCGTGACCGCGGACGAACTGGACTCGAAGGTCAACGAAAAGCTGGCCGAAGCCCAGCCCGAGATCGAGATGAAGGGCTTCCGCAAGGGCAAGGTGCCGATGCCGCTGCTGAAAAAGCAGTTCGGCCAGCGTCTGCTGGGCGAGGCGATGCAGGAAACCATCGACGGCGCGATGAACAAGCATTTCGAGGAGTCGGGCGACCGCCCCGCGCTTCAGCCCGAGGTCAAGATGACCAACGAGGACTGGAAAGAGGGCGACGACGTCAAGGTCGAGATGTCCTATGAAAAGCTGCCCGAGATCCCCGAGGTCGATCTGAAAGGCATCTCGCTGGAGAAGATGATCGCCAAGGCCGGCGACGAAGAGGTCGAGGAAGCGCTGAAGAACCTGGCCGAGACGGCGCAGGATTTCAAGGCGCGGCGCAAGGGCTCGAAAGCCAAGGACGGCGACCAGGTGGTCTTCGATTTCGTCGGCAAGGTCGATGGCGAGGCCTTCGAGGGCGGCTCGGCCGAGGATTACCCGCTGGTGCTGGGCTCGGGCTCGTTCATTCCGGGCTTCGAGGAGCAGCTGGTCGGCGTGAAGGCCGAGGAAGAGAAGGAGGTCACCGTCACCTTCCCCGAGGAATACCAGGCCGAGCACCTGGCGGGCAAGGAAGCCGTCTTTTCCTGCACCATCAAGGAGGTGAAGGAGCCGGTGGCCGCCGAGCTTGACGACGAGCTGGCCAAGAAGTTCGGCGCCGAGTCGCTCGACGGTCTGAAAGAGCAGATCAAGGAGCGGCTGGAAGCGGAATATGCGGGTGCGGCCCGGGCGGTGACCAAGCGCAACCTGCTCGACGCGCTGGACGACCTGGTGAAGTTCGACCTGCCGCCGACGCTGGTCGAGGCCGAGGCCAAGCAGATCGCGCATCAGCTGTGGCACGAGGAAAACCCCGACGTCGAGGGCCACGACCATGAAGAGGTGGTGCCGACCGAGGAGCACACCAAGCTGGCCGAGCGCCGGGTGCGCCTGGGCCTGTTGCTGGCCGAGCTGGGCCAGAAGGCCGAGGTGCAGGTCTCCGATGCCGAGATGACCCAGGCGGTGATGAACCAGGCGCGGCAGTACCCGGGCCAGGAGCGCCAGTTCTTCGAGTTCGTGCAGCAGAACCAGCAGATGCAGCAGCAACTGCGCGCGCCGATCTTCGAGGACAAGGTTGTCGATTACATCCTGGAGCTGGCGGAAGTGACGGAGAAGGAAGTCTCGAAGGAAGAGCTGCAGAAGGCGGTCGAGGCGCTGGACGAGGAATAGGTTTCGCGTCCGGGCGAGATCAGAGGCCGTCCTTCGGGGCGGCCTTTTCTTTTGCGGGGCGCTCGGGCGGGGGGCCGATCTGTTGACAGATCGGTGCCGATCCATTGATGGATCGGGGTGGCGGGCCGGTGAATGCGGGTGCGTGGTTTCAGCCGGGGGTGGCCGATCTGTTGACAGATCGGGACCGATCCATTGATGGATCGGGGCGGCGGGCCGGTGGATGCGGGGGCGTGATTTCAGCCGGGGGTGGCCGATCTGTTGACAGATCGGTGCCGATCCATTGATGGATCGGGGGCGCATGAGAAAGGCCGCGCACCCTGGGGATGCGCGGCCTTCGTGATGTCGTCCTGGTGACGGGAGATCAGCTCTCTTCGTCTTCCGCGGCGCGATCCTCGGGGGTGGAGACCACCTCTGCGAGGTTGTCGTCGTCGTCGGCGGCGGCACCGATATCGTCGAACAGTTCGGCGATCTCGAATTCCGCGGCGGCCTCTTCTTCCGCGGCCAGCTCCTGGATCGACTTGCCCGACGCCTGAAGCTCGGCCTCTTCGGGCGAGCGCGCGACGTTGAGGTTGATGGCAACCACGACCTCGGGGTGCAGGTGCACCTCGATCTCGTGCAGGCCGAGTTCCTTGATCGGCTGACGGATCAGGACCTGCTTGCGGTCGATCGAAAAGCCCTCTTCGGTGGCCACGGTGGCCGCGTCACGGGTGGTGACCGAGCCGTAGAGCGCGCCGCCGTCGGAGGCCTGGCGAATCACCACGAACTGCTGGCCGCCGAGACGGGCAGCCATGTCCTCGGCTTCCTTGCGGGTTTCCAGGTTGCGGGCTTCGAGCTGGGCTTTCTGCTCTTCGAAGGCCTCGATATTGGCCTTCGACGCGGTCAGCGCCTTGCGCTGGCGCAGCAGGAAGTTGCGGGCATAGCCGGGCTTGACGTCGACGACGTCGCCCATCTGGCCCAGCTTGGCCACACGTTCGAGAAGGATGACTTGCATGTGCTTTTCTCCTTACTTCACGGCGTAGGGCAGCAGCGCCAGGAACCGCGCGCGCTTGATGGCGCGGGCCAGTTCACGTTGCTTCTTGGCCGAGACGGCGGTGATCCGGGACGGCACGATCTTGCCACGCTCGGAAATGTAGCGCTGCAGGAGGCGGGTGTCCTTGTAGTCGATCTTGGGTGCATTGTCGCCCGAGAAGGGGCAGACCTTGCGGCGGCGGAAAAACGGTTTGGCGGCCATGGGTTCAGCTCCTCTCTATCAACGGCGTTCGCGGCGGCGGTCTTCGCGCTCGTCGCGTTTCTGCATCTGGATCGAGGGGCCTTCGACATGCTCGTCGACCTTGATCGTCAGGATGCGCATCACGTCGTCATGCAGGCGCATCAGGCGTTCCATTTCCTGGACTGCCGCGGCCGGCGCGTCCGAGCGCATGAAGGCATAGTGGCCCTTGCGGTTCTTGTTGATCTTGTAGGCCATGGTCTTGACACCCCAGTACTCGGTGTCGACGACCTTGCCGCCGTTGTCGGACAGGACGGTGCCGAAATGTTCGACAAGGCTTTCGGCCTGGGCGCCGGAGAGATCCTGGCGCGAGATGAATACATGCTCGTAAAGGGGCATGTGCACTCCATTTGTATCAAGGCGCATTTCAAAGGGCCGGGTCACATCCTTTTCGCCCCGGACCCACGAGAGACTGCGCGGTTCAAGTCGTCTTGCGAAAGGATGGCTCCGTATACAGAGCCTGAAGCGAAAGGCAAGGGGGCCGGGAGGGGGGATCGGCGGGCCCTGTCCGGCGAGGGCCCATTCTTTCCGCTCGATGACCCCGATTGTGCCCCATTGCCGCCGGAATTGAGGGTGAAAAATCAATCAACGCCAAGAGACATGAAGAACGCCAAAGGGAGAAACCCAATGACCGCAGCCAACCATTTCCTCGACGCCCAAGGCCAGACCACCTCGGCAGACCGGATGCCGCGCGAACTCGGCCTCGGCAGCATCGTGCGGATGTTCACCCGGCTGGTGGCCGCGGTGCTGATCATTGCCGCAGCCGGCATCTGGGTGGCGCCGAATACCTCGAGCCTGCCGGAGCTGTTCATGATGAAGCTCTGCGCCTCGTTCTTCTTTGCCCTGCTCGGGGTGCATCTGCTGTTTGCCGCGCGCAATCTCTGACGCGCGGGACTTTCGACCCCCATGTGCATGAACCGGCTGGCCGCCCTGCAGGGCGCCGCCGGTTTTTTCATGTCCGCGCCGGCCTGGCCCGCGCCCGACCCGGCATTGTCGTTGCAGTGCTGCGCGCTGGGGCGTATCCATGAGGAAAGGCACGACAAATCAAGGGGGACGGCATGGGCCGCGCATTTGTATTTCCGGGACAGGGTGCCCAGGCAATCGGCATGGGCAAGGCCCTGGCAGAGGCCTATCCGGCGGCGAAGGCCGTCTTCGACGAGGTCGACGAGGCCCTGGGCGAGGCGCTGAGCCAGTTGATCTGGGACGGCGATGCCGCCGATCTGACCCTGACGCAGAATGCCCAGCCGGCGCTGATGGCCACCTCGCTGGCGGCGATGCGGGCGCTGGAGGCCGAGGGCATTGCCATCACCTCGGCCGATTACGTCGCCGGGCATTCGCTGGGCGAGTATTCGGCGCTGGCGGCGGCGGGATCGCTGAGCATTGCCGATTGCGCGCGGCTCCTGCGCACGAGGGGTCTGGCGATGCAGGCGGCGGTGCCGGTGGGCGAAGGCGCGATGGCCGCGCTGCTGGGCCTTGACCTCGAGGCCGCGCGCAAGGTGGCGGCCGAGGCAGCCCAGGGCGAGGTCTGTGCCGCGGCCAATGACAACGATCCGGGCCAGGTCGTGGTTTCGGGCCACAAGGGCGCGGTGGAGCGTGCGGTCGATCTGGCCAAGGCGGCGGGCGCGCGCCGGGCGGTGCTTCTGCCGGTCAGCGCACCGTTTCATTGTGCGCTGATGGAGCCTGCCGCGCAGGTCATGGCCGAGGCGCTGGACGATGTGCAGATCAAGCGCCCCGCGGTGCCGCTGGTGGCCAATGTGCTGGCCGAGGCGGTGGACGATCCGGCGACCATCCGTTCGCTTTTGGTCAACCAGGTGACCGGCGTGGTGCGCTGGCGCGAGAGCGTCGAGTGGATGGCGCGGCAGGGCGTCGACGACATCTGGGAGATCGGCGCGGGCAAGGCGCTTTGCGGCATGGTGCGGCGGATCGACCGGGCGATTGCCACCCGCAATATCGGCACGCCCGAAGACGTGGTGGCGGCGAAAGAGGCGCTGGCCTGACGGGCCGGGTCGAGACAGGACGACAGAGAGGAAGACAGCAGATGTTCGATTTGACCGGGAAATGCGCGCTGATCACCGGCGCGTCGGGCGGTATCGGCGGCGCCATAGCCCGTGCGCTGCACGGCGCCGGCGCCACGGTGGGCCTGAGCGGCACGCGCGAGGCGCCCTTGCAGGACCTCGCCGCCGATCTGGGGGAGCGGGCGCATGTGCTGCCTTGCAACCTCAGTGAGATGGAGGCGGTCGAGGCGCTGCCCAAACGCGCCATCGAGGCGATGGGAGCGCTCGATATCCTGGTCAACAATGCCGGGATCACCCGCGACAACCTGTTCATGCGGATGTCGGATGACGAGTGGAACGACGTGATCGCGGTGAACCTCACCGCGGCGATGAAGCTCTGCAAGGGCGTGACCCGGCCGATGATGAAGGCGCGCTGGGGGCGGATCGTCAATATCGGCTCGATCGTCGGCACCACCGGCAATCCCGGCCAAGGCAATTACGCCGCCGCCAAGGCGGGGCTGATCGGCATGGGCAAATCGCTGGCCTACGAGGTGGCGAGCCGGGGAATCACCGTCAACGCGGTGGCGCCGGGCTTCATCGCCACGGCGATGACCGACAAGCTGTCCGAGGATCAGAAGGACAAGATCAACGCCCAGATCCCCGCCGCGCGCATGGGCACGCCAGAGGAGATCGCCGCGGCGGTGCTTTACCTGGCAAGCGCCGAAGCGGGCTATGTCACCGGTGCGACCTTGCACGTCAACGGCGGTATGGCCATGGTGTGAGGGCGCAGGAGCTTCCCCCCGGAAAGCATTTGCCAAGCGTCGCACTTATGCTATAGGCGCGGGGAAATCCGGGGGCGCTGGCGCTGGCCGGTATCGGCCTGCATCTAGCAGGCGAGACAGGCCAAGGGCCACATGCCGCCTCGGGAGGGGCAAACCAGGTTCGACCCTTTCAGGGGCACGGGCAAAACAGGGCCAAAGGCCCAAGACGATGAGGAAGTGAATATGAGCGACGTCGCAGATCGCGTTAAGAAAATCGTGGTGGAACACCTTGGTGTGGAAGAGGAAAAAGTCGTCGAGAACGCCTCCTTCATCGACGACCTGGGTGCCGACAGCCTGGACACTGTCGAGCTCGTCATGGCCTTCGAAGAAGAGTTCGGCATCGAGATTCCCGATGATGCCGCCGAGACGATCCAGACCTTCGGTGACGCGGTGAAGTTCATCAAGGAAGCGTCGTAAGTTCCGACCTCACGACTTCATGAAACGGCGCGCCCGGCGGGGTGCGCCGTTTTTCCTTGGGCCAGGGTGATGGGCAAAGGGATCGGCAAGATGACGCCGCTTGTCATTTGGCCGGTGGCGGCGCGTATGAGAAACCGGGCGCAACCCCTTGATACGCGGTGTCTTGCCCAATGTTCCGACGCTATCACTTGCCCAAAAGGCCGCGCTCAGGGTATGAGCGTGCATCGCGTTTCAAAGGGGCAAAACCATGCGCAGAGTAGTTGTCACGGGCCTGGGTTTGGTCACTCCGCTGGCTTGCGGAGTCGAGGAAAGCTGGAAAGCCATTCTGGCCGGCAAGTCCGGCGCCGGCACGATCACCCGGTTCGACGCCAGCCACCTGGCCACCACCTATGCCTGCGAAGTGCCGCTGGGCGACGGCACCGAGGGCACCTTCAACGCCGATGACTGGATGGCGCCGAAAGAGCGGCGCAAGGTCGACGATTTCATCCTCTACGGCATTGCCGCGGCCGAGCAGGCAGTGAGCGATGCCGGCTGGAAGCCCGAGTCCGACGCTGACCGCGAGGCCACCGGCGTGCTGATCGGCTCGGGCATCGGCGGGCTGAACTCGATCGCCGAGACCGCCATCCTGATCAAGGAGCGGGGGCCGCGGCGGGTGTCGCCGTTCTTCATTCCCGGCGCGCTGATCAACCTGATCTCGGGGCAGGTGAGCATCCGCTACGGCTTCAAGGGGCCGAACCATTCTGTCGTCACTGCCTGTTCGACCGGGGCGCATGCCATCGGCGACGCGGCGCGGATCATCAAGGACGGCGACGCCGAGGTGATGATCGCCGGGGGCGCCGAGGCCGCGATTTCCGAGATCGGGATTGCCGGGTTCAATGCCTGCAAGGCGCTCAGCACCAAGCGCGGCGACGATCCGCAAAAGGCCAGCCGGCCTTATGACGCGGACCGCGACGGCTTTGTCATGGGCGAGGGCGCGGGCGTGGTCGTGCTCGAGGAATACGAGCATGCCAAGGCGCGCGGTGCCAAGATCTATGCCGAGGTGGTGGGCTACGGGATGTCGGGCGATGCCTATCACATCACGGCGCCGTCCGAGACCGGCGAGGGCGCCGAGCGCTGCATGAAGATGGCGCTGCGCAAGGCCGGGATCGGGCCGTCGATGATCGACTACATCAATGCCCATGGCACCTCGACCATGGCCGATACCATCGAACTGGCCGCGGTCGAGCGGTTGATGGGGGACTCTGCCGAGAAGGTCACCATGTCGTCGACCAAGTCGGCCACCGGGCATCTGCTGGGGGCGGCGGGCGCGATCGAGGCGGTGTTCTCGGTGCTGGCGATCCGCGACCAGGTGGCGCCGCCGACGATCAACCTGGATAACCCGGCGGTCGAGACCAGGGTCGACCTGGCGCCGAACGAAAAGCGCGAGCGCGAGATCAATTATGCCCTGTCGAACTCTTTCGGGTTCGGCGGCACCAATGCCTCGGTCCTGTTCAGGAAGGTTTAAGCCATGTGGCGATCCATCGCCTCGAACGCCCTGAGTTTCCTTGTCGTCGCGGTCTTTCTCGCCGGCGGGGTGCTGCTCTGGGCGCAACAGCAGTATTCCGCGGAAGGTCCGCTGGATGCGGCGATCTGTCTCAAGGTCGAGCGCGGGTCGAATTTCAACCGGGTGTCGGAGGACCTTGTCGACCAGGGCGCGATTTCCAGCGGGTTCCTGTTCCGGGTGGGCGCGGATTACGCCGAGAAGACCGGCGATCTCAAGGCCGGGTCGTTCCTGGTGACCGAGGGCGCCAGCATGTCCGAGATCGTCGACGTGGTGACCCGCGGCGGGGCCAGCACCTGCGGCACCGAGGTGGTCTACCGCATCGGGGTGAACAAGGCGACGGCCGAGGTGCGCGAGCTGGACCCCAACACCCAGCGCTTTGTCGAGATCGCCGAGTTCACGCCGGGCGAGGGCGAAGTGCCCGAGCAATATGCGCGGGTGCGCCGGGAAAGCGATACCCGCTACCGGATCGCGCTGGCCGAGGGCGTGACCAGCTGGCAGGTGGTCGAAGAGCTCAAGGCGCTGGACGTGCTGGAGGGCGAGGTCGCGGAACTGCCCGCAGAGGGCTCGCTGGCGCCGGACAGCTACGAGGTGCGCGCGGGGTCGGATCTCGCGGCGGTGCTGGCCGAGATGCAGTCGCGCCAGAAGTCGATCCTGGCCGAGGCCTGGGCCAATCGCGCCGACGGGCTGCCCTTCGATACCCCCGAGGAGATGCTGGTGCTGGCCTCGATCATCGAGAAGGAAACCGGTGTCGCCGAGGAACGCGGCACGGTGGCCAGCGTCTTCGTCAACCGTCTGAACCAGGGTATGCGGCTGCAGACCGACCCGACGGTGATCTATGGCATCACCAAGGGGCAGGGCGTGCTGGGCCGCGGGCTGCGGCAGAGCGAACTGCGCCGCGAGACGCCCTATAACACCTATGTCATCAATGGCTTGCCGCCGGGACCGATTGCCAACCCCGGGGCGGCGGCGATCCGCGCGGCGGTGAACCCCGAGGATACCGATTTCCTGTACTTCGTGGCGGACGGGACGGGCGGCCATGTCTTTGCCCGCACCCTGGCCGAGCATAACGAGAACGTGGCCAAGTGGCGCCGGATCGAGGCGCAGCAGGGCGGCAACTGAGCGCGGCGAGGAAAGCCCGCGAGGGCTTGAGGAGCGGCTCCTCGGCCCCTTGCGGGGCGCTCCTCGCCTTGAGAGAACGCCGCGTTTACAATGGGTTAACTTGACATTCGGCGCGGTCTGGGCTATAGATCGTGACATGCTGGAAGACATGGGCAAACGGCCCCCGGGGTGACCCGGGTGGCCGTTTTTTCGTGTCTCTCGTTCGGGGACATCCTCATTGAGGGAGGCACGGAGACGGCATGGCACTTATCACTCCGGATCAGGACGTCGCGCGGCTGGAAGAAGATCTTCAGGTCGTTCGCGAATGTCTCGTGGAATTCGAGGCAGCCTTGAGAGACCTGAAGAAACGGGTCCAGGGCGGGGATATCGGAACCTTGAAGGACGTCAGGGGGACCCTGGCGGAAATACGCGGCTGGATGAAGCTCGCGATGGAAACGGAGGCACAACTTGCTGATTACGCACGACGAGAAGCGGCCATCGAAGGGGCCTACGGGCTCGACCTTGACCTCGCCCGATCTGAGATCGGGTGCCGTCTTGCTCAGCTGCGCAAGTGCTGCGGCGCAGGCTGAGTTTCTCGACAGCCTGGGGGAGGGAGAGCTTCTTGCTCTCCCTTTTCTGTTCGAGTTCTGGGCGCATCCGCATCAATTGCCGCCCGGGGGCGATTGGCGGTCCTGGGTGGTGATGGGCGGGCGCGGCGCGGGCAAGACCCGCGCCGGGGCCGAATGGGTGCGCGCGATGGTCGAAGGCGCGCGGCCGCGCGACCCGGGGCGCGCGCGACGGGTGGCGCTGGTGGGCGAGACCTATGACCAGGTGCGCGACGTGATGGTCTTTGGCGACAGCGGCATCCTGCGCTCGTCGCCGCCGGACCGGGTGCCGAGGTGGGAGGCCAGCAAGCGCAAGCTGGTCTGGCCCAATGGCGCCGAGGCGCGGGCGTTTTCAGCCAATGATCCCGAGGCCCTGCGCGGACCGCAGTTCGATGCGGCCTGGGCGGATGAGCTGGCGAAATGGCCCAATGGCGAGAACACCTGGGACATGTTGCAGTTCGCGCTGCGGCTGGGGGAGGATCCGCGCGCCTGCGTGACCACGACGCCGCGCAATGCGGAGGCCCTCAAGCGGCTGCTGGAGGTCTCCTCGACGGTGGTGACACGCGCGCCGACCGAGGCCAACCGGGCGCATCTGGCCGAGTCCTTCCTGCGCGAGGTGCGGGCCAGGTATGAAGGCTCGCGGCTCGGGCGGCAGGAGCTGGATGGCGAATTGCTGCTCGATATTGAGGGCGCGCTCTGGACCCATGGGCTGCTGGACGGGTGCCGCGTCGACCGGGTGCCGGATCTGGACCGGATCGTGGTGGCGGTGGATCCGCCGGTGACCGGGCACGCGGGCTCGGACGCCTGCGGCATCGTGGTGGCCGGGGTGCGGATGAAGGGCCCGGTGCAGGACTGGGAGGTCTTCGTGCTGGAGGACGCCAGCATTGGGGCGGCCAGCCCGCAGGCCTGGGCCGAGCGGGCGGTGGAGGCCTACCGGACCCATGGTGCCGACCGGATCGTGGCCGAGGTCAACCAGGGCGGCGCCATGGTCGAGGCGGTGATCCGGCAGATCGAAGGCGGGGTGTCCTACAAGGCGGTGAATGCCAGCCGGGGCAAGGTGGCGCGGGCGGAGCCTGTGGCCGCGCTTTATGAACAGGGGCGGGTGCATCATGTGGGCGGCCTTGGCGCGTTGGAGGACCAGATGTGCCTGATGGCGCTTCAGGGCTTTCAGGGCAAGGGCAGCCCGGACCGGGTGGATGCGCTTGTCTGGGCCGTCACCGAACTGGTGCTGGAGGCGCGCACAGGGGCGCCGAAGGTGCGTACGCTGTGATCGGCTGGGATTAATCAATTGGTAGCATAGTGTGTCTTGTCGGGCGGCGATGCCTCCGGCGGGAGTTTACGGGGCAAGATGAAGGGTGGTGCGGCGCACTGCCCCCGGGCCCCGGGCCGGTGACAGCGAAGGAGCGTGGGACGCGATGTTTGATTTTCTGCGGCGGGACAAGGCGGTGGACGCGGTCGAGACCAAGGCGAGCGCGACCGGAAAGGTGGTGGCCTGGCAGACCTCGGGCCGGGTGGCATGGAGCCCGCGCGATACGGTGTCGCTGACAAGGGCGGGATTTGCCGGCAACCCGGTGGGGTTTCGCGCGGTCAAGATGATTGCCGAGGCCGCGGCGGCGCTGCCGCTGGTGTTGCAGGATGCGGAGCGGCGGTACGAGAGGCATCCCGTGTTGGACCTGGTGGCGCGGCCCAACCCGGCGCAGGGGCGGGCGGAATTGCTGGAGGCCTTGTACGGGCATCTGTTGCTGAGCGGCGATGGTTATGTCGAGGCGGTGTCCGGCGAGGAGGGCGTGCCGCTGGAACTTCATGTGCTGCGCTCGGACCGGATGTCGATCGTGCCGGGGCGCGATGGCTGGCCGGTGGCCTATGACTATGCCGTTGGTGGGCGCAAGCATCGGTTTGACGTGACGGGCCCGCTGTCGCCGGTCTGTCATGTGCGGAACTTTCATCCGCAGGACGATCATTACGGGTTTTCGCCCTTGCAGGCGGCGGCGCAGGCGCTGGACGTGCATAACTCGGCCTCGCGCTGGTCGAAGGCCTTGCTCGACAATGCGGCGCGGCCTTCGGGGGCGATTGTCTATCGCGGGGCGGATGGCCAGGGCTCGATGAGCCCGGAGCAGTTCGAGCGGCTGGCGAGCGAGATCGAGAGCAACCACCAGGGCGCGAGGAATGCCGGGCGGCCGATGCTGCTGGAAGGCGGGCTGGACTGGAAGCCGATGGGATTCTCGCCCTCGGACATGGAGTTCCACAAGACCAAGGATGCCGCGGCGCGCGAGATCGCGCTGGCCTTCGGGGTGCCGCCGATGCTGCTGGGGATACCGGGGGATGCGACTTACGCCAATTACGCCGAGGCGAACCGGGCGTTTTACCGGCAGACGGTGCTGCCCCTGGCGAGCCGTGTTGTGGCGGGGTTGAGTGCCTGGCTGAGTGGCTATGCGGGCGAGGCCCTGGAGTTGAAGCCGGATCTGGACCAGGTGCCTGCCTTGGCGGCGGAGCGCGAGGCGCAGTGGGCGCGGGTGAGCGGGGCAGATTTCCTTTCGACAGGTGAGAAGCGGCGGCTCTTGGGGCTGCCGGCGGAGCCCGAGGATGGGTGAGCGCGTGGGGTTCGAGGCGTTCGATTGCGCGCCGGCCTTGAGGCTGGAGGCGCATGAGCGGGTGGCGAAATTGCAGTTCGAGGCCCTGGACAAGCGGCTGGACCGCTTGGAGGAGCTGCTGGAACGGCTGGAAAAGCGGTTGTGGCTGACGGTTTACGGGGTTGTCGCGGTGATATTGGCGCAGGCGTTTCAGGGGTTGCTGGTGGTGCAGTGATGCGGCGGGATCGGTGCGCAGTGAATGCGCACCCTACGGGAGATGGTGATGGATCTTGAGAAGAAGTTTGCGCGGTTTGGCGAGGGATTGAGTGTCTCTGAAGGGCACCTGATCGAGGGCTATGCGAGCCTGTTTGGCGCGTGTGACCAGGGCGGTGACGTGGTGGCCGCGGGCGCCTATGCGGTGTCGCTGAAGCGGCTGGCGGAGGACGGGCGCAAGGTGCGGATGCTCTGGCAGCATGATCCGGCGCAGCCCATCGGCGTCTGGGACGAGGTGCGCGAGGACGGGCGCGGGCTTTTCGTCAAGGGCCGCATTCTCGAGAGCGTCGAGAAGGGGCGCGAGGCGGCGGCCTTGCTGGCGGCGGGGGCGATTGACGGGCTGTCGATCGGCTATCGCACCCGCAAGGCGGTGAAATCGGACAAGGGCAGAAGGCTCTTGCAGGAACTGGAGCTTTGGGAGGTGTCGCTGGTGACCTTCCCGATGCTGCCCAGTGCGCGGGTCGCGGCCAAGGGGGAGACCCCGGAAAGCGCGGACCTGCGGGAGTTGGCGGCGGTCTTCGAGGCGGCGCGTCAGGAGATCGCGCGCACCGACTGACGGCGCGGCACATCAGGAGAGACGGAATGGACAGAACCGATGCGACGGCAGCGGGCGGGGAAGGTGTGTCCCCGGCTGAAGAGGTGAAGACCGCGGTGGGCGGCTTTGTCTCGGAACTCAGGGCCTTTCGGGCCGAAATCCAACAACGTGTTGAGAAGCAGGAAGAAAAGATGACCAAGTTCGAACGCAAGACCCTTTCCGCGGCCCGTCCGGTGCTGGCGGCCACCGACTATGACGCGCCGCACCAGAAGGCTTTTGACGCCTACCTGCGGTCGGGCGATGACGACGGCCTGCGCGGGCTCGAGCTGGACCACAAGTCGATGTCGACCGCGGTGAATTCCGATGGCGGCTACCTGGTCGATCCGCAGATGTCCCAGACCATCAAGTCGGTGCTGCATTCGGGGGCGTCGATCCGCGCCGTCGCCACCGTGGTGAATGTCGAGGCGACCTCCTATGACGTGCTGATCGATACCACCGATCTGGGCGCGGGCTGGGCGTCGGAGACCGGGTCGGCGTCCGAGACCGGCACACCGACCATCGACCGGATCACCATTCCGCTGCATGAGCTGAGCGCTCTGCCGAAGGCGTCGCAGCGGCTGCTGGACGATGCGGCCTTTGACATCGAGAGCTGGCTGGCGGGCCGGATTGCCGAGCGGTTTGCCCGCGCCGAGGCGGCGGCTTTCATCAATGGCGATGGCGTGGACAAGCCGACCGGGTTCCTGACCCATAGCATCGTCGACAATGACGCCTGGGCCTGGGATTCGATTGGCTATGTGCCGACTGGTTCGGACGGCGCGCTGGGCAATGGCGATGCGATCATCGACCTGGTCTATGCGCTGGGCGCGACCTATCGCGCCAATGGCACCTTCGTGATGAACTCGAAGACCGCCGGTGAGGTGCGCAAGCTGAAGGATGGCGACGGGCGGTTCCTGTGGTCGGACGGGCTGGCCGCGGGTGAGCCTGCGCGTCTGCTGGGCTACCCGGTGCTGATTGCCGAGGACATGCCGGATATCGCGTCGGGGTCTGACTCCATCGCGTTCGGCGACTTTGCCGCCGGATATACCGTGGCCGAGCGCCCGGATCTGCGCGTGCTGCGCGATCCGTTCAGCGCCAAGCCGAACGTGCTGTTCTATGCCACCAAGCGCGTGGGCGGGGACGTGAGCGATTTTGCCGCGATCAAGGTTCTGCGCTTCGCTGCCTCCTGATCGGGGTGGTGAGGTCGGGGGGCCGTAACGGTCCCCCGGCGGGCGCGCGCCGGTACCCCGGCGTTGTCTGGCTGCTCCCCTCCGTTCGAGCAACGCAGGGTGGCGCGCGCCTGAAACAGGCATGACGGAGTGTGCAAAGATGATGTTGGTGGAAGAGACGACGGTGCCCCAGGCGGCGCTTCCGGTCGAGGAATTCAAGGCGCATCTGCGGCTGGGCAGCGGGTTTTCCGGGGCGAGCGTGCAGGATGCGGTGCTGGAGAGTTTTCTCAGGGCGGCCATGGCGGCGATCGAGGCGCGGACGGGCAAGATCCTGATTGCGCGGGCGTTCACCTATACGGTCACGTTCTGGCGCAGGCCCGAGGTCCAGAGCCTGCCGGTGGCGCCGGTGAACGCCGTCACCTCGGTGGAGATCCGCAATGGCACCGGCGCGGCGGAGGTCGTCGATCCCGGCGACTACCGGCTGGTGCAGGATGGCCAGGCGCCCGGCCTGCGCGCCACGGGGAGCCTGTTGCCGGTGATCCCGCGGGGCGGTTCGGCGGTGATCGGCTTTGCCGCGGGCTATGCGGAGGATTGGGCCGGGCTGCCCGCCGACCTGGCGCAGGCGGTGATGCTCTTGGCCGCGCATTACTACGAGTACCGCAACGAGACGGCGCTGGGCCAGGGCTGCATGCCCTTCGGGGTGACCAGCCTGATCGAGCGCTACCGGGTGATGCGGATCGGCACCGGGGTGCGGACATGAGCGTGCCGCGGATGACCCGGGCGCTGCTGCTGGAGACGCCGCAGGATGTGCCGGACGGGGCGGGCGGGTCGGACCGGCTCTGGCTGCCGCTGGGCACGCTCTGGGCCGAGGTTGCGCTGCGCTCGGGCCGGGTGACCGGCGGTGCGGCGGGGCCCTCCTCGGTCACCGCATATCGCATCACGGTCCGCGGCGCGCCCGAGGGCGATCCGGCGCGGCCGGTGGCGGGGCAGCGGTTTCGCGCGGGGCCGCGGGTCTGGCGGATCGAGGCGGTGGCCGAGCGCGACCCGGAGGGCCGGTTCCTCACCTGTTTTGCCGAAGAGGAGGTGGCGCCATGAGCTATGCGGTTGCAGCGGCCTTGCAGGAGGCGGTCTATCAGCGGCTGGCCGGCGATGCGGCGCTGGGCGCGATTGTCGGCACGGCGATCCATGACGCGATCCCGGCGGGCACCCTGCCGTCGCTCTACGTGGTGCTGGGGGCAGAGACCGCGCGCGACCGGTCGGACAAGTCCGGCGGCGGCGCGGCGCATGACCTGAGCATTTCGGTGATCACCGACGCCCAGGGGTTTTCCCGGGCCAAGGAAGCGGCGGCGGCGGTCAATGACGCGCTGGCGGATGCCGAGATGAGCCTGAGCCGCGGGCGGCTGGTGGGGATCTGGTTCCTGCGGGCAAAGGCGAAACGCGACACGACGGGCGGCACGCGGCGGATCGACATGATCTTTCGCGCGCGGGTCGAGGACAGTTGAACAACGTGAAATGGAGGCAGGCAGATGGCTGCGCAAAACGGCAAGGACCTTCTGATCAAGGTCGATCTTTCGGGTGGCGGACAATTCGAGACCATGGTGGGGCTGCGCGCCTCGCGCATCAGCTTCAACGCCGAGACGGTGGACGTGACCTCGCTGGAAAGCGCCGGGGGCTGGCGCGAACTGCTGGCGGGGGCCGGGGTGAAGAGTGCGGCGATCTCGGGTGCGGGCATCTTCAAGGACGAGGCGACGGATGAACGCGCGCGCCAGATCTTCTTTGACGGCGAGGTGCCGTCTTTCCAGGTCATCATCCCGGATTTCGGCACCGTGCAGGGGCCGTTCCAGGTGACCGGGCTGGAATATGCCGGCAATCACGACGGCGAGGCGACATACGAGCTTTCGCTCGCCTCGGCCGGTGAGCTGACCTTCGTGGCGCTGTGATGGCCAATCCGTGGAGGGGCGAGGTCACGCTGGTGATCGACGGCGAGGCACAGGTGCTCAAGCTGACGCTGGGCGCGCTGGCCGAACTGGAGGAAGCGCTGGGCGAGGGGTCGCTGGTCGACCTGGTCGCGCGCTTCGAGGCGGGGCGGTTTTCCAGCCGCGACGTGCTGGCGCTGATCGTCGCGGGGTTGCGCGGCGGCGGCTGGCAGGGCGGGCCGCGCGATCTGGTGCAGTCGGAAATTGCCGGCGGCCCGATCGGCGCGGCCCGGGCGGCGGCGGAACTGCTGGCGCGGGCCTTCATGGTGCCGGAGGAGGCGGGGTCGTGAGCCGGATCAACTGGCCCCGGCTGCTGAAGGCGGGGCTTGGCGGGCTGGCGCTGAAACCGGCGGATTTCTGGGCGCTGACCCCGGCGGAGCTGATGCTGATGCTCGGGGTCGGCGGCGGCGATGCGCCGCTGACGCGGGACCGGCTGAACGCGCTGATCGCGGCGTTCCCGGATGATGAGAAAGGATGAGGCGATGGCGGAACTTGACGGGTTCGACGATCTGGACGTGACGGTCGATGCGCTGGCACAGTCGCTGGGCTCGGCCAGCGGGTTGGCGGCGGGGTTCGACGCGGAATTGCAGCGCATTCACCAGACCTTTGCCGCGACGGGCAACCAGGCGCGGTCGCTGAGCACGACGCTGTCGGGCGGGCTGAGGAAGGCCATCGATGGCGTGATCCTCGACGGGATGAATTTCTCGCAGGCGCTGAACGTCATCGGCCAGTCGATGATCAACGCGGCCTATAGTGCGGTGATGAAGCCGGTGACGGATCACTTCGGCTCGCTCCTGGGCGGCATGATGAGCAGCATCATGCCCTTCGAGAAGGGCGGCGCCTTCAGCCAGGGCCGGGTCACGCCCTTTGCCAATGGCGGCATCGTCGGCGGGCCGACGCATTTTCCGATGCGCGGCGGCATGGGGCTGATGGGCGAGGCCGGGCCGGAGGCGATCATGCCGCTGGCGCGCGGCGCCAATGGCAAGCTCGGCGTGCAGGCCTCGGGCGGGGCCAGGCCGGTCAATGTGGTGATGAACATCCAGACGCCGGATGTGCAGGGCTTTGCCCGCAGCCAGAGCCAGATCGCCGCCCAGATGGGCCGGGTGCTGGCCCGGGGCAACCGCAACCGGTAAGCGAAAGGGGAGAAAGATGGCATTTCACGAGGTACGGTTTCCTGCCAACCTGAGTTTCGGCTCGGTCGGCGGGCCCGAGCGGCGGACCGACGTGGTCACGCTGGCCAACGGGTTCGAGGAGCGCAACACCCCCTGGGCGCAGTCGCGAAGGCGCTATGATGCCGGGGTGGGCCTGCGGTCGCTCGACGATATCGAGACCTTGATCGGGTTTTTCGAGGCGCGGCGCGGCCAGCTTTACGGCTTTCGCTGGAAGGACTGGTCGGACTACAAGTCCAGCCGTCCCAGCCGCGAGGTGGAATATACCGACCAGGTGATTGCCATCGGCGACGGGGCCTCGGTGGCCTATCCGCTCTTCAAGACCTATCGCTCGGGCGAGGCGGAGTATCCGCGGCCCATCACCAAGCCGGTGCGCGGATCGGTGCGCGTCGGCGTGCAGGGTGACGAGCTGCGCGAGGGCATCCACTGGGAGCTGGACACCGCGACCGGCGTGGTGACTTTCGAGCGCCCCCCCTTGCAGGATGTCGAGATCACCGCGGGCTTCGAGTTCGACGTGCCGGTGCGGTTCGACACCGACCGGATCACCACCTCGGTGGCCTCGTTCCAGGCGGGCGAAGTGCCGAATGTGCCGGTGGTCGAGGTGCGGATCTGATGGCGCTCTCGGGGGAGATGCAGGCGCACCTGGCGGGCGGTCTGACGACGCTCTGCCGCGCCTGGGCGATTGCGCGGGCCGATGGCACGGTGCAGGGCTTTACCGATCACGACCGCGCGCTGGAATTCGACGGGCTGGTGTTCCGCGCCGATACCGGGATGAGCGCCATGGCCCTGCAGCAGGGCACCGGGCTGTCGGTGGACAATACCGAGGCCGTGGGCGCGCTGAGCGATGCGGCGATCACCGAGGCGGATATCCTGGCCGGGCGCTACGATGGAGCCGACGTGCGGGCCTGGCTGGTCAACTGGCAGGATGTCGGCCAGCGGCACCTGCTGTTTCGCGGCACGATCGGCGAGATGCGGCGGATCGACGGCGCCTTCGAGGCCGAGTTGCGGGGCTTGTCGGAGGCGTTGAACCGGCCTTTCGGACGGGTCTACCAGGCGCCCTGCACGGCGGTTCTGGGCGATGGCGGCTGTCGCTTCGACCTCGCCACGCCGGGCTATGTCTGGGAGGGGCCGGTGCTGTCGGTCGAGGAAACCTCGACGGTGACGGTCGAGACCGATGGAGCGTTCGAGCCCGACTGGTTCCGGCGCGGGCGGATGGATGTGCTGAGCGGCGCGGCCAAGGGCCTGTACGGCGCGATCAAGCGCGATGCGCGGGGCGGCAAAGGCCAGCAGATCGAGCTTTGGGAGCCCTTGCGCGCGCAGATTGCCGTGGGCGACCTGGTCCGGCTGACCGCGGGTTGTGACAAGCGGGTCGAGACCTGCCGGTTCAAGTTCAACAACCTGTTGAACTACCAGGGCTTCCCGGATGTTCCCGAGGACGACTGGCTGCTGGTCAACCCGGCACGGTCGGGCAGTACCGCGGGCGGGAGCCGGCGATGAGCGGCGACAGGGTCGTGGCGGTGGCGCGCGGCTGGATCGGCACGCCCTATCTGCACCAGGCCTCGGTCCGGGGCGCGGGCTGCGATTGCCTGGGGCTGTTGCGCGGGGTCTGGCGCGAGGTTCTGGGCGGTGAGCCCGAGGCAGTGCCCGCCTATACCCGCGACTGGTCGGAGCCGCAGGGCGACGAGCGGTTGTGGCGCGCGGCACGGGCGCATCTGGTGCCGAAAGACCGGGGCGAGGCGGCCCCGGGCGACGTGCTCTTGTTCCGGATGCGCGACGGCGCGGTGGCCAAGCACCTGGGGCTTCAGGCCGGGATCGGCGCGGCGCCTTCGTTCATTCATTCCTACAGCGGCCACGGGGTCATCGAGAGCCCGCTGAGCGGCCCCTGGGCGCGGCGCATCGTGGCGCGTTTCGCATTTCCTTGAAGGAGGTCCCCTGATGGCGACGATTGTTCTTTCCGCAGCCGGCGCGGCGCTGGGCAGCAGCCTGGGCGGCACCGTCCTTGGCCTGTCGATGACTGCCGTGGGGCGCTTTGTCGGCGCTTCGATCGGCCGGGCGATCGACCAGCGGCTGATGGGCCAGGGGTCGGAGGTGGTGGCCGAAGGCAACCGCATCGACCGCTTCCGGGTCAACCGCGCCGGCGAAGGCGCGCCGGTGGCGCGCAGCTACGGCCGGGTGCGCATGTCGGGGCAGGTGATCTGGGCCAGCGGCTTCACCGAGCATGTCGATGTCGCCAAGAGCGGCGGCAGCGGCGGCAAGGGCGCGCCGCCCCAGCCCAAGGTCAAGACGGTGAGCTATCGCTATTCGGTCAACCTTGCCATTGCGATCTGCGAGGGCGAGATCACCGGCATCGGCCGGATCTGGGCCGATGGGCAGGAGATCGCGCCCGATACGCTCAACATGCGGGTCTATGCCGGCACGAAGGATCAATTGCCCGACCCCAAGATCGAGGCGGTCGAGGGCACCGGCGCGGTGCCGGCCTATCGCGGCACCGCCTACGTGGTGTTCGAGGATCTCGACCTCTCGGACTATGGCAACCGGGTGCCGCAGTTCAGCTTCGAGGTGACCAAGCCGGTGCAGCTCTCCACGCCCGAGGGCGCCGAGGAGGTGCCGCACAACCTGCAAGCCGTCGCGCTGATCCCCGGCACCGGGGAATATGCCCTGGCCACGACGCCGGTGCACTACCAGTACGGCAAGGGCGACTATCGTTCGGCCAACAGCAATGCGCCCTCGGCGCAGACCGATCTTCTCGCCTCGCTCGACCAGTTGACGCAGGAGTGCCCCAACGTGGGCGCGGCCTCGCTGGTGGTCTGCTGGTTCGGCAATGACCTGCGCTGCGGCGCCTGCGAGGTCCAGCCCAAGGTGGAACAGGCGGCGTTCGACGGCCGCGAAATGGCCTGGCAGGTGAGCGGGCTGACGCGCGGCGCGGTCGGTCTGGTGCCGCGGGACGAGGCCGACGAGCCGGTCTATGGCGGCACGCCCTCGGATGCTTCGGTGCTCGAGGCGCTGCGCGAATTGCAGACGCGCGGTCAGGCGGCGATGTTCTATCCCTTCATCCTGATGGAGCAGATGGCGGGCAATGGCCTGGCCGATCCCTACAGCGATGGGGCCGACCAGCCGGTGCTGCCCTGGCGCGGCCGGATCACCACCTCCAAGGCACCGGGGCAGGCAGGCTCGCCCGATGGCAGTGCGGCGGCAGAGGCCGAGGTGGCGGCCTTCTTCGGCACCGCCCAGCCCGGGGATTTCAGCCTTGGCGGGGTCTCGGCCCTGTCGCCGGCGATCCGCGGTCTGCTGGCCGAGGTGCCGACGCTGCAAGGCCAGACGGTGGGCTACAGCGGGCCGCAGGCCTGGGGTTATCGCCGCTTCATCCTGCATTATGCCACGCTCTGCGCGGCCTCGGGCGGGGTGGATGCCTTCTGCATCGGCTCGGAAATGCGCGGGCTGACGCAGATCCGCGGGGCGGGGGGCAGCTTTCCGGCGGTCGAGGCGCTGATCCAGCTGGCGGCGGATGTGCGAAGCATCGTCGGGCCGGACGTGAAGATTTCCTATGCCGCCGACTGGTCGGAGTATTTCGGCTATCATCCGCAGGACGGCTCGGGCGACGTGCTGTTTCACCTCGATCCGCTCTGGGCCGATGCCAATATCGACTTCATCGGCATCGACAACTACATGCCGCTGTCGGACTGGCGCGAGGGCACCGACCATGCCGATGCGGGGTTCGGCGCGATCTACAACCTCGACTACCTGCGCGGCAACGTGGCGGGGGGCGAGGGCTACGACTGGTACTACCCGACGCCCGAGGCGCAGGCGGCGCAGCGGCGCGCGCCGATCAGCGATGGCGCGCATGACGAACCTTGGGTGTTTCGCTACAAGGACATCCGCAACTGGTGGGCCAATGCGCATCACGACCGCATCGGCGGCGTGCGCCAGGCCACGCCCACACCTTGGGTGCCGCAGGCCAAGCCGGTCTGGTTCACCGAATTCGGCTGCGCCGCGGTGGACAAGGGCACCAACCAGCCCAACAAGTTCCTCGATCCGAAATCGAGCGAATCCGATCTGCCCAGGTATTCCGACGGGCGGCGCGACGAGCTGATCCAGCGGCAGTATCTGCGCGCGGTGACGGAGTTCTGGGCCGATCCGGCCAACAACCCGGTGTCCGAGGAATACGGCGGGCCGATGATCGACCTCAGCCGCGCCTTTGCCTGGGCCTGGGACACGCGGCCCTTCCCCTATTTCCCCGGCAATGCCGCGCTCTGGCGCGATGGCGGCAACTATGCGCGCGGCCATTGGCTCAACGGGCGGGTCTCGGGGCTGTCGCTGGCGCGGCTGGTGGCCGAGATCTGCCTCGAGGCCGGGGTGCCGGCCTTCGACGTCTCGGGCCTGCACGGTTTCGTGCGCGGCTACCTGGGCGAGGTGAGCGGCGACATGCGCAGGCTGCTGCAACCGCTGATGCTGCGTTACGGCTTCGACGCGGTGGAGCGGGGCGGAAAGCTGGTCTTCCGGATGCGCGACGGGCAGCAGGCGCATGAGATCGACGCCGAGCGGCTGGCGCTGAGCGATGATCTCGACGGCACGCTGGTGCAAAGCCGCATCTCCGAGGCCGACATGTCCGGGCGGGTGCGGCTGGAGTTCCTGCAATCGGACGGCGATTATGCCACCATCGCCGAAGAGGCGGTGCTGCCCGACGAGGCCACCCATGCGGTGGCGCGCAGCGAGATCCCGCTGGTGATGACCCGCGCCGAGGGCCGCCAGACCGTCGAGCGCTGGCTGGCCGAGGCGCGGGTGGCGCGCGAACAGGCGCGCTTTGCCCTGCCGCCGTCGCGGCTGGACATCGGGCCGGGCGACGTGGTGTCGCTGCCCGATGCGCAGGGGCGGGCGCTTTACCGCGTCGACCGGCTGGAGGTCGGCCGCGAGCAGATCGTCGAGGCGGTGCGGATCGAGCCCGGGGTCTACCGCCCGCTCGACCTGCCCGACGAGGCCGCACCGATCAGCGAATTCGTCGCCCCGGTGCCGGTGTTGCCGCTGTTTCTCGACCTGCCGCTGATGACCGGCGACGAGGTGCCGCATGCGCCGCACCTGGCGGTGACGGCCAAGCCCTGGCCGGGCAGCGTGGCGGTCTATGACGCGCCGCAGGACTCGGGCTATGAGCTGAACGATGTCTTTGCCGCCCGCGCCAGTTTTGGCGTCACCGAGACGCCGCTGGGTGCTGCCCGGCCCGGGCTGATCGACCGCGGCGACGCGGTGCAGGTCAAGCTCCTGACCGGGGCCTTCTCTTCGGTGGGCGACGCCGGGCTTTTGTCGGGCGCCAACCTCTGCGCCATCGGCGATGGCACGCCGGGGGGATGGGAGCTGTTCCAGTTCCGCGATGCCGAGTTGATCGACAGCGATACCTGGCTGCTCAGCCACCGGTTGCGCGGGCAGTTGGGCACCGATGCGCTGATGCCCGAGACCTGGCCGGTGGGGTCCTACGTGGTGCGTCTCGACGGGGCGCCGCAGCAGATCAACCTGGCCTCTTCGGCCCGCCGGCTGGCGCGGCACTACCGGATCGGCCCGGCGCAACGTCCGGTCAGCGATCCCTCCTATGTCGAGGAGGTCCATGCCTTCGACGGCAACGGGCTGCGGCCCTACAGCCCGGCGCATCTGCGCGGTGTCTGGACGGGCGGCGATCTGGGCCTGAGCTGGATCCGGCGCACCCGGATCGACGGCGACAGCTGGGACCTGGCCGAGGTGCCGCTGGGCGAGGTGTCCGAGCGCTACCTGTTGCGGGTCATGGACGGGGTCAACGTGCTGCGCGAGGTGACGCTGGATGCGCCGGAGTTCACCTATACCGCGGCGATGCAGGGCGCGGACGGCGCGGGGCCGGGGTTTGCCGTCGAGGTGGCGCAGATCTCGGATGTCTACGGGCCGGGGCCCTTTGCGCGGTGGCCGGGCTGATGCGCCCGGTGCTGCATGGCGACGTGACGGCGGCGGCGCGCGCGCTTCTCCTGGTGCCCGAGGCCGCGCGCGAGGCGCTCTGCCGGCGGATGATCGAGGAGGCGGATTTCGCCGACCGCTACGCCCGGCGCATGGGCCGCCCGCACCGCGACTGGGGCAATGGCACGCTGATGGCGGCGGCGCGGGCGCGGCCCTTGGCAGAGGAGCCGGCGCTGGGCGAAGAGCGCTATTGCCGCTGCCTGGAGACGGTGTTCCGGCTGCTGCTGGAATGGCGGGCGGCGCGGAAAGCGGCGTGACATGGCGCAGGCCGGAGCGAGGTGGGAAGGGGTGGAACGGGTGGAATTCGTCTTTTGCGGGCATTGCAAAAGGCACGACCTGAGCCGGGCCAGCGGCGGCCCGCGGGATGCCGCTGCAACGGTTATTCTGTGCAGTTTATCTTGGCCAGGTCCGGACGACCCCGGAGCGATGCGCGGGCGTCAACAAAGCGGCAGCCCGGGGGGCGGGCCGCCGCTGGCCCGGCGCCTTCGGCTTGATTCCGGGCCGGGAGAGGCTCGATCGGAGGGCTGCTCCGGGCCATGGGTCATGATCCGGAGGTCACTCCGATAGACTTCCGTTCCACAATTCGGATTACCCGCTGGCGCAGGAGATGCAGCGGGTGACGGCGGGGTCGAAGGCGAGGCGCCTGGCGGCGATCTCCTCGCCGCAATCCTCGCAATAGCCGAAGTCGTCCCCCGCGAGCCGCGCCAGCGCCTGGCGCAGGCGCCCGGCCTCGGCATCGCGCCTGGCCTGGGTGGCCTTGGCCATGCTCTGGCTCAGCAACGCGTCCTGGCGGCTGAGCCGTCCGATGGATTGCTGGTCGAGCGTCACCGTGGCCTGGCCCTCGCGGCCACGCGCGTTTTCCGCCTCGAGATCCGCCAGCCTGGCCTCTATCGCCTTGCGAAACCGGGAGATTTCCGCGTCGGTCATGATTTTCGCCCTCTTCCGCCGCAAGGTTTTGGCCCGGTTTGGGCTTGGCGATGCCACCTGCGGTGTTATATCACGGGTTCAAACTGCCGATACGAGGATGCCATGGCCCGTACACAAGCGCAAATCGCGGAAGTCGATCCGATCTGGGCGCGGATCCTCTCGGAAGCGGAAGAGGCGGTCGCGGATGAGCCGCTGCTGGGCGGGCTGATCCATCAAAGCGTGCTGCACCACCCGACGCTGGAACGCGCGCTGAGCTACCGGGTGTCGCTGAAACTGGCCTCGGGCGAGATGTCCGAACAGATCCTGCGCGAGATCTGTGACGCGGCCTATGCCGCCAATCCGGTGATCGGGCGTGCGGCGCGCTCGGATATTTCCGCCGTCTACGACCGCGACCCGGCCTGCCACCGGTTCCTTCAGCCGCTGCTGTTCTTCAAGGGCTTCCAGGCGGTGCAGGCCTATCGCATCGGCCATTGGCTCTGGCACGAGGGGCGGCGCGACATGGCCTATTTCATCCAGATGCGGGTGTCGGAGGTCTTCGGCATCGACATTCACCCCGCCGCGCGCATCGGCAAGGGCATCATGATCGACCACGCCCATTCCATCGTCATCGGCGAGACGGCGGTGGTGGGCGACAATGTCTCGATGCTGCATTCGGTGACCCTGGGCGGCACCGGCAAGGAAGAGCAGGACCGCCACCCCAAGATCGGCGATGGCGTGCTGATCGGCGCCGGGGCGAAGGTGCTGGGCAATATCCGGGTGGGCAATTGCGCGCGCATCGCCGCGGGCTCGGTCGTCCTGGCCGAGGTGCCGCCGTGCAAGACCGTGGCCGGCGTGCCGGCCAGGATCGTCGGCGATGCCGGCTGCGATCAGCCCTCGATGACCATGGACCAGATCCTCCGCAACGGCGCCTGACGCCCGCGTGCCGCTGTGGCCCCGGCCCGGGGCTCAGCCCGCATCGCGCAGCGGCGCGGGCGCAGGCTTGATCCAGCGCACCAGGATGCCGCCCAGCGACATCACGATGTAGAACGACTGGATCAGCGCGGCGCTGAGGTTGAAATCGGCCCAGAGGCTGACCAGCACGCAGGAGGCGGCGGTGAAGACCATGCCGAAATACAGCGGTTTTCGACTGTCGAGCTTGCCGAGGCAGAGGCAGAAATCGCCGGCGACGTAAAGCGCCACCCCGATCAGCCCGACAAAGCGGCAGATTGCCAGGATGTCCGGCGGGGTATTCAATTCGATGACCATGGAACCCTCGGAATTCCCGGGCCATGAAATACGGGGGGGCCCGGCCGGACTGAAAAACGCCGACCTGCGGCGCCAGTCACAGTATCGCGGCCAAGGGCCGCGCCGTCAGGTGAGGAGACCCTCCCTTGACAGCGCGCATCCACTCCTCGTTGATTCGGGTCAGGCGAGCAGGGCCATGGGGTGTTCCAGCCCGTCCTTGATCGCCGCCAGAAGCTCGGCCCCCAGCGCGCCGTCGATCACCCGGTGATCGACCGAGAGCGTGACCGACATCACCGTCGCCACGGCCAGCGCGCCCTCGGCATTGACCACGGGTTTTTTCACCCCGGCCCCCACCGCGAGGATGGCGCCATGGGGCGGGTTGATGACGGCGTCGAAATTGTCGATGCCGAACATGCCGAGGTTGGAGATGGCAAAGCTGCCGCCCTGGTACTCCTGCGGGGCGAGCTTGCGGTCGCGGGCGCGCGCCGCCAGGTCCTTCATTTCCGCCGAGAGCGCGGAGAGGGATTTCTGGTGGGCATCCCGGAGGACCGGGGTGAAGAGTCCGCCCTCGATGGCCACCGCGACGGCGACATCCGAGGGGGTGAGCTTGAGGATGCGGTCGCCGGCCCAGACGGCATTGGCCTGAGGCACCTGTTGCAGGGCGGCGGCGCAGGCCTTGATGATGAAATCGTTGACCGAGAGTTTCACGCCGCGGGGTTCGAGCTGGGCATTGAGCTCGGCGCGGAATTTCAGCAGCGCGTCGAGTTCGATGTCGCGGCGCAGGTAGAAATGTGGGATGGTCTGTTTCGCCTCGGTGAGCCGGGCGGCGATGGTCCGGCGCATCCCGTCGAGGGTGATTTCGGTGTAGTCGCGGCCCTCGTAGATGGCGGCGACCTGGCTGGCCGAGGGTTGCGGCGCGGCGGCGGCGGCGGGGCGGGCAGGCGCCTCATCCGCCCTTGCAGGCGTCTTCGGCGCGGCGCTGGCGGCCTCGACATCGGCCTTGACGATGCGGCCGCGCGGGCCGGTGCCGTCGATGGTGGCGAGATCCAGCCCCTTGTCGGCGGCAATGCGGCGGGCGAGGGGCGAGGCGAAGATGCGCGCGCCCTTGGGGGTTTTCGGCGCCGGGGGGGCGGATGGCGCGGGGGCTTCCGTGGCGGGCGCTGCGGGCTCCGAAGAGGGGCCGTCAGGGCCCGATGAGGGGGCCGCGATGTCCTCGGCGGGTTCGCCGTCGTCGAGCAGGACGGCGATGGCGGTATTGACCTTCACGCCCTCGGTGCCCTCGGCCACCAGCAGCTTGCCGATCACGCCCTCGTCGACGGCCTCGAACTCCATCGTTGCCTTGTCGGTTTCGATCTCGGCCAGAAGGTCGCCCGCGGACACGGCGTCCCCCTCCTTGACCAGCCATCGGGCCAGGGTGCCTTCCTCCATGGTCGGCGACAGGGCGGGCATCAGGATTTCGGTGGGCATGGTGTCGTCTCCGGACGTGGCGCTATTGGCGGGCGAGGGAGCGAGGGGCCAGCCCCTCGCGCTCCCCGGAGTTTAGGGGCAAGATGAAGGGATCAGGGTGATGGTGTCATAGGGCGCTTTCGGCGTCTTGCCCTGGGCGAGGGTGGTGATGGCGGTTTCGATTTTCCGGCGCTGGTGGGCAATGCCTTCATAGGCCGCCTGGTGGCTGGGGCGTTCGCCGTGATCGGAGAACAGCCGTTCGGGGACATGGGCCAGGACCGGGCGCCCGTCCACCTGCAGCGCGATGCGGTAGCTTTCGGTCTCGATATCGCGGCCCATGATCTCCATCAGCGGTAGGTCACTTTTTTGACCGCCTCGAGCACCTCGGCGGTCGAGGTCAGGGCGTGTTTTTCCAGGTTGGCGGCATAGGGCATCGGCACGTCCTTGCCGGTGCAGTTGATGACGGGCGCGTCGAGCCAGTCGAAGGCCTGTTCCATCAGTACCGCCGAGATATGGTTGCCGATGGCGCCTTTGGGAAAGCCCTCTTCGATGGTGACGCAGCGGTTGGTTTTCTGCACGCTTTCGATCACGGTTTCGGTGTCCATCGGGCGCAGGGTGCGCAGGTCGATGACCTCGGCCTCGATGCCGTCCTTGCTGAGCTTTTCAGCGGCTTCCAGCGCGTAGGTCATGCCGATGCCGAAGCTGACGAGGGTGACGTCGGTGCCTTCGCGCCAGATACGGGCCTTGCCGAAGGGCACGGTGAAATCGTCCATGACGGGGACGTCGAAAGACTTGCCATAGAGGATCTCGTTTTCGAGGAAGATCACCGGGTTGGGGTCGCGGATGGCGGATTTGAGCAACCCCTTGGCGTCACTGGCGGAATAGGGCATGGCCACTTTCAGGCCGGGGATATGGGTGAACCAGGCGGCGAAATCCTGGCTGTGCTGGGCGGCGACGCGGGCCGCCGCGCCATTGGGGCCGCGGAACACCATCGGCGCGCCCATCTGGCCGCCGGACATGTAGAGCGTCTTGGCGGCGGAATTGACGATCTGGTCCATCGCCTGCATCGAGAAGTTGAAGGTCATGAACTCGACGATGGGCTTGAGCCCGCCAAAGGCCGCGCCGACGGCGAGGCCGGTGAAGCCGTGTTCGGTGATCGGGGTGTCGATGACGCGGCGCGGCCCGAATTCATCGAGCAACCCTTGCGAGATCTTGTAGGCGCCCTGGTATTCGCCGACCTCCTCGCCCATCAGGAAGACATCCTCGTCGGCGCGCATTTCCTCGGCCATGGCGTCGCGGAGCGCTTCGCGGACGGTCTGTTGCCTGACCTCGGTGCCTTCGGGCCAGTCGGGTTCGACCGGGGGTCGAACCCGTTCCGGGCTTGATCCGGGACCTCCTTCCGACTTGGACTCCGCGGCCGCGTTGCTCTGTTTGGCGGGAGACCCCGGCTCGGGCTCGGTATCTGCGGCCGGAGCTGCGGCGGCGTCTTCGGCGCTTTCGCCCTCTTCGACCAGCACCGCGATCGGGGTATTGACCTTGACGCCTTCGGTGCCCTCGGCGACCAGGATCTTGCCGAGGGTGCCTTCGTCCACCGCCTCGAATTCCATGGTCGCCTTGTCGGTCTCGATCTCGGCGATGATGTCGCCGGAACTGACGGTGTCGCCCTCCTTGACCAGCCATTTGGCCAGGGTGCCTTCTTCCATCGTCGGGCTCAGCGCGGGCATGAGGATTTCCGTGGCCATGATCTAGTGTCCCCCCTCTGCAGGCGTGATGACGCCGACGATATTGCCTTCGCCATCCTCGACATAGGCCGCGCGGCCGATGCCGGGATAATCCGTGGGCGGCAGCGCCTCGGCGCCGCCATTTGCCAGCGCCCAGGCGTAGCGGTCATCGCAATCGGCGACCTCGAAGATCAGCGTGCAGCCGCGTACCGGGCCGCCGGGCGCAGGGGCGTCGCCCATACGGGGCATCATGCCGCCGGTCAGGGGCGCCTCGATCCCGGGGCCGGAGATCAGGAAATATTCCATGTCCTCGCCCGCCTCCATCGCCTCGAAGTCCCAGCCGAACAGCCCGCTGTAGAAGCTCCGGGCGCGGGCGGTGTCGCTGACGTGAATCTCGAAATGCGGCATCAGGTGGCCTCCGCGTAGATATCGGTCCAAAGCTCGTCGAGGTGCGGCTCCGGGCTTTCGCGGGCAAAGTCGGCGGCGGCGTTGACCACCTTCTTGATCTCCTTGTCGATGGCCTTGAGGTCGTCTTCGCTGGCGTGTTTGCCTTCCAGCAGGAGCGCGCGGACATGTTCGATCGGATCGCGTTCCTCGCGCATCTTCTGCACCTCCTCGCGGGTGCGGTACTTGGCCGGGTCGGACATCGAATGGCCGCGGTAACGGTAGGTTTTTACCTCGAGGATATAGGGCCCCTTGCCGGCGCGGCAGTGGCCGACCGCCTTTTCGCCGGCCTCCTTGACGGCCAGCACGTCCATGCCGTCGACCACCTCGCCGGGGATGCCGAAGGCCTCGCCGCGGGTGTGCAGATCGGGGGTGGAGGTCGAGCGTTGCTGGGCGGTGCCCATGGCGTACTGGTTGTTTTCAATGACGAAAATCACCGGAAGCTGCCAGAGCGCGGCCATGTTGAAGGTCTCGTAGACCTGGCCCTGGTTGGCGGCGCCATCGCCGAAATAGGTGAAGGTGACGCGCCCGTTGCCCTTGTACTTGTCGGCAAAGGCGAGGCCCGCGCCGATCGGCACCTGGGCGCCGACGATGCCATGGCCGCCGTAGAAGTCCTTTTCCTTCGAGAACATGTGCATCGAGCCGCCCTTGCCCTTGGAATAGCCGCCCTCGCGCCCGGTGAGTTCGGCCATGACGCCGTCGGGGTCCATGCCGCAGGCCAGCATGTGGCCGTGATCGCGGTAGGAGGTGATGCGCTTGTCGCCCTCCTCGGCGGCGGCCTCGAGCCCGACCACCACGGCCTCCTGGCCGATGTAGAGGTGACAGAAGCCGCCGATCAGGCCCATGCCGTAGAGCTGGCCGGCCTTTTCCTCGAACCGGCGGATCAGCAGCATGTCGCGGTAATAGGCGGTGAGGTCTTCCCTGGAAACATTGGGCTTTTTCGTCGATTTGCGCGTGGCCATGGCGACACCCTCCCCGTGACAAATGGTTTAGTGTTGAACCAAAGCGTAACGCATGGGAGGCGGCAAGGGAAAGGGGAGAATGCGCGCGGCCCGGGAGTGCCGCGGGTTCGGGCCCGATGCGGCCTGCGCGACGCCGTTCCGACGCAGTCCCGGACTTGATCCGGGACCTCGCGCCCCTGGTACGCGGTCGCTGCGTTCTGGCACCGCGCCATCGTGGGTGCGCAAAGGTGACCGGGAGGTCCCGGATCTAGTCCGGGACTGCGGATCGCAGGGTGTCCGGCTTTGGCGCTTGTGCGGTTGGCAACCGTGCCATCGGGGGGAGCGGGAGGCGACCGGGAGGTCCCGGATCAGGTCCGGGACGGGGAAACGCCCGGGGGCGGCGTTGGGCCTGGTGCGGCGCGTCAGCGGATGACGATTTCGTCCATCCGGATCAGGCCCAGCACGTCGCGGGCCTGCTGGTCCAGAAGGTCGAGGTCGAGATAGGCGTCCGACAGCCGGTGGGTCAGGTTCTCCATCTCGGCCACGTTGGCGCGCAGCTGGTCGCGCTCGGCTTCGAGACGGGCGGCCTCGTCGAGGATTTCCGCACGGCGGAACAGCCCGTAGTCGCCCTGCACGGCGGCAAAGGTGAAATAGGCGCCCAGCGTGAAGGCGACGGCGAACACGCTCAGCGGCACGATATTCCTGCGGGCGGGACTTGCGCTCATTTTCTGCCTCTGAAGCATCTCTTGGGGGATGCGGTCCGGCGACTATGCCACAGGCGATTCGGCCTGTGAATTGCCAGCGGTGGCGACAGCCGCCCGAGTGTGTCGTTTTCGCCGAAAGCCGGGGCGGGGGCTATGCCTGCGCGCCCGGGGGCGGTATCACGGGGGGATGCAACGGCTCGTCCTTCTTCTTGTGGTTGTGGTGCTTGCGGGCTGTATGCCGCGGGGCGGCTTCGACCTGGTGCGCGGCACCGAGGCGGGCCATCTGCGCACGGTCTTTGTCGCCTCGATCCGGGCGCTTTCGTCCGAAAATGGCGTGCAGTTTTCCGGCGCGCGCGGGCGCGAGCTGCGCTTTGCGCGGGCGGATGTCTCGGTGCCGCCGGTCCACCAGGACGGCCGGATCGAATGGCCGCAGGGCGCCGCGCCCGATCCGCAGCGCCATTTCGTGCTGTCGCGCGCCTATGCCTATGGCGGGATGCGGTCCTTCCTGCGCGCCGTCGATGCCGCGCCCGGCGGGCGCGACGAGGTGATCCTCTTCGTGCATGGCTACAATACCACCAATGCCGAGGCGACCTATCGGCTGGCGCAGATGGCGCATGATTTCGACGCCCGCATGCCGGTGATCGCCTTTTCCTGGCCCTCCTACGGCGACCCGGGCCGCTATGCCCATGACCGCGACAGCGTGATCTTCGCGCGCGACGCGCTGGAGGAGCTGCTGCTGGCGCTGACCGGCGGCGGGCGCGAGGTCATGGTGGTGGCGCATTCCATGGGCTCGCAACTGGTGATGGAGACGCTGCGCCAGATCTCGATCGGCGGGCGCGGGGCGGTGTTGCGCAACCTTTCCGGCGTGGCGCTGATCTCGCCCGATATCGACCCGGAGGTCTTTGTCAGCCAGGCCCGGCGCATCAAGCCCTTTCCGCAGCCTTTCCTGCTGATGGTGTCGGCGCGCGACAAGGTGCTGGATGTCTCGGCCTGGCTGGCGGGCCGGCCGCGGCGGCTGGGGGCGATCACCTCGGCCGAGGGGCTGGGTAGGTTGCCGCTGATCATCGTCGATCTGACCGACTATGCCGAGCCGGGCGGGCCTGGCCATGACACCGCCTTTGCCGCGCCGCGCGCGATCGAGCTGCTGCGCAGCTACCACGACATCCGGTAGGCGCGGGCCGACAGCGCCTCCAACGCAGAAGGGCGGCCCGATGGACCGCCCGTCGTCGCCGGATGCCGCCAAGGTTCAGCCGGCATTGGAGGCCTCGTAGATGCCGTCGATGGCATCGGAAATTGTCGCGTTGAATTCTTCGTCCGACTGCTGCGCCGAGAGCCCCTCGGCCAGCCCGCGCGAGAAGCTGGCGATCATGCCGGTGTTCTGCGACAGTTTCTCGTTCGCCTCGTCGCGCGAATAGCCGCCCGAGAGCGCCACGACGCGCATCACCTTGGGGTGGTCGATCAGCGGCTTGTAGAAATTCGCCTCGGTCGGCAGCGAGAGCTTGAGCATGACCTGCTCGCCCTCGGGCAGGGCGTCGAGGTGCTTGAGGATCTCGTCGCGCAGGATGGTCTCGGCCTCGGGTTTGTCGGCGATGGTGATGGTCACCTCCGGCTCGAGGATCGGCATCAAGCCGTGGCTGGCGATCTGGCGGCCGACCTCGAACTGCTGGGCGACGATGCTGGCAATGCCCGCCTGGTTGGCTGCATCGATGACCGAGCGCATCTTGGTGCCGAAGATGCCCTTGGCCGCCGCCTTGGCGCAGGTGGCGTCGAGGTCGGGCATGGCCTTCATCAGCTTGACGCCATCGGTGGCCTCGCAGAGCCCCTTGTCCACTTTCAGAAAGGGCACCACGCCGCAGGTCTTCCAGAGGTATTCCGCGGTGGGCGTGCCGTCGATGTCGCTGTCCATGGTCCGCTCGAACAGGATCGCGCCGATCACCTTGCCGCTGGAGAAGGCCGGGGCCTTGATGATGCGGGCGCGCATCTGGTGGATCAGCTCGTACATCTCGGCCTCGCCGTCATAGGCGTCTTCCTCGATCCCGTAGAGGCGCAGGGCCTTGGGGGTCGATCCGCCGGATTGGTCGAGCGCCGCGATGAAGCCGTCCTTGGTGGCCATCTGGCTGGCCATTGCTTCGTTTGTCATGTTCCGAATGTCCGTCCTGAATATGTGGTCTGTGGGAACCGCCTTCCCCGTGGGTCATTCCTAAGCGAGCGGGGAAAGGCTTGCAATGTGGTGGCGCAAACGGTCCTTGGTTTCCGCGGCGAAGGCTGTGCGCCCGACCGCGCGTGGCCTGGAGCGGACCTCAACCCCACGCAACGTCAGCCGGGCCAGCGGCTGCCCGCGGGATGCCGCAGCGACGGTTGTGTGAGGCACTTTATGCCTGCCAAGTCACTCCCAACTCAGAGCGATGCACCAAGATCGGCGGTAGCGGCAGCCCGGGGGGCGGGCAGCCGCTGGCCCGGCGGGCTACGCCCTTGATTCCGGGCCGGGATAGCGCGAC
>SBGD01000058.1 GCA_006226775.1 Paracoccaceae bacterium | reverse complement strand
TATTCCTGCTCGGTCTGGCGGAAGACATCGCCATAGCTCAGCGGGATCGGCGCATCCGGCGCGTTGTAGGGCATGTCCATGACGTGATCGACGCCCAGCACATACATCGCCAGCCGTTCGAGCCCGTAGGTCAATTCGCCCGAGACCGGGTGGCAATCGTGCCCGCCGACCTGCTGGAAATAGGTGAACTGGCTGACCTCCATGCCGTCGCACCAGACCTCCCAGCCCAGCCCCCAGGCGCCGAGGGTCGGGCTTTCCCAGTCGTCCTCGACAAAGCGGATGTCGTGGAGATCCATGTCGATGCCGATGGCCTCCAGCGAGCCGAGATACAACTCCTGCAGGTCGGGCGGCGAGGGTTTGATCAGCACCTGGTACTGGTAGTAATGCTGCAACCGGTTGGGGTTCTCGCCGTAGCGCCCGTCGGTGGGGCGGCGCGAGGGCTGGACATAGGCCGCGGCCCAGGCGCGCGGGCCCAGCGCCCGCAGCGTGGTGGCGGGGTGGAAGGTGCCGGCGCCGACCTCCATGTCGTAGGGCTGCAACATCGCGCAGCCCTGGCCGGCCCAGTAGCTCTGCAGCCGCAGGATGATCTCCTGGAAAGAGCGCGGTTTGTCGATCGTGTCGCGTGTCATGTCATGGCCCGTCTCAAGCTTTGCGCCTGCTTAGGGCCATGTGCCGCGAGGGTCAATTGCAGCCCCTGCCCGGGCCCGCGAATCCCGCGCCGCGCCGGTCTGACGATCCCGTGACAATTGCCTTGCAGCGCCCATTTTCGGCGTGCACAGCCGGTGAGTTTCAGTAAGACTGCCCCGAAACGACGAGAACGCAGGCTCAGGACCCACATCCCATATGACACGTATTTTTGTTTCCGCCCTTATTGCCATGGTACTGACCTTGCGCGCCGCCATTGCCCAGGAAGACCCCGCCTGGGTCCAGGTCGAGGCGCTGCCCAGCCTTCTGGAAGCCGAGGAACGGGTGCGCGACTATGCCGAGGTGCTGCCCAGCGTGGCCGGTTTCGCCATGGGCTCGGGCTGGTATGCCATCGTGATCGGCCCCTTCGGCGAGCAGCAGGCCAGCGCCGTGCTGCAACAGCTGCGCCGCAACGGCCAGATCCCGCGCGACAGCTTCGTCGCCCGCTCCTCCTCGTTCCGCCAGCAGTTCTGGCCGGTGGGCGCCAATGCCCTGTCGGGCGGCGGCGCCACCGCCACGCCCCCCGCGCCTGCGCCCGAGGCCGAGCAGCCCCGGCAGGTCACCACCCAGCCCGAGGAAACCCTGCGCGAGGCGCGCCAGGCCGAGGCGCGGCTGGACACCCAGGCCAAGAAGGACCTGCAGATCGCGCTGCAATGGGCCGGGTTCTACAATGCCTCGATCGATGCCGCCTTCGGCGCCGGCACCCGCCGCGCCATGGCCGCCTGGCAGGAGGCCAACGGCTTCGAGCCCACCGGCGTGCTGACCACCCGCCAGCGCGCCACGCTGCTGCGGCAGTACAACGCGGTGCTCGAGGGCATGGACCTGCAGCGCGTCACCGATGCCGCCGCCGGGATCGAGATCAAGCTGCCGCTGGGCGTGGTCGAATTCGACACCCACGAGGCGCCCTTCTCGCGCTACAAGTCGCGCGGAGACCTGGGCGCGCGGGTGCTCCTGATCTCGCAGCGCGGCGACCAGCGCCGGCTGTTCGGCCTTTACGACATCCTGCAGACGCTGGAGGTCGTGCCGCTCGACGGTCCGCGCCAGCGCCGCAACAATGGCTTCACCATCACCGGCTCGAATTCGCGTATCGTCTCGCATACCGAGGTGAGCCTGCGCGGCGACGAGATCAAGGGCTTCATGCTGGTCTGGCCCGCCGGCGACGAAGAGCGCCGGCTGCGCGTGCTGCAGGAGATGTCGACCAGCTTCACCCGGATCGACGGTATTCTGCCCTCGACCGCCGGTGTCGACGACAGCCAGTCGGTGGACCTGCTGTCGGGGCTGCGCATCCGCAAGCCGAAACTCTCGCGCACCGGGTTCTTCGTGTCGCCCGCGGGCGCGGTGCTGACCACCAGCGAGGCGGTGGAGGGCTGTTCGCGGGTCACGCTGGACGGCCATACCGACGCCCGCGTGACGCTGACCGACAGCGCGCTGGGGCTGGCGCTGCTGACGCCGCAGACCAGTCTCGCGCCGATGGAGGTGGCCGAACTGGCCGCCCATTCGCCGCGCCTGCAATCCGAGGTCGCGGTGGCCGGGTTCTCCTACGAGGGCGTGCTGGGCGCGCCCTCGATGACCTTCGGCAAGCTGGTCGACCTGCGCGGCTTGCAGGGCGAGGAGCGGCTGAACCGATTCGCCCTGGCCTCGCTGCCCGGCGATGCCGGCGGCCCGGTGATGGACAGCACCGGCGCGGTGATCGGCATGTTGCTGCCGCGCGACGGCGCGAACCGGCAATTGCCCGAAGAGGTGAGCTTTTCCGCCGATGCCGCGGCGCTGCAAGCGGCAATGCGCCAGGCCGGCATCCAGGCGCGGATCGCCCGCGGCACCGGCACCATGGCGCCCGAGGACCTGACGCAGAAGGCCCGCGGCATGGCGGTGCTGGTCAGCTGCTGGGAATGATCCGCCGGCCGCGGGGTGGCCGATCCATCAATGGATCGGTCCCGATCTGTTGACAGATCGGCCCCCCGCCCGGCCCGTCAGTGCAAGACCCGACAGGCCAGCGCCGCGGCAAAGCTGCCCCGGCCCCGATGCGGCCCCAGCACGCGCCGCGTAACTCCGCTGCCGTCGAACCGCACCGCCAGAACACGCTGCCAGGCCGCATCCGCCAGGATCATCTCCGGCCCCGCGCCACAGTCGCGCATCCCGCCGGCAATGTCGCGCTCGCCGATCCGGTGATTGCTCACCCCGGGCAGCGAGGCCAGCGGCACAAGCGCATCCTCGCCCGCCACGAATCGCCAGATCCGCAGGGTCCGCGCCAGGTGCGGCCGGTCGACATAGGCCAGTTCCACCGCGCCGTCACCATCGAGATCCGCGGCCCCGACCGGCGCCAGCCAGCGAAACCGCGTGCCGATGAAGGGCGTCGCCGCCGCCCGCCGGAGCGCGCCCGCGCGCAGGCCCCAGACCGCCAGCCGCGCGCCGCGGGACTGGTGGCTTTCCACCACCACGACCTCGCGCGCGCCCTGCCCGTCCAGGTCGACCAGCCGCGGCGCGACATCCTCGAAGACCAGCGCCTCGGGCAGGCGCACCGTGAGGCGGCCGCCGCCCGCCCCGCAGGCGCGGGTGTCCAGCCGCATCCCGGCCCATTCCAGATCGTCGCCCAGAACGCCATGCGGATAGCGCCCGGTCGGTTCGACAAAGCGCGCGCCCTCGATCCTGTCGATGCAGGGCACCGCCGCCGGGCCTTGTGCCGCGGCAGCCCCGGCCCACCACAGGCCCGACATCAGCCAGACGCCGCGCGCCAGACCGCGCCACAGGCGCAGCGGCAGACGCGGCGCCCCCGGACGCGCTGTCTTCAAATCTGCTTTTCGGGCATCTGCACCACGAGGCCGTCCAGCGCATCGCTGACTTTCAGCTGACAGGTCAGGCGCGAGCGCTCCGGATCGGGCTCATAGGCGAAATCCAGCATGTCCTCTTCCATGTCGTCCTTCTCGGGCAGCTTGTCGACCCAGGCGGCATCGACATAGACATGACAGGTGGAACAGGCACATGCGCCGCCGCAATCGGCTTCGATGCCGGGAATGTTGTTGTCCCGCGCCCCTTCCATGACCGTCAGCCCATTGGCCACCTCGACCTCGTGCCTCGTGCCGTTGTGCTCGACATAGGTGATCTTTGCCATTTCGGACCTTACCTCTTCTGACTCTCCGCTCCTGTTAGCAGAGGCCCTTAGAAGGTTTCACCCCCTTTTGCGACCCCCCCAGGCCGCAACTTGCGGTGAAGGCCAGATGTTCTATATTCGTTCTCATGAAAACCGTCCTGCCCCCCCGCCCCGCAAGCCCTTTTCCCACCGGCCCCTTTCGCAGCGGCCCCGCCGACTGGCCCCGCCCGCCGTCCGCGTTGCAGGCGTCACGGCTCGACCAGCCGCCCGAGGGCGCACGGGTGACGGTGGCGGGGCTGGTCATCCTGCGCCAGCGCCCCGGCACCGCCAAGGGGGTGATCTTCCTCACCCTCGAGGACGAGACCGGGGTGGTCAACGTGATCGTCTGGCGCGCGCTCTACGAGCGCTTCCGCCGGGCGGTGATTGCCGGGCGGATGCTGCGGGTCACCGGGCGGTTGCAGCGCGAGGCCGCGGTCACCCATGTCATCGCCGAGGAGGTCGAGGACATCTCGGAAATGCTCGACAGTCTTCTCGATGTCACAGACCGGCAGGAAAACGCCGCCCCTCTTTCGCGGCCGGGGGAAAGCGACTAACCTGCCGGAAAAACAGGCCCCCGTTCCGAAGGGCAAGGCAGAGCAGATGACCCAGACCCCCGCGACCCGCCGCGCCGGCGCCGTGTGCCTCACGGCGGTCCTGGCCGTGCTTGCCGCCTGTACCCATTCCCCGCCCGAAGCCCCGGCCACCCGCTTTGCCTTCACCGCGCTGGAGGCCGCGCGCATCCCCGCCCCCGCCGATGCGCCCGCGGGCACCTGCTGGGCGCGCGACGTGACCCCGGCGGTGGTCGAAACCCAGACCGCGCAGGTCATCGTCCAGCCCGCCATCCTCAATTCCGACGGCTCGCTGCTGGCGCCGGCGATCTATGCCACCGAGACCGAACAGCAAATCGTCGAGCCGCGCCGGGAATACGTCTTCGAGACACTCTGCGCGCCCGAGATCACGCCCGAGTTCATCGCCTCGCTGCAACGCGCGCTGCAGGCCCGCGGGCGCTATGGCGGGGCGATCACCGGCACGATCACGCCCGAGACCGAACTGGCCATCCGCGACTTTCAGCGCGGCCAGGGGCTGGAGACGCGGCTTCTGACCATGCAGACCGCCCGCCAGCTCGGCCTTGCCGCCGTCGCGCGCAGCTGACGCCCCCTCGACCCCGGACGTGAAAAGGGCGCCACATCGGGCGCCCTTCTCGGTTCGGTCCGGCGTTTCGCCTCAGTCCTCGTCCAGCCCCAGCGCCACGAAGCGCGGATCGCCGGCGCGGCGCACCAGCAGGAGCAGCGATTTCCGCCCGGCCTCGCGCGCGGCCTCGATCTGGTCGTTGAGGTCCGAGATCGAGGTGACCTTCTGCTGTCCGGCCTCGGTGATCACGTCCTGGGCGCGCAGGCCCTTTTCATAGGCCTCCGACACACGGTCGACATCCCTCACCACCAGGCCCTCGGCGCTGGCAGCGAGGTTCAGCTCCTCGCGCAGCGCGTCGCTCATCGGCTCGATGGTCAGGCCCAGGATGGTGGCTTCCTCGGGTTCTGCCGGTTCGTCCATCGGCTGCGAGGCCGGAACGGCGGTGCCTTCCGAAGTCTCGCGACGGCCCAGCGTCACCTTCAGCGTATGGGTCTTGCCCTCGCGGTTGACCAGCACCCGCACGGTCTTGCCGACCGCGGTATTGCCGACCTGGCGCACCAGCGCGCGGGTGTCGGTGACCTTGCGGCCATCGAATTCGACGATCACGTCGCGCGCCTTCATGCCGGCCTCGGCGGCCGGGCCCTCGGGCACATCGGTCACCAGCGCACCATCGGTGCTGGCCAGCCCCATGGCCTCGGCCACGTCGTCGGTCACGTCCTGGATGCGCACGCCCAGCCAGCCGCGGCGGGTTTCGCCGAATTGCTTGAGCTGTTCGACCACGTTGGTCACCACGTTCGACGCCATCGAGAAGCCGATGCCGATCGACCCGCCGGTGGGCGACAGGATCGCGGTGTTCACGCCGATCACCTGGCCGTCCATGTTGAACAGCGGCCCGCCCGAGTTGCCGCGGTTGATCGCGGCGTCGGTCTGGATGTAGTCGTCATAGGTGCCCGAAAGCTCGCGGTTGCGGGCCGAGACGATGCCGGCCGAGACCGAGAAGCCCTGGCCCAGCGGGTTGCCCATGGCCATCACCCAGTCGCCGACGCGCGCGGTGTCGCTGTCGCCGAAGCTGACGAAGGGCAGCGGCCGGTCCGCGGTGACCTTCAGAAGCGCGATGTCGGTCTTGGGGTCGGTGCCGATCACCTCGGCGGCCAGTTCGCCGCCCTCGAAGAATTCGATGGTGATCTCGTCGGCGCCCTCGATCACATGGTTGTTGGTGACCACGAACCCGTCTTCCGAGATCACGAAGCCCGAGCCCAGCGCCGAGGACCGGCGCGGACGATCGCCCTGGCCGTTGCGGTCCTGGAACTCGCGGAAGAAGTCCTGGAAGGGCGAGCCATCGGGCACGATGCCCTGCGGGCCGGTGCGCCCGGCCACGGTGGTGGAGGTGGTGATATTGACCACTGCCGGGCTGACCCGCTGGGCGAGGTCGGCAAAGCTCTCGGGGGCGCCGCGCGCGGCGGCGGTCATGGCCTGGGCCAGGATGAACATGAGCGTCACGCCCGCCATCCACAAATGGCGCAGCCGCGCGGGATGCACCGCCGGCACGGTCTGGTCTACTGCTGTCGATTGGGGTCTCAAATCGCGAACTCCTCCTGATTCCCGCGTCCCGGCGCGGGTTGCCTGAATTTTCCGAACTTTACGTCTGCAATCTAGGTACTCAAAAGCCACGCGCAAAGGAACTCTCGCAGCTTCAACGCCATGTGACCGGATCGTGAAGAGTGTAACACAGGCCCGGTCCCCGACCAGAGCGCATCGGATCACTTTGGCGGGATTGCCGCGGCACGCCCCGGCGCCGGGCGGCGGGCTTCAGGCGCCCAGCGACTTGGCGATCCAGACCAGCGCCAGGCCCAGCGCCAGCGCCCCCAGCCCGAGGTTGCGGCGCTGCGCCTCGGGCATGGCGCGCAGCATGGCCAGCAACTGCTCCACAAGCGAAGGGGCCAGCGCATAGGCCAGCCCCTCCACGATCAAGACCAGCCCGAGGGCCAGGAAGGCCGTCGCGATCATTGCGACGGAACCTCCTCCTCCGGGGTGGCGTCACTGGCCGGCTCGGGCGTCTCGACCGGCGCCTCCTCCTCGGCGGGCGGGGCCGCCGGTTGTTCCGGCGTGCCCGCGGCCGCGTCCGCCGCGACCTGTGCCGCCGCGGCATCGTCCACCCGCTTGCCGGTATCGGACCGCAGGTAGTTGAAGAAATCGCCGTCCGGCGACAGCACGAGGGTCGAGTTGCCGGCCTGAAGCGCGCGTTGATAGGCGGTCAGCGAGCGGTAGAATTCGAAGAACTCCTGGTTCGCGCCAAAGGCTTGCGCGAAGATGTTGTTGCGCCGCGCATCGGCCTCACCGCGGATGATCTCGGCCTGGCGCTCGGCGTCCGAGGTCAGTTCGACCACGGTCCGGTCGGCCTGGGCGCGCACCCTTTGCGCCGCCTCGTTACCGCGGGCGCGTTCGTCGGTGGCCTCGCGTTCCCGCTCGGCACGCATCCGCGCGAAGGTGGCATCGAGGTTCTCGGTCGGCAGGTCGGTGCGCTTGAGACGCACGTCGATCAGCTCGAGCCCCAGTTCCGCGGCATCGCCGAGCGAGCCATTGCGGATCCGCAGCATCAGGGCCGCCCGGTCCGAGGACAGGATGTCGTTGGACGACACCGAGCCGAGGATTTCCCGGGTCTGCGAGCGCAGGATCGAATCAAGCCGCTGGCCCGCCACCTCGATGGCCAGGTCGCCCCCGGCGCCGGTGGCTTCGCGGAACTTGTTCACATCCGCGATCCGGTAGCGCGCAAAGGCGTCGACCACGAGACGCCGGTCATCCAGCGGCGTCACCTCGAGCGGGTCGACATCGCGGCTGAGGATGCGGTCGTCGTATTTCACCACGTCCTGGATCAGCGGGATCTTGAAGCTCAGCCCCGGCTCGTCCTTGACCGAGACCACCCGGCCGAATTGCAGCACCAGCGCCTTTTCACGCTCGTCCACGATGAAGACCGCCGACAGCGCGATGGCCACCGCGATCACGACGACCGGCAGAAGATAAGTGGTTTTCCGCATCAGTTCGACCCTCCTTCGGTGGTGGCGGCGGGCTGCGTGTTTCGGCGCAGCTCGTTGAGCGGCAGGTAGGGCACCACGCCCTGGCCGCCCTTTTCGTCGAGGATGATCTTGTCGACCCGGCCCAGAACCTGCTCCATGGTCTCGAGGTAAAGCCGCTTGCGCGTCACCTCCGGCGCCTTTTCGTATTCGGTCAGGACCGCGCTGAAGCGGCTGGCCTCACCCTCGGCCTCGTTGACCACCTGGGCGCGGTAGCCCTCGGCCTGTTCCAGAAGCTGCGCCGCCTGGCCGCGGGCTTCGGCAAGCACCCGGTTGGCATAGGCGTCGGCGACGTTCTGCAAGCGGTCGCGTTCCTGCTCGGCGGCCTGCACGTCGCGGAATGCGGCGATCACCGACTCGGGCGGGTCGGCCTTGTCGAAGTTCACCCGGACGATGCGCACGCCGCTGTCATAGCTGTCGAGCGTCAGCTGGATCAGCTCTTCGAGCCGCGCGGCAATGATGCCCCGGTCGCGGTTGAGGATCGGCGCCAGGTCGGACTGGGCGATGATCTCGCGCATGGCCGATTCCGACACCGCGCGGATGGTGGGCTGCGGCTCGCGCAGGTTGAACAGGAATTTCGCCGGGTCGTTGATGTTCCAGACCACCTGGAAATCGATGTCGACGATGTTCTCGTCGCCGGTCAGCATCAGCCCGGCCTCGCCGCCGCGCCCGCCGACGCCGATATCCTCGGTCTGTTCGCGGGTCACCGGGATCACCTCGGCGGTGATGAAGGGCCAGGGGGCAAAGTTCAGACCCGGCCCGCCGGTGCTGGAGTACTTGCCGAGGAACAGCTCGACCGACTGCTCTTCGGGCTTGACGGTATAGAAGCTCGCCATGCCCCAGAGCACCAGCGCGCCGATCACGCCCAGCCCGATGGTGCCGCGGGTCATCATCGGGCCGGAGCCCCGCCCGCCGCCGCCACCACCGCTGCCGTTCTTGCGGCCCGCACCGCCGCGCCCGCCCATCAGGACGCGCAGCTGTTCCTGGCCCTTTTTCATCAGCTCGTCGATCTCGGGGATCTGGCTGCCTTGTTCGCCGGGGCGCTTGCCCCCGCCATTGTCGTTGTTGCCGCCGCCCGAGCCGCGGCCCCCGCCGCCGCCGGTGCCACCGCCCCAGGGTCCGCCAGAATTGCCTGCCATGTGTCGCACTTCCCTTCCGGTTCGCGTTCGTTCCAATGCCTGCCCTCAACGTGAGGGTCAGACGCGTAAATTCAAGCCGTGCGCACCGGGGTGCGCATGGTCACCAGTTCTTCCGACATGGTCGGGTGGACCGCAACCACGCGGTCGAAGTCTTCCTTGGTCGCCCCCATCTTGATGGCGATGCCGGCCAGCTGGATCATCTCGCCGGCCTGCGGCGCGACGATGTGACAGCCCAGCACCCTGCGGGTCTTCTGGCTGACGATCAGTTTCATCAGCACCCGGTCGGGCTTGCCGATGAAGGCGGTCTGCATCGCCCGGAACGAGGTCGCGTAGACCTCGATCGGCTCGCGGTCGCGCGCGGCCTCTTCCGACAGGCCGATGGTGCCCATCTCGGGCTGGGTGAAGATCGCGCTGGGGATCATGTCGTGATCCACCGGCGTCGGGTTGCCCTTGAAGACGGTCTCGACAAAGGCCATGCCCTCGCGGATCGCCACCGGGGTCAGGTTGACCCGGTCGGTCACGTCGCCGATGGCATAGACCGAGGGCACCGAGGTCTGGCTGTAGGCGTCGACCTCGATCTGGCCATTGCGGCCCAGCGTCACGCCGATCTCCTCGAGGCCCAGGTCGGCCGAGTTGGGCGCGCGGCCGGTGGCGAACATCACCTGGTCGACGGTGTACTCCTTGCCATTGGTGGCCTTGACCCAGATGCCGTCCTCGACCCGTTTCATCTCGAGCACATTGGTGCCCAGGTGCAGGCCGACGCCGTTCTCGATCATCTCTTCCGAGATCAGGCCGCGGGCCTCGTCATCGAAGCCGCGCAGGATCTGCGCGCCGCGATAGAACTGCGTCACCTTGACCCCCAAACCGTTGAGGATACAGGCAAATTCGCAGGCGATATAGCCGCCGCCGACGATCAGCATCGACTTGGGCAAGGTCTCGAGGTGGAAGATCTCGTTCGAGGTGATCGCCAGGTCCGCGCCGGGAAACTCCGGCTTGACCGGCCAGCCGCCGGTGGCCACGAGGATATGCTTGGCGGTCCTGGTCTCGCCGGTGGAAAGCTCCACCGTATGGGCATCCTTCAGCCTTGCGCGGGCATCGAAGGTCTCGACCCCGTTGGACTTGAGGATCTTGCGATAGACCCCTTCCAGCCGGTCCAGCTCGACCTCCAGCTTGCCGCGGAACGACGGCCAGTCGAAACCGCCGGCCATCATCGTCCAGCCGTAGTCCTGGGCTTCCCGGGCCGACACGCCATAGGTCGAGGCGAAGACCATCAGCTTCTTGGGCACGCAGCCGCGCTGCACGCAGGTGCCGCCATAGCGGTCTTCCTCGGCCAGCGCCACGCGGGCCCCGGCCTCTCCGGCGGCAACCCGCGCGGCCCTCACGCCACCGGAGCCGCCCCCGATGACAAACAGATCGTAATCAAAGTCCATGGAAATCCCGAAAGTTCTAGTCGCGTGTCCAATCGCCGAGATCGGCGAACATGTTCTCGTTCTCGACGAAATCGAGTCGCTCGTTCTCGACCTCGCCGGTGTTGATGTCGCGCAGCTCGATCCGCCCGTCGCCGAAGCCCGTGACCACCGTATCGCAGATATCCACGAACAGCCCGTTTTCAACCACGCCGGGGATCTGATTGAGCACCAGCGACAATTGGCGCGGGTCGCCGATCCGGCCGAGGTGCAGGTCGAGGATATGGTTGCCCTCGTCGGTGACGTAAGGCGCATCGCCGGTCATCCGCAGGGTCGAGTTGCGCCCCATGACATCCATCGACACCAGCATTTCCTCGATCAGCGCCTGGGTCGTGGGCCAGCCGAAGGGAATGACCTCGACCGGCAGCGGGAAGGCGCCCAGGTGCTCGACCCGCTTGGCAGCATCGGCGATCACCACCATCTGGTCGGACGCGGTGGCGACGATCTTTTCCTGCAACAGCGCCCCGCCGCCGCCCTTGATCAGGTTGAAATTGCCGTCGAATTCATCGGCGCCGTCGATGGTGATGTCCAGCCAGCGCGCCTCGTCGAGGCTGATGACGGTGATCCCCACCTCGCGCGCCAGTTCGGCGGTGCGGGTCGAAGTCGGCACGCCGCGAAAGCGCAGCCCCTCCTCGCGCACCCGCTCGCCCAGGCAGCGCACCAGCCAGGCCGCGGTCGACCCGGTGCCCAGCCCCACGCGCATGCCGTTCTCGACATAGTCGGAGGCGCGCTTGGCGGCGACAAACTTTGCCTTGTCGATCGGCGACAGTTCTCCGGACATTTTTTCGACTCCTTCAGGCTTCCGAGGGTTATAGATACTCGCGTTTCGGGTTGCGAGACCGATTTGACCGCAATCACGCGGCAAACCGCCGGTTTTCACTGCAAACCACCCCGGCACTCCCCGATCCAGGGACGCCCGCCCTGTCGCGCGCTCTTTTCCGCGAAGCTCGCCGGGCCACGTCACCGGCGCCGCCGCCTCATCCCTCGCGCTTGCCCGCACCGCCGATCCTGTCGCGGCACCTTTCGCTCATGAAGTCCACGAACCGCCGGATCTTCGGGTCCTGCAACCGCCGGTGCGGATAGAGACAGCCGAAGATCCCCGGCCGCGGCGGCGTCGCGGGCAGCACCTCGACCAGCCGCCCCGCCTGCAATTCCGCCTCGATCACGAAACGCGCGATATTGGCGATGCCATGCCCGGCCAGCGCCCAGTCGATCAGCACATCGGCATTGTCGGCATCGAACTGCCCCGCCACCTCCATCTTGCGCGGGCCATCCCCGGTGTCGAGCACCCAGAAATAATCCGGCGAGCGCGGATAGCGCAGCAACAGGCAATTGTGCCGCCCGGCCATCAGGTCCTCCGGCACCTGCGGCACGCCGGCCCGCGCAAGGTAGTCCGGCGCGGCGCAGAGCACCCGGTCGCATTCCGCGATCTTGCGCAGGGTCAGGTCCGATTCCTTGGGGATGCCAAGGAAGAAGGCCACGTCCAGCCGCTCGCCCAGCATGTCGACATTGCGGTCCGACAGGCGCATCTGCACGCTGGTCTCGGGGTAGAGCCCGGTGAACTCGGGCACCATCGGCGCGATGATCTGCCGGCCGATCCCCAGCGGCGCCGTCACCCGGATCACCCCGCGCGGGGTGTCCGAGAAATTGGCCACCACCGCCTCGGCCTCGTCCAGCGATTCCAGCACCTTGCGGGCGTGATCGTAAAACACCCGCCCGACTTCCGTGGGCGTCAGCGAGCGGGTGGTGCGGTTGAAGAGCCGCACGCCGAGGTGCTTCTCCAGCTCCTTGATCCGCTTGCTGGCCACCGCAGGCGTCAGCCGCAGATCGCGCCCGCCCGAGGTGATCGAGCCCAGTTCCGTCACCCGCACGAAAACCCGCAGTGCATCGATATAGGACATGGACCCTCCCGTGCTTTTCCACCGTCCGACCGGCGCCCGCAGCCTACTTTATTTTCAACGATACGTATAAAGTTTTTGCCGAAGGCGCCTGTATTCGTTGAGGGTCCGGTCTGGCATTCTGACGGCAGGAGCACCGATCAAGCCTTTGGGAGAAGCCAGATGACCATCCGCAACGACATCCGTTTCCTGCTGAACGGAGACCCGGTTTCGCTCGCCGACGTGGCGGCCTCGCAGACCCTGCTGGATTTCTTGCGCCTGAACCGCCGGTTGACCGGCACCAAGGAAGGCTGCGCCGAGGGCGACTGCGGCGCCTGCACCGTGCTGGTGGGCCGGCTGAGCGAAGGCCAGCTGCGCTACGAGGCGGTCAATGCCTGCATCCGTTTCCTCGCCACGCTGGACGGCTGCCACGTGGTCACCATCGAGCATCTGCGCGGCCCTGACGGCGGGTTGCACCCGGTGCAACAGGCGATGGTCGACTTCCACGGCAGCCAGTGCGGCTTTTGCACCCCGGGCTTCGTCATGGCGCTCTACGCGCTCTGGATGGAGACGCCCGAGCCCACGCCGACCCAGGTCGAGACCGCCATCCAGGGCAACCTCTGCCGCTGCACCGGGTATGAGCCGATCATCCGCGCCGCCGTCGCCGTCAGCCGCTATGGCACGCCCACCGCGGACCTGCTGGCGCAGGAACGTAGACGCATCACCGAAGCGCTGCAAGACCTCCGCGACGGCACCCGCGTCGTCACCGGCCCCGAGGACAACCGCGCCATCCTGCCCGCCGATGTCGGTGATTTCGCCGCGGTCTATGCCGAAAACCCCAAGGCCACCATCGTGGCGGGGGCGACGGACGTGGGGCTCTGGGTCACCAAGTTCCTCAAGCCGATTTCGCCCGCGATCTTCATCGGCCATCTCGAGGGGCTGAAAGGCATCGAGTTCACCGACACAGATGTGCGGATCGGCGCCGGGGTCAGCTATTCCGAGTTCGGCCCGGTGGTCGACGCGCATTTCCCGCATCTGGCCGAGTACTGGTCGCGCATCGCCGGCTGGCAGGTGCGCAACGCCGGCACCATCGGCGGCAATATCGCCAATGGCTCGCCGATCGGCGACACGCCCCCGGTGCTGATTTCCATGGGCGCGGAAGTGACCCTGCGCCATGGGCAAAACCGCCGCACCCTGCCGCTGGAAGCGTTCTTCATCGACTACGGCAAGCAGGACCGCACCCCGGGCGAGTTTGTCGAGAGCATCACCATTCCCCTGCCCGCGCCCGGCACCCGCCACGCCGCCTACAAGATCTCCAAGCGCCGCGACGAGGATATCTCCTCGGTCGCCGCCGGCTTCGCGGTCACGGTCGAGACCGGCACCATCACCGCCGCCCGCCTGGCCTTTGGCGGGATGGCCGCCACGCCGAGGAGGGCCGCAAGGACCGAGGAGGCGCTCATCGGCCAGCCCTTCACCGAGGCCAGTTTCAAGCAAGCCGCCCGCAGGATCGCCGAGGATTTCACCCCGCTCACCGATTGGCGCGCCAGTGCCGAATACCGCAGCACCGCCGCCGCCAACCTGCTGATCCGCTTCTGTCACGAACAGACCACGACCGAAGCCGTGCGCCTGGCCGTCGCGTAAAGGGAGACAAGACCATGAAAGACCAGATCACCACCCGCGACACCATCCGCGGCGCCGTCCACACCGACCTGCGCCACGACAGCGCCATCAAGCATGTCACCGGTCGCGCCGAGTATTGCGACGACATTGCCGAGTCCGTGGGCACGCTGCACGCCTATCTCGGCTGTTCCACGGTCACCCATGCGACGCTCAGGAGCATCGACCTGAGCGAGGTGCGCAAGGCCCCCGGCGTGCTGGGCGTGCTGACCGCCGAGGATGTCCCCGGCGTCAACGACATAAGCCCCACCGGGCGACACGACGAGCCGCTCTTTCCCACCGAAAAGATCGAATTCCACGGCCAGCCGCTTTTCGCGGTGATTGCCGAGACCCGTGACGCGGCCCGCCGGGCTGCGGAACTGGCCCGGGTCGAGTGCGATGTTCTCTCCCACGCGCTCGACCCGGTCGCCGCCATCGCGGCCGATTACCCCCATGTCACCGACCCGCTGAAGCTGGAGCGCGGCGACATCGCGGCGGGTTTCGCCGAGGCCAAAAACCGCCTGCAGGGTCGGCTCAATGTCGGCGGGCAGGATCACATGTACCTCGAAGGCCAGATCGCCTTTGCCCTGCCCGGCGAGGATGACGACGTGATCGTGCATTGCTCGACCCAGCACCCCTCCGAGGCGCAGCACATGGTCGCCCATGTCCTCGGCGTGCCGTCGAATGCGGTCACGGTGAACGTGCGACGCATGGGCGGCGGCTTTGGCGGCAAGGAAAGCCAGATGAACCTCTTTGCCTGCGTCGCGGCGCTGGCGGCGAAGACATGGAACCGCCCGGTGAAAATCCGCCCCGACCGCGACCAGGACATGACCGCCACCGGCAAGCGCCACGATTTCGTCATCGACTATGACGTGGCCTTCGACGACGAGGGGCGCATCCAGGCGGTCGACGGCACCTTTGCCGCGCGCTGCGGCTGGTCGTCCGATCTCTCCGGGCCGGTCACCGACCGCGCGCTGTTTCATGCCGACAATGCCTATTTCTATCCGCATGTGAAGCTGACTTCGCGGCCGATGAAGACCAATACCGTGTCGAACACCGCCTTTCGCGGTTTCGGCGGGCCGCAGGGCGTGGTCGCCGCGGAACGGATGATCGAGGAAATCGCCTACAAGCTCGGGAAAGACCCGCTGGATATCCGCAAGGCCAACTTCTACGGTGGAGAAGGCCGCAACCTGACGCCCTATCACCAGGAGGTCACCGACAATATCCTCGACCGCCTGATCACCGAGCTGGAAGACAGCGCGAACTACCGCGCCCGCCGCGCCGGGATCATCGAGAGCAATGCCAAGAGCCGCTTTCTCAAGCGCGGCATCGCGCTGATCCCGGTGAAATTCGGCATCTCCTTCACCGCCACCCACTACAACCAGGCCGGATCGCTAATCCACGTCTATTCCGACGGTTCGATCCACCTCAACCACGGCGGCACCGAGATGGGCCAGGGCCTCAATACCAAGGTGGCGCAAGTGGTGGCCGATGCCTTCCAGGTCGATTTCGACCGGATCAAGATCACCAAAACCACGACCGAGAAGGTGCCGAATACCTCGGCCACCGCCGCCTCCTCGGGCTCGGATCTCAACGGCATGGCGGCGCTGGACGGCGCCGAGCAGATCAAGGCGCGTTTGGTGGCTTTTGCCGCCGAGGCCTGGGGCGTGGCACCGGCGGAGGTGGTTTTCCTGCCCAATCAGGTGAAGATTGGCGACGACATCATTGCCTTCGACGAGCTTGTCAAGAAGGCCTACATGGCGCGCATTCAGCTGTCCGCCGCGGGCTTCTACAAGACGCCGGATATTCACTGGGACCGCGCGAATGGCACGGGGCGGCCGTTCTTCTACTACGCCTATGGCGCGGCCTGTTCGGAAGTGTCGGTCGACACGCTGACCGGCGAATACCGGGTCGAGCGCACCGACATCCTGCATGACGTGGGCCGCTCGCTCAACCCGATTTTGGACAAGGGCCAGGTGGAGGGCGCCTTCGTCCAGGGCATGGGCTGGCTGACCACCGAAGAACTCTGGTGGGACGATGCGGGCCGGCTGCGCACCCATGCGCCCTCGACTTACAAGATCCCGCTGGCCTCGGACCGGCCGCGCATCTTCAACGTGGATCTGGCGGAATGGTCGGTCAACAAGGAGCGCACCATCAAGCGGTCGAAAGCCGTGGGCGAGCCGCCCTTCATGCTGGGCATCTCGGTGCTCGAGGCCCTGTCGATGGCCGTGGCCAGCGTGGCCGATTACGCCGAATGCCCGCGCCTTGACGCGCCGGCCACGCCGGAACGGGTGCTGATGGCGATCGAACGGCTCAAGGGCGCCGCGTGATGGCCCGCGCCGAGCAGATCCGCGCCTTCCTGGCCGCCGATGCGGTGGCGCGCATCCGGCTGACCCGCGTGCAGGGATCCTCGCCGCGCGAGGCCGGGACCGAGATGTTCGTCACCGACACCGGCCTTTTCGGCACCATCGGCGGCGGCAGGCTCGAGCATATCGCCATCGAGGCCGCCCGCGCGCTGCTGGCCTCGGGCGACATCGCCCGGACGCTCGACGTGCCGCTGGGCCCCGAGATCGGCCAGTGCTGCGGCGGGCGCGTCGAACTGGCGCTGCACCGCATGAGCGTCAGCGACCGCGACACCGCCATCGCGCAGGCCGAGGCGCAGGACGCCGCCGATCCGGCGGTCTACATCCTCGGCGCCGGGCATGTGGGGCGCGCATTGGCCAACCTGTTCCAGCACCTGCCGGTCAGGACAGTGCTGATCGACCAGCGCGCCAATGAATTGGCCCTGTCCGAGGCCAAGGTCGAAAAGCGCCAGAGCGCCATCCCCGAGTTCGATATCGCGACCGCCCCTGCGGGCAGCGCCTTCATCGTGCTGACCCATGATCACGGGCTGGATTTCCTGCTGGCCTCGGAAGCGCTGGAGCGCGGCGACGCGGCTTATGTGGGCCTGATCGGCAGCGCCACCAAGCGGGCGAAGTTCCGCAACTGGTGCCTGAAACAATGCGATGGGCTGACCATCGACACACTCATCTGCCCCATCGGGGCAGGCGGTAGCCGCGACAAGCGGCCCGCCGTGATCGCCGCCTTCGTGGTGGCAGACGTGATCGCGGCCCTGACCAGTGAAACTGCCGCAACCGCCCCGCACCGGGGCACTGTGACGTCAATCGCGGCACAGTAGCAAGCGCAGCCGCGGTCCCCGAGGAGAGGCCCGGTCAGCGACAACCAAGAGGAGGTCCCGAGATGCGGGATGGGAGTTACACGTACAAGCTGTTTCACCGCAGCGACTTCAGCGCGTTCTGGGCGCTGTTTACCGACAACCTGATCAACCTGATGGTACTGGCGGGGATCTGCCAGTTCGTCTTCCAGATGCCCGCCGAGATCGTCTTCGGCCGCATCGTCCCCGGCGCCGCCGTGGCCATCGTGGCCGGGATCGCGGTCTATGTCTGGCTGGCCAAGCGCGAGGCCGAACGGTCGGGCAAGGACGTCACCGCCCTGCCTTACGGCATCTCGACGCCGGTGATGTTCGTCTACCTCTTCGGCGTCATCGGCCCGATCTACTGGTCGACGCAAGACGCGGTGCTGGCCTGGCAGGTGGGCATCGGTGCGGGCTTCATGGGCGGCATCGTCGCCGCCATGGGCGCCATCGTCGGGCCCTGGCTGAAGCGCGTGACCCCGCGCGCGGGCATGCTGGGCACGCTCTGCGGCATCGCGCTGGTCTTCATCGGCACCGTGCCCCTGGCCATCGTCTTCGAGAACCCCTTCATCGGCTTTGCCTCGATGATCATCATCCTCTGGGGTCTCGTGGGCCGCTTCCGCCTGCCCTGGAACATTCCCGCCGGTCTTCTGGCGCTGATCGTCGGCACCGTGGTGGCCTTTGCCATCGGCGAGGCGAGCATCAGCTTCGAGGGCACCGGGTTCTATCCGCCCATGCCCTATATCGGCGACCTGATCGCGGGCATCCAGCACCTTTTTGCCAATCCTGAGCTCTTCCTCGTGCTGGTGCCGGTGCAGATCTACAACTTCATCGAAACCATGAACAACGTCGAGAGCGCCGAGGCCGTGGGCGACCATTACCCCGTCGCCACCTGCCAGGTGACCGACGGTGTGGGCACCATGATCGGCGCGGTCTTCGGCTCGCCCTTCCCGACCACCGCCTATATCGGCCACCCGGCCTACAAGCGGATGGGGGCGCATGCGGGCTATATCATCGGGGTGGCCGTGGTGATCCCGCTGGCGGCGATCTTCGGGCTCCTGGCCTTCCTCAACAACCTGATCCCGCAGGCGGCGGCCGCGCCTGTGCTGGTCTTCGTGGCGCTCAGCCTCGTCACCAATACCGCCCATTCGGTCAAGACCGAGCATATGGCCGCCGTGACCATCGCCATGATGCCGCATGTCTCGTCCTTCCTGATCACCAAGTGGGGCTCGCTGATGGGGGCGCTCGGGGCGACCGGGGTCGAGGGCCTGCCGCGGCTGGGCGACGAGGCGCTGACCGCCGCGCTTCTCCAGCAGGGTGCGCATTTCGAGGGGCATCTGGCACTGTCGCAGGGCGCCATCCTGACCGGCCTGATCTGGGGCGCCATCGTGGCCAGCGTCATCGACGGGCGGTTCCGCAACGCGGGCGGCTTTGCGCTGGCGGCCTCCATCATGTCGCTCTTCGGGGTGATCCACGGCGCCTCGCTCCATTGGCCGGATTTCAACGCCGTCTCGATGGGCTACCTGATCGCCGCGGCCTTCCTCTACATCTATCCGATCTTCCACAAGGACGACGCGAGATCCGACGACCCCAATGCCTTTGAGCCGGTCCAGGGCACACCGGCAGAATAGCGGCGCCGCCCGGCGGCACCGCGACACGGCGGGCCCTGCGACTCTCTCTCCCGCAGGGCCCGCCCCCAAAACCTTCAGACGGACGACCCCCATGTTGCAGAAAACCGACCGGACGCTCCTGCGCGGACGTGTCCTGACCTTCCACGCCGCCCCTGCCGACGAGACGGACACCGGCGCCTATACCTATGTCGAGGACGGCGCGGTGCTGATCTCGGGCGGGATGATCGAGGCTTGCGGCGATTATGCCGAAGTGCGCGCGCAGGCCCCCGAGGCGGCGGTGACCGACCATCGCCCGCACCTGCTGATGCCCGGTTTCATCGACACCCATATCCATTTCCCGCAGGTGCAGGTCATCGCCTCCTGGGGTTCGCAGCTTCTGGACTGGCTGAACGGCTATACCTTCCCGGCGGAGGTCGAATATGCCGATCCCGCCCATGCCGCGCGCATGGCCGGGGCCTTCTATGACCAGCTCATTGCCCATGGCACCACCTCGGCCGCGGCCTTCTGTTCGGTGCACAAGTGCTCGGCCGAGGCCTTCTTCACCGAGGCCCGCCGCCGCGACATGCGGATGATCGGCGGCAAGGTGATGATGGACCGCAATGCGCCCGAGGGGCTGACCGATACCGCGCAGACGGGTCATGACGACAGCCTTGCGCTGATCGAGGCCTGGCACGGCAAGGGGCGCGGGCTCTATGCCATCACGCCGCGGTTCGCGATCACCTCGACCCCGGCGCAACTGGAAGCGGCAGGCGCCCTCGCCGCGCGGCACCCGGAGTGCTACATCCAGACGCATCTCAGCGAGAACCGCGACGAGATCGCCTTCACGAAATCGCTCTACCCGGAGGTGCCGGATTATCTCGGCGTCTATGAACGCTACGGGCTCTTGTCGGACAAGAGCCTGCTGGGTCATTCCATCCACCTCGAGCCGCGCGAGATCGAGGTGCTGGCCGAGAGTGGCGCACATCCGGTGTTCTGCCCGACCTCGAACCTCTTTCTGGGCTCGGGGCTGTTCGACGATGCCGGGCTGCGGGCGCGCGGGATCGCCAATGCCATTGCGACGGATGTGGGCGCGGGGACCTCCTATTCGATGCTCCAGACCCTGAACGAGGCCTACAAGGTGCTGCAATTGCAGGGCCAGAAGCTGCACCCGCTGGCGGCGTTTCACTGGATCACAAGGGGCAATGCCTGCGTGCTGGGGCTGGCCGACCGGATCGGCACGCTGGAGGCGGGGACCGAGGCGGATGTGGTGGTGCTGAACCCCCGGGCGACCGAGGCCATGGCGCTGCGGGCGGAAAAGGCGCAGACGCTGAGCGAGGAGTTGTTCATCCTGCAGATCATGGGGGATGACCGGGCGGTGGAGGAGGTCTATGTGGCCGGGCGGGCGCAGAAGTCTGCGATGGCGGCGGAAGCCTTGGCCTTGGTGTGATGCCCGATGGCTAAAGTTGCCCCGGAGCACGCATTCGGTTGGGCATCGTACAAGCCGCGCATCGACAACGCGCGCGGTGGCGATCAAACCGAAATGCCGAGCGCTTTATGGCTGCCAAATCCGAAATAACCCCGAGCGATGCGCTGACATCAGCCAAATCGCCGCCGCGTGGGGGCGCGTCGGCGATGCGCGGCGGCCTTCGGCCTTGATTCCGCGCAGGGGCTCAGCGGCCAAGTCGCAAAAGGTCACCTGCCCCCCTCACCCCGCCACCCGCCGCGCGGTCAGCGGCACGGCCAGGATCAGCACCCCCAGCAGCCAGAAGGCCACCGGCAGGCTCACCACATCCGCCGCAAAGCCGATCAGCGCCGGCCCCAGCAGGATCCCGGCATAGCCCACCGTGGTCACCACCGCGATGGCCGGACCGGCGGGCATCACCTGCTGCCGCCCGGCGGCGCTGAACACCACCGGCACCAGGTTCGACGCCCCCAGCCCGACCAGCGCAAAGCCGCTCAGCGCCAGCACCGGGACCGGCGCCAAGAGGATCACCGCCACCCCGGCCAGAGTCAGCAGCCCGCCGCCCACCAGGATCCGCACCCCGCCCAGGCGCGCCACCACCACGTCGCCGGTCAGCCGCCCCACCACCATGGCCAGCGAAAACAGCATGAAGCCCAGGCCCGCGCCGCTGGGTTCGGCCAACGCGCGCTCGATCAGCAAAAGTGCGCCCCAGTCCATCACCGCGCCCTCCACCAGGAACATGATCGCCGCCAGCGCCGCCAGCAGAACGACGATGCCGCGCGGCATCGCGAAAGGCTCGGGCTCGGCCACCTTGGCCCGGCGCATCAGCCGCGGGTGGCAGACCACCATCGCCGCCAGCGTCAGCCCTCCGGCCAGCGCCGCCGCGCCGCCCGGCGCCAGACCAAGGGTCAGCAGCGCGGTCATCAGGCCTGCGCCGGCAAAACCGCCCAGGCTGAACTGGGCATGAAAGCCCGACATCAGCGGCCGGCCCTCGCGCCGCTCGACCTCGGCGGCGTGGACGTTCATCGCCACGTCGATGGTGCCCAGCACCGCGCCGAAGACGAACAGAAGCGCTGCCAGCACCGCGACGCTGCCGGCCAGCGCCAGCAAGGGCAGCACCAGCGCCAGCCCGTAGCCGCCCAGCAGGATCATGCCGCGCGCGCCCTTCTGCGCCGTCACCCAGCCGGTCACCGGCATGGCAATGATCGATCCCAGCCCGAGGCAGAGCAGCAACAGCCCCAGAAGCGCCTCGTCGGCGCCGACATTGGCCTTGGCAAAGGGGATCAGCGGCGCCCAGGCGGCAATCGCGAACCCTGCGGCAAAGAACGCCAGCCGCGTGGCAAGCCGCGCCTGCGCGGGGGGGGTCTGGTCACTCACGTCAATCTCCGGCTCATGGGGCAGCATGTCCTAATGCCGCCTGCCCCGGCCCGACGCAAGTCGTCTCAGCCATAGCGCGCGGCGGTCAGCCCGTCGAAGGAGATCTCGGGGGTGCGCCCCAGCACCACATCGGCCACCGCCCGCCCCGAGCCGCAGGCCATGGTCCAGCCCAGCGTGCCATGGCCGGTGTTGAGAAACAGGTTGTCATAGCGCGACGGGCCCAGGACCGGCGTGCCGTCCGGCGTCATCGGGCGCAGCCCGGTCCAGCCTTCGGCCTTGCTGACGTCGCCGCCCTCGGGGAAGAGATCCGAGATCACGTAGCGCACCGTATCGGTGGCATGCGGCCCCAGCCGGTCGGAATAGCCGGCGATCTCGGCGGTGCCGGCGACGCGGATGCGGTCGCCCAGCCGGGTGATCGCCACCTTGTGGGTCTCGTCCATCAGGGTCGATTGCGGCGCCATGGCATCGTCGGTCACCGGCAGGGTGACGGAATAACCCTTGACCGGATACACCGGCAGCTTGACCCCGATGGGGTTGAGCACCCTTGGCCCGTAGCTGCCCAGCGCGCAGACATAGGCATCGCCGGTGATCCGCCCGGCGATCTCGGTATCCACCCCGGCGATGCGGCCGTTTTCCACCGCGATGGCCCTGATCGATGTGCCGTACTGGAATTCGACCCCCATCTCGGCGCATTTCTCGGCCAGCGCGATGGTGAACAGGCGGCAATCGCCGGTGCGGTCGGCGGTCAGGCGCAGCCCGCCGACAAACTTGTCGCGCACCCGGGCCAGCGCCGGTTCGGCGGCGATGCAGCCGTCGCGGTCGAGCACCTCGAAGGGTGAATCGTACTCGGCCAGGATCTCCTGGTCGGCCTTCGAGCCCTTGAGCTGTTTCTCGGTGCGGAAAAGCTGCAATGTCCCCTGTTCGCGCCCGTCATATTCGATGCCGGTCTCGGCGATCAGGTCGGGCAGCACGTCGCGCGAATAGTTCGAGATCCGCACCATCCGGCTCTTGTTGATGCGGTAGCTCTCCTCGTTGCAATTGCGCAGCATCTGCACCGCCCAGGACCACATGGTCGGGCTGATCAGCGGCCAGATGAAGAATGGCCGCCGCTTCATGAACATCCACTTGACCGCCTTCCAGGGAATGCCCGGCGCGGCCCAGGGCGAGGTCATGCCATAGCTGAGCTCGCCCGCATTGGCATAGCTGGTCTCCAGCCCCGGGCCGGGCTGGCGGTCGAGCACCGTGACCTCGGCGCCCGCTTTCGCAAGATACCAGGCGGTGGTCACGCCGATCACCCCGGCTCCCATCACGACGACTTTCATGGCGCTACCCTCCGGGGCTCAATATGCGGCGGTGACGATGATTTCGACCTTGAGCACGTCGCGGGCGAGCCTGGCCTCGCCGCAGGCGCGCGCCGGTGCCGCGCCCTCGGGCACCCAGTCATCCCAGACCGCGTTCATCTCGGCGAAATCCGCCATGTCGGCCAGCCAGATGATCGCTTGCAGGATGCGGTCGCGCGACGATCCGGCCTGCTCCAGCAGCGCATCAACCCGCGCCAGGCAGTCGCGGGTCTGGTCGGCCACGGTGTCGCCCGCGCCGACCTGGCCGCAGAGATAGGCGACCCCGTTGTGCTTGACGATCTTGCTCATCCTCGGGCCGATGTCGATCCGTTCAATCATGCCTTGCTCCTTGCTGGCTGGCGTCAGTCGAGTTTACGCAGAATGTCGCCGAGTTTGCCAAACAAGGTTTGGATCTCGTCTTCCGAGATGATGAAGGGCGGCGACAACTGGATGATGTCGCCGGTCAGGCGGATCATCATGCCCGCTTCCCAGGCCAGTTTCATCGCCTCATAGCCGCGCGCGCCCGGCGCGCCGGGGCGGCTTTCCAGCTCGATCCCCGCCACCAGTCCGATATTGCGCAGGTCGATCACATGCGGTGCGCCCTTCAGGCTGTGCACCGCCTCTTCCCAGAGCGGCGCGAGGGCCGCGACACGGGCGAACATCTCGTTGCGGCGATAGGTTTCCAGTGTCGCCAAGGCCGCCGCGACCGCCATCGGATGGGCCGAATAGGTATAGCCGTGGAACAGCTCGATCGGCGTGGCGGCATTTTCCATCGCCGAGGCATAGATCTTCTCATCCACGATCACCGCCCCCATCGGGATGACGCCATTGGTCAGCCCCTTGGCGGTGGTGATGAGGTCCGGCTTGACGTCGAAGAACTCCGCCGCGCTGGCTTTGCCGAGACGGCCATAGGCGGTGATCACCTCGTCGAAGATCAAGAGGATACCGTAGCGGTCGCAGATCTCGCGCAGGCGCTTGAGATAGCCCACCGGCGGCAGCAGCACGCCGGTCGAGCCCGCCATCGGCTCGACGATCACCGCGGCGATGGTCGAGGGATCATGCAGTTCGGCAATGCGGATCAGGTCGTCGGCCAGCTCCGCGCCATGCTGCGGGCAGCCGCGGGAAAAGGCGTTGCGCGCCGGGTCATGGGTGTGGCGGATGTGGTCGACGCCGGTCAGCAGCGTGCCGAAATGCTTGCGGTTGTTGACGATGCCGCCCACCGAAATGCCGCCGAAGCCGGTGCCGTGATAGCCCCGCTCGCGCCCGATCAGCCGGGTGCGCGCGCCGTCGCCCCGGACCCGGTGATAATGCAGCGCGATCTTCAGCGCGGTATCCACCGATTCCGAGCCGGAGTTGGTGAAGAACACATGGTCGAGCCCCTCGGGAAACAGGCCCGAGACCTGTGCCGCAAGGTCGATCGCCTGCGGCGTGCCGAAGTTGAAATGCGGCGCGTAGTCCAGCGTGGCGATCTGGTTCTGCACCGCCTCGACGATCAGCGGATCCTTATGCCCGGCATTGACGCACCAGAGCCCGGCGGTGGCATCGAGGATCTGCCGTCCGTCGTCGCTGGTGTAATACATGCCTTCAGCGCTGACGATCATCCGGGGATCGCGGGCAAAGTCCCGGTTGGCGGAAAACGGCATCCAGAAGCGCGAGAAATCATTGGGCGATGCGGCACGGTTCATCGGACTGTCCTTTTGCGAAGATCCCTTGCCGCCAGTCTCGCCCCGCCCCGGGTTTCGATCAATGCCGATTTGCCGCCCGGGGCCAGGGCATTGAAAAGACGCGGCAAACAGGCTAAGCGCTTTGCATCGAAAGCGGGAAATCACCTCATGTCACAGCCGGGATCGCATGACGCCATGGTGGCGCGCCGCCTGCGGGTGGTGCGCCAGGCCAACGGGCTGTCGCAGCGCGAGCTGGCGCGGCGCACCGGTGTCGGCAGCGGCACCATCAGCCAGATCGAATCCATGGCGACCCAGCCTTCGGTTTCGGTTCTGAAAAAGATCCTCGACGGCATCCCGATGGACCTGGCGAGCTTCTTCAGCTTCGGGATCTCGCCCGCCGACAGCCCGGTGTTTCGCAGCGGCGCGCATGTGGATATCGGCGGACCGGGGGTCAAGTACCTCTCGCTTGCCGCCGCGCGCCCGAACCGCAAGTTGCAGATGCTGCACGAATTCTACCAGCCCGGCGCCGATTCGGGCCGCCGCGCATTGACCCATGAAGGCGAGGAATGCGCCGTGGTGGTCGCCGGAAGGCTCGAGGTGACGGTGGGTGACGAGACCTATCTGCTGGAACGCGGCGACGGCTATTATTTCAGCAGCCTGACCCCGCACCGCTTCCGCAACCCCGGCCCCGGGATCTGCGAAGTGGTCAGCACCTGCACGCCGCCGACGTTCTGACGGCGCGGGATCATCGGTGATGAAAGGGAAATGGCGCACCCGACAGGATTCGAACCTGTGGCCTCTGCCTTCGGAGGGCAGCGCTCTATCCAGCTGAGCTACGGGTGCCTGATCTGCCTCTACCCCGAAACGGCCGGACGCTGCAACCGTCTTCTGCGCGGTAATGCGCCTGTGATCGCGCGGCGTCTTGCCTCTGGCGGCTTGAGAACATATCAAGAACAGATGACAGCGAAATGCGTGGAACAGAAGCTCGCGATCCTGGCGGATGCGGCGAAATACGATGCCTCCTGCGCCTCGTCGGGCACATCGCGGCGCGATTCGACCAAGGGCGGGATCGGCTCGACCGAAGGTTCGGGGATTTGCCACGCCTATGCGCCGGACGGGCGCTGCATTTCGCTGCTGAAGATCCTGCTGACCAACTTCTGCATCTACGACTGCGCCTATTGCGTGAACCGGGTGTCGTCCAATGTCGAACGCGCGCGGTTCTCGGTCGACGAGGTGGTGACGCTGACGCTGGAGTTCTACCGCCGCAACTATATCGAAGGGCTGTTCCTGTCCTCGGGCATCATCCGCTCGCCCGATCACACGATGGAGGAAATGGTCCGCATCGCCCGCACCCTGCGCCATGACCACGGCTTCAAGGGCTACATCCACCTGAAAACCATCCCCGACGCGGCACCCGAGTTGATCGAGGAAGCCGGGCACCTGGCCGACCGCGTGTCGATCAACGTCGAACTGCCGACCGATGCCGCCGTGACCCGCTTTGCGCCCGAGAAGAAGCCCGCCCAGATCCGCCGTGCCATGGCCGGCGTGCGCATGAAACAGGAGGAAGCCAGGGACCGCTCGCACACCGGCAAGCGCCCCGGGCGGTTCGCCCCCGCGGGCCAGTCGACCCAGATGATCGTCGGCGCGGATGGCTCGAACGACGCCACCATCCTGACCAACGCGACGCGGCTTTACTCGGGCTACAAGCTCAAGCGCGTCTATTATTCCGCTTTCTCGCCCATTCCCGACGCCACCGCCGCCCTGCCCCTGATCCGCCCGCCGCTGGCGCGCGAGCACCGGCTCTACCAGGCCGACTGGCTGCTGAGGTTCTACGGGTTTCAACTCGACGAGATCACCGGCGCGGCTGAGGGTGGCAACCTCGATCTCGACATCGACCCCAAGCTGGCCTGGGCGATCCAGCACCGCGGGCTGTTCCCGCTCGACGTCAATACCGCCCCGCGCGATCTGCTGCTGCGGGTGCCGGGGTTCGGCACCCGGACGGTGAAGCGTATCCTCGCCGCGCGGCGCAACCGGATGCTGCGCTATGACGATCTGACCCGGATCGGCGCGCTGATGAAGAAGGCCAAGGCCTTCGTCACCTGCCGCGGCTGGACGCCCGGCGGGTTGACCGACAGCGCCGACCTGCGCGCGCGCTTCGCGCCGCCGCCGGAGCAGTTGAGCCTGTTCTGATGCAGACCGTTCCCCTGCCCGAGATCGGCACCTGGGAGGCCTGGCGCGAGGCCGCGCGCGGGTTGGCCATGGCCGGGGTGCCGCCCGAGGCGGTGCTCTGGCGTTGGGGCGAGGCGGATGGCGATCTTTTCGCCGGCGAGACCCGGCCTCTGCCCGAGGCCAAGGGCCCGGCGCCCACCGTTCCCAAGGCCTTCCTCTCCACCGCCAGGCTGGCGATCTGGCACCGCGACCCGGAGCGTTTTGCCCGCGCCTATGGCCTCCTCTGGCGGCTCCAGCGCGAGAAAGGCCTGATGGCCGACCGCGCCGACGGTGACGTCGCGCGGATCGAGGCGATGGCCAGGAACGTCAGCCGCGATGCCCACAAGATGAAAGCCTTCGTCCGCTTCCGCGACATCGGCGCACCCGACGCGAAACGCCGCAGCTTCGCCGCCTGGTTCGAGCCCGGCTTTCACGCGCTGGAGCCCACCGCGCCCTTCTTCGTGCGCCGGTTTTCCGACATGGACTGGCGCATCGTCACCCCCGACAAGACCGCGATCTTCGAAGACGGCATCCTGCGCTTTGCCCCCGGCCAGCCGAAACCGCCCTTGCCAGAGGACGCGGCCGAGGGTCTCTGGACCACCTATTTCCGCAATATCTTCAACCCCGCGCGGGTCAAGATCAACGCCATGACCTCGGAAATGCCGCGGAAATACTGGAAGAACATGCCCGAAACCCGCGCCATCCCGCAGATGCTGGCCGAGGCCGAGACCCGCGTGCGCCAGATGGCCGAGGCCGCCCCGACCCTGCCCCCCGCCTTCGCCGCCCCCGCAGCGCAGCAACTGGCCGCGCATGCGAGCCGCTGGGAGATGCCGGACGCGGGCCTGGAGGCGGCAATCCGCGCCTGCACCCGCTGCCCGCTGCACGAGATGGCGACCCAGGCGGTGCCGGGCGAAGGGCCGGAGGATGCGCGGCTGATGATCGTCGGCGAACAGCCCGGCGATCAGGAGGACCTGGCAGGGCGGCCCTTCGTGGGGCCCGCGGGTCAGGTGCTGGACAGGGCGATGGCAGAGGCCGGGCTGGCGCGGGACGAGACCTATTTGACCAACGCGGTCAAGCACTTCCGCTTCAAGCCGATGAACAAGCGCCGGCTGCACCAGGCGCCGGAGCGCGATCACATCGAGCATTGCCGCTGGTGGCTCGACCTGGAGGAAAAGCGCCACGATCCGGGGCTGATCGTCGCCATGGGGGCCACCGCGCTTCAGGCGCTGACCGGCAACGGCAAGGGCCTGCTGAAGCGTCGCGGCGGGCTGGAGGAGAGCCGGTTGGGGCATCCGCTCCTGGTCACGGTCCACCCTGCCTATCTCTTGCGCCTGCCCGATCCGGTGCAGAAGGCCGAGGCGACGGCGCAGTTTCAGGCGGATCTGGCGAGTGCCAAGGCCTTCCTCGACGCGGTGTGACCCTGCCCTCCCCGCGTCCCGGGCTTGCCCCGGGACCTCATGGCCCGCGTGGAGGTGGAGGTCCCGGGGCAGGCCCGGGACGCGATGGTCAGCGCCGCCGCCTCACGCGAACAACTCATGCGCCAGTTCCAGCGCGTCGATCAGCGCATCGACCTCGGCTTCGGTGTTGTACATCGCGAACGACGCGCGGCAGGTCGCCGTCACCCCGAGATGATCCATCAAGGGCCCCGCGCAGTGATGCCCGGCGCGCACCGCCACGCCCTTCTTGTCGAGGATGGTCGAGATGTCATGCGCATGCGCCGCGCCCTCCATGGTGAAGGAAAAGATCGCCCCCTTGTCCGGCGCCTTGCCCTGCACGTTCAGCCAATTCAGGCTGTCCATCCGCCCGCGCGCATAGGCGGTCAGCGCGGCCTCATGCGCGGCGATATTCTCCATCCCGACGCCCATCATGTAATCGAGCGCGACGCCCAGCCCGATGGTCTGGACGATCCCCGGCGTGCCGGCCTCGAACTTCATCGGCGGGTCGTTGTAGAGGATGCCGTCGCGGTGCACCTCCTTGATCATGTCGCCGCCGCCCATGAAGGGGCGCATCTCGGCCATCCGCTCCTTGCGCATGAAGATCGCCCCCGAGCCCGAGGGGCCATAGAGCTTGTGCCCGGTGACCGCATAGAAATCGCAGCCCAGTGCATCGACATTGACCGGCCCGTGCACCGCCGCCTGCGACCCGTCGATCAGCGTCGCAATGCCGCGCGCGCGCGCCGCGGCGCAGATCGGCGCCACATCCACCCTTGTACCCAGCACGTTCGACATCTGGGTCAGCGCCACCAGTTTCGTCTTCGGCCCCATGGCGTCGATCACCGCCTGCGGGTCGAGCGAGCCGTCGGGCGCGACCTCGACCCATTTCAGCACCACCCCCTGGCGTTCGCGCAGGAAGTGCCAGGGCACGATATTGGCGTGATGCTCCATCACCGACAGCACGATCTCGTCGCCGGCCTGAAGATTGGGCATCGCCCAGCCATAGGCCACCGTATTGATCCCCTCGGTGGTGCCGGAATTCAGCACGATCTCATGCTCGTCGGCCACGCCGAGGAAGCGCGCGATCTTGCCGCGCACGCCCTCGTATTTCTCGGTCGCGAGGTTGGACAGGAAATGCAGGCCGCGGTGGACATTGGCATATTCCTGCGCATAGGCCGTGGTGATCGCGTCGATCACCACCTGCGGCTTCTGCGCGCTGGCGCCGTTGTCGAGGTAGACCAGCGGCTTGCCGTTGACCTCGCGGCTCAGGATCGGGAAATCGGCCCGGATTGCGTCGACGTCATACATGCGCGGAAACCCCTATTGTCGTTGCCCCGATCAGCGCCAGCATCACCAGCAGGCCGATCACGATCCCCGCCGCCGCCATCAGGATCACCCCGAAGGCCCTGGGCAGAGAGCCGAAGCGATGGGCGATATCGATGAAATTCACCAGGATCCAGAGCCCGTAGATATTGACCGCCATCAAGAGCACGATGGCCAGCGAGGGCAGCGTCGCGGTCAGGAAGGTGGCCACCACCTGCACCACCAGCCGCAACGCCTGCAGCCAGGTGACCAGCACCAGCACATCCTCGAGCCGCGCCGTGCCGCCCAGCCAGGCGCCCACCAGCGTGACGGCAAAGACCGTCACCACCGCGCCGCAGCCCATGGTCAGCGCGAACATGAAGGGCGAGGCCATCATCGGCGGCAGCGGCTGGGCCGGCGGCAAAGCGAGAACGCCCAGCCAGAAGGCCAGCGCGTTCAGCACCACCATCAACAGCAGCGCCTGCCACAGGATCGGCCGCGGCACCTGGAGCGCGATCAGCCGCGCAGCGGCAACGCGCGGCGCGGCCAGGGTCTCGGCCACCAGGTCGCGGATCACGTTCACCGTCATGTCAGGGGCCTTTCCGCCGCGCGCAGCCCGGCCAGCCAGAACCACAGGAAAACCACGAAGGTGAGGAACTCGACCGCCCGCGGCCCCGTGCCCGCGCCGACGAAACCCGCCAGCAACCCGTTGAGCAGAAACAGCGGCGAGGCCGCCAGCAGCGCCCAGAACAGCGCCAGCCGCGCGCCAAAGAAGCTGCCCCGCCCGCCCAGCGGCTTGGCCAGCAGGTGACTGCCCGCCGCCAGGCCGTAGAAGATCAGCGGCGCGATGATCAGCCAGGCCAGAAGCGCGCCGCCCAGCAGCGGGTTGAGCTCGGACCCGTCGACATGCGCCTGCCGGGCCAGCCTGGGCCATTGCGAGACGAACACCAGCAGGCACCCGGCCATGAGAATGGCCAGCGCGCGGTCTTCGCGCTGGCCACGCGCCAGAAGCCGCCGCACGACGGTTCCCGGGCCGCGATAGGTGGCAACGATATCCTGTGAAACGCTCATCGCCCCGGGGTCAGCTGCGGTGCCGGATCAGCCATTCCTCGATCCGGGTGGTGATCTCCTCGGCAAGGCGCTCGTCCTCGATCTCGGCCACCGCCTCGGCCAGGAAGGCCAGGGTCAGAAGGTTGACCGCCTGCGGCTCGGGCACCCCGCGCGAGCGGAGATAGAACAGCGCCTCCTCGTCGATCGCCCCCGAGGTCGACCCGTGCGAACAGGCGACGTCATCGGCATAGATTTCGAGCTCGGGCTTGGCGAGGAACTGGCTGTCCTCGTCCAGCAGCAGCGATTGCGAGATCTGGTAGCCGTCGGTCTTCTGCGCGCCGGCCTTGACCAGAATCTTGCCCTGGAAGACGCCGGTCGCGCCGTTGCGCAGCACCTTCTTGAACACCTGCCGGCTTTCGCAGTTCACCGCGTCATGGGTGATGAACACCGTGTCGTCATGCAGGAAATCGCCATCGCCGACACAGGCGCCGGCCACATGGACCAGCGCGTCATCGCCGGTCAGCTCGATCACCACCTCGTTGCGGGTCAGCGCGCCATTGGCGGTCAGGGTGAAGCTCTTGAACACCGATTCCGCGCCCAGCCGCGCGAAGACATGGGTCGCGGCGCGACGCTCGTGGTCGCGCCCTTGCGTGCGGACATGGTGCAGCTTCGCGCCATCGGCGACATCCACCTCCATGCACTTGTTGAAGCGCGCGGCGGCGGGGCCGTTTTCCAGGATCGTCGCTTCCGCCCCGGCATCGACCTTGACGACGTGATGCAGGATCGCGTCCGAGGTCTCGGAGGCATGGCGATAGCTGATCGAGATCGGCTTCGACGGTTTGCCGGTCACATGGATCAGCAGCCCGTCGGTGGCGAAAGCGGTGTTCAGCGCCGCAAGCGGGCGCGGCACCGCGGCCTGGCCGCGGATCTCGAGCTGGCCATAGAGCGACGCGGCCCAATGCAGGTCGCTGCTGGCCTCGGCCAGCCGCTCGATGGTGACACCTTCCAGCGTCAGGTCGTCCGAGGCCTCGGCGTCGAAGACACCGTCGACGAAGACGATCTTCAGCTTGTCGATCGCGTCGAAGGCCGCGGTTTCCCTGGGATCGAACAGCGCCGCTGCCGGGGGCTCGGGCTGTACCAGCGTGTCGGGCCGGGTGAATCGCCAGTATTCGTCGCGCCGTCCGGGCAGGCCCATCTCGCGCAGACGCGCCAGCGCCGCGGTGCGGGCCGTGGTCGACCATCCGCCCCGGGGCATGTCGAGCACCGCGATGCGGGCCTCGGTCGCGTCCAGCTTGGTTTGCGGCAGTGCCATTACGCCACCTCCTCCAGCAGATGCGCATAGCCGTGCTGTTCGACCTCGAGCGCCAGGTCGGCCCCGCCGGTCTTGATGATCCGGCCATCGGCCATGATGTGCACCAGGTCCGGCTTGATGTGATCGAGCAGGCGCTGGTAGTGGGTGATGACCAGAAAGCCCCGGCCGCCATCGCGCAGCGCGTTCACGCCATCGGCCACCAGCTTCATCGCATCGACGTCGAGGCCCGAATCGGTCTCGTCGAGGATGCACATCTTCGGCTCGAGCATCGCCATCTGCAGGATCTCGTTGCGCTTCTTCTCGCCGCCGGAAAAGCCGACGTTGACCGGACGCTTGAGCATGTCGGCGTCGATATTGAGTTCCTTGGCCTTGGCGCGGATCAGCTTGAGGAACTCGGTCGCGTTCATCTCGTCCTGCCCGCGCGCCTTGCGCTGGGCATTCAGCGCGGTGCGCAGGAAGGTCATGTTGCCCACGCCGGGGATCTCGACCGGGTATTGGAACGCGAGAAACAGCCCCGCCGCGGCGCGCTCTTCCGGCTCCATGTCGAGCAGGTCAGCGCCTTCCAGCGTGGCGCTGCCCTCGGTCACGGCATAGCCGTCACGGCCCGACAGCACATAGGACAGCGTCGACTTGCCCGAGCCGTTGGGCCCCATGATCGCATGGACCTTGCCCGCCTCGACGGTCAGGTCGACGCCCTTGAGGATCTGCTTGTCCTCGGTTTCCAGTGATACGTGCAGGTTCTTGATTTCCAGCATGTCGTGCCTTTCACATACGGACAGGTGCAGCGCAGCCCAGGACGGGCCGCGCCACACCGATTTCGGTTTTGGGGGTGTTCAGATCTTGTCGACCAGGTCCGCCACGCTGATGCTCTCGCCGCGGAACAGGATCGACACCGGCTCGCTGCCGGATTGGACGAAGCGCACCCATTCCCAGGAAAACGCCGTCCTGAAAACGTCCGGGAAGAGGTGCACGAAATTGTGCATCAGCGACATGGCCGCAAAGATGCCCACCAGCTTGAACAGCATGGCCATCTTGCCGGGAATGTCGAAGAACAGCGAAAAGCTCAGCAGCATTCCCACGGCGAAGAGCGCATCGATCCCCATCCGCATGTCCGCCGACATGGTGGGATCGGGCAGGCCCGCGAAGTGAAAGCTGGCCAGTTGCGACAGGCCGAAGGCAAGGATGCCGGTGACCAGCGCCCAGAGGCAGGCTAGGGGATTGGTGCCGCCCGCGGTCTCGTCGAGATCGGACTTGCTGACCCTGGTGCGTTTCGTGGCCCAGGCCCGCTTGGTCTCGTCGCCCACGCCGGGTTGCGGCACCCGGCTGAACTGACCCGCGTTGATCCGCTGCAACCGTGCGTGAAACACCGCCTGTCCTTGGTTCGCCATGGCCGCTCTTTGCCTCTTGCTTGCCCCAGGTCTTAATGACTGGACCATGAAGGCGGCAGAAATGCGACGTGCCAAGGGGCAATATCTGGACAATTTGCGACATCGCCGGACGACAGCGCGCCGGGCCGGTCAAGCCCGCTGAGACAAGCCCGGTCATGCCTGCGACTCCAGTTCGGGCCCGGTCTCCGGTCCGGTTTCCGGGTCAGTCTCCGGTCCGGTCTCTGGCCCGGTCTCTGGCGCGGTCTCTTCCGGGCCATAGGCTTCCTTCAAGGCGTCCAGCCGCGACGCATCGCAGATCAGGTGGTTCTTGTTCAGCCGATAGCGCTGGTGGGTCGAGAGCACCGCATAGCCCTGCGCGGCCACCCAGGCCAGAAAGCTCTCTTCGGCCTCGTTGTCGACTTCCACCATCATCACCGGGCGGCAGCGTTCCAGCAGACCGCTCAGCCCGGAAAGCACTTTCATTTCCATGCCTTCCACGTCGATCTTGATGAAGTCCGGCGTCACCTCGGCCAGCAGCGCGTCGCCGCGATGCACCTCGAGATCGCCTTCGCCTTCCAGCATCTTGGCACCACCAAGGTTGCGCGCGCGCGGCTGCATGGCAAAGCCGCCGGACTGGACGTCCGACAGGCCCACGCCCAGCATCGACAGGTCGACCACCTCCGCCAACCCGTTGACCAGAACGTTCTGGATCAGCAGATCGAAGGCTTTGGGATTCGGCTCGAAGGGGATCACCTTCCCAGCCTTGAGGTACTTGGCCGCGAACAGCGAATGATTGCCCACATTGGCGCCGATATCGGCAAAGACGCCGCCTTCGGGAAAAATCCGCCGCAGCCGGGTCAATTCCGACATCTCGTAGAACTGGCCGCGGCGGTGATGGCGCTGGACCGGGTCGTTCTTCATGTTGACGCAAAAGGTCACCGCCTCGTCCAGCACCCGGGTGTGGACAAGTTGCAGGCTGCCACTCTCGACCGGGCGGCCCAGGCGCAGCCGTTTCGTCAGACGTTTGATGCGTGGAATCACGACGTGCCCTTTCCGGACAGAAGCAGAAGTTTCCTCAAGACCCGTCCCCCCGGGACCTTTCGGCCCCGGGGGCGGGCAAATCGCCCCGCCCTAGCCGACCGAGCCTTCCAGCGAGATCGCCACCAGTTGCTGGGCCTCCAGCGCGAATTCCATCGGCAGCGCCTGCAGCACTTCCTTGGCGAAGCCGTTGACGATCAGCGCCACCGCTTCCTCCTCGTCCATGCCGCGCTGGCGGCAATAGAACATCTGGTCGTCGTCGACCTTCGAGGTCGTCGCCTCATGCTCCACCCGGCTCGAGTTGTTGCGCACCTCGATATAGGGCACCGTATGCGCGCCGCACCTGTCGCCGATCAGCAGGCTGTCACACTGGGTATAGTTGCGGCTGTTCCTGGCCTTGGGATGCATCGAGACCAGCCCGCGATAGGTGTTCTGGGCTTGCCCCGCGCTGATGCCTTTCGACACGATGCGGCTTCGGGTGTTCTTGCCCAGGTGGATCATCTTGGTGCCGGTATCGGCCTGCTGGTGGTGGTTGGTGATGGCGATGGAATAGAACTCGCCCTGGCTCTCGTCGCCGCGCAGGATGCACGACGGGTATTTCCAGGTCACCGCCGAGCCGGTCTCGACCTGCGTCCACATCACCTTGGCCCGGTCGCCGCGGCAATCGGCGCGCTTGGTGACGAAGTTGTAGATGCCGCCCTTGCCGTTCTCGTCGCCCGGATACCAGTTCTGCACCGTGGAATATTTCACCTCGGCATCTTCCTCGACGATGATCTCGACCACCGCGGCATGAAGCTGGCTGGTCTCGCGCATCGGCGCGGTACAGCCTTCGAGATAGCTGACATAAGAGCCCTTGTCGGCAATGATCAGCGTGCGCTCGAACTGGCCGGTGTTCTCGGCGTTGATGCGGAAATAGGTCGACAGCTCCATCGGGCAGCGCACGCCCGGCGGCACATAGACGAAGGATCCATCCGAGAAGACCGCTGAATTCAGCGTCGCATAGAAGTTGTCGCTGACCGGCACCACGGTCCCGAGGTATTTCCTGACCAACTCGGGATGTTCGCGGATCGCGTCGGAGATCGAGCAGAAGATCACCCCGGCCTTCTTCAATTCGGCCTGGAAGGTCGTGCCCACCGAGACCGAATCAAACACCGCATCCACCGCCACCTTGCGGCCCTCGGCAGGCGCGCCCTCGGCGCCCTCGACCCCGGCAAGGATCATCTGTTCCTTCAGCGGAATGCCCAGCTTCTCATAGGTCGCCAGCAGCTTGGGATCGACATCATCCAGCGATTTGGGCTTTTCGATCATGCTCTTGGGGCGGGCATAGTAATACTGGTCCTGGAAGTCGATCTCGGGATAATCGACCATCGCCCAGTCCGGCTCTTTCTTGGTCAGCCAGCGCTCATAGGCCGCCAGCCGCCACTCGGTCATCCACTCCGGCTCTTCGTTGCGGTCGGAAATCAGCCGCACGATATCGGGCGTCAGCCCCTTGGGGGCGTATTCCATCTCGATTTCGGTGTTCCAGCCGTATTTGTACGTGCTGACCTCGCGGACCGCGTCCACGGTTTCCTGATCGACACCTTCCTTGACCTGAGTCTGGTCGAGCGCTGCCATAGTCTAACCTCCAGGTTCACGCCGCGCGGGCGCGGTATTTCTCGTATGCGGTGCACCATGCTTCGGCAAAGCGCAGCACATCCTCTTCGCTGTTCGAGGGCCCGAGGCTCACGCGGATCGCGCAGGCCGCCTCGCCCTCGGAATATCCCATCGCCTGCAACACGCGGCTGGACTTCACCTTGCCGCTGGAACAGGCCGACCCGGCGCTGATCGCGAACCCGGCCAGGTCCATGGACATCACTTGTGTCTCGCCTTTCCAACCCGGCGCAATGACGCAGAGGGTATTGGGCAGACGGGTTGTGTCTTTCCCGACCAAAATAGTCTCTTTTGTGCCGGACTCAATGGCTTTCTCTAGAATGTTTCTAAGTCCTGCCACCCTTTCCCAGGCGCCATCGTTCAGATCGCGCACCGCCGCCTGGGCCGCGGCGCCGAAACCGGCGATGCCGATGACGTTCTCGGTGCCCGACCGGCGGCCCATCTCCTGCCCGCCGCCCCTGATGCGCGCCGTCACATCCAGCCCGCGCTCCAGCACGAGCGCGCCGACCCCCTTGGGCCCGCCCAGCTTGTGCGCCGAGACCAGCGCCATCCGCGCGCCCGACCAGGCAAAGGAAAACGGCACCTTGCCGAAGACCTGCACTGCATCGCTCACCGCCAGTCCCGGTGGCAGGTCCTGCAGCACGCCGGTCTCGCTGTTTGCCGCCTGCAGCACCGATGCCTCCGGCGCGGCGACCTGCACCTGCCCGCTCGCCGCGACCGGCAGGCTCTCGTCGACCCAGGCGCGCACGCAGTCATGCTCGACCCCCGCGCCCGCCAGGCCACGGCCCGCCAGCGCCAGCGCCGCCGCCTCGGTGGCGCCGGAGGTGAAGACGATATCCGCCTCGCCCGCGCCAAAAGCCTCGGCCAGTTGCGCCCTGGCCCGTTCCACCAGCCCCTTGGCGGCGCGCCCCTCGGAATGCACCGAGGACGGGTTGCCGACGACATCCATCGCCGCGATCATCGCCGCGCGCGCCTCGGCCCGCAGGGGGGTGGTGGCATTGTGATCAAGGTAGACCCGTGTCACCCGGCCACCTCTTCATCTTGCCGGGAAAACTCCGGGGGGGATCGCCAGAGGCGATGGGGGGCTGGCCCCCCTGCGACATCAGCCATCATCGACCACCTTGAACAGACCCGGCACCGCCGGACAGGGCGCCAGCGTGTTGTTCACGAGATCCGACAGCCGGGTCTGGTGCAGAAAGACATAGACATGCGCCGAGAGCCCTTCCCAAAGCCGGTTGGACAGCGATTGCGCCTTGCTGCCCGACAAACCGCCGCTGGCGCCCGCGCCCTTGTGCATCGCGTCCACCGTCTCGTCCACCGCCGACAGCACGTCGACCACCCGGATCTCGGACGGCGGATGCGCGAGGCGATAGCCGCCGCCCGGACCGCGCACCGAAGCCACCAGCCCGGCGCGGCGCAGCTTGACGAAGAGCTGCTCGAGATAGGGCAGCGAAATGTCCTGGCGCTGCGAGATCTCGCCCAGCGTCACCAGCCCTTCCGAGGGCTGCAGCGCGATATCGACCAGCGCCACCATCGCGTAACGTCCCTTGGTACTGAGCTTCATGCCGCATACTCCCGATTGGCGCTTGCTGGCGATTGGCGCTTGCTGGCTTGTTGACCTTGCGGGCCATAGCGCTTATCTGCGTTGAGCCCGCCCCGTCACCGGATCGGATTTAGAACAGTTCTAAGGTAGGCGAGCAAAACTGTCAACTATCGTCGCCGCCTTTGTCAGGAGTACCACCGCTTATGCCCGAGGTCATCTTTCCCGGCCCCGAAGGACGGCTTGAAGGCCGCTATCATCCGCAAAAAGAGCGGGACGCGCCGATCGCCATCGTGCTGCACCCGCATCCGCAGTTCGGCGGGACGATGAACAACAAGGTGGTCTACAACCTGCACTATGCCTTCTACAACATGGGCTTTACCGTGCTGCGGTTCAACTTCCGCGGCGTCGGCCGGTCCCAGGGCGAATACGACCAGGGCGTGGGCGAGCTCAGCGATGCCGCCTCGGCGCTCGATTACCTGCAATCGATGAACAACAATTCCAAGCATTGCTGGGTCGCCGGGTTCTCCTTCGGCGCCTGGATCGGGATGCAACTCCTGATGCGCCGGCCCGAGATCACCGGCTTCGTCTCGGCCAGCCCGCCGGCCAACATGTACGATTTTTCCTTCCTCGCCCCCTGCCCGGCCTCGGGCCTGGTGATCAACGGCACCGCCGACCGCGTGGCCCCGCCCGCCGATACCACGGCGCTGGTGGGCAAGCTGCACGAGCAGAAGGGCATCACCATCACCCATTCCGAGATCGACGGCGCCGGTCATTTCTTCGAGAACGACCACATGGACACGATGATCGGCACGGTGACCGATTACGTCAAGCGCCGGCTGACCGAGAACACCCGGTAAGGACCCATGAGCAGCATCAACGAAGACCTCGCCGACCGCCTTGCCCGCGACGTGATCGAAGCCGCGGAGGTGATGGGCGACGAGAGCCTGGCCGCCGAGATCGCGCGGCTCATGGGCGCCTCCTCGACCACCATGGAAGAAGCCTTCATGACCGCGGTGCGGGTGCGCCTGGCGGAAAAACGCGGGCGCAAGTTCCTCGAAGACCGGCTGCGCGCCTTCGAGGCCAAGGCCAACAAACAGCCCTGAGCAAACAGCCCTGAGCCGGTAGCTCCTCAAGCCCTCGCGGGCTTTCCTCGCGAGGACGCCCCGCAAGGGGCGGAGGAGCGGCGCCGCACCTTCAGCCAGACGCCTGCGTCCGAGCGCACCGTCAGATGCGCCACCGGCACCGGCGCCGCCCCCTCGCCCAGCTCGAACCGCAGGTGGCACAGCAGGTGCGACAGCACGAGCGGCCCCTCCACCATGGCAAACCCCGCCCCGGTACAGACCCGCGCGCCGCTTGAAAACGGCATATAGGCCTCGCGCAGGCAGGTCCTGCCGTTCTCGGTGCCGAACCGCCCGGGGTCGAAGTCGTCGGGGTTGTCCCAGAGCCGTTCGTGGCGGTGCAGATGCCAGGGGCTGAGCACGATCTGGCTGCCGGGCGCGATGTCACGGTCGCGGAACCGCTCGGGACAGGTCGTCTCGCGCACCATCATCGGCACCGGGGGATAGAGCCGCAGCGCCTCGCGAAAGACATCCCGCGACAGCCGGAGCTTGGACATCAGACCAAAGTCGGCGGCACCGTCCGTCGGCAGATTGGCTCTGGCCTCCTCTGCCACCCGCTCCTGCCAATCGGGGTAGAGCGCCATGAGATAGAGCGTCCAGGCCAGGGCCGAGGCGCTGGTTTCATGGCCTGCGAGAAAGAAGATCGCCACCTGGTCGACCATTTCCTCGGTGCTGAAGGTCTCGCCGGTCTGCGGATCGGCGGTGGTCATGATCTTGGTGGCCAGGTCGTCGGGCGCGTTGCCCGCCTTGATCGCCGCCATCCGCTCGGTGGTCAGCTGGGTGATCAGCTTGCGGATCGCGGCGGCCGAGGCGCGGGTGTCGCGGCGGAAGAACCGCGGCATCCATTTCGGCAGCGGCACAAAGGCCGCGAGGTTGAGGATCGGCTGGCTGCGCTGGTAGTCGCGGAACTCGGAAAAGACCTGCGCCGCGATGTCATGTTCGATCGGGATCGAGAACAGCGTGCGGAAGATCACATCCGCCGCCGCGTGGCTGGTTTCGGCCTCGATTTCAACGGTTTCGCCGTCCCGGGCCGAAAGCCGCCGGGTGGCGCTTTGCGCCGCCGCCCACATGGCGGGAAAGGTGTCGCGCAGCCGGCCGCCCTCGAAGGCCGGGTCGATGATGCGCCTTTGCCGCTTCCAGGTCTCGCCATTGGTCAGGAAGACCGAATTGCCCAGGAGCGGCCGCAGCCCTTCGCCGATGCGGTTGGATTTCGGGAAATCGTCGGGCCGCTCCTTGAGCACAAGCTTCACCAGGTCGGGCTGGTTCACCAGGTAGGAGCGGAAGAAGGGCGTGCGGAACTCGGCCATCCAGGCACGATAGAGCCGGGCGGGCTGGGCCGAGAGAATGTCGCGGCGAAACAGCGCCAGGTAGCGCAGCAGCGAGACCTTGTCGGCGCGCGAGGGGGGTTTGGGCGGGCGTTTCACGGGCTGATCAAGTTTCATGGGCTGGTCGAGGTGTAGCGGTTGACCGGCGTCTCGATGCGCGACCGCGACGCCGGGCGGTCCCGGTAGCGCTGGGCCAGCGTCAGCGGCCCGGCGGTGATGCGGAAGTAATCGTAGTCCTTTGGCGCATCGAAGGCGCAGAGATACTGGAAATGCAGCCGGAAGAACCGCCAGCGCAGCGCCTTCCAGCGCGCGGGGCTCAGCGACTGGGTGAAGGCGGCGGAGAAGACCAGCGGCCATCGCTTTCCCGGCCCCGCCACCCCGGAGACCGCCACCGGATCGCAGAGCGCGAAGGCGCAGCCGTCGCCGGGGGCGGTGACATCGGCCCAGAAGACCTCGGGGCGTTCCGAGAGAAAGGCCAGGTCGTTGCGCAGCCGCCAGGCCCGCGGCAGGAAAGACACCATCGGCACCACCTGGCCGAGGGTGAGAAAGCCCAGCGCCGGGCCGCCGTCGGGCACCCGCCCGCTGCGGATCAGGTCGGCCAGCACCGACACGCCCAGATGCGCGCCCGAGGAATGGCCGACCAGCAGCACCTCGTCCACCGGCGAGGCCAGCGCCGCGGCGACCGCATCGGTGAATTCCGCCAGCCGCGCCTCCAACTCGGGCGGATGGGCGCCGAGGGTGCGGGCGTTGAAGGCGTAATCGTGCATCAGGTAGTAGACGAAGAATTTGCTGTCCCAGCGGCGGAACAGATCAAGAATGGCCCAGCCCAGCACCAGCCCGAGCCCGCCGCCCAGCAGCGGCCCGGCCAGCCCCAGCCAGGGGCTTGCCCAACTGCCCGCGCGGTAGACGCCGTAACCCGCCAGCACCGCGATCACCGCCTGGAACAGCAGCATGACCACCGGGTAGAGCGCGGCGATCACCGGCCCCTTGCGCAGCCGCATCAGCCGCCAGAGCGCGCCCGACCCGATATAGGCCGCCGCGGTATGCAGCATCCGCAGGTAGGTCAGCGCGATGCCGTCGCCCATCGAGCCGCGGACGATATCCGACCAGACCAGCACCTCCATGTCGGCGGTGACGGGTTCGTCCTCGATCCGCGCGGTCACGGTCCAGCCGAAATTGCCGTTTGATTTTCGGGGCTTGAGGGCGATCTCATGGCCCGAGACCGCGGCCTGGCGGGCGCTTTGCTTGCGATAGAGTTCGCGGTAGCGGCGGGGATGAATCGGGTCGTAGCCGGGAATGTAGAACACCCGGCGTCTGACGACCTTGCCTTGCCCGCGCGCACCCATGGCAACTCTCTTGTTTTTTCATCAGCTTAGAGGCGTTTTGCGGCGAGAGTAAGGCGCTGGACTTCACGCGCGCCGCGGCTTAGATCCGAAGGATGACCGAGATGCTCGATGCCACGCACCTTCTGTGCCCCTTGCCGGTTCTCAAGGCCCGCAAGCATCTGAAATCCCTTGCCCCCGGCGCGCTTCTGGAACTGCATTCCGACGATCCGGCGGCGGTGGTCGATGTGCCGCATTTCTGCCACGAGGCCGGACACGCGCTGGTCGAGATGCGCGAAGAGAACGGCGTGCAGATCTACCTGATCCGCAAGGGCGGCTGAACTTATCCCCAGGCTGAAGACGAAAACGCCCCGGCAGCGGACTGCCGGGGCGTTTTGATTGTCGTGCCGTCTGAACTCAGCGGCTGATCGACCACCAGCCGCGTTTCTTGGGCTTGTCGGCGTCGTCGGACTCGTCCTCGAAATCGCCGCCACCCGCGGGTTCAAGCACCGGAGTCGCCGCGGTCTCGGTCGCCTCTTCCGCTGCCGGGGCGCTGTCTTGTGCCTCTGCCGGGGCCGGGTCTGCCGGTGTCTCGGCGGCGGTTTCGGGCGCGGCCGGCAGTTCGGTCGGCTCGGAGGTCGCTTCGGCTTCGGCTTCCACCGGCTGTTCGGCTTCGGGCTCGGCCGGTTGCGCTGCCTCGGCTTCCGCAGGCTGTTCGGCCTCGGCTTCCGCAGGCTGTTCCGCTTCGGCTTGCGCAGGCTGCGCGGCCACGGCTTCCGCAGGCTGTTCGGCCTCGGCTTCCACAGGTTGCGCGGCCTCGGCCTCCGAAGGCTGTTCCGCTTCAGCTTCCACAGGCCGTTCCGCCTCGGCTTCCGCAGGTTGCTCTTCTTCGACCGGCTGCTCCACCGCTGCTTCCACAGGCTCTTCGGCTTCGGCCACGGGATCCGCCGGTTGCTCGGAGGCGGCTTGCGCCGCCACCGGGTCCGCCGTCACAGGCTCGGCATCCTCTGCCGGCTGGCCCGCGTCGGCAGTCTCCACATCAGCCGGTGCCTCCGCCTCGGAGGGCGTGTCGTCGGTGGTCTTGGAGGACTTCCGGCGCGTGCTGGAGGTGCTGCGCTTGCGCTTCGGCTTGGGCTTTTCCTCGGCCTCGGGCTGTGCATCGCCATCGGCGGCATCGTCCTGCGGCGCGGCCTTGTCGTCGGAGCCGTCGGTCTGGCCGTTGTCGGTCGCGGCGTCGGCGCCATCGGAGTCGGAGTCCTGATCGTCGTCGTTGCCGTTACCGTTGTCGTTGCCATTGCTCTCGCCCGACTTGGACTTGCGCCGCCGACGCCGGCGCCGGCGCTTCTTGGGCTTGGGCGAATCCTCGTCCTCGCTGGCCTCGGGGCTCGAGGTCTCGGGGGTCGTGGCTTCGGACTGCGGGGTTTCGTCCTCGTCCTCGTCCTCGGTGGTGTCCTCGTCGGTCGAGTCGTCGACCATGTCCATGATCGAAGTATCGGCCGAGACCACAACCGGGGTTTCGGCGACGATGCGGGTGGCGGTCTTCAGCTTCTCGATGGTGAAATCGGGGCTGACAAGCGTGACATCGCCCTCGACCCGCACGGCAATGCCGTAGCGCGCCTCGATCAGCGCGATATGTTCGCGCTTGGCGTTCATCAGGTAATTGGCGATCGAGACCGGGCAGCGCACCAGCAATTCCTTGCAGCGGCGGCGGGTGCCCTCCTCCTCGATCTGGCGCAACACCTGCAGGGCGAGGTTGTCGTCCGAGCGGATCAACCCGGTGCCGTGGCAATGCGGGCAAGGCGCGGTGGTCGCCTCGATCATGCCGGGGCGCAGACGCTGGCGCGACATTTCCATCAGGCCGAAGCCCGAGATCCGGCCCACCTGGATGCGGGCGCGGTCGGTCTTGAGCTTGTCCTTCAGCTTCTTCTCGACGGCGGCGTTGTTCTTGC
>SBGD01000088.1 GCA_006226775.1 Paracoccaceae bacterium | reverse complement strand
AAGAAGCGCGGTGGCCGCCAGCCCGGCCGCGCGCTATGCTACGCCGAAGGCTCCGCGCGCGGCCTCCTACACCACCACCAGGGACACTGCCCGCGGTCGGTTCCCAAAGTTGAGGCGTTCGGGGTCACGGGAGCGCGCTATTCGACTTGTGCGTAGCCGGACGCTTTCCAGACATACATGACGAAGTTATCAATCCCGGTCACATCGCCTATTTCATCGAAGCCGATATCGCCAATGACCGTATCGAAGGTCCCGGATCGCAAGGCGGCGATCACATCAGGCGTCTTTCGGCTGCCGGCCGCCTCAACGGCCTGGGTCCACGCCTGTACGGCCGCATAAGCAGAGAGCGTGGTGCCTTCCGGCTCGAAAGCTTCTTCGTCCCGGAAGCTCGCGACGACATCTGCAGCGCGAGAAAACAGCCGGGCGTCGGGACTGAAGGTGAAAAATGTCCCGTTGGCAGCCTCGCCGGCAATCAGCAGGAACCCTTCCGACGCCATCGCGTCAGCGGAAATCAACACCGCCGTTGGAACCACATCCTTGAGTTGCCTCGTGAACAGGGCGAGATCGCTGACCGAGTTGCTGACCAGGTAGACAAGATCCGCTTCGGCGTCGACCAGTTCCTCAATGGCTGTGACATAGCTAATCTGGCCGGATTTAATGGGTGCAAACAGGGCCTCTTGCTTTCCAGCCGCATTCAGTTCGGCCTTGACGCCTTCGACCAACCCCTGCCCGTAAGTGTTCCCGTCGTGCAGCAGTGCAATGCGACGTTGGCCAAAATTCTCGAGAATGAAACGCGAGGCCACCGCAGCTTGCGCGTTGTCACGGCCGATGGTGCGAAACACATTCTTTCGCCCGGAATCGGGCACCGCCGGGTTCGTGGAGGACGGCGAAACCATGAGGATGCCTGCCGCATCATAGAGTTCACTTGCTATGATTGAACTTCGCGAGCACAGATGACCGAAGACCACATCGACCTTGGCGGCGATCAATCGCTTGGCGGCAGCCACCGTCTGACCGGCGTCACAGGCGTCGTCAACGGATATTGACTCCACAGCCTCACCCAGAACGCCGCCCGCCTGGTTCAAATCGAAAATCGCTCTTTGAGCGCCCAAGTCATTCTGTTCGCCATTCGACGCGACGTCTCCTGTCAATGGCCCCGCGATTCCGACGACAGTATCTGCAGTTGCACCGCTGCCGCAAAGTCCAAGGGCAAGTGCCGTTGAAACCGGCAAGAATGACCTGGCAAGCGTTGTGAATGAACAGCGCATTTATACCTCCAGTTCTAAATAACTTAATCTGTTTCGGCCTTCGGGCGGCCGGGCCCAAGGTCGCAGCCATCGCAAACGGAATCCGCACCTTGTTCGCGGCCCTCCTATTGGATTGAAGGTCGGCCCATGCGTCCATATCCCATATGGGATACGCGCCCGGTTTTTTCGCGGTTCAACTGGCTGTCACCTGCATGGAACGCGCTGCGATCCAGCAGTCCACGCAACGCAGCAGCGCACAGGCCCGGACCTGAGGCGACAGCGAAAAACGACCGGTGGCGGCGCAGGACGGAAAAAAGTGCGTCATCTTGCGCATCGGCAGCGAGCGTCATGCGAGCTGTTCGACTTGCCCATTCCAGATCATGGGAAACGGCTCCAGCACGTGGGCCGGCGTCATCTCCGGCCCCTGCTTGCCGTCAAGGATCGCCTCGACGATATCGGGCGCGAGCAGGCTCAGGCGCAGGACGCGGGTCATGTAGGAGCAGGCAATCCCCTCGCGTTCCGCCAGCTCGGCGATGCCACAGGTCAAGCTGCCGAAGCGGCAGAACCTCGACCGCGAAGCAAAGCGGGCGCTGGACAGCGTGCCGGGGCTGATCGTGGCGAACTGGGTGGAGCGTATGGCAGCTTGGTGGCAGCGTCGTCACTCGGGAAATGGCCGCGCGCCCGCACCGCCCGGCGCAGCTTCGAGTTCAGCGTCTCGATTGCGTTGGTCGCGGAGATGATCCGGCCTACGCCCTCGGGAAAGGCGAAGAATGGGATGACCAGGTCCCAGTTTCCCCGCCAGGCCGGGCCGATGGCGGGGTATTTCACGCCCCAGGGGCCGTCCTCGAAGGCGTCCAGCGCCACGGCGGCCGCGTCGGCGTCCCTGGCCCGGCAGACGGCCCGGAGCGCCTGCGCGACGCCATTGCGATCTTTCCATCCGGCGAAGTTCATCGAGTGGCGGATCAGATGCTCGATGCACGTCTGGACCACGGTCTCGGGGAATACCGCGTTGATCGCTTCGGCAAAGCCCTTCAACCGTCGACACCGGCGACGAGGATGTCGCCCAGGCCGCGCACCTTCAACTCGTTCATCACCCGCAGCCAGAACTTCGCACCCTCCGTCTGCTCAATCCACAGGCCGAGGATCTCCCTGATGCCGTCAGGCAGGATGCCCAGGGCGATGTGGACGGCCTTGTTCCGGCCGAAGTCTTCATCGCGGATCTTGACCCGGATCGCAACAAAGAACACCAGCGGATAGCAGGTGTCGAGTGGCCGGTTCTGCCATTCCGCCACCTCCTCCAGCACCGCGTTCGTCGCCGCCGAAATCAGGTCGGGCGAAACGTCGGTGCCGTAGAGCTCCTCAAGATGCATCAGGATCTCGCGCACGCTCATGCCGCGCGCATACATCGAGATCACCTTGTCGTCCTAATCCGGAAACCGGCGCTGATACCTTGCGATCAGCTTCGGGTCGAGCGTGCCGTTCCGGTCGCGAGGGATGTCCAGCGTCACCTTCGACGTGCCCGTGAGCATTGTCTTCCCAGACGCGCCGTTGCGATGGTTGCCGGCCGCCCGGCCAGCGTCGCCGACAAGATGCTCGTCCAGTTCGGCATTCAGAAGCCGCTCCGAAAGCGCCTTCTTCAGCTCATCGACAAGACCGGCCTTCGCGAACAAATCCTGCGGATCGCGCCCTGCCAGAAGCCGGTCCAGTACTTCCTTCTCGATCGCCATGTGATGCTCCTCTCCGTTCCATCACTATGGCCTCGCACACAAATTTCCTGACAGTCCCCCTTCAGCTGCGTCTTCATCGTTTCCGGGTCGTTTCACAGCCAGACGCCGCGCATGCCCGCCGGCGAAAGGGAATGGCCGCGCTTGCGAAGTTCGTTGGCGATCCGCACCTGGCCGCAGGCCGGCAACTCCAGCGACAGCCGGACACTCAGCGCCTCCACCTCGGGTGGCGTCCGGTTCGCCAGGAGCGGCTTGCGGAGGCTCCGCTCCTGCAGTGCCGTTTCGCCGCCGATCTCATGGAGTTCCTTGAAGCGATGGAAGCTGTCCTGCGAATAGCCCATCATCTTGCAGGCCTAGCTTGCGTTCCCAAGCTGCCAGGCCAGTTCCGGCAGCCCTGCCTTCGCACGGATGGTCTTTTGGTCCCTGGTCATGTCGACGTTCTCCTGAACGCCAAGGCCGTCTGTCAGATCAAGTGTTCACTTCTACACGAAAAGCCATCGCGCTCGCCGCAACGGTCATCTACCGGCTATGCGTCCAGACCCTAAGTCAATTCAGCCTCCGGCAAACCCCGCGCGGTTCACCCCGCTCCAAACCCCTCACCGAATCCCGTTCAGAAACCCGCCGCCTGGCCGTCCTTGCGCGGATCGGATCCTGCGGCGTAGCCTCCGTCGGCCAAACGTTGCACGAGCTGCGCTCCGCCGAAGCCGAAGGCCTTGTCGGGCGTTTCGACCTGGAGCACATGGCCGAGCGCGGCGAGGCCGTCGAGCAGCCCGGGCGCCATGGTGGGCTCGCAGGCCACGCCAAGACCCTCCAGAATGCGCCAGCGGGGGGCGTCGGCGGCGGTTTGCGGGTTCTGGTTCCAGAGCTGCGTGCGCAAGAGCAGTTGCACATGGCCCTGCGCCTGGATCGGGCCGCCCATCATGCCGAAGGCCAGAAGCGGCGCGCCGCCCTTCATGACGAAACCCGGAATGATGGTGTGGAACGGTCGCTTGCCCGGCCCGACGCGGTTGGGATGGCCGGGTTCGGTGGTGAAGCCGAAGCCGCGGTTCTGCATCGACACGCCGGTGCCCGGAACCACCACGCCCGAGCCGAAGCCCGCGTAATTCGACTGGATGAAGCTGACCATCCGTCCCGCGGCATCGCCGACGCTCAGCAGGACCGTGCCGCCTTGCCGGGGTGCGCCGGACCCGAAGTCCTGCGCGCGGGTGGTGTCGATCAGGGCGGCGCGGGATTTCAGGTAATCGGCATCCAGCAGGTCGGCCCGGTCCACCGGGTACATGTGATCGGGGTCGGCCACGTAGGCGTGCAGATCGCGGTGGGCCAGTTTGACCGCTTCGATCTGCAGGTGAACCGCGGCAAGGTCGTCCGGCCCGTGCTCCCGGATCGGGGTGTGCTGCAGGATCCCCAGCGCCATCAGCGCGGCGATGCCCTGGCCGTTGGGCGGGATCTCGTGCAGGTCCACGTCGTCGAAGCCCTGGCTGATGGTGCCGCACCAGTCGTTGCGATGCGCGGCCAGGTCCTCGACCGTCATCGCGCCGCCGTTGGCGCGGGCAAAGGCGGCGATCTCCTGCGCGATCTCGCCCTCGTAGAAGGCGCGGCCCCGGGTCTCGGCAATGGCGCGCAGGGTGCGCGCGGCGCCGGGGTTGCGGAACCACTCGCCGGCTTTGGGCGCGCGGCCCTCGGGCATGAAGGTCTCGGCAAAGCCCGGTTGGCCTTGCAGCACCTCGGCGCCCATGGCCCAGGACCGCGCCACCACGGGCGAGACCGCAAAGCCCTCCTCGGCGTAGCGGATCGCCGGTGCCAGCAGGGTCGGCAGGTCGAAGGTTCCGAAGCGTTCGGTCAGGTCGACCCAGGCGCTGACCGCGCCGGGCACCGTCACCGACTCCCAGCCGTGCTGGGGCATGCCGCTGGCGAAACGCTCGGGCGTCCAGGCGGCGGGCGCGCGCCCCGAGGCGTTCAGCCCGTGCAATTCCTTGCCGTCCCAGAGGATGCAGAAGGCGTCCGAGCCCAGCCCGCAGCCGGTCGGCTCGACGATGGCGAGCACCGCCGCCGCGGCAATGGCCGCGTCGATCGCGTTGCCGCCCTGGTGCAGCATGGCCAGGCCGGCCTGCGTGGCCAGAGGCTGGGAGGTCGCGACCACGTTGCCGGCCAGGACCGGAGAGCGGCGCGACGGATAGACGGGGTGATGGGGCAGGTGCATCGTTAGACCTTTCTCGAGTGAGGCGCTATGGCAGGGATCTGCACTGTCACGCCCGCCGGTGCAAGGTCGCGGGCCGGGGGGCGGTCCGCGACGCCGGCGCTGCGATGTCAGGTGGCAGGCAGAACCCGGCCTGTCGCAGCGCCGAAGCCGATGGGGACATGGCCCTCGCGCCGGGCAAAGGCGCGCAGGGTGAGTTCATCGCCATCCTCGAGGAAGGTGCGGGTCTCGCCGTTGGGCAGGTCGAAGGGCTCTGTCCCACGCGCCGAGATCTCGGCCAGGCAGGCGCGGTTTTCCGGGTCCGGGCCCGAGGCCGTGCCGCTGGCCAGAAGATCGCCGGGCATCAGGTTGCAGCCGTTGCTGCTGTGATGGGCGATCATCTGCGCGAAGGTCCAGAACAGGTGCTTGAGGTTGGTGCGCGTCAGGGTCACCGGGTCCTGGTTCTCGGTGCGCATCTTCGCGGTCTGCAACAGCGCCTCGAGATCGAGGTCCAGCGCGCCGGTCCTTGCGGTTTCGTCCGAGGCGAGGTGGGGCAGGGGGCTGGGCTGGTCCTCGTTGCCCGGGCGCGCGGCGGTGCGGAAGGGGCGCATCGCCTCTTCGGTCACGATCCAGGGCGAGATGGTGGTGGTGAAGCTCTTGGACAGGAACGGCCCCAGCGGCTGGCCCTCGAAATACTGGACATCGCGCAGCGACCAGTCGTTGGTAATGCAATAGCCGAAGACATGCGATTCCGCTTCGTCGATGGGGATCGGGTGGCCCAGCTCGTTGCCGCGGCCGATGAAGACGCCGACCTCGAGCTCGTAGTCGAATTGCGTCGTCGGCGCGAACCGCGGCTTGTCGCCATCGGGGGTCTGGACATGCGGGCGGATGACCTCGCCGCTCAGCCGGATCGAGCTTGCGCGGCTGTGATAGGCGATCGGCATCGAGGTGAAGTTCAGCGGCAGATCGTCGGATTTGCGCATCCGCATGGAATGGTAGCTCGAGGTCAGGAAATCGGTGAAATCGCCGATCCTGGCGGGAAGGTGCATCCGGGCCGATCCCATGGGCACCAGGACCTTCTGCAGGTCGAACCCCGCCCTGGCCTCGGCGTCGAGGTGATCGGCCAGTTGCGCGCGCAGGGCCGAGGCCGGGGCCTGGCCCAGCGCCATCAGCGCGTTCAGCCCGCGGCCCTCGCCGGCGGCGCGCGCGGCCAGGTCGGCCTCGCCGCTGAACGCCCCGGCCTGCTGCATCGCGGTGAGATCGACGATCATGTCGCCGATGGCCACGCCGGGCCGCGGGGCGCCGCCGTCAAGGCTGAACATCCCGAAGGGCAGGTTCTGGATCGGAAAGTCGCAACCGGGCGCATTGGCCGCGCTGACACTGCTGCGTCGGGCCGGATCATGCGTTTCGTTGAGGGGCAGAGGACCGTTCATGTTTCTATTCTCCGGCTGTGTTCAAGGTGAGGACTGGTCGGGGTACACGCTGCGCAGCGTGGACTCGAGATGGGTGCGAAGCAGCGTGCCGGACCGGTCTTCGTCGCGCGCCAGGATCGCATCGACCAGCTGCTCGTGGCTGTCGATATAGGCTTTGGGGTCCGACCAGGTCCGCATCAGGATGCGGCGATACCGCGACGCCTGGAGAAACAGGTTCTCGGCCAGGGACATCAGCCGCGGCGAGCGGCACCCGGCCAGAAGCGAGGCGTGGAACTGCTGATGCAGCGGGCCGATCTCGTCGTAATCCTCGCCGAAGGCCTCGCCATGGCGTTCGACGTAAAGCCGCAGGCGGTGCATATGGGCAATCACCGCGCTTTCCCAGTCGTCGCCGCCGTGCAGCATCGACAGCCGGATGCCTTCGCGTTCGATCAGCACGCGGGTATTGGTGATGTCGAGAAGGTCCTCGCGGCTGAGTTCGCGGACGTGAAAGCCGCGCCGGTCCGAGGCCACGATAAGGTTCTGCGCGATCAGCCGCGACAGCGCCTCGCGGATCGGGGTTGCGCCGATCCGGTAGGTCTCGACCAGGCCGGAAATGCCCAGTTTCACGCCCGGCTGGAGTTCGCCCGAGAGAATGTCGCGATGCAAAAGCTGAACGGCACGCTCGGTCAGGGTGCCGGCGTCGGAAGCTTGCTCATGAGCACCCATTTATCGGCCTCCATAAGGTGAACAGTCACGAATCTACGAAATCGATTATTTCTAAATTTATGCACTAGTCAACATCGGTTATATGAAATTAAATTTTGTCGATAAAACTTGACAGAATGTACAAAACCGCCTCAACTGCCCGCAAGCGCCACCAAGAGCGCAGGGCTGCTTGGGCGAAATTGCAGGGCTCAAGGGCATCGCTCCCCCGCAACGGGGACAACAGATGGAGGACACCAATGACCAAGACCAAGGTAAGGACGTTGACTGCGGCCATGCTCTCGACCGGCGCCGCATTGACGCTTGTCACATCCGCTCCGGCCCATGCGCAGGAGTTGGGAGAGATCGTCCCGCCGCTCAGCCTGGCCTACTACGCGTCCGATTTCGGGATTCACCACGAGCAATCGGCGCGGATCCTCGCGGACGACTGGGGCAAGCTCGGGCTCGCGCTCGAGCTTCGGCCGATCCAGTTCAGCACCTTCGTTGCGACGATCAACGTCGGCGGCGGGCTGGAGGACATCGCCTCGATCAGCGTCGGCGCCGACCCCGACCGGGTCGATCCGACCTATTGGCTCTATGACCAGTCGGCCTGCGGCCAGCGCCGCAACGCGTCGAAATGGTGCGACGAGACCTATTCCGAGATGGCCGCGCTGCAGCGGACCCAGATCAACCCCGAAGAGCGGCTGGAAACCGTGCGCGCCCTGCAGGAATACCACTTCGAGCAGGCGCCCTGGTGGCCGGTCACCCATACGGTCTTCGGCATGGTCTGGAACAGCGACAAATGGGCCAATATCCAGAGCCCCTCGCCGATCAACCCCGGCGAGGCGCAGGTCCGCCCCTGGCTGACGGCGGAACCGCTGACCGACGACCGGATCTTCGACTGGGGCTATTTCGAGGATGTCGACACCTACAACCCGATGGCCGAAGAGGGCGCCGTGGGCTGGGTCCGGCTGATCTACGATACATTCGGCAAGATCAATTCCGAGGGCGACGTCTCGCCCTGGGCCGCGGAATCCTGGGAATTCGTCGATGACACCACCCTGCGCGTCAAGCTGCGCGACGGCATGACCTTCCACGACGGCGAGGCCGTGACCTCGGAAGATGCCGCCTTCACCCTGAACATGGCGGTCGAGGCACAGCCGCCGTCGATGGCCGCAAGGGTCAGCAATATCGAGACGGTCGAAACCGTCGACGACCTGCATTTCGACATCAGGCTGAAGACGCCCGATGCCGCCTTCGTGACGACCGGCCTGCC
>SBGD01000080.1 GCA_006226775.1 Paracoccaceae bacterium | reverse complement strand
CACACCGCGCATCCTCACCCCCGCCGTTTCCGTGCCGAGGGTGAATCACGTTCTCAAATCCTTGTCGAGGCGGGACTATTTCAGCACCCTGTTAACCCTTGCGCCCATATCCAGCCCTTCGGCGACGATGCCTTCGATGATGCCATGCTGGCGGCGGACAGCCTCGTCATCCCCGATGGCGGTGCGGACAGCCACTGGTCGGGCGAGGCCGCGAGCCTGATTGCGGGCTTTCTGCTCTATGCCGCAGAGGATGGCACGGCTAGCTTGCGGTCCGTGCGCCAGGCGCTGAATGCCAGCCGGGACGATTTTCGCGCGATCATCGACCAAATGCTGGCCTCGCCCTTTGATCTGGTCAGGGCCGCTGGCGGGCGGATCGACAACAAGGAAGAGCGCGAGCTTTCCGGCGTCATTTCGACCGCGCACCGCAACACGCATTTCCTCGAAAGCGCTCGATTGGCGGATGCCCTTTCCAAGCAGAGCTTTGATCCCAAGGATATCGGCGAGAACACCAGCATCTACATCGTCCTGCCCGCGCGCCGGATCGGGACCGCGCGGCGCTTTCTTCGCGTAGTGATCGGCGCGCTGATCGCCAGCATCACAACATTGCCGCAAAAGCCGTCCGCGCCGGTCATGTTCCTGCTTGAAGAAATGGCCACGCTGGAACGCATGGCGATTATAGAGCAAGCGGTCGGCCTGATGGCGGGCTTTGGCATGCAGTTCGTCATGGTCGTGCAGGATTTCACGCAGCTCAAGGAGCTTTACAAGAACCGCTGGGAGAGCTTCCTCGCCAATAGCGCCTCTATTCAGTGCTTCGGCACGAATGATCGCTTCACGGCGGACTACCTCTCTGCGCTCTGCGGGCAGACCAGCTTGCAACAGCTCAGCCTGGATAGCGCCATGGAGCGCGCGCGGCTGCTGGGTGATCCGAGTTTCCGCTCGGCTGCCGATGCCAGCCAGCCGCGCCGCCTGATCACGCCGGATGAGCTGATGAGCCTGCACCCGTCTGTGCAGGTTATCGCTCTGGCGGCAGCTCGTCCGATGATCGGCTACCGGCCTGTCTATTTCCTGGAGAAGCGTTTCCGGGACCGGCGAGGGCGGCCCCTATACGGCATCCAGCCGAGCCACGCGAGCCTGACGATCACAAGGAGCGTGGATTTCACCGCCCCTGGCCTCGCGCTCGGCGCGCTCCTCGGCGACTATCTGAGCGTGGGGTGAGGTCATGGGGAAGTTCCTGCTTCTCACCGCAGCGAATATTGTCTTCGGCTATGCCGCGCTCTGCATCCTGCTGCGTGGGACGATCAACCTGCCGCTCTTTCATCCGTACTTCCCGCAAATGATCGGCCTCGCCGGGCCTATCCCGTTGCTGGTCTCGGCGCTGTGGAGCGCGCTTGCGCTCTGGCAGGTGCGCAAGGTGTCCAGCATGCGCAAAGTCGATCTGCCGGATGTCACGGACGCGCTGGCACGGGGACAGCATGATCCGGCGCGCATCGCAGTATCCGGCCCCGCCGCGCCGGAGAAGCTGGCACGAGGCCTGGTCTGGCTGGCGCTCTTCGCATTGCCAGTTTGGCTCGGCTGGCCGCTTCCCTTCCTCTGGCCTGCCATGCTCTATGGCCTCTGGGCGCTGCTGCGCTGGATGCTGTAGCCAGTTCCGCTCACTTGCCAAAATGGCAAGTGAGTGCCCTCAAAAAGAAAGCCCCGAAGCGCGAGCGGCGCTTCGGGGCTTGTTCGCATCCTCGGGGGGCCGGGTTTTTTTAGGCGGGGACGCCCTGGCTCGCCCCGTGAAGGCGGCAGTAAAGCTCGATCACCCGGACGCGGTTAAAGGTGATCGGGCTTGCGTAGCGCCTGGGCGCGATGCCGCACTGGGCGGTTTCGAGGAACAGCCCCATCCAGCGATTGCCGACATCGGAGAACATCTCCAGGATTTCGGGGTGCCGAAACGGGCGCTGATCAGGAAAGTACAAGCGGCCATCATAGTCCTCGATCTCGACAAGGACGCGCCGCCAGGCGGCGTACGAGCCGATCTCTTCGTGCATAGCGCGGGCGGGCAGCCAGATGCGCTCTCTGTAAAGGCGGCGGTTGGCGATGTGGTGATCGGCCAAAACGGTGATCTTCTCGTCCTTTGTGCTGGTGGTGTCGAGCATGGGCGGGCTTTCTCTTGGTCTATGATGTCATGGGGTTGCTTTCGTGAGGTGCTGGTCTCGGCATGCTAGTTCATGGGTCCTCTTTTCTACCGGCATGGGCACTTGCCCGTGCTGAGAGGGATGTGGGAAGCTTCCCGGAAATTTCAGATTCGGGTCTGGAATGCGGGGCTAGGAGGAGTCAGAAAAATATCTGAATTTGAAGTTGTTAGTAGAACTTCTTGCAGCTCAGGACGACCGTGAAGAACCGCTACTGCATAGACTCGAAGCTGCCCGAGGCGCGCTTCCGCGCGCTTGTCCGTGGGTACTTCGTGGGTGAGAAGACGGAAGAGGCAGCGCGAAGCCTCAAGCTCAGCCAGGCCACGGTCAAGAACCTATACCGCCGTATCACCTATCGGCTGATTGATGACTTTGACGACTTCCAGTTCCACCGCGAGCTGTTGACGGACTGCTTCGAGACGGGCGGGCAGCGCGTCGAGACGCTCAAGCGCTGCCTGTGGAAGTGTCCTGGCGATAAGGGCTATGGCGGCTTGCCTGACCGCGATACCTGCGCCGAGTGCCCGTTCGCCGCCGAGTTTCGGGAGGACATGCAAGACGACCACGCTGCGCTGACGATGTTCTTCTCGCGCCGTTCACTCGCACCTCTGACGTCGTTCAGCTTCGTCAATCGCGCCGCCTATATCTTTGCGCAAAAGAAGTTCCTGTACGGCCCTCCTGCGGAACGCCGCCGTGAGGCGGGGTACTACATCAAAGTTCTCAAAGCGAGACCGCTTGGCTCAACAGGAACAAAGGAGCAGATCGCAGATCGATACGTCAATCTCAAGGGAACAAGGCCTCTCTGGTATGTCGCCACGCATAACGAGCCGTACTACCTCCCGGACCACGACATGATGTGATGGCCAGCTTCGCATTCGTTTCCGATTACGTGCGGTCCGCCTTCGCGGCTAGCGTCAAACGTCCATGGCCTGGATCGCCAGATTTCCATCATCGACAAACGATGATGGGAAACCCGATGCCAAGGAGAAGAACCAGAACCGGAAAGCAAGCGCAGCCGCAAATTTGCAGCGCGCGCATAAATTATGCTAAACTGAAAGTAGATGGAGGAAGTCAAACTTCCGAAAACGCGGCTGAGCCAAATGAAGCTCTGCGCGGCCATCGAAACTCCAAGGCCAACGATACTGAAAACCAAGGGCACGGTTTAACCGGCGCTCTTGCGCCCCAAAGCGTGGCAACACGCAGATGGGCAGATATTGTTATGGGTCAGAATGGTTTTGAGAATGCACCTGATCTAGGCGATGCGCTTAGCATCGCCATCGATGAAACAGGCAGACCGAAATGCCGGATTGATTATAGCCGGTATGAGGAATTCTTCGATGATCTGGATGTCAGCGATGCACAGAAATACCAGATGATCGAGATGCTGTTTGTCATTGGTCATGCGTTCTACGATGCTGGCTTCGCTTACGAATTCGTAGGCAGCCCCTGTGGAAAACTTGAAGAAAGTGAGGATGACTCTGCCGCAGCATCGCAAGATGTGGTAGGCTCTTGCTCAATCACCCTAAGAGAAACATTCAACCTGTGCGCGGCTGAGTAGCTTTGCGCGAAGACAAGGAGGAGTCATGAATCATGCAGTAAAAAATGTGGAGGCCGGGACGAGCGCGCTGATCTATTGCCGCGTCTCGGACAAGAAGCAGAAAACGCAAGGCCATGGCTTGGAGAGCCAAGAACATCGCTGCCGCCAGTTCGCCGAAGAACGCGGCTATGATGTCGAGATGGTCTTCCCTGACGACATCACCGGGGGCGTGGATTTCATGAAGCGGCCCGGCATGCGCGCCATGCTGGCTTATCTGGATGCGCAAGCTGGCAAGCCGTATGTGGTCATCTTTGATGATCTCAAGCGCTTCGCTCGCCACACCGAGTTTCACTTGAAGCTCCGCCGCGAGTTCGCCCAGCGCGGGGCGCGGGTGGAGTGCCCGAATTTCAAGTTTGAGGATACGCCAGAAGGCGTGTTCATCGAAACCGTGATCGCAGCTCAAGGCCAGCTTGAGCGCGAACAGAACCGCCGCCAGGTCATCCAGAAGATGACGGCCCGCGTCGAGAAGGGCTACTACGTCTTTCATCCGCCGGTCGGCTACAAATACACAAAAGACCGCGTGCACGGCAAAATCCTGACGCCCGATGAGCCTGTGGCCTCCATCGTCCGCGAAGCGCTCGAAGGCTTCGCTGCCGGGCGCTTCCGCTCTCAGGTCGAGGTCAAGCGCTTCCTGGAAGGTAAGCCGGACTTCCCGAAGAGCGGGAAGAGCGGCTATGTCCATCCGACCAAGGTTCGGGAAATGCTTGAGCGCGCCGTCTATGCAGGATGCGTCGAAGCCCCGAACTGGGGCGTCTCCTTGCGCAAGGGCCATCACGAGCCCCTGATCAGCTTTGCGACGTACGAGCGTATGCAAGCCCGCTTGAAAGGCACGCTGAACGCGCCTTCTCGCAAGGACATCAATCAGGACTTTCCGCTGCGCGGCTTCGTCCTGTGCGATGATTGCGGGGAGCCGATGACCTCCTGCTGGTCGAAGGGGCGCAGCCAGCTTTATCCATACTACCTGTGCGACACGCCCGGTTGCTGCTCAAAGCGCAAGTCCATCCGGCGCGCTGATATCGAGGAGGGCGCGGAAAGCCTGCTGCGCGGCCTGCAACCGGCGGCGCAGTTCTTCAAGCTGGCCAAGGCCATCTTCACCGATATCTGGGAGATGCGCCGCTCTGAGGCGGCCTCCGCGCGCGCCACGCTGGAGACACAGCTCCAGGAGACGGGTAAGCAGATCGACTCTCTGCTCGACCGGATTATGGAGGCATCCAGCCCGAGCGTGATCGGAGCCTATGAAAAGCGCATTGGCGAGCTTGAGCGTCAGAAGATCAGGCTGACTGAGCGAGCCGAGTCGGCGGTGCCCGAAGCGGGACGCCTAACCGAATTTATCGAACCGGCCCTGACGTTCCTCGCAAACCCTTGGAATATTTACAAAAATGGCAGCTTTGCCCTCAAGAGGACAGTGCTCAAACTGGCCTTTGCAGAGCCATTGAGATATAGCCGGAATGAGGGTTATCGAACCGCTGAAATCACCTTTCCTTTCAAGGTGTTAGCGGATTTTCAGTCCCTAAAGTGCGGGATGGTGGAGCCTAGGGGAGTCGAACCCCTGACCTCTACAATGCCATTGTAGCGCTCTCCCAACTGAGCTAAGGCCCCGAACCGATGACGTGTCGTCGTCCGTGACGCGCGTCATAGGCAAAGGCGCAGGGAGGATCAAGCGAAAAACTTCCCCCCGGCACCACTTTTCTGCTGTCAGCTCTCCTCGTCTTCCGAGGCGACATCGGCGATGTCGTCGAGCGAGACGTTGTCCTCGTCATCGTCGTCTTCCAGCAGGTCGTCGTCGAGATCGACATCGACGACATCCTCATCATCTTCCAGAACCGCGTCTTCCTTGGTCTTGGCCGTCTTGGCCGTGGCCGCGTCCTCGCGGTCGGCCTCGATCATGCGGTTCTTGGAACTGTCGAATTCCAGCACCTCGCCAGTATAGGGGCTGACGATCGGATTGGCATTCAGGTCGTAGAATCGCTTGCCGGTGGTCGGGCAAAGGCGCTTGGTTCCCCATTCTTCCTTGGGCATCGGTGTCCTTTCAGGCTTTGCGGCTTGCGGGCAATTGCGGTCCCCTGCCATAACGCGGATGCGGTGTCAAAGGCTTTGCCGCAAACCTGCGCAAGGAGCCATGATGGGCGAGCATGTTCTTTCCGGGTCTCCACCCGTTGCCCTGCGCCTGCGGGTGTCGGCGCGGGCGCGTCGGATCACCCTGCGGATCTCGGCGCTGGACGGCACCGTGACGCTGACCCGGCCGCGCGGCGTGCCCGAGCGCGAAGCGCTGGCCTTCGCGCGCGAAAAGGAATCCTGGCTGCGCGGGCACCTGGCGGGCCATGCCGAGACGGTGGTGGTCGGGCCCGGCGCGCTGGTGCCGGTGGAGGGCCGGGTGCGGCGGATCGAGACCGGGGCGGGGCGCAGCGTGGTGTTGCAGGACGACCGGCTGCTGGTGCCCGGCGACCCGGCGCGCTGTGGCGCGCGGGTGGCGGGGTTTCTCAAGGCGCGCGCGCGCGAGCGGCTGGCGGCGGCCTCGGACCGTCATGCGGCGGCGCTGGGGCGCGGCTATGCCAAGCTGACGCTGCGCGACACCCGGTCGCGCTGGGGCAGCTGCACGGCGCAGGGCGGGCTGATGTATTCTTGGCGGCTGATTCTCGCGCCACCCGAGGTGCTGGATTACGTGGCCGCGCACGAGGTGGCGCATCTGCAGGAGATGAACCATTCCGCCGCCTTCTGGGCGGTGGTGCGCGCGCTTTACGGCGACTACCAGGCGCCGCGCCGCTGGCTGCGCGACGAGGGCGCGGCGCTTCACCGCATCCGCTTCGACTGATGCCGCTTGCCCGGAAGCGGATTTGTGATCACAATTGGCACATGTTGATCAATGCCAAGCCAGACAGCTTCGTCTCGACCCATGACCGGGTGTATCGCGGGTTGCGATCGCAGATCATGTACGGCCAGATCGCGCCCGGCGCGGCGCTGACCCTGCGCGGGATCGGCGCCGAATTCGGCGTCTCGATGACCCCGGCGCGCGAGGCGGTGCGGCGGCTGGTGGCGGAAGGCGCGCTGTCGCTGTCCTCTTCGGGGCGGGTGGCGACGCCGGAGCTTTCCAACGACCGGATCGAGGAACTGGCAGCATTGCGGTCGCTGATCGAGGTGGAACTGGCCAGCCGGGCGCTGCCGCGGGCGCATATCGCGCTGATCGAGCGGCTCAACAGCATCAATACGGTGATCGCCGAGGTGATCTCGAACCGCGATGCGGTGGGCTATATCCGCGCCAACCTGGAGTTTCACCGCACGCTCTATCTGCGCGCCCAGGCGCCTGCGATGCTGGCAATGGCGGAAACCGTCTGGCTGCAACTGGGGCCGACGATGCGGGCGCTCTATGGTCGGCTGCGCCGGACCGAGGCGCCGCATTTCCACCGGCTGATCATTGCCGCGCTGAAGGCCGGTGACGAGCCGGGGCTGCGGCTGGCGGTGCGCTCGGATGTCACCCAGGGGCTGCGGCTGCTGACCAACTGAGCGGGGGCGCTCCTCCAGCCCTTGCGGGCTGTCCTTGCGTCGCGAAGACGCCTGCAAGGGCGGATGAGCCGCCCCCGGGCCCTGCGGTCAGGCCGCCAGCCCCTTGGAGCCGAGGTCGAGGAACTTCTGCCGCCGCTCCCGGCGCAGGGTCGCGGCATCCTTGCCGCCGAGATCCTTCAGCATCTGCTCGATCGCCTGCCCCACGGTCTTGATCGTGCCCGAGCGGTCGCGCTGGGCGCCGCCCATCGGCTCCGGGATGATCCGGTCGCAGACCCCCAGCTTGACCAGGTCCTGCGCCGTCAGCCGCAGCGCCTGGGCCGCTTCGCGCATCTTCTCGGCATCCTTCCACAGGATCGAGGCGCAGCCCTCGGGCGAGATCACCGAATAGACCGCATGTTCCAGCATCGCCACCCGGTTGGCTGTCGCCAGCGCCACCGCGCCGCCCGATCCGCCCTCGCCGATGATCACCGAGACCAGCGGCACGCCCAGAGACAGGCAGGCCTCGGTCGAGCGCGCAATCGCCTCGGACTGGCCGCGTTCCTCGGCGCCCTTGCCGGGATAGGCCCCGGCGGTATCGACCAGGGTGACCACCGGCAGGCCGAAGCGGTCGGCCATGTCCATCAGCCGCGCCGCCTTGCGATAGCCCTCTGGCCGCGCCATGCCGAAGTTGCGATCCAGCCGCGACTGGGTGTCGTGGCCCTTCTCGTGCCCGATCACCATCACCGGCCGGTCCTTGATCCGCGCCAGCCCGCCTATCACCGCCAGGTCCTCGCCGAACTGCCGGTCGCCGGCCAGTGGCGTGAACTCGGTGAACAGCGCCTCGATGTAATCCTTGCAATGGGGCCGTTGCGGATGCCGCGCCACCTGGCATTTGCGCCAGGGCGACAGGTCCTTGTAGAGGTCCTTGAGCATCGTGGCCGCCTTGCGGTCGAGCGCGCTGGCCTCTTCCTCCACGTCCATCGGATCGTCGCTTTGCCGGGCGATGGCCCGCAATTCCTCGGCCTTGCCCTCGATCTCGGCCAGCGGTTTCTCAAAGTCGAGATAATGCGCCATGCGACACTCCTTTGCTTGCGCCCGTATATGGCGCGCCGCGCGGCCGGATGCAATAAAGCAAGATTTGTGACCGCGCCCCGTGTCAGGGTCCAAGGAGCGTAAGGGGAGGGTCCGGCGTGAGTTCCGGGTATCGAGACAGGGTCTGGCGCGTGCTGAACCACATCCACGACAATCCGGCGGCGGACCTGTCGCTGGATGCGCTCTGCGAGGTGGCGGCGATGTCGCGGTTTCACTGGCACCGGGTGTTCCGGGCGATGACCGGCGAGACCTGTGCCGAGGCGGTGCGCCGCATCCGCGTCTTCCGCGCCGCCTGCCTGCTCGAGCGGGCGGACCTCACGATCGACGAGGTTGCCCGCGCCACCGGGTTCACCGGCCGCCACAGCCTCTCGCGGGTGTTCCGCGATCACTACGGCGTCACCCCGGGACAGTTCCGCAAGACCGGCGGCGCCGGACGCCTGACCCATAAACTGAGAGAAGGAAGCGACCTGATGTTCGATGTCGAGATCAACGACATGGCGGCGATGCGCGTCGCCGGAGTGCCCCACAAGGGCGATTACCAGAAGATCGGCCTGGCCTTCGACAAGGCCAGCAGCGTCGCCACGTCCCAAAACCTCTGGCCGCAGGTGCTGGCCATGGCCGGGGTCTATTTCGACGACCCCGGCGCGGTCGCCGAAGATGACCTGCGCAGCTTTGCCGGGTTCGGCCTGGCCTCCGGCACCGCGGTGCCCGAGGGGCTGGACAGCTACGAGATCCCGGCCGGGCCCTGCGCCGTCCTGCGGCTCAAGGGGCCCTATTCCGGGCTGCGGGCGGCCTATGACTACCTCTATGGCGACTGGCTGGCGCAATCGGGCCGGGACCCGGCGGACCGGCCCTCCTACGAGGTCTACCTCAACTCGCCGATGGACACCGCGCCCGAGGATCTGCTGACCGAGGTCTGCCTGCCGCTCAAGCCCTGATCACGCCCCGGTCAGCGCCGGGATCAGCGAGGCCAGCAAGAGCCCCGCCATGGTCCAGTTGAACAGCCGCAGGTGCCGCGGATCGCGCAGCAGGCGCCGCACCTGCCCGCCCAGCGCGACCCAGACGCCGCAGGAGATCACCGAGAGCGCCACGTACATCCCCGAGACCCAGAGGATCGCCTGCACGTCGCGGCTGGCCGCATAAAGCGTGATCGCCCCCAGCGCCATGGTCCAGGCCTTGGGATTGACCCACTGGAACCCGGCCGATTGCAGAAAGGTCAGGGGCCGCGCATTGGCCCTTGCCTCGGCAGGGGGTGCGGCATGGGCGATCTTCCAGGCCAGCCAGGCCATGTAGCCCACCGAGGCCACCAGCAACACGTCGCGCAGCAGGGGCCAGGCCTCGAAGGCGCGCATCACGCCCAGGCCGACCAGCAGGATCATCGCCGGAAAGCCCAGGATGATTCCCAGCATGTGCGGCAGGCTGCGGCGCAACCCGAAATTCGCCCCCGAGGCCAGCAGCATCAGGTTGTTCGGCCCCGGCGTGATCAGGGTGACGAAGGCAAAGGCCGCCAGCGCGGTGAAGAGGTCATAGGTCATGGCGCGCAATATTTACCGCAAGCCGCGCGATGAAATTGCAAAATCCTGCGGTTTGGCTGTATTTCTGCAATCCATGCGACAGATCGACGACACCGACGACAGGATATTGCGCGTGCTGACCCGCGAGGGCCGGATCAGCAACCAGGCGCTGGCGGAACAGGCGGGGCTGTCGCCCTCGGCCTGCCTGCGCCGGGTGGCGGCGCTGGAGCGTGACGGGGTGATCACCGGCTACCGCGCGACGCTCGATCCGGGGCGCATGGGGCGCGGTTTCGTGGTCTACGTCGGCGTCGGGTTGTCGGACCATTCCAAGACCTCGCAGCAGGCCTTCGAGCGCGCCATCGCGCGGACCCGGGAGGTGCGCGAATGCCACAATATCACCGGCACCATCGAATACCTCCTGCGCGTGGAATGCGCCGACCTGGCCAGCTACAAGCTGTTTCACACCGATGTGCTGGGGGCGCTGCCGCAGGTCAAGGCGATCACCTCCTACGTGGTGATGGGCTCGTCCAAGGACGAACGGGCCTGAGTGCTGCTGCCCGTGCTTCCGGGGCCTCAACGGCGTCAGTCCAGCCCCAATGCCGCGCGCAGCGCCGGTTCCGGCGAGGTCAGCACCTCGGGCCCCAGCCCGTCGAGCAGATGCGCGGTATCGGCCATCGAGGCCTGGGCCAGCACGATGGTGGCGATGTCGGGCCGGGCCTGCACCGCCTCGATCGCGGCGGCGGCGATGGCGGCGCAGAAATTGGCCTGCTGGCCGGTCTCGAACAGGGGCCAGAACTCCTCGACCACCAGGGTGGTGACCGGGGCCGCGTTGCCCCGGTTGCGCAGGTTGACCTGCAACAGCGACCGGCTGGACGCCAGGGTGCTTTCCAGCGCGCAGACCAGCAGGATCGGGCCGTGCGACCCGGCGGCGCGCGCCATCATCGGCTGGTCGATGCGCAGCGCCCCGGCCTCGACCGCGGTGTCGCCCAGGGTGGCGCAGGTGCACAGCACCGGGCCGCGGACCGCGCGCACCTCGGCCCGGACCTCGGCGGCCAGCTCGGGACCGATCCCCTCGCGCCGCGCGCGGGTAAGCCAGTCGGTGCGGACCTTGTGATGCAGTTGCGCGCGCGGCGCGATCGCGTCCCGGAGCGCGTCGAAGGTCTGACAATGCGCGCGGGCGGTGTGCAACAGGGTCAACGATGGCGTCATGGGCCGGTCCTCGCATCAAAACGGCCCGGGCTGCGACCCGGGCCGTTTCACCATAAAGGACAAGTGCGAAGGCTCAGTTACCGGCGATCATCTCGCTTTGCCGCACGATCACCTCGGCCTGCTTGATCGAGGCAATGTCGACCAGCCGGCCCTTGTAGACCGTGGCGCCCTCGCCCTTGGCCTTGGCCGCTTCCATGGCGGCCAGGATCTCGCGCGCTTCGGTGAGGGCCTTTTCGGAGGGCGTGAAGATCTCGTTGGACAGCGCCACCTGCTTGGGGTGGATCGCCCATTTGCCGACCATGCCAAGGGTGGCCGAGCGCAGGGCCTGGGCGCGAAAGCCCTCCTCGTCGGAGAAATCGCCGAACGGGCCGTCGACCGGCAGCACGCCATGGGTGCGGCAGGCGGCGACGATGGCCGCCTGGGCCCAGTGCCAGGGGTCGGACCAGTGCTTTTGCCCCTCGTGCAGCATGTAGTAGTTTTCCTGGGTGCCGCCGATGCCGGTGGTGGCCATGCCCATGGAAGCGGCGAAATCCGCCGCCCCAAGGCTCATGGCTTCCAGCCGCGGGGTGGCGGCGGCGATTTCCTCGACATGGGCGATGCCGGCGGCGCTTTCGATGATCACCTCGAAGGCGATCTTCTTGCTACGGCCCTTGGCGGTCTCGACGGCGGTGACCAGCGCATCGACCGCATAGAGATCGGCAGCGCAGCCGACCTTGGGGATCATGATCTGGTCGAGCCGCTCCGACGCGCGCTCCAGCAGGTCGACGACGTCGCGATACCACCAGGGCGAATCGAGGCCGTTGATCCGCACCGAGAGGGTCTTCTTGCCCCAGTCGATGTCGCCGATGGCCTGGATGACGTTCTCGCGCGCGCTGTCCTTGTCCGAGGGCGCCACCGAATCCTCGAGGTCGAGGTTGATGACATCCGCCGCCGAGCCGGCCATCTTCTCGAAGATTGCCGGGCGCGATCCCGGGCCGAAAAGCTGGCACCGATTCGGACGGGCGGGGGGCTGGGGCTGGATGCGGAAGGACATTGCTCTGCCTTTCGGTAATGATATTGCGTTTGTGCTGCCTTCAGCGATAAGAAATTGCGCCGCACTGCGCAAGGGCGATTTTGCGCTTGCAGCATGATGGTGAATTCTTCGACCGACAGGGCCGGATGGCGAAGGATCATCGCAAACCGATCGGGTTTGCGCGGAATTTCGGCATCGATCTGCCGGGCGTGAATGTTAAGTATGGCAGGACCGGTCCCAGGGAGCCTGCCAGAATGATCCAGACACCATACCTTTTGTTTCTCGGCGATGCGCCGGATGCGCTGGCCGCCAAGGTCGCGCAGGGCATCAAGGACTGGCGCCCGGAGAATGTCGTGGGCCAGTACCGGATGGAAGGCTGCAAGGCCGATCTCGGGCTGGCCGACATGGGGCTGGTCGAGGCGCGGGCGGCAGGCGCCAAGACGCTGGTGATCGGCGTGGCCAATCGCGGCGGGGTGATCTCGCCGGCCTGGAAGAAGGTGCTGGTCGAGGCGCTGGAAGAGGGCTTCGACCTGGCCTCGGGGCTGCACAACCTGTTGCGCGACGAGAAGGACCTGGCCGCGGTGGCCGAGGCCTGCGGGCGGCAGTTGCATGACGTGCGGGTGCCGGAGGTGGCCTATCCGATTGCCAACGGGGTGAAACGCGCGGGCAGGCGGGTGCTGGCGGTGGGCACCGATTGCTCGGTCGGCAAGATGTATACCGGGCTGGCGCTGGACCGCGCGATGAAGGCGCGGGGGATGAAGAGCACCTTCCGTCCCACCGGCCAGACCGGCATCCTGATCACCGGCGACGGCATTCCGCTGGACGCGGTGGTGGCCGATTTCATGGCCGGCGCGGTGGAATGGCTGACGCCGGACAATGACGCGGATCACTGGGACATCATCGAGGGGCAGGGCAGCCTGTTCCACGTCTCCTATTCCGGGGTGACGCTGGCGCTGATCCATGGCGGCCAGCCCGATGCGCTGATCCTCAGCCATGAGCCGGTGCGGACGCATATGCGCGGCCTGCCGGAGTATGCGCTGCCCTCGCTCGAGGCGCTGCGCGACATGGCGTTGCCCTTGGCGCGGGTCGCCAACCCGGGGTGCGAGGTGGTGGGCATCTCGGTCAATACCGCGGCGATGGGCGAAGATGCGGCGCTGGCCTGCCTGGCGGAGATCGAGGCGCGCATGGGGCTGCCGACGGTCGATCCCTTCCGGCAGGGGGCGGAGCGGTTGGCAGAGGTGCTGGCGGCGCTGTGAGCGCTTTTGCCGGTGCGGGTGGGCTCTTTGGCAGATGACGGGAGCCTCCGGCGGGAGTTTATTGGGCAAGATGAAGACGGGGCGGCATGATCGGGATTGAACGTGAGAGCTTTCGGCTGGCCGAGGTGTTCACCATTTCGCGCGGCAGCCGCACCGAGGCGCAGGTGCTGACGGTGACGGTGACCCGCGGCGGGGTGCGCGGGCAGGGCGAATGCGTGCCTTACGCGCGCTATGGCGAGACGCTGGACACGGTGGCGGCGCAGATCGAAGGGCTGGCGCCCGGGATCACGCGGGAGGCATTGCAGACGGCGCTGCCGGCCGGGGCCGCGCGCAATGCGGTGGATTGCGCGCTTTGGGATCTGGAGGCGAAACAGGCGGGGCGCCGGGTCTGGGACCTGGCCGGGCTGGCAGTGCCGGGGCCGGAGATCACCGCCTATACCCTGTCGCTGGACACGCCGGAGCGGATGCGGGCGCAGGCGGCGAAACACGCGCAGCGGCCCTTGCTGAAGATCAAGCTGGGCACGCCGGATGACATGGCGCGGCTGGAGGCGGTGCGCGCCGGGGCGCCCGCGGCGCGGATCATTGTCGATGCCAATGAAGGCTGGAGCGCCGAGATCTATGCGGAGCTGGCACCGCATCTGCTGCGGCTGGGCGTCGAGATGGTGGAACAGCCCTTGCCCGCGGGCGAAGACGAGGCGCTGCGCGAGATTGCCCGGCCCTTGCCGGTCTGTGCCGATGAAAGCTGTCATGACCGGGGATCCCTGTCGGGGTTGAAGGGCAAGTACGACATGGTCAATATCAAGCTCGACAAGACCGGCGGGCTGACCGAGGCGCTGGCGCTGCGCGACGCGGCGCGCGCCGAGGGCCATGCCGTGATGGTTGGCTGCATGGTGGGCTCGTCGCTGGCCATGGCCCCCGCGGTGCTGGTGGCGCAGGGCGTGGCGGTGACGGATCTTGACGGGCCGCTGCTGCTGGCCGAAGACCGCAAGAGCCCGCTGCGCTTCGATGCGCGTGGCGTGCATCCCCCCGACCCGGCCCTCTGGGGCTGACCTGACCGGAGAGTGTCGATGACCCGTACCGTGTATCTCAATGGCGCATACCTGCCGGAAACCGAGGCGAAGGTCTCGATCTTCGACCGCGGCTTCCTGATGGCCGACGGGGTCTACGAGGTGACCTCGGTGCTGGGTGGCAAGCTGGTGGATTTCGCCGGTCACGCGCGGCGGTTGCGCCGCTCGCTCGATGCGCTGGACATGCCGCATCCGGTCGATGAGGCGGAATTGCTGGCAATCCACCGCGAGTTGGTGCGGCGCAACGCGCTTGGCGACGGGCTGATCTATCTGCAGGTGACGCGCGGCGCGCCGGAGGATCGGGATTTCCTGTTCCCCGACCCGGAGAAGACCCCGCCGACCCTGGTGCTTTTCACCCAGGCCAAGGCCAGCCTGACCGAGACTGCGGCGGCGCGGGACGGGATCAGGGTGATCGCCATCGACGACATCCGCTGGGCGCGGCGCGACATCAAGACGGTGCAGCTGCTCTATCCCTCGATGGGCAAGATGATGGCCATGGCCGCGGGGGTGGACGATGCCTGGATGGTCGAGGACGGCAAGGTGACCGAGGGCACCTCGAGCAATGCCTATATCATCAAGGACGGGCGAATCATCACCCGGGCGCTGTCGAACGACATCCTGCACGGCATCACCCGCGCCGCCGTGCTGCGCTTTGCCGCCGAGGCGCAGATGCAGGTGGAAGAGCGCAGCTTCACGCTCGAGGAGGCCAGGGCGGCGGACGAGGCCTTCATCACCTCGGCCTCGACCTTCGTGACCCCGGTGGTCGAGATCGACGGCGCGGTGCTGGGCGGTGGAACACCCGGTCCGCTTGTGCGGCGGCTGCGCCAGATCTACATAGACGAGAGTCGCGCCGCCGCAATCTGATGCAGCCGGGCCACAGGTGGCAAAAGCCAGCCGATCCCGGGCGCAAATGCCACGCTTTGTTGCCGATTTTCGCGCCGCCGCGTCATGCGGCTTGAGAAGCGCCTGCGGCTTGGTATTTCTCTCGTCTCGTGACCGGAGGGTCTTTCGGTTGCGTCAGGTTCAGCGGCAGGCCCCCGGACTGCACCGGGGACAGGCCCATGCCGCCGCAAGGTGGCCGAAGCGGCCCCCCTGGGGCGGGGCCGGTCGGAACGCGGCGCGGCGGATTTCGGAAGACCCCTGCGGATCCGGATCGTTGGGGGAATGCATGTTTGAAAACTGGGTCGTGATTTTGGCAGTGGCGCTGAGCATCGCCGTCGGTCTGGGCCTTGGTTGGATGCTGCGCGGGCGCAGCTGCGTCACCGCGCCACAGCGGGCCGAGCTTGAGCGGCTGCGCTCGGAACTGAGCACGGCGGTGGGGCTTCAGGCGGACAAGGACGCGCGGATCGCGACCCTGGAAGCCGATCTCGAGGCCGAGCGCACCGGATGCGTGCGCTTCGAGCCCGAGCACCGCGGCGCGCAACTGGCGCGGCGGCAATTCGGCTGAACGCCCCGGGGGTGTGACCGGGTTTGACGGCGGCCTGAAACACGGGTCTCGCCGCCCGGGACCCATGGCGGCGGCCGGGCATGATCTGGGTCAATGCCAAGCCCCGATTTCGCGCCTACCAGAGCAGATCTGAGTGACACCCGACAGAGGCGCGCCCTGCCGCGGCAGCTGCGCCTGTCCCGCATGGCTGACCTGCGGGACCAGCCAACAGGAGACAAGCCCGCGATGATGGATCACATGCCCGATGACGTGAGCCCCGCCGGTCGCGATCTGCGTGCCTATACCGATGAACTGCGCCCCCGGCATCCGGTGGTCCTGAACGACGAGGGCAACTGGGTGCTCTTGCGCCATGCCGATGTGGTTGCCGCCGCGCTGGACGACGTGCGGTTTTCAAGCGGCGTGTCGCGCCACCTGCAGATCCCCAACGGGCTTGACGGCGCCGACCATGCCCGGTTCCGCGCGGTCATCGACCGGTTTCTGACCCGCGACGCGCTGGCGCCTTTCGTGCCGGTCTTCGAGGCGGTCGCCGAAAGGCTGATGGCGGACCTGCCGCGCGGCACGACCTTCGATGCCGTGAGCGAGATCGGCGCGGTCTTCGCGGTGCGCGCGCAATGTGCCTGGCTGGGCTGGCCGGGTGAGCTTGAGCCGCGCCTGCTGGCCTGGATGAAAGCCAACCACGCCGCCACCCGCTCGGGCGACTATGCGCAGACCGCGCAGGTGGCCGAGGAATTCGAGGCCATCATCCGCGCGGTGATCGAACCGCGGCTGGCGGATCTCGATGCCGCGCCCGAGGACGTGACCACCCGGCTCTGCCGCGAGCGTGTCGATGGCCGGGCGCTGCGCGAGGAGGAGGTGATCTCGATCCTGCGCAACTGGACCGGCGGGGATCTCGGCTCGATCGCGCTTTGTGTCGGGGTGCTGGTCGCGCATCTGGCCCGGGAGCCTGATCTCGCGGCGCGGCTGCGCCATGCGCCGGATGCGGAGGTGGATGCGGTGATCGACGAGATCCTGCGGCTGGACGATCCCTTTGTCTCCAACCGCCGGGTCACCACCTGCCCGGTGCGGATCGGCAGAACCGAGATCCCGGCGGGCGCCCGCGTCAAGCTGCACTGGACATCGGCCAATCGCGACGAGGCGGTCTTCGGCCAGGAGGTCTTTGCCCCCGAGGCCCATGCGCCCGCCAACCTTGTCTATGGGATCGGCAAGCACGTCTGTCCCGGCAGGCTGCTGGCGACATGGCAATTGCGCATCGCGCTGCGGGCCCTGCTGGCGGCGGTCGAGAGCCTGGCACTGGCGCCGGAGGACGCGCCGGAGCGCGAGGTTTCGCCGGTCGGCGGCTTCCGCCGGGTGCCGGTGGTGCTGGGCTGAGGACAGGGGTTCGAAAAAACCAAGACCGGTCGCGCGGCATCGCGCGCGCGACCGGCGGGTCATGCGGCCCCGCGGATCAGTCGCGCAGAAGCTCGTTGATGGCGGTCTTCGAGCGGGTCCGCTCGTCCACCCGCTTGACAATGACGGCGCAATAGAGGCTGACGTTGTTCTTGGACGGCATCGAGCCCGAAACCACCACCGAATAGGGCGGCACCTCGCCATAGGTGAAGTCGCCGGTCTCGCGGTCGACGATCTTGGTCGACTTGCCGATGTAGACGCCCATGCCCAGCACCGAGCCTTCGCGCACGATGCAGCCTTCGACCACCTCCGAGCGCGCGCCGATGAAGCAATTGTCCTCGATGATCGTCGGACCGGCCTGCATCGGTTCCAGCACGCCGCCGATGCCGACGCCGCCCGACAGATGCACGTTCTTGCCGATCTGGGCGCAGGATCCCACGGTGGCCCAGGTGTCGACCATGGTGCCCTCGTCCACGTAAGCGCCAAGGTTGACGAAGGAGGGCATCAGCACCACGCCGGGCGCGATATAGGCCGACTTGCGCACGATGCAGTTGGGCACCGCGCGGAAACCGGCGGCCTTCCATTCGTTGTCGCCCCAGCCCTTGAACTTGCTGTCGACCTTGTCCCACCAGTGGCCGCCCTGCGGGCCGCCGTCCTGCTGTTCCATGTCCTTGATGCGAAAGCCCAGCAGCACCGCCTTCTTGGCCCATTGGTTGACGTGCCAGTCACCGCCCTGCTGCTTTTCGGCCACCCGCAGGCTGCCGCTGTCCAGCGCGTTCAGCGTGGCCTCGATCGCCTCGCGGGTTTCGCCGCCGGTCGAGGGGGTGATGGTGTCGCGCGCGTCCCAGGCCGCTTCGATGGCCGCTTCAAGCTGGGCATTGGACATGGGGGTGTACCTCTCGCTTCATGTCGGTCTGACCCGCCATATACGTGGGCCGGGCAAGCGGTGCAATCGGGCTTGGCCCGCAAACGGGGGGTTGAGTTCCGCAGGCCGCTGACCTCTCATGCCAGGGCAGGACAAAGAGAGAGACCCCAAATGCACGAGCATCGCCGCAGCATCTTTCGCGACGCCCATGAAGACCGCAAGGAAGCCAAGCGCATTCCCGACACGCCGCAGACCCGGGCCCCGGCCTATCGGCTGGCCTTTACGGATGACGATTTCCTCTGCCGCGAGGATCTGCGCCCGGTGCGGCTGCAACTGGAACTGCTCAAACCGGAACTGGCGATGACCGAGGCCGGGGTGGTCAGCACCGTGGTGCTGTTCGGCGGCGCGCGCATTCCCGAACCGGCCAAGAAGGCGGGCGCGCGGACCGAGACGCTGGCGGAACTGTCGCATTTCTACGACGAGGCGCGGCGCTTTGCCCGGCTGATGACCGAGCAGTCGATGGCCTCCGGGGGCCGGCACAATGTCATCGTCACCGGCGGCGGGCCGGGGGTGATGGAGGCCGGCAACCGTGGCGCGATGGAGGCGGGGGGCCAGTCCATCGGTCTCAATATCGTGCTGCCGCACGAGCAGGCGCCGAATGAATACGTGACGCCGGGGCTGTGCTTCAACTTCCACTATTTCGCCATCCGCAAGATGCATTTCCTGATGCGGGCCAAGGCGATCTGTGTCTTTCCCGGCGGCTTCGGGACGCTGGACGAGACTTTCGAGTCGCTGACCCTGATCCAGACCGGGCGGATGGAACGGGTGCCGTTCCTGCTGTTCGGCCGCGCCTTCTGGGAGCGGATCGTGAACTGGCAGGCGCTGTCCGAGGCCGGGACGATCTCGGCCGAGGATCTGGACCTGTTCCGCTTTGTCGAGACCGCCGAAGAGGCGCTCGAGGTGATTGCCAACTGGCCGCCCGCGACGGCGCGCGAAGATATTCCGGGCCGCTAGGCGCGGCTCACAATCCGGCGGGCAGGGCGCAGATCTCGCGGCCATGGGGCAGCGCGGTCACCACGTCGCCGCCATCGGTGTGCTTGATCGCAAAGCCGTAGCCTGCCAGCCGGTGTTTCCATTCGCGCAACGACAGCGCCTTGGCGCGCTCGGCCTTGAGGATGGCAAGGACCTGGGCAAGGCCGTTCTTGTCGGTGATCTGGGTGCTGGACATCGTTCCACTCCATTGTTTCTGATCCGGGTCTAATTAACGAAGTGGGCCCGGATCGCGCGCAAATGTGGCCATTTCCGGGCCACTCGCTTTCACCCGCCTGCCGTGGCGCATGGGCCACAGCGCTCAGGTCCGGTCGATCCGGGTGCTCAGGTGGATCAGGCTTTCGGAGCTTTTCACGCCCTTGGCCTCGCCGATGTGGTCGAGGGCGAGGTCCAGCGCCTCGGTGCTTGGCGCCTCGAGCGTCGCGATCAGGTCGAAGCGCCCCGAGGTGGTATGCACCCGCTTCACGTCCGGCAGGCTTTTCAGCCGCGCCAGCACCGCCGGCCCGCTGCGCGGCTCGATGGTGATCAGCACCGTGGCGCGCAGCGCTGCCCGCGCCGCCGCGCCCCGGCGGATGGTATAGCCGGCGATTTGGCCCATCCGCTCGAGCCGCTCGATCCGCGCCTGCACCGTGGTGCGCGCGAGGTCGAGCTGGCGCGCCAGCGTGGCCACCGGCGCACGGGCGTTCTCGGCCAGCAGGGCCAGAAGTTTGGCATCTGTTTCGTCCATCTGCCGGAAGGATCGTCGATCTGACGGGAAAAAACAATCGAATGAACAGAATGACACGATGAATCGACGGCACTTTCGGCGAATCTGGGCGAAAAGAGGTGCCCGATGCAGTATGTTCCCGACCCCTATGCCGATCCCGTCGATGCCGCGACGCGGCTGTCGCCCGATACCCCCGTCGCCTGTTTCTGCCCCCAGGCGCTGAGCGCCCAGGCCGGGCGCTTCCTGACCGGCTTTGCCGGGCTGACCAGCTATGCGGTCAAGGCCAACCCGCGGCGCGAGGTGCTTGAAACCCTTGCGGCGGCGGGGATTTCCGCCTTCGACGTCGCCTCGGTCGAGGAGATGCGGGCGGTGCGCGCCGTGGCGCCCGCGGCGGTGCTGCATTATCACAACCCGGTCCGCTCGCAGGGCGAGATTGCCGAGGCGCGGCGGATGGGCGTGGCCTCCTGGTCGGTGGACGATGCGGGCGAGCTGGCCAAGATCGCGCCGGGTGCCGGCGACGAGATCGCGGTGCGGCTGGCCCTGAAGGTGCCCGGCGCGGCCTATGATTTCGGCACCAAGTTCGGCGTCGGCCCGGAGCAGGCCGCGGCATTGCTGCGCGCGGTCGCGGCATGCGGCGCGCGGCCCTCGATCACCTTTCATCCCGGCACGCAATGCGCCGATGCCGCCGCCTGGAGCGCCTATATCCGCGCCGCGGCCGAGGTTGCGCGCGCCGCCGGGGTTGCCCTGCACCGGCTCAACGTCGGCGGCGGGTTCGCTGCCAACCGCGACGGCCAGGCCCCGGATCTCGAGCATGTCTTCGCCACCATCGCCGGCGCGACCGCCCAGGCCTTCGAGGTGCCGCCCGCGCTGGTCTGCGAGCCCGGGCGCGGGCTGGTGAGCGAGGCGGTGACCCTGATCACCCGGATCAAGGCGATCCGCGGCGATGGCTCGGTCTTTCTCAATGACGGGCTCTATGGCGGTTTGGCGGAACTGCGCGACATGGCGACGCCGCGCCGGCTGCGCATCGTGACGCCGGATGGCGCGGAGCGGGCCGGGCGCCCGGTGCCGCGGGTGGTCTTCGGGCCGACCTGCGATTCCGTGGACCGTCTGCCCGGCGAGATCGCCCTGCCCGAGGGGCTTTGCGAAGGCGATTTCCTCCTCTGGCCCGGGATGGGGGCCTATGCGCTGGCGCTCAACACCGGGTTCAACGGCTACGGCGTGGCCCGCACCGTCACGGTGTCGGCGGGTCTGGCCTAGCGCCACCCCCGGCGCGCGCTTCGCCCCATTCACGCCGCGATTTCATGCGAGGATGCGGGCGAGGAGAGCGCAGTGGGTTTCAATGCCGGACCATGCCGCGCCGAGGGCCGGAACCGCACGCCAGCGATGCCGGACAAGGCCCGCAAGGCGCTGTCGACAGGAGGTGAGGGTTTGCTCACCTTTGCCGTGCGCCCTGTCCGCCGTGCCGGAGGGCCGATGTCGCGTATCCGTATGTCCGGCGCGCCCGAGGGGAGACGCCTGCTGCCGAGGCGCCCGGGGCCGAATGGCATCGCGTCGGGGCTGAGGAAGCAACGGATTTCCCCCGCTTGGGCCGGTCTTAAACGGATTGAAACCCGGATCACGGATCTTTCATGGAACAACCCGGGGTGCGAGACGATATATCTGAGGGGGCCGGATTCGGGATCCGTCGCCCCGCCGGCAACAAGGCCGCAGGGCAGGGCGGCGCGGGGGCCTGAAGTAGAGAGCGCCGGAGACGGGAGCGGAGAAGGCGTCGAAGAAGGGGCCGGGGAATTTGTCCGGCGGCGGGCGGTTAGGTCTTTGAAGCCGGCCCGCCTGTGGAGTAGGTAAGAAGGATGCGTCTGAAACGGCTGCACAAACAGATCACCGGCTGGCTGACACGGACCTTCCGTTTCGGCCGAACCCGGACGGGTCCGCGCCGGGGGCAACGTATCCACGTCGTCCTTCTTGACGGCACGATGTCGAGCCTGCGCGACGGCAGCGAAACCAATGTCGGGCTGATCTACAAGCTGCTCTGCGACGCGCCCGGCGACCTGTCGATCTATTACGAGCCGGGGGTGCAGTTTCCCGACTGGCACGCCGCCTGGTCGGTGATGACCGGCAAGGGAATCAACCGCCAGATCCGCCGCGCCTATGGGTATCTCGCTTCGCGCTATCGCCCGGGCGACCTGATTTTCCTGTTCGGCTATTCCCGCGGCGCCTTTGCCGTGCGCTCGCTGGCCGGGCTGATCGACCGTGTCGGGCTGGTGACCGCGCGCCACGCGCTGGAACGCAACGTCGCCCAGGCCTTTCGCCATTACGAGACCGCGCCGGAAAGCGATGCGGCACTCGCCTTTCGCAAGGTCTATTGCCACCCCGAGGCGCCGATCGAGATGGTCGGCGTCTTCGACACGGTCAAGGCGCTGGGCCTGCGCCTGCCGCTGGTCTGGCGGCTGGCCACCGACCGGCACGCCTTTCACAACCACCACCTCGGCGCCTCGGTGCGCCACGGCTATCACGCGCTGGCCTATGACGAGCGTCGGGCCGCCTATACGCCGCTGCTGTGGAACGTGCCCGAGGGCTGGAATGGCCGGGTCGAGCAGATGTGGTTCTGCGGCACCCATGGCGATGTCGGCGGCCAGCTGGGCGGCTTCGACGAGGCGCGTCCGCTGTCCAACATCCCGCTGGTCTGGATGCTGGAAAAGGCCGAGGCCTGCGGGCTGGACTTGCCCGAGGCCTGGCGCGCCCGCTATCCCACCGATGCCTCGGCGCCGTCGGCGGGCACCTGGTCGGGCTGGGGCAAGATGTTCGTGATCCGCGCCCCGCGCCGAAGGATGCATGACCCCTCCGAGCGGCTGCATCCCACCTTGCAGGAACGGCTGGACAAGCCGGGCCGGGTGTCGCGGCTGGTGGCGATGTCCAAGGGCATGACCTCGGCGGTGCTGCGCCGTCACGGCTGACTCACGGTCCATTCACGAAGCGGTGAGGGCCACTTTTATTCATCCACCTGATGCCTATTTGTCTCTCATGACATGCGAGGACGGAACCCTTGCATGACTTCACTGTCCCTCGTTCCGCACTCAGCGCCCAGTTTTTTCTGGGCGCTTTTTTCTTGTGCCGCCCTGGGATAGCCTTGCCCGCATGAGCTATTCCGACGCCTTTCTGCGCGACATCCTGACCCGCACCCGGTGCATCGCCGTGGTGGGCGTCTCGACCAACCCGGTGCGCCCCAGCTATTTTGTGGCGCGCTACCTCGGGCTCAAGGGGCTCCGGGTGATCCCGGTCAACCCCGGCCATGCCGGCAAGGATCTGTTCGGCGAGGTGATCCGCGCCGATCTGTCGGAGGTGCCCGCAGAGGTCGACATGGTCGATGTCTTCCGCCGCTCCGAGGCGGTGCCCGAGATCGCCGAGCAGGCGCTGACCCACCTGCCCAACCTCGCCACCTTCTGGATGCAGATCGGGGTCGAACATGCGGCGGCGGCACAGAGGCTCGAGGCGCGCGGGGTGGACGTGGTGATGAACCGCTGCCCGAAGATCGAATACCAGCGGCTGTTCGGCGAATTGCGCATGGGCGGGTTTTCGACGGGGATCATTTCCTCGAAACTCTGACGCTTGTCCCGCCGCTGTCCCGGGCGCTCCGCAACGCCCGCAAGGCCTTCATCTTGCCTGTAAACTCCGGGGGTCCGGGGGCAGAGCCCCCGGCCGGTCGGCCGGCGCGGCCCCGGCGAAATCCTGAAGACCACCGTCCAACGGCAACGCCCCCCGCGCGCCCGGAAAAACGCTACCGCGTCTCCGGCGCAAGCTCCGACAGGATCGCGGAATGCAGCGCCGGGTTGGCGGCGATGACGCCGGCGCTTTGCGGCGTGTCGGTGTTGTAGACCAGCGGCGCGCCGTCCGGGCCGGTCACCCTTGTGCCGGCCTCGCTGGCGATCAGCGTGCCGGCAGCGATGTCCCAGTGCCAGGTCGGGCGCAGGGTCAGCATGGCGTCGAACCGGCCCTGGGCGATCAGCGCCATGCGGTAGGCCAGCGAGGGGCGGAAGACGCGACTGACCTCGGGCACGGCGCGGCGCCAGTGGCCGGGCTGCATCGTCGGTTTCGGCGCCATCAGCGTGGCGCCGGTCAGCGCATCGCGGCTGCCGGTGCGGATGGTCTCGCCGTTCAGCGTCGCCCCCTGGCCCAGCGCGGCGGCAAAGGTCCGGCCCCGCGCGGGCAGGTGGATCACCGCTGCCGTGACCCTGCCGTGCCGGGCGATGGCGATGGAATGCGCCCAGGTGCCCGAGCCTTCGATGAAGCTGCGGGTGCCGTCGATCGGGTCGATGATGAAGACGTGCTCGCGCTCCAGGCGCGACTTGTCGTCCTCGCTTTCCTCGCTCAGCCAGCCATAATCGGGCCGCGCCCCGCGCAGCATCTCCTGCAGCACGTCGTTGACCGCGAAATCGGCCTCGGTCACCGGGCCGAGGCCGGGCTTGTCCCAGACCCTGGTCGTCGGGCCGGAGAAGCCCAGCGCCACCTGGCCCGCCGCCTGGGCCGCGCGCAACAGCAGGGCGAGGTCGTCGGTCTCAGCTTCCCGCAAGGGTCATGCCTTCGACCAGCAGCGAGGGAACGACGCGCGACAGGTGGGGCCGGGCGTCATCGGCCGGGATGATCCGCAGCAGCATGTCGCGCAGGTTGCCGGCGATGGTGACCTCGTTGACCGCATGGGTGATCGCGCCGTTCTCGACCCAGAGGCCCGAGGCACCGCGGGAATAATCGCCGGTATTGGGGTTGATGGTCGAGCCGATCATCGAGGTGACCAGCAGCCCGGTGCCCATGTCGGCGATCAGGTCGGCGCGGCTCTGGCTGCCCTGGGTCAGCGCGATGTTCCAGTTCGACGGGCTGGGCGGCGCCGAGGTGCCGCGCACCGCGTTGCCGGTGCTCTCCAGCCCCAGCTTGCGCGCGGTTGCCAGATCCAGCGTCCAGCCGGTCAGCACGCCGTTCTCGACAATGGCGCGGCGCCGGGTCGGCAGGCCCTCGGCATCGAAGGGCCGCGAGGCGGTGGCGCGCGGGCGGTGCGGATCCTCGATCAGGCTCAGCGCTTCGGGCAACACCTGCCGGCCCAGCGCATCGCGCAAAAAGGACGAGCCGCGCGCAATGGCGCTGCCCGAGATGGCGGCCAGCAGGTGGCCCACCAGCGAGGCGGCGATGCGTTCGTCGAAGAGCACCGGATAGGTGCCGGTCGGCGGCTTGCGCGGATCGAGGCGCTCGACGGCGCGGGCACCGGCGGTTGCGCCGATCTCATCCGGGCCGCGCAGATCGGCGGCGAAGGTGCGGCTGTCGCCGTCGTAGTCGCGCTCCATGCCAAGCCCCGCTCCGGCGATGGCAACGCAGGACAGCGACGAGCCGGTGCGCCGGTAGCCCGCGGAAAAGCCGTTGGAGGCGGCGATATGGATGTCGCGGGCGGAATAGCTGGCCGAGGCGGATTGCACCTGGCTGACCCCGTCCACCGCCAGCGCGGCGGCCTCGGCGGCCTCGGCGCGGGCCTGCAGCATCGCCGGGTCAGGCTCGTCCGCCGGATCGGCCAGTTCCAGCGCCGCGGCATCGGTCTCGCGCGCCAGTTGCGCCGGGTCGGCCAGCCCGACATGCGGGTCCTCGGGCGCCTCTCGGGCCATGGCGACGGCGCGTTCGGCCATGGCGGCCAGCGTGTCGGGCCGGGTGTCGGAGGCCGAGACATTGGCCTGCCGCCGCCCCAGAAGCACCCGCAGGCCGATGTCGGTCGCCTCCGAGCGTTCGGCCTGTTCCAGCCCTCCGGCGCGCACGTCGACGTTCAGCGCGGTGCCGCGCAGCGCGATGGCATCGGCGGCCTCGGCCCCGGCCTTGCGGGCGGTGCCCAGAAGGGCGTCGGTCAGTTCCTGAAGCGATTGCGGCATGAAGCGATCTCCTGTTGTCCGGCAGAGGTAGAGCCCGAAGGGCAAAGGTGCAAGCGCGCCGCCGCCGCGAAAGCCCCCAGCCGCCGCGAAAACCGGCGGCAGGTGTCGGGCGCGGGCGCCTTGTTCTTGACGCGCGGGCCCGCGCATGTGGAGATAGGCACCAGTCACGTCCGCCCGGACCGGAGAGACCCTGATGCCGAAAGCCCCGCTCACCCCCCGCAAGGCGCCGCGGCAGGAGCGCAGCCGCAAGACCTGCGACGCCATCCTCAAGGCCGCCGCGGATATCCTTGCGCGCGAGGGCCAGACCGGGCTGAACACCAACCACGTGGCGCGCAAGGCGGGGGTCTCGATCGGCTCGCTCTACCAGTATTATCCCAACAAGCAGTCCATCGTGGGCGCGCTGATCCACGCCCGGCGCGCGGCGCTGCTGGCCGAGATGGAACAGGCGGCGGAGGCGGCGGAAGCCGCCGGGCTGGACGAGATCGTGCGCGCCATGGTGGCGGTGCGCCTGCGGCACCACTTCCGGCATCCGCGGCTGGCCGAGGCGCTGAGCCGGGCCGAGGCGGAATTGCCCGCCGACCGGGATCTGCGCCAGCAGCGTACCCGGGTCGAGGCGATGATCGTCGCGGTGCTGGCGGAATACTACGTCGACGATCCCGAAACCGTGGCCCGCGACGTGCTGGCCATCGGCGACGGCATGGCCTGCGCCGCGGTGGAGGCGGGCGAAAGCGATGCCGAAGCGCTGGTGGCGCGGGTCGACCGCGCGGTCCTGGGCTATCTTGCGCCGATCGTCGGCGATTGAGTCGCCGGTGCGCGGGGGGCGCTAGTCCTCGTCCCGTCCCCAGCCCTCGGACTGCATTTCGCGCAGCCGCGAGGCGGTGCGCTCGAACTCGAAGGCACCGGCCCCCTCGACATAGAGCATCTCGGGTTCCGCCGCCGCGCTGGCGATCAGCTGCACCCGCGCCTCGTAGAGCGCATCGATCAGGGTCACGAAGCGCTTGGCCTCGTTGAAGTTCGACCGCCCGAGTTGCGGGATGTCCTCGAGGATCAGCACCCGCGCGGCCTCGGCCAGCGCGAGGTAATCGGCGGGGCCGAGGGGTCGCCCGCAGAGGTCGTAGAACCGCGCCCGCGCCACGCCGTTGTGAAAGGCCGGGATCTCGACCGCGCGCTTGTTCACCACCAGCGTCAGCGGCGCGCCTTGGCCACCGGTCAGTTGCTCCCAGACCTTGTCGATCTCGGCGCGCGACCGCTCGTTGGCCGGGGTGAAGAAGACCTGCGCGCCCGACAGCCGGTCCTGGCGGTAGTCGCGCGGGCTGAACAATTCCCGGACCACCAGCTTTTCGGCGATCAGCCTGATGAAGGGCAGGAACAACTGCCGGTTCAGCCCGTCCTTGTAGAGATCGTCGGGCACCCGGTTCGAGGTGGTCACCACCACCACGCCGGCCTCGAACAGGAACTCGAACAGCCGCCCCACCACCATGGCATCGGTGATGTCGGTGATCTGCATCTCGTCGAAGGCCAGGCAGCGGATGTCCTTGGCCACCTCCCTGGCCACCGGCGCCAAGGCATCCTCGGCGCCGCTCTTGCGCGCGGCATGCAACCCGCGGTGGATCTCCTGCATGAAGGCATGGAAATGCACCCGGCGGACCGGCACCTGCTGCGCCACCAGCACCTCGACGAAAAGATCCATCAGCATCGACTTGCCGCGCCCGACGCCGCCCCAGAGATACAACCCCTTCGGCGGCTCGGGCGCCTTGCGGAAAAAGCCGCGTTTCACCGGGATGGTGAGTGCGGCGCGGATGCGCTCGAATTCCGGCAGAACCGCTTCCTGCGCCGCGTCGTGGTGCAGGGTTCCGTCGGCCACCCGGGCGGCGTAGATCTGGGGCAAGGTCTCCATGCCCCCGCATAGCGCGGGCCGCGGGCTTTGTGTAGCCCGCCCGCGCGCGATTGTACCCGGCACAATTCCCGAATTGACCCGGTCTTCGGATCACCTATCTTGCGCCCGATTTCCGAAGGATCCCCGTGATGCAGGCCAGACCCCCGCTCTTTACCCCCGTGCTGATCGTCGGCTGCCTGATCATCATGCTCAGCTTTGCCGTGCGCGCCAGTTTCGGGGTCTTCCAGATCCCCATCGCCGAGGAGTTCGGCTGGCTGCGGACCGAGTTCAGCCTGGCCATCGCGATCCAGAACCTGGCCTGGGGCATCGGCCAGCCGCTGTTCGGTGCGCTGGGCGAAAAGCTGGGCGACCGGGTGGCGATCGTCGCCGGCGGGCTGATCTATGCGGTGGGGCTGGTGCTGTCGTCCATGGCGGTCACGCCCGAGGCGCACCAGATGCTCGAGGTTCTCGTGGGCTTTGGCATCGCGGGCACCGGCTTCGGCGTGATCCTCGCCGTGGTGGGCCGGGCCAGTTCCGACGAGAATCGCTCGATGAGCCTTGCCATCGCCACCGCCGCGGGCAGCGCGGGCCAGGTATTCGGCGCGCCGCTGGCGGAATGGATGCTGGGGTTTTTGGCGTGGCAGAGCGTGTTTCTGGTCTTTGCCGCGGTGATCCTCGCCTCGCTGCTGACCCTGCCGCTGATGCGCGCGCCCGCCCTCGCCAGCAGGGCGGAGCTGGAGGAGAGCATGGGCACCATCCTGGCCCGCGCCTTCCGCGATCCGTCCTACACGCTGATCTTCCTCGGGTTTTTCTCCTGCGGCTATCAACTGGCCTTCATCACCGCGCATTTTCCGGCGCTTGTGACCGAGATGTGCGGCCCGATCCTGCCCGGCGGCGTGCTGCACAGCATCGGCATCACCACGACCTCGGCGCTCGGCGCCATCGCCATCTCGCTGATCGGGCTGGCCAATATTGCCGGGACGCTGACCGCGGGCTGGCTGGGCAAGCGTTATTCCAGGAAATACCTGCTGGCGGGGATCTATACCGGGCGGACGCTCATTGCGGCGATGTTCATCGTCTTTCCGATCACGCCGGAAACGGTGCTGCTGTTCTCGGTCGGCATGGGCTCGCTCTGGCTGGCGACCGTGCCGCTGACCTCGGGGCTGGTCGCGCATCTTTACGGGCTGCGCTACATGGGCACGCTTTACGGCATCGTCTTCTTCAGCCACCAGTTGGGCAGTTTCCTTGGCGTCTGGCTGGGCGGGCGGATGTATGACGTCTACGGCGATTACACCATGGTCTGGTGGATCGGCGTCGGTGTTGGCGCGTTCTCGGCCATCGTCCACCTGCCGATCCGCGAAAACCGCGCGCCGGTGCCTGCGCCGGTCTGAGGCCCTTGGGGGATGATGGCAGGGTGACACGGGCGGTTCTGGTTCGGAACGGACAACCGTCGCGCTTTCCCGGCCCGGAATCAAGGGCGTAGCCCGCCGGGCCAGCGGCTGCCCGCCCCCCGGGCTGCCGCTACCGCCGATCTGGGCGCGTCGAATCAAGGCTGGAGTGACCTGGCTGGCATAAGGAGTGACCTGGCTGGCATAAAGTGCGCCGCACCACCGTTGCTGCGGCCCCCCGCGGGCAGCCGCTGGCCCGGCTCATGTTGCGCGCGCGGCAACGTCCGCTTCACGCCATGCGTGCTCGGCACTCCAACCCGACAACCCCCGTCGCTAGCCCTGCGCCTCGGACCAACGGTCCAGAATGAAGGCGCTGGTCATCAGGTCGAGATGCGCGCCGCCGCCGTTCTTGAACAGCGTGATCTCATCGTCGCTCTGCCGCACCATCGCGTCGGGCGTGTAGTGATCCGCGAGGAGGTCGTCGCGGCTGATCGCGCCGGCGTCCAAAGGCATCTGGATCTCGCCGATATGGCCCAGCGTGGTGTCGAAACTGTCCACGAAGATGCGCGCGCGCTGCAGGGCGGTATCGTCGACCTCGCGCATGTCGGCCCGGTAGGCGCCGATCAGGTCGACGTGCTGGCCCGGTCGCAGCCAGTCGCCGCGGATCACCGGTTCCGTCGCCATGGTGGCGCAGGTGATGATCTCGGCCGCAGCCACCGCGCGCTCCAGATCCCCGGCCACCGTCATGCCCGGGCATTGCGCCGCCAAGGCCTCGGCCTTGGCGCGCGTGCGGTTCCAGACGGTGAATTCGGCGCCGGGAAAGCCCGCGGAATAGGCCTCGTGCAGCGATTTGGCCACCGTGCCCGCGCCCACGATCAGCACCCGCCGGGCACCCTTGCGCGCCAGCCGCCGCGCGCCCAGCAGCGAATCGCCGGCGGTCTTCCACTTGGTGACGAGGTGAAAGTCCACCATCGCCTGCAAAACCCCGGTGGCGTCGTCGAACAGGCTCACCGCGCCGTTGATCGTCGGCAGGTCCCGCGCCGCATTGCCCGGGTGGATCGTCGCCGTCTTGACCAGCGCGCCCAGCCCGTCGATCCAGGCCGCGCGATTGAGCAGCGTATCCGCCCCGCGCCGCAGGAAGGTATCGCCGATCTCGGCCTTGGGCCGCCTGTGCCCCGAGGCCAGCGCCTCGGTCAACCCGATCCAGTCGAGCACTGCCTCGCCCTCTGCAAAGCCGATGATGGGCAGGGTCATGTCGCCTCCTCCTCGCTCAGAAGTCCTTCGGCCACCAGCCGCGCGGCCCAGCCCTCGGGCCCGTCGAAGCGATGCACCTGCCAGCCGCGCGCCGCCGCGGCCTCGCAATTGTCGCCCCGGTCGTCGGTGAACAGCAGCGCCCCGGGCGCCACGCCGCAGGTGGTTTCCAGCAGCTCGAAGATCTGCGCCTCGGGCTTGATCGATCCGATATGGCCCGAGATGTAGCGCTGGTCGAACTCGCTCAGGAAGGGGTAATGTGCGCAGGCAAGCTCGAAGGTGCGGGTGCCGAAATTGCTCAGCGCAAATACCGGCACGCCGCGCACCCGAAGCGCCCGCAACAGCCGGACCGAACGGTCGATGGCCGGGCTGGCCATCTCGATCCAGTTGTCGTGCCAGTACATGATTTCCGCCGACCAGCCCGGATGCGCCGCGGCCAGCGCGCGCACCGAGGCCTCGAAATCGGCGCCGCGGTCGACGGCGTCGTTCATCTCGGCCAGCGGCACGCTGTCGAACAGGTCTTCGCGCCGCGCCTTGCCGATACGGGCGTCATAGAACCGCGCGGGGTTCCATTCGATCAGCACGTTGCCGATGTCGAAGACCACCGCCTCGGGCGTCATCACAGACCCTCCACGCAGCGGATCACCCCGGCATCGAGGCCAAGGCGGCTCTTGATCGACTGCTGCGCCCGGCGCAGGGCCGCGGGATGCGCCGGTTCCAGAACGCCCAGCCGGATCAGCAATTGCGCCATCACCGCCTCGCTGGCGCGGGTGGCGCCATCGGCGATCTTCAGCGCGACGCCGAGGCGCTGCTCGGGCAGGATGGCGGTAAAGACGCCCTCGGCGCCGGTCTTGACCACGCCGCCCGCCATGGCCTGCATCAACTCGGTGCAGGCGCGGCCTTCGCCGGCCACGAGGTCGGGATGGGCGCGCATCGCCGCCACCAGCCGGGTGGCGGCCTGGCTCAGGCTGTCGGAGCGGTCCGCGGCGCCGGCAAACCAGCCCATGGCGCGGGCGATACCGTGTAGCGAGGCGGCGAAATTCGGCGCCGAACAGCCGTCGATGCCATAGCCGGGGCTGGTCTCATCCGTCACGGTCTCGAAAGCCTCGCGCACCGCTTTCTGCACCGGATGGTCGGGGGCGATATACTCCGGCCCGCCGCCGAGGTGGCGGTTCAGGGTGAGAAAGCCGCAGTGCTTGCCCGAGCAGTTGTTGTGCAACTGGCAGGGGCTGGCGTCGGATTTGATCAGCGCCTCGCGCGCGGGTCGATCGTCGGGCATCTGTGGCCCGCAGCGCAGATCGGCCTCGCCCAGCCCGATCTCCTTGAGCCAGGCGGCGGCCAGATCGGTATGGATTGCCGCGCCATTGTGGCTGGCGCAGGCCAGCGCCAGGTGGCGCGGGCCCAGGTCGCGCCCGGCGCCGCTGGTCAGCAGCGGCAGCGCCTGGATCATCTTGATCGCCGAGCGCGGATAGATCACCGCGTCGGGATCGCCCCAGGCGGCGACGATGCCGCCCTCGGGGTCGCAGATCACCGCATGGCCGCAATGCAGGCTTTCGAGCATCTCGCCGCGCCGGACCTCGACCAGGGGCACCGCTTTCGCATGAGGATTGGAGGTCATCAAACACCGTTCAACTATTGGCGAATTTCTGCCAACGGGCCTTTCGCCCGTCGCACCTTTGACGCTATTATGCTTTTGTCGAGAAAGAAATGGCCGCGTGGAAATCGACCTGCAATAAAGGCCGCGATCGCTGCCAGGGACGGATTTGAGGCTCAGGACAGCTTGGAGGCTGGACATATGAATTTTGCTTTTGCGCGCAGCATGGCCGCAGTGATTGCGCTGGCGGCCGCATCCGGCGTTGCGGCACAACAGGAAAGCACCAATCGGGTTGCGGCGCAGACCGACTGGAGCGTGTTTACCGAAAGCGATCCCAAGGAATGCTGGGCGGTGACGCGGCCGAAGGAAACCGTGAACACCCGTGACGGTCGGGTCGTGGCGGTGCGCCGGGGCGATATCCTGCTGTTTGCCTTCTTCCGGCCCGAGGCCGGTGTGAACACGCCGCAGATCACCTTTACCGGCGGCTATCCCTTTGCCTCGGGCTCGACGGTCAATATCGACATCGGCGGCACCGGGTTCGAGCTGTTTACCGAGGGGGAATGGGCCTGGGCGGCCTCGCCCTCGGACGATGCCAAGATCATCACCGCGATGAAACGCGGCACCGATGCGGTGCTGACCGCCCGCTCGGCGCGCGGCACGATCACCAAGGATACCTTCTCGCTGCTGGGGTTCACCGCCATGATCGAGGATGCCGAGAAGCGCTGCGCAGGCTGAGCGCTCGTCAAGCCCTGCGGGCCTTCCTCGCGGGGGAAGGGGCCACAGGGCAGGGATGAAGGGGCCGGTTGCACGGGAATCCTTTTGATTCCGGTGCCTCGATCCTATATGTGAACCACTTCCCAGCCATGAGAGCCCGCCGATGACCGCGCCGATCACCCAGGACGTCCTGACCCTTCCCCGCAATCTGCCCGAGACCGGCAAGCGCAATCTTGTCGGCCTGACCCGGGAGGGGCTGCGCGAGGCGCTGCTGGAGATCGGCACGCCGGAAAAGCAGGCGAAGATGCGCACCGGGCAAATCTGGCAATGGATCTACCAATGGGGCGTGCGCGATTTCGCCGCGATGACCAACCTCGCCAAGGCCTATCGCGCCGAGCTGGAGGCGCATTTCAGCATCGAGTTGCCCGAGGTGGTGACCAAGACCGTCAGCGCCGATGGCACCCGCAAGTACCTGGTGCGGATCGCCGGCGGGCATGAGGTCGAGGTGGTCTATATCCCCGAGACCGACCGCGGCACGCTGTGCATTTCCTCGCAGGTGGGCTGCACGCTGACCTGTTCCTTCTGCCACACCGGCACCCAGAAGCTGGTGCGCAACCTGACCGCCGGCGAGATCATCGGCCAGGTCATGCTGGCGCGCGACGACCTGGGCGAATGGCCCGAGCAGGGCGCGCCGAAGAACGAGACGCGGCTTCTGTCCAACATCGTGCTGATGGGTATGGGCGAGCCGCTCCATAATTTCGAGAACGTGCGCGACGCGATGAAGATCGCCATGGACCCCGAGGGGATTCAATTGTCGCGCCGCCGCATCACGCTGTCGACCTCCGGTGTCGTGCCCGAGATTGCGCGCACCGCCGAGGAGATCGGCTGTCTGCTCGCCGTCAGCTTCCACGCCACCACCGACGAGGTGCGCGACAGGCTGGTGCCGATCAACAAGCGCTGGAACATCGAAACGCTGCTGGGGGCCTTGCGCGACTATCCGCGGGTGGCCAATTCCGAGCGGATCACCTTTGAATACGTGATGCTCAAGGGGGTGAACGATTCCGATGCCGATGCCCGCCGCCTGGTCAAGCTGATCCAGGGCATTCCGGCCAAGATCAACCTCATTCCGTTCAACGAATGGCCCGGCTCGCCCTATGAGCGTTCCGACTGGGCGCGGATCGAGAAATTCGCCGATATCGTCCACAAGGCGGGCTATGCCTCGCCCATTCGCACGCCGCGGGGCGAGGATATCATGGCCGCCTGCGGCCAGCTCAAGAGCGCCACCGAACGCGCCCGCAAGTCGCGCAAGGATATTGCCGCAGAGGCCGGGCTGGGCTGAGACCCCGCCCCGAATCCCGGCTTTCCTGCACCGCGCAGTGTTTCCTTTTGCCGCCCAAGCTCTAGGGTTGCGGGGATGACTGAGAGCCGGCCCGACATTGCCCCCCTGCCGCGACCGGACACCGCCAGCGGCGCTCCGCGCCTTGTGGGCGTCGAGATCGAGATCGGCGGTCTGCCGGAGGTGCGTGTTGCAAGGGTGGCGCGCGATACGCTGGGCGGGCGGCTGGAGCAGGGCGACGGGCCGTTCTGGACGCTGAAAGACAGCGAGATCGGCGACCTGGAGATCTACCTCGACATCTTCATCCGCAAGTCCGAGAAAAGCGCTCTGCGCGATGCCGCGCTCACCCTCGGGCGCGAGGTCATTCCGGTGGAAATCGTCAGCCCGCCGCTCACCCGCGACGGGATGCGCCGCCTCGGCGACCTGATCGCGCCGCTGCGCCGGGCGGGGGCGCTGGGCAGCAGCGCCGGGGTGTTCTTCGGCTTCGGCATCCATTTCAATATCCAGACCGTCTCGGAGGAGGTCGCCGACATCCGCGGCCCGCTGACTGCCTTTGCGCTGATCGAGGACTGGCTGCGCGCCGCCCATCCGATCGACGAGACCCGGCGCATCCTGCCCTTCACCACGCCCTATCCCACCGGCTTCGTGCGGGCGCTGCTGTCGCTGGACCCGGCGGCGGACCTCGGCCAGCTGATCGCGCTTTACGTCGGGCATAATGCGACGCGCAACCGCGGGCTGGACATGCTGCCGCTCTTTGCCCATCTCGCGCCCGAGCGCCTGCCGCCGGCGCTGCTGGCCTCGACGGCGCGGCGCCCGACCTTCCATTTCCGCCTGCCCGATTGCCGCATCGACGAGCCGGGCTGGTCGCTGGCCCAGGAATGGCGCCGCTGGGTGCTGGTCGAGCAGGTGGCCAGCGATCCGCGGCTGATGCGGGTGCTGGCGCGGGTCTGGCAGGCGGCCCATGGCCCGCTCACCCTGTCGCGCCATACCTGGGCGCAGCGCGCGGGCGACATCCTGCTGGGCGCTGGCCTGGCCGAGGAGCCCGTCGCATGAGCCGCCCGCTGATCGGAGTCACCACCTCGCGCCGCTCGGGCTGGCGGGTGTTTCCGCTGGTGGCGCTGAACGTCTGGCTGGCGGGCGGGCGCGCGACACGCTGGGTCGCCGGGCGCGACGCCCATATCGACCGGGTGGACGGCATCATCATCGGCGGCGGCGACGACATCTCGCCCGATCTCTACGGCGGCAAGCTGGTCACCTCGGCCCGGCTCGATCCGGCGCGCGACGCGCTGGAGCGGCGGCTGGTCTGCGAGGCCTTCGAGCGGCACAAGCCGGTGCTGGGCATCTGCCGTGGCTCGCAGATGCTGAACGTGGCGCTGGGAGGGACGCTGCATCAGGATGCCTACGGCGTCTATACCGCGTCGAAACACGTCTGGACCATCCTGCCGCGCAAGACGGTGCGGATCTGTGACGAGACGCGGCTGGCCGGGCTGTCGGGGATGGCGCCGATGAAGGTCAACGCGCTGCATTCCCAGGCGGTGGACGCGCTGGGCGAGGGTCTGCGCGTCGCGGCGCATGACCAGGGCGGCATGATCCAGGCGGTGGAGCGGGTCGCCGACCCCTTTGCGCTGGGGGTGCAATGGCATCCCGAACACCTGTTCTATGCGCGCCGTCAGCGGGCGATCTTTCGCGCGCTGGTGACTGCCGCGCGGGCCGGGCGCCGCGATCAGGGCCAGATCGAGCGGGTGCGCGAAGAGGTGGAGGAGGCGCCGGGTCTGCTGTGAGCGCGCCTTCGGGCTGAAGCGGTCGTTCGGCCCGGCTTGTCACGGAGCCGCGCATCGGCGGGCCGCGGTGCGGCGAACCACTCTCTGCGCTACAGTGCTTTATGGCGGCCAATCCGAAATAGCCCGCAGCTTTGCGCTGACATCAGCCAGATCGCCGCGCCGTGGGGGCGGCCCGGCGATGCGCGGCGGGCTACGCCCTTGATTCCGCGCGGGTGCCAAGCGCCGAAGTTCGCGCAAGACCATTACCCGACCTTTCCGATCACCCGTCCGCCCGCTCGCCCACATCCCCGACCCACCAGGCCTGCTTGATCCCCTGGTACACCGCGATCTCCGAGCCCGCCCGATAGCCGTCGATCTCCTCGCGCGGGTACATCAGGCTCTCGCCCTCGCGCCCGCTGGCCTCGCGCCAGGTCAGCCGGTAGCGCGACTTGTTGTTCACCTTGACCCCGGTCTCCTTGATCCCGGTCACCTGCGCCACCTCACGCGCCCCATGGCGCCGGGCCCGCACTGCCGCCACGGCCTTGCGCCCGGAATGCCAGAAACAGCCCAGGGTGAGCAGGCCAAAGAGCAGCCCGATCCACTGCGCCACCCGCGAGCCGGTCAAGGTCTCGCCCCGCCGCAACTCGGTCCGGTTCGGCTCGGTCTCGAGATACCAGATCGGCATCGTGTCGCCCGGCGCCGCCCGGGTGAAGGCCGCGCGGTCCACCGACCGGTCGACGCCGACCTGCTCGCCGCGGTCGGTCACGAAGTCGAGCACGAGGTAATAGCTCACCGTCCGGTCGCCATCGCTGTCCGTGCTTTCGGTGATGTACTTGTCGCGCACGGTCGCCACCGTCTCGCGGCCCTCGACCTCGAACCTCTGCGCAAGCCCCAGCTGCCAGTCGGCAATCAGCGTCAGCACCACCAGCGCGACGGCAAATGCCACCGCGAACCCCCCGCCCATCCGCAGGAACAGCCGCCAGAGCGGCACCGGACCTGATCCCGCCACCTTTGCCATGGCCCGAATGTGCCGCGCGCATCGCCGGGGATCAAGCCCGAAGCCCATAGCCGCTTTCCCTTGCCCGCCACATTCGCTAGACCGAGGCGGAGCGAAGACGGCAAGCGGGACGCACCCAAATGGCACTCGACAAGACATTCGACGCAAAATCCTCGGAACAGCGGATCTACGCCGCCTGGGAACAGATCGGCGCCTTCCGCGCGGGGGCCAATGCGCGCGACGGCGCCTCGAGCTATTGCATCATGATCCCGCCGCCCAACGTGACCGGCGTGCTGCACATGGGCCATGCCTTCAACAACACGTTGCAGGACATCCTGATCCGCTGGAAGCGGATGCAGGGCTATGACACGCTCTGGCAGCCCGGCACCGATCACGCCGGCATCGCCACCCAGATGGTGGTGGAGCGCAAGCTGGCCGAAGAGGGCAAACCGCCCCGCCGCGACTGGGACCGCGACGAGTTCACCGCCGAGATCTGGAAGTGGAAGAAGACCTCCGGCAACTCGATCTTCGAGCAATTGAAGCGCCTCGGCGCCTCCTGCGACTGGGACCGCGCGGCCTTCACTATGTCGGGCGCGCCGAATGCGCCCGAGGGCGAAGAGGGCAATTTCCACGACGCCGTCATCAAGGTCTTCGTCGAGATGTACAACAAGGGGCTGATCTACCGCGGCAAGCGGCTGGTCAACTGGGACCCGCATTTCGAAACCGCGATTTCCGACCTCGAGGTCGAGAACATCGAGACCCCGGGCCAGATGTGGCACTTCAAGTACCCGCTGGCCGGCGGCGAGACCTATGAATACGTGGAGAAGGACGAGGACGGCAACGTCCTCTTCACCGAGACCCGCGACTACATCGCCATCGCCACCACCCGCCCCGAGACCATGCTCGGCGACGGCGCGGTCGCGGTACATCCGTCCGACGACCGATACGCCCCCATCGTCGGCAAGCTCTGCGAGATCCCCGTCGGCCCCAACGAACACCGGCGCCTGATCCCGATCATCACCGACGAGTACCCGGACCCCGACTTCGGCTCCGGCGCGGTCAAGATCACCGGCGCGCATGATTTCAACGACTACCAGGTGGCCAAGCGCGGCGGCATCCCGATGTACCGCCTGATGGACACGCGCGGCACCATGCGCGATGACGGCGCGCCTTACGAAGAGGCCGCGCGGATCGCGGTGCAGGTCGCCACCGGCGAACGCACCCTGACCGAGGCCGAGGCCGACGCCATCAACCTGGTGCCCGACGATCTGCGCGGGCTGGACCGCTTCGAGGCGCGCAAGCGCGTGGTGCAGCAGATCACCGACGAAGGTCTGGCGGTAATGGTCCCCGCCGACCCGTCATCCTCGGGCTCGACCCGAGGACCTCAAGACACAAGCGCCACGGCAGCCGCAGAAGATCCCCGGGTCGAGCCCGAGGACGACGCCAACGCCAACGACACCCCCACCCTCATCCCCTACGTCGAACACAAGCCCATCATGCAGCCCTTCGGCGACCGCTCCAAGGTGGTGATCGAGCCGATGCTGACCGACCAGTGGTTCGTCGACACCGCCAAGATCGTCGGCCCCGCGCTCGACGCCGTGCGCGACGGCACGGTGAAAATCATCCCCGAGAGCGGCGAGAAGACCTATTACAACTGGCTCGAGAACATCGAGCCCTGGTGCATCTCGCGCCAGCTCTGGTGGGGCCACCAGATCCCGGTCTGGCACACGCCGGGCATGGGCGACGAATGGCGCTCGTTCTGCGCAGCGACCGAGGAAGAGGCGCTGGAGCAGATGCACGCCACCTTCGGCGACGACGCCGAGTTCCTCATGGTGGAAGACGAGTCCGCCGCCGCCGACATGCTGGCCGGCTATTTCGAGAACATGACCGACACCACCGGCGTCGACCAGCGCCGCCGCCCGCAGGCGATCCCGGTGTTCCGCGACCCCGACGTGCTCGACACCTGGTTCTCCTCCGGCCTCTGGCCGATCGGCACGCTCGGCTGGCCCGAGGACACGCAAGCGATGCGGAGATACTTCCCGACCTCGACCCTGATCACCGGGCAGGACATCATCTTCTTCTGGGTCGCCCGGATGATGATGATGCAACTGGCGGTGGTGGGTCAGATCCCCTTCGACACGGTCTACCTGCATGGCCTCGTCCGCGACGCCAAGGGCAAGAAGATGTCCAAGAGCACCGGCAACGTCATCGACCCGTTGGAAATCGTCGAGGAATACGGCGCCGATGCGCTGCGCTTCACCAATGCGGCCATGGCCTCGCTCGGCGGCGTGCTGAAACTCGACATGCAAAGGATCGCCGGCTACCGCAACTTCGGCACCAAGCTCTGGAACGCCGCCCGCTTCGCCGAGATGAACGGTGCGACAGGCTCCGATGGCACCATCCCCACCGCCACCTACCCGGTCAACAAGTGGATCATCGGCGAAACCGCCCGCGTCCGCGAAACCGTCGATGCGGCACTCGCCGATTTCCGTTTCAACGACGCGGCACAGGCGCTCTATGCCTTCACATGGGGCAAGGTCTGCGACTGGTACGTGGAGTTCTCCAAACCGCTCCTGCTCGACGGCGACGACGCCACGAAGGCCGAGACGCAAAAGGTCATGGGCTGGGTCATCGACCAATGCCTGATCCTGCTGCACCCGATCATGCCCTTCATCACCGAAGAGCTCTGGGGCACATTGGCCGACCGGCAAAAGATGCTCGTCCACGCCGATTGGCCGACCTACGACAGCGGACTTGCCGATCCGCAGGCAGACCGCGAAATGAACTGGGTGATCGAGGTAATCGAAACCACCCGCTCGGTCCGCGCCCAGATGCACGTCCCGGCAGGCCTGCATGTGCCGATGCTGGTGACGCAAATGGACGCCGCCGCGCGCGCCGCCTGGGACCGCAACGAGACGCTGATCAAGCGCCTCGCCCGCATCGACAGCCTGACCGAGGTCGACGCCTTCCCGAAAGGCACCGCCACGCTGCCGGTGACCGGCGCCACGCTCGGGCTGCCGCTGGCCGATATCATCGACGTCGACGCGGAAAAGGCCCGGCTGGAGAAATCTTTGGGCAAGCTCGCCAAGGAACTCGGCGGGTTGCGGGGCCGGCTCAAGAACCCGAAATTCGCCGAAAGCGCGCCGGAAGAGGTGGTCGAGGAAACCCGCGCCAACCTCGCCGCGCGCGAAGAGGAAGAGACCAAGCTGAACGACGCGCTGAAACGCCTCAACGAACTCTGATCCTTCATCTTGCCCCTAAACTCCGGGGAGCGGGAGGGGCTGGCCCCTCGCTCCCGCCATCGAGACAAGCGCCGAACCACGAAGTAACGCATCACCGCGCCACATGCGGAAATAAAGCGTGCGGAAGCACTCAACATGTAGAAGCTACGCCAGCTTGACGTCCACCGTCCCCTCGAGCGAGGCCGCCAGCGACATCAGCCGCGCCTCGGCCACCTCGCCGTAAAGCGGCCAGGCGCCTTCGGTCAGGCGCAGGCTCAGCACCTTCTTCTTCGGGCGCCAGTCCAGCTCGCCGATATGTTTGCCCTCGGACATCCAGAGCATCGCGCCGAAGCGCATCGCCTTGCCGAGGATCTCGGCCTCGCGCACCTGCCGCGCGTCCACCAACCCGATCATGGTCTCGAAGCGGGTGCCGCTGCGCTTGTTGCGATAGCGGTGGAGCAGCGCCAGGCCCAGGAACACCCGCTCGGAATGCTTCAGCCCGCCCAGGTTGGCGCGGGTGGCATTGTCGAAACAGGTCTCGGCGCGATAGTCGGGATGCGCCCGCCAGCTGACGTCATGCAGCAGGCAGGCCGCCTGGACCAGCCGCAGCCGCGCCGGGTTGGCGCCGCGAAACAGTGGCAGGATGAAGTCGTAGAGATCGCGCCCGAACCCCGGCAGCCGGGCATCCTTGGCCTCGGCAAAGAGGCACGCCTCGATCAGCGGATCGCGGTCGCGCAGGCGCTGCGGCATCTGCTCGTAGAGCAGGCCCTCGCGGATGCCGTAGCTGGAAATGGCGATATCCTTGGGCCGGAACACCTGCACCAGCCGCTTGAGCACCTCGATCGCATAGGGCACCAGCGCCATGCGCGCCGCCGAGAGGCCGCAGCGGCTGCGCAACTCCTCGGGGTCGCTGGCGGCGATGAACCGCGCGGTTTCGCGCACCGATTTGGTGCTCATGCGGTATTCGTGCAGCACATGCAGCGGATAGCCGCGCCGCTCCATGTCGATCCGCGCGACCGCCCGCCAGGAGCCGCCGACAAGGAACAGCCGGTTGGACTGCGGGCCCATCCGCGCCTGCAGGTCCTCGACCACCTGCTTGATCCGCGCCTTGCGGCCCTTGGCGCCGCCCGCGACATCCTTCAGCTTCAGCGGCCCCAGCGGCGAGGTCACGCATTTGCCGACCTTGCCCTGGTTGATCTCGGCCAGTTCCATCGACGACCCGCCGATGTCGCAGATCAGCCCGTAGGCCCCGGGCCAGCCCAAGAGCACGCCCTGGGCCGAGAGCCGGGCCTCTTCCTCGCCGTCGATCACGTGGATCGGCAAGCCGCAGTCGCGCAGCACCCGGTGGCAGAAATCCGGCCCGTCCTCGGCATCGCGCACCGCCGCGGTGGCGACCGCGGTCAGCGGCGGCAGGTCCATGCCGCGGGCGAGGTACTGGAACCGCTTGAGCGCGGCCAGCGCCCTTTGCCGCCCCTGCGGGTTCAGCCGGCCGGTGACGGTCATCCCGGCGCCCAGCCCGCACATGATCTTCTCGTTGTAGAAATAGGCCGGAGAGCGCGCCGCGCCGTCGAACACCACCAGCCGGACCGAGTTCGATCCGATGTCGACCACGCCGACGCGCGACAGCTTGCGCGCGCTCGGATCGTCGAACAGCGCGCGGCCGAAGGGGCCGTGATCGCGGATCCCGCTGTCGTTAGTCCCGTCCATGCTCATCCCCGGCCATGTCGCGGCCCATATGGACCGCCGAGCGCCCGGGGGTCAACGCCCTGTCCGGTCCTTTCCGCGGGCGTGGCCGGTCAGAAACCCGGTGGCAAAGGCAGTGGCCATGGCAATGGCCGAGCCCGAAGAGCCCGCGGGCGCCACCGGCCGGGGCCTGCGCCGGCCCTTGAGAAAGCCGGGCCGGGTTTCCGGAATCCCGATCCAGAGCACGACCACCGCCAGCACCAGCACCACCAGCGCGGTGATCAGCGCGGCCCATACCGGCCCGACCCCGGGCTCGAGCGCGAGAAAGCCGGCGAATGCCAGAAAGCTCAGCGCCACCAGCAAGAGCAGCACCGCGAAACCGCCCACCGCCGCGGCAATGGCCAGGCGATGGGCGGTGTTTTCCGCTTTGGACTTCAACGCCGCCACCAGCCCCAGGCGGGCCAGCATCCGGACCCCGTTCATTTCCGCCCCAGCAGCCCTGCAACGACCATGCCGATGACAAATGCGATGCCCATGGTACCGAAGGGGTTCTCGCGGATGTGTTCCTCGGTCACCCGGCGCAGCCTTGCGCCTTCCGCCCGGGCGCTGTCATAGACGGCGCGGGCTTCCTCGGACAATTCACCGACCTTGCCCTGGGCCTGCTCCATGCCGCCGTGCAGTTGCTCCCGCACCGTGCCGCCGGCCATGGTGGCCAGCGTCTGGATGTCCTTGCGCGCGATTTCGAGCTGCGCTTCGAGTTCTTCTTTGGTCGCCATGAGGGTCTCTCCGTTGCAATGCCACGGCGCATACGTGTGTGCATGGGCCGTGGCAATCAAGTGGTTACAGTGTTCTTTCGGGTTTGTCCCGTCCCGGTCAGACGGGGGGCCGGTCAGACCGGGGGGCGGCCGCGGACCGCGCGCATGACCATCGCGATGACGAACAGCACGAGGAAGACAAAGAAGATGATCTTGGCGATCTCTGCCGAGGCGACGGCGATGCCGCCAAAGCCCAGAACGCCCGCGATCAGCGCCACAACGAGAAATGTAAGTGCCCAACCAAGCATGGTTTCAACCTCCGTTTTGCGTCTGAGGTAGAAACCCCCGGCGCGCGGAATTGTTCCCGCGAATTTGCCCCTGTCGTCCGGTTGGGCGCAGAAAGGCGGAAAACCGACGGAAAATCAGCGGCTTGCGGTAGCCCCGGCCCGCGGCCCCTCAATCGGCGGCATGGGTCAGTTGCGGCACATCCGAGGCACCGGCGGATCCCCGCCCCGAGAGCGAGGGGTTTTCCATGAAGAACCGGTGGCAGTTGAAGGCAAAGACCCCGTCCTCGAGCGCTGCGCGGTGGAATTTGCCGTCCGGCCCCATCACCCAGCTTTGCGCCACGTCGGCCAGGTTGGCGGCCATGATCTGCTCGGTGATCTGGGCCTTCACGGTGGGGTTCTTCGCCTCGACCATCGCCTCGATCCGGCGGTTGAGGTTGCGCCCCATCCAGTCGGCGGAACTGAAGAACACCCGCGCCTTTTCCGAGGGCAGCCCGCCGCCATTGCCGAAACAGACGATGCGCGAATGTTCCAGGAACCGCCCGACGATGGATTTCACCCGGATATTCTCGCTCAGCCCGCGTATCCCCGGACGCAAGCCGCAGATGCCGCGAATCACCAGGCTGATCTTCACCCCGTCGCCGCTGGCGGCATAAAGCGCGTCGATCACGTCGGGCTCGATCAGCGAGTTCATCTTGGCCCAGATCTCGGCCGGCCGCCCGGCGCGGGCGTGTTCTGCCTCTGCCGCGATCATCGCCAGCAGGTCGTCCTTCATGTCATGCGGGCTGATCGAGAGGTTCTTGAGGTCCAGGGGACGTGCATAGCCCGAGACGTAGTTGAACACCTTGGTGGCATCGAGGCCCAGATCGGTGTCGCAGGTGAAAAAGCTGAGGTCGGTGTAGATCCGCGCCGTTATCGGGTGGTAATTGCCGGTGCCGTAATGGGTATAGGTCACCAGGTCGCGCCCTTCGCGCCGCACCACGGTCGAGATCTTGGCATGGGTCTTCCATTCCAGAAAGCCATAGACCACATGGGCGCCCGCGCGCTCCAGCCGGCGCGACTGGCGGATATTGGCGGCCTCGTCGAAGCGCGCCTTCAACTCGACCAGCGCGGTGACGGATTTGCCATCCTCCGCCGCCTCGCAGAGCGCCTCGACGATGGGCGATTTCTTCGAGGTCCGGTAGAGCGTCTGCTTGATCGCCACCACGTCGGGGTCGCGCGCCGCCTGTTGCAGGAAGCGCACCACCATGTCGAAGGTCTCGTACGGGTGATGCAGCAGCATGTCCTTGCTGCGGATCGCGTCGAACATGTCGCCGTCGTGGTCCTGCACCCGTTCGGGCACCCGCGGGGTGAAATTCGGCCAGAGCAGGTCGGGGCGGCTGTCGAGCACAAGTTCGCCCAGGTCGGCCATGCC
>SBGD01000020.1 GCA_006226775.1 Paracoccaceae bacterium | reverse complement strand
GGTCGCGCTGGGCATAGCCGCGGAAGGCCACGACCGAGCGCAGGTGTTCCAGCGTCAGAAGGTGTTCGCGCCACTTGGCGTCGATGGTCTGCAAGAGCACCTGCTTTTCGATGTTGCGCATGGTGTCCGGGCCGAAGGCGGCGGCCTTCTGGGCCATGTACTTGTCGCTTTCGTCTTCCAGCCGCTCGCGCATCTTGTCCTGGTCGACGCCTTCCTCATCCGCCCAGTCGCGGATCGGCACGTCCATGCCGAGAAACTGGATCACCGCGCCCTGCAGGCCCTCGGTGTCCCATTGATCGGCATAGGATTTCGGCGGCAGGTACTGGTCGACCAGTTCCTCGATCACCTCGTGGCGCATGTCCTGGACGATTTCCGACAGGTCCTCGGCTTCCATGATCTCGCGGCGCTGGCTGAAGATCACCTTGCGCTGATCGTTCATCACGTCGTCGAACTTCAGCAACTGCTTGCGGATGTCGAAGTTGCGCCCTTCCACCTTGGCCTGGGCGCGTTCCAGCGACTTGTTGACCCAAGGGTGCTCGATCGCCTCGCCTTCCTTCATGCCCAGGGTGTTGAGCACCTTGTCCAGCCGCTCAGAGCCGAAGATCCGCATCAGGTCATCGTCGAGCGACAGGAAGAAGGACGACCGGCCGGGGTCGCCCTGGCGACCGGACCGGCCGCGCAGCTGGTTGTCGATGCGGCGGCTCTCGTGGCGCTCGGTGGCCAGAACGAACAGACCGCCTGCTTTTTTCACCGCCTCCTCGTCGGCGGCATGCCCCTCCTCGATCCGCTTGCGGATCTCCTCGGGGTCGGCATCGGGTTCGGCGGCAATGGCCTCCATGACTTTGAACTCGACGTTGCCGCCCAGCTTGATGTCGGTGCCGCGGCCGGCCATGTTGGTGGCGATGGTCACCGCACCCAGCTTGCCCGCGTCGGCGACGATCTGCGCCTCCTGCTCGTGCTGGCGCGCGTTCAGCACGTTGTGCTTGAGCCCCGCCTCGGTCAGCGCCTGGCTGAGCATTTCCGACTTCTCGATCGAGGTGGTGCCGACAAGCACCGGCTGGCCTTTCTCGTGGGCCTCCTTGATCTGTTCGATGATCGCCTGGTATTTCTCCTGCGCGGTGCGGAACACCTTGTCATCGTCGTCCATCCGCTCGATCGGGCGGTTGGTGGGCACTTCCACCACGCCCAGCCCGTAGATCTCGGCAAATTCCTCGGCCTCGGTGACCGCGGTGCCGGTCATGCCGGCCAGCTTGTCATACAGCCGGAAATAGTTCTGGAAGGTCACGCTGGCCAGGGTGACGTTCTCGGGCTTGATGTCACAGCCTTCCTTGGCCTCGATCGCCTGGTGCAGCCCGTCCGACAGGCGCCGCCCGGGCATCATCCGCCCGGTGAACTCGTCGATCAGCACCACCTCGTTGTCGCGGACGATATAATCCTTGTCCTTGGTAAAGAGCTTGTGCGCCCGCAGCCCCTGGTTGACGTGGTGCACCACGGTGGTGCTTTCGGGGTCGTAAAGCGACTGGCCCTCGGTCAGCAGCGCATGGGCGCGCAGCTGGTTTTCGAGGAATTCGTTGCCCTCGTCGGTGAAGGTGACGTTGCGGGTCTTTTCGTCCATCGTGAAGTGATCGTCCTGCAGCAGCGGGATCAGCTTGTCGATGGTCCGGTACATGTCGCTGCGGTCCTCGGCGGGGCCCGAGATGATCAGCGGCGTGCGCGCCTCGTCGATCAGGATGCTGTCCACCTCGTCGACGATGGCGAAGTTGTGGGGGCGCTGGTACATGTCCTTGAGCTCGGACTTCATGTTGTCGCGCAGATAGTCGAAGCCCAGCTCGTTGTTGGTGGCATAGGTGATGTCGCAATTGTAGGCGGCGTGTTTCTCGGCATCGGTCTGGAAGGGATAGACCACCCCGGTGGTCAGCCCCAGCGCGCCATAGACCTTGGACATCCATTCCGCGTCGCGCTTGGCGAGATAGTCGTTGACGGTGACGATATGCACGCCCTTGCCGGTCAGCGCGTTGAGATAGGCCGGGAAGGTGGCGACCAGGGTCTTGCCCTCGCCGGTCTTCATCTCGGCGATATTGCCCTGGTGCAGGAAGATGCCGCCCATCAGCTGCACGTCGAAGGCGCGCAGGCCCAGCGCGCGCTTGGCGGCCTCGCGGCAATTGGCAAAGGCCTCGGGCAGCAGGTCGTCCAGCGCCTCGCCGCCCACGGCGCGCCTCGCCAGGTCCTCGGTCTTCTGCTTCAGCCCCTCGTCAGAGAGCGTCTCGAACTCGGGCTCCAGCGCGTTGATCTTCTCGACCAGCGGGCGGGTCGCCTTGATCTTGCGGTCGTTCGGTGTACCGAACACCTTTTTGGCGAGTGTTCCAAAGCCCAGCATTGTCTCTCCGTCGAATTATGCGCACATCTGCGTGTCCGCGGCTTGCCCGTCATGGCTGCAACCCATATGCCTTCGGGGGAAACGGGCGTCCGGCTGGACAGAAGCGATGTAAGCGGCGCCCCAAGCAGTGTCAACGCCGCCCACTGACGCGGCACCGATTGAAGGAACACATGATGTTGAAATGCCTGAAAGCAACCGCGGTCGCGGCCGTTCTTGCCGTTCCCGCCTTTGCCGAACAGCATGGACAGCCCGGCGCCGACATGGTGGTGGCCACCATCAACGGCACCGAAGTGACCCTTGGCCAGATGATCATGATCCGCGCCGCCCTGCCCGAGCAGCTCAAGCAATTGCCCGATGACGTGCTCTGGGAAGGGATCATGGACCAGATCATCCAGCAGACCGTGCTGGTGCAGGCCGGTCCCGACGACCTCAGCGAACGGGTGACCATCGCGCTGCAGAACGAAGAGCGCAGCCTGCGCGCGGCCGAACAGGCCCAGACGGTGATGGATGCGGCGGTCAGCGAAGCGGCGCTCACCGCGGCCTATGCCGAGACCTATGAAGGCGAGGATCGCGGCGTCGAGTTCAATGCCTCGCATATCCTCGTCGAGACCGAGGAAGAGGCCAAGGACATCGCCCGGCGCGCCCGCGAGGGCGAGGATTTCGCCGAGCTGGCCAAGGCGCATTCCACCGGCCCCTCCGGGCCCAATGGCGGCGAGCTTGGCTGGTTCGGCGCGGGCATGATGGTTCCCGACTTCGAGGCCGCGGTCAGGCAGATGGGCGTCGGCGACATCTCGGACCCGGTGCAGACGCAGTTCGGCTGGCATGTCATCAAGCTGAACGAAACCCGCGTGGCCGAGGCGCCGCCGCTGGACGCGGTCCGCGAGGAGCTTGAAAACGACCTCAAGTCCGAGGCGCTGGAGGCCACCCTGAAGGATCTGACCGACGCCGCCGAGATCACCCGAACCTCGGTCGAGGAGATCGACCCCTCGGTGCTGAAAAACCTCGATCTCGTCGGAAAATAAGCCATGGCCAAATCCCTGCCCGTCTCCCCGCTCGCCCCCGCGGCCTTCCCCGACCTGCCGGTCATCGACGGCGTCACCTTTGCCGCGACCGAGGCCGGCGTGCGCTATGCCGGGCGCAAGGACGTCATGCTGGCGCTGCTCGCCCCCGGCACCTCGGTCGCCGGGGTCTTCACCCGCTCTTCCACCCGCTCGGCACCGGTGCTGGACTGCCAGGCCAAGCTGGGCGGGGCGGGCGCCGAGGGTGCGGCGATCCTGGTCAATGCCGGCAATTCCAACGCCTTCACCGGGCGGCACGGCGTCGCCTCGGTCGAGGCGATCACCGCGGCCGTGGCCCGCGCCGCGGGGCTGCCGCAGGCGCGGGTCTTCACCTCCTCGACCGGCGTGATCGGCGAACCCTTGCCGCATGAGCGCATCATCGCGGTGCTGGACAGGCTGGTGGCCGCCCAGGACGCCACCGGCATCGCCGCGGCGGCGCGCGCCATCATGACCACCGACACCTATCCCAAGGGCGCCGGCCGGACGATCGAGATCGGCGGCAAGCCGGTCAGGATCGCCGGGATCGCCAAGGGCTCGGGGATGATCGCGCCCGACATGGCGACGATGCTGGTCTATATCTTCACCGATGCCAGGATCGCCCAGCCCGAGATGCAGGTCCTGCTGTCGGAGATCACCGAGCTGACCTTCAACTGCATCACCGTCGACAGCGATACCTCGACCTCCGACACGCTGCTGCTGGCCGCCACCGGCGCCTCGGGCGTCGATGTCGCCGGGCAGGCGGCGTTCCGCGAGGCGCTCTTCGAGGTGATGATGGATCTGGCACACCAGGTGGTGCGCGACGGCGAGGGCGCCACCAAGTTCGTCGAGATCGACGTGACCGGTGCCGCCAGCGATGCCGAGGCCCATACCCATGCCATGGCGATCGCCAATTCCCCGCTGGTCAAGACCGCCATCGCCGGCGAGGATCCCAACTGGGGCCGCGTCGTCATGGCCATCGGCAAGAGCGGCGCGCAGGCCGACCGCGACCTGATCACCATCCGTTTCGGCGATACGCTGGTGGCGGAAAAGGGCTGGGTGCATCCCGACTACAAGGAGGCCGACGCCGCCGCGCACATGAAGGGCGCGCACATCCGGATCGCGGTGGACCTCGGCATCGGCCAGGGCGCCAGGCGCGTCTGGACCTGCGACCTGACCCACGGCTACATCGATATCAACGCCGATTACCGGTCCTGATCTTCATCTTGCCCCCAAACTCCGGGGAGCGCGAGGGGCTGGCCCCTCGCTCCCGCCCGCACCACGAGCGCTGCCATATGACCAAAGTGATCCTCGTCTCCGCCGTCGCCCTGATCGACCCCGAGGGCCGCGTCCTCCTCGCGCAACGGCCCGAGGGCAAGGCGATGGCCGGGCTCTGGGAGTTTCCCGGCGGCAAGGTCGAACCGGGCGAGAGCCCGGAGCACGCGCTGATCCGCGAATTGCACGAAGAACTGGGCATCGACACCTGGGCCTCCTGCCTCGCGCCGCTGACCTTCGCCAGCCATGCCTACGAGAGTTTTCACCTGCTCATGCCGCTGTTCGTCTGCCGCAAGTGGCAGGGCATTCCGCAGCCGCATGAGGGCCAGGTGCTGAAATGGGTGCGGCCCGAGCGGCTGCGCGACTACCCGATGCCGCCCGCCGACATTCCGCTGATCCCGATCCTGCGCGACTGGCTGTAACCTGCGCAGAGGGCAGCACATGAAAAAGGGGACAGATCGCTCTGTCCCCTTTCCTTCGTCTCATGTCGCCTGAAATCAGTCCAGCGTACGCTCGACTTCCTGGCGCTCGAAGATCTCGATGACATCGCCGGGGCGCACGTCGTCGTAGTTCTCGAAGGCCATGCCGCATTCCTGGCCGGATTGCACTTCAGCAACCTCGTCCTTGAAGCGTTTCAGCGTCTTCAGCGTGCCTTCGTGGATCACCACGCCGTCGCGCAGCAGGCGCACACCGGCCGAGCGGCGCGCCACCCCTTCGGTGACCAGGCAACCCGCGACCTTGCCGACGTTGGAGACCTTGAAGACCTCCTTGATCTGGGCATAGCCGATGAAGGTCTCGCGCACCTCCGCCGAGAGCAGACCGCTCGCCGCCGCCTTCACGTCATCCACCAGGTCGTAGATGATGCTGTAGTAGCGCAGTTCCACGTTCTTCTGGCTGGCGGAATTGCGCGCCGAGGCATTGGCCCGGACGTTGAAGCCCAGGATCGGCGCGCCGGAGGCTTCCGCCAGGCCGACATCGGAATCGGTGATCGCGCCGACGCCATAGTGCAGCACGCGCACCCGGACCTCGTCGTTGCCGATCTTCTCCATCGCCTGGACGATCGCCTCGGCAGAGCCCTGCACATCGGCCTTCACCAGGATCGGCAGTTCGGCGACGTTCTCGTCTTCCTTGGCCTTGGCCAGAAGCTGATCGAGCGTGGTCGCGGCCCCGGCAGCGGCGCGTTTGTCCTTGGCCGCCTGTTCGCGGTACTCGGCGATCTCGCGGGCCTGCGCCTCGGTGGCGACGACGTTCAGCACGTCGCCCGCCTCGGGCGTGCCATTGAGACCCAGCACCTCGACCGGCACCGACGGCCCGGCCTCGTCGACCCGTTCGCCGGTGTCGGAGACCAGCGCGCGGACCTTGCCCCATTGCTCGCCGACGACGAAGATGTCGCCCTTCTTCAGCGTGCCGTTCTGGACCAGGACGGTGGCGACCGGGCCGCGGCCCACGTCAAGCTGGGCCTCGATCACCGCACCTTGCGCGGCGCGATCCGGGTTGGCCTTGAGCTCGAGGATCTCGGCCTGAAGCGCGATGGCTTCGAGCAGCTCGGGCAGACCCTTGCCGGTGATGGCCGACACCTCGATGTCCTGCACGTCACCCGAGAGCTTCTCGACGATGACCTCGTGCTGAAGCAGGTCGGTGCGCACCTTGTCGGGGTTGGCCGAGGGCTTGTCGCACTTGTTGATCGCCACGATCATCGGCACGCCGGCGGCCTTGGCATGGTGGATCGCCTCGATGGTCTGCGGCATCACCGCGTCATCGGCGGCCACCACCAGCACCACGATATCCGTCACCTGGGCCCCGCGCGAACGCATCGAGGTAAAGGCGGCGTGGCCCGGCGTGTCGAGGAACGACAGCACGGAGCCCGAATCGGTGGTCACCTGGTAGGCGCCGATATGCTGGGTGATCCCGCCGGCCTCGCCCGCCACGACCTTGGCGTCGCGGATGGCGTCGAGCAGCGAGGTCTTGCCGTGGTCGACATGGCCCATGATGGTGATGACCGGCGGACGCGGCTTGAGGTCTTCGGGCCTGTCCTCGACCTCCTTGATGACGTCCTCGACATCGGCGTCCGAGACGCGCAGCACCTTGTGGCCGAATTCCTCGATGATGAGTTCGGCGGTATCGGCATCGACCGATTGGTTCTGGGTGACCATCATGCCCATGTTCATGAGCGATTTCACCACGTCGGCGACACGCTCGGCCATGCGGTTGGCCAGTTCCGAAACCACGATGGTTTCCGGCAGCTTGACCTCGCGGACAACCTTCTCGCGCTCGACCGGGCCGCCCATCGCCTTCTGGCGGGCACGCTCCTGCTTGCGCTTCATCGCGGCCATCGACCGCTGGCGGCCACCTTCGCCGCCGGTCAGCGCCTGGTTCACGGTCAGCTTGCCCGAGCGGCGGCCACCGCCGTCGCGGGCCCCCTTGCCCTTGTTCTGACGGTCCTGGTCGCGCTCCGGCTTCTTGACGGCGGGCGCCTGCTTGCTGCTGCGCGGCTGGTCGCCATCGAGCGCGGGGGCGGCGTCGGGGGCCGCGGCCTTGGCCGCTGCCGCCTTGGCGGCGGCTTCCTCGGCCTCGCGCTTGCGGGTCTCTTCCTCGGCCTTGGCCTTGGCTTTTTCCTCGGCCTCGCGCTGTTCGCGCTCCTTGGCCTCCATCTCGGCGCGGCGGCGCTCACGATCTTCGGCGCGGGCCTTTTCCTCGGCCTCGCGGGCGGCGGCCTCTTCGACCTCGCGCGCCTTGGCGGCCTGGACGGCCTTCAGGCGACGCTCCATCTCGGCATCGGTGATCCCGGCAGGACGCTTGGCCGCACCACCGCCGACACCGGGTCCAGCGTTCAGGGGCTTGTTGGCCGCGCCTGGCTTGGGCACGACAACGCGTTTGCGCTTGGTTTCCACCACGACGTTCTTGGTCCGGCCATGGCTGAAGCTCTGCTTCACATTCCCCGAACGAGGTCCACGCAAACCAAGGGTCTTTTTGCCGTCATTATCGCTCAAAGCTCTATTTTCCTTTCCGGCGACCGCTGCCGCCGTCGTCTTGCACGCGGAGATTTCGCAATCTTGCGGCTTCCTCTACTACACGTTCCGTGAGTCCACCAGACGCGAGCGCGCCATGTATCACAGTTTGTCGGCCAAAAGCCAATCCTAACTCATCCGCGGTCAGCCAGCCGATGAACGAACCGCCGTATGGCGTGCTCAGCTTCGACTTGCCGCGTTCGGACCCGTCGCTGGCCTGGATCAGCACCCGGGCCTCTTCCTTCTGCAACCAGTCCTTGACCCGTTCATAGCCCGCCACGGCCTTGCCCGACTTGCGCGCCAGCGAGATAAGGTCGACCACCCGGCGCGCGATCTGTCGTTCCACTTCCGCCACAAGGCCCTCGGGCACCGTGACCGGCTGCTTGGCCGAGCGGGCGAAGAGCTTCTTCGTCACCGCCTTGTCCAGCGCCGCGCGGTTGGCCGAGACCCAGATGCCGCGCCCGGGCAGCTTGCCCAGGATATCCGGCACCGCCTGGCCCTCGGGGCCGACGACAAAGCGGATCATGGCCGCCTTCGGCAGCACCTCGCCGGTGGCGATGCATTTCCGCTCGGGGCCCTTTGCCCCCTCGTCCCTTGCCGTGCCGCCGCGCGTCATGCCGGGTTCCCCGGGGATCAGCCCCGGACCTCCGCGGTTGCTTCGGCATCGGCGTCGTCGCCGGCGTCTTCGTCCTCGTCCGGCTCAAGGTCGGCGGGGTCGACCCAGCCCAATTCGATGCGCGCTGTCATCACCAGCGCCTGGGCTTCGTCCAGCGACATGTCGAAGGGTTCGAGAAGGCCGTCGTCCTTGACCCGCTCGCCGTTCACCGTGGTCCAGCCGCCGGCCAGTTCCCAATCGGCGCAGGTGGCAAAATCCTCGAGCGTCTTGATGCCGTCCTTGGCGAGGACCTCGATCATTTGGGGTGTCAGACCGTCAAAGTCAATAAGGCTGTCCTCGGCACCCAGTTCGCGCGCCGCCTCCAGCGCCTTTCGGGCCTGTTCTTCCAGGTGTTCGCGGGCACGGGTCTGCAATTCGTTGGCGGTGTCGGAGTCGACGCCGTCGATCACCAGAAGCTCGTCCTGCTCGACATAGGCGACTTCCTCGAGGTTGGTGAAGCCTTCCG
>SBGD01000044.1 GCA_006226775.1 Paracoccaceae bacterium | reverse complement strand
TCGCCGCGGTCAGCGTCGTCTTGCCGTGGTCAACATGGCCGATGGTGCCGATGTTGCAATGCGGTTTGTTACGCGCGAACTTTTCCTTTGCCATGTCTTCTGGCGCCTCGTGGTTTGGGGGCCGGACTTGGCCCGTTGCTACGTCGCGGGCCAGATATTGGCTTTGACCCGGAAAATCAAGCGTCAGTTGGCCGGACGCGCCGCGGTATTCTTGCGCTTGCCGTCTTCGGCTTTCTCGACCCGCGCATCGGGGGTGAACCAGTCGTGACGCTTCTGCTGCACGCCCAGCCAGACCTCGAGCTGCTTGGCGCCCTTGATCACCAGGTTCTGCATCTGCTCCTCGGCGGTCTGGGTCAGGCCCGACCCGGCCACGGTATTGGCCGACATCGCCTCGAGCACGGTGATCTCGTGCGGTTCCTCGTTCAGCTTGATGCCCTTGGCATCGTCCCAGACCGTGACCCGGAAGATCAGCACCGATTTCGGCTGCAGCACCAGCGGCACGCCGACCTGCGCCAGCACATAGCCCTCGACCGAGACGCCGAAGTGATAGAGCTTCTTGTCCTCGCCGTCATAGCGGCGGAACCGGTCCTCCAGCGCCTTGTCCATCGCCGCGACCCATTGTTCCTTGCTGGCCTCGCGCGACAGCGGGCCCTTGACCAGGTTCGGCGCGATCACGATCGAATGGCCGAGCTTGAAATCGCCCAAGGGCGCGGGCGGCTCGTCGAGATCGCGGCCGTCGCCACAGGAAACGAGTGTCACGAGGGCAAGAATGGCAATGAGCGCGCGCATGAAGCGGAATTCCCTGGTTGGACCTACAAAACCGTTCCTACCTAGCCCAGCGGTCGCGGCGGCGCAATTGCACCGCGGCCCGCGCGGCCTATATGCTGAGGCAAAAGGATCCCTCCCCCATGCCCGACACCGGCCCGCCCCCGCCCCTGCCCGTGCATGTCCCGCTTGGCACAAGGCCCCTGGGGCTTCTGGCCAGCCTCGGGGCTGCGCGGCGCAACCTGTTGAGTATCCTGCCGAAAATCGCCACCACCCAGCCCATGGTCTCGGGCCGGACCGGGGTGCGCTGGCACATGGTGATGGACCCGGACGCGATCCGGGCCATGCTGCTGGAACGGCTGGACGACTACCCGAAATCGCTGGTCACCAAGAACCTGCTGCGTCCCGCCATCGGCGAATCGCTGTTCATTGCCGAGGGCGCGCATTGGCGCTGGCAAAGGCGCACCGCGGCGCCGGTGTTTTCGCACCGCAACGTGATGAACCTCGCCCCGATCATGAGCGCTGCGGCGGCGCGCGCCTGCGACCGGATTGCCGCGGCGGGGCCGAGGGCGGTGAACCTCTATGACGAGATGGTCACCACCACCTTCGACGTGATCTCGGACGTGACCTTTTCCGGCGACAGCGTCTTCGACCGCCAGGGCGTGCACCGCGCCATCGACGACTATATCGCCGCCGCCGGCAAGGTCTCGCTCTTCGACATGCTGGGCATGCCCGACTGGGTGCCGCGCCCGAGGCGGCTGATCTCCGGCAAGGCGCTGCGGCAGATGAAATCCGTCGCCGACCGGGCCATCGACGCCCGCGCCGGGCGCAGCCCCGGGGGCGTGCCGGACCTGCTCGACCTCTTGATGGCGGGCGAGGACCCGGAAACCCGGCGCAAGATGTCGGTGGCCGAGCTGCGCGACAACCTGCTGACCTTCATCGTCGCGGGCCACGAGACCACCGCGCTCAGCCTGAGCTGGTCGCTCTATCTCTGCGCCTTCGACCCGGCGGTGCAGGACCGCGCCCGGGCCGAGGCGCAGGCGGTGCTGCAGGGCCGCGCCGCCACCGGCGAGGACGTGGCGCAGCTGCCCTACATCCGCCAGATCGTCGACGAGGCGCTGCGGCTCTACCCGCCCGCGGGCATCATCTCGCGCACCGCGCAAAAGGCCGACACCCTGTGCGGGCGCGAGATCCGCGCCGGCGACACGGTGATGATCCCGATCTACGCGCTGCACCGCAACCGCCTGCTCTGGGACGCGCCCGACGCCTTCCGCCCCGAGCGGTTCGCCGACCGCAAGGCGGTGCCGCGCTATGCCTACCTGCCTTTCGGCGACGGGCCGCGCATCTGCATCGGCGCCAGTTTCGCCATCCAGGAAGCGGTGATCATCCTCGCCACGCTGCTGTCACGCTTCCGCTTCCGCCCGGTCCCCGGCCGCGACCCCGCGCCGGTGATGATCATCACCCTGCGCCCCGAAGGCGGCGTCTGGCTCGAGGCGGAAAGGCTGCAATAAACCGCCGCGCCCAATCGGTCTTTCGTGCTTCATCTTGCCGGACAAACTCCGGGGGTGAGGCCGAAGGCCGAGGGGGCTGGCCCCCTCCTGCCCGACGTTCCCGCTCAGAACGGCGCCTTGACCCGGAACTTCATCCCCGCCCCGCCATCGGGATGGCGCAACCGCAACTCCTCGGAATGCAGCATCAGCCGCTCGAAATCCCGCGCCGGTCCCTCGGCATAAAGCGGATCGCCCAGGATCACATGCCCCAGCGCCAGCGCATGGACCCGCAACTGGTGCGAACGCCCGGTCTTCGGCATGAAGCGCACCCGGGTCTCGCCCGCGCCATGGGAGACCACCCGCCAATCGGTCTGCGCCGCCCGTCCGGTCTGGTGACAGACCTTCTGCAAGGGCCGGTTCGGCCAATCCACGACCAGCGGCAGATCGACCGTGCCGGTCCGCGGCTCCAGCCGCCCGGCAAGCCGCGCCACGTAGGTCTTTTTCACCTGGCGTTTCTCGAATTGCAGGCCGAGGTGGCGCTGGGCATGGGGCGTCAGGCCGAAGACCATCACCCCCGAGGTATCGCGGTCCAGCCGATGCACCAGCAGCGCGGTGGGAAAGGCCTCCTGCAGCCGCGCGATCAGGCAATCGGCCAGGTCCGGCCCCTTGCCCGGCACCGAGAGCAGCCCGGCAGGCTTGTTGACCACCAGGATCTCGTGATCCGCGTGTACCACGTCCAGCGGCGTCACGGGGGGCTGATAGCGTGCATCCATGGGCACAGCCTCTGCCAAAAGCGAAGAGCGCCCGCAAGGGCCTATGAGCTAGCCCCGCGCCCGCCGCATGGTGCGGATCATCGAGACCGAGTAAAGCACCAGCGCCAGCCAGATCATCGGAAAGGCGATCATCCGCGCCCGCCCGAAGGGCTCGTCAAAGACGAAGACCGCGATCAGAAAGATCATCGTCGGCGCGATATATTGCAGGATGCCGATGGTCGACAGCCGCAACAGCTTCGCGCCATTGGCGTAAAACAGCAGCGGCACCGCGGTGACCACGCCGCAGCCCAGCAGCAGCCAGGTATCGAGCGGCGCACCGCCGAAATGGCCCTCCCCCGCCGTCCCGAGCCAGGCCAGGTAGCCGATGGCCGGCGCCAGCAGGATCAGCACTTCCAGCAGGAAGCCCTGGTTCGGCCCCACCGGCAACTGCTTCTTGGCCAGCGCGTAAAAGCCCCAGCTCAGCATCAGCCCGACCGCCGGCCAGGGCAGCCGCTCGGCATCGAGCGCGATCACCAGCACCGCCGCGGCGGCCAGCGCGATGGCCAGCATCTGCAAGCGCCCGAGGCTCTCGCGCAAGAGCACCGCGCCGAGGAAGATCGAGAACAGCGGGTTGATGTAATAGCCCAGCGCCGCGTCCAGCGCCCGGTCGTTGGCAATCGCCCAGACGTAGATGCCCCAGTTGATCGACACCAGCGCCGCCGTGACGCAGGCCATGGCCAGCGTCCGCGGGCTTTTCAGCGCCTCGCGCAGGTCCCGGGTCCGGCCCAGCGCCACCAGCACCGCGCCCGCCACCGGCACCGACCAGATCACCCGATGCGCCACCACCTCGACCGGCGGCATATGCGCCACGGCCTTCATGTAAAGCGGCAGAAAGCCCCAGAGCACATAGGCGGTGATCGCGAAGACCAGGCCCTGCGGCGTGTCCTCGTTGGTTTTCTCGGTCAGGGCGTCGGGAGAGCGCATGGGCCAGTCCTTTTTGGCCCAGCCTTACGCCCGGCACCCGCCCCGCGCCAGAGGGAAGGCGGCGATTTACGCGCCCGCCGTGCCGTCGCGGTCGCGCGGCGCCGCCGCCCGGCGCAACCGGTCGTTGATCGCCCGGCCCAGCCCGCGCTCGGGGATCGGCGCCACGGCGATCCCGCTTGCGCCCCGGGCATCCAACTCATGCAGCGCACCGAAGAGCGCCGCCGCCGCCTCGTGCAGATCGCCGCTGGCCGAGAGCGTGATCTCGCCCGCCACCGGCCCGAAACCCAGCAGAACCTCGCCCTTGCGCGCCGTCTCCGCCTCCAGCCGCAGCCCGGCACGCGGCGCGTAATGCGACAGCAGTTGCCCGGGCGAGGACGGCGCATCGGCAGAGCCGCCGGTGGAAAGGGGCGCGCCCAGCATCGCCTCCAGCGCCTCGACCGGCAGCCCGCCGGGGCGCAGCAGCACCGGCTCCGCCCCCAGCCCGAGGATGGTCGATTCCACCCCGACGCCGCAGGCCCCGCCCATCAGCACCGCCTCGATCCGCCCGTCGAGCCCCGCCAGCACATGTTCGGCAGTGGTCGGGCTGATCCGCCCCGAGGGATTGGCCGAGGGTGCGGCCAGCGGCCCGTCGAAGGCGCGCAACAGCGCCTGCGCCAGCGGATGCGCCGGCACCCGCACCGCCAGCGTGTCCAGCCCCGCCGTGGTCAAGTCCGAGATCCCCGCATCCGGGCGCAGCGGCAGGACCAGGGTCAGCGGCCCGGGCCAGAAGGCCCCCGCCAGCCGATCCGCCAGGTCGGACCAGACCACGTAGCGCCGCGCCATCGCGACATCGGCCACATGGGCGATCAGCGGGTTGAAGCTCGGGCGGCCCTTGGCGGCATAGATGCCGGCCACCGCCGCGCCGTTGCGCGCATCCGCGCCCAGCCCGTAGACCGTCTCGGTCGGAAAGGCCACGCGCCCGCCCGCGCCCAGGATCCCGACCGCCCGGGCCAGGCCGCGCGCCGTCGGGTCCAGCCGCTCTGTCTTGCCGGTTTCCATGTGGTATGACGCCGCGTTCGGGTTGCCGCACTTCCGGCTCTGCGTATAGCTGGGAAGATAGAGATTGCAAAGCCTTGCCCGGAGACCATTGAAATGCCCTACACGGCCCCTTTGCGTGATTTCGAGTTGATCCTGCAGCATGTCGTGCCGCTGTCCCCCGTAAGCGAAACCGAGACCTTTTCCGAAGCCACCCCCGACATGGCCCAGGCCGTCCTGTCCGAGGCCGCAAGGCTCTGCGAGGACAAGCTGGCGCCCTGCCAGCGCGACGGCGACCTGCATCCCGCGCGGCTGGAAAACGGCGTCGTGCGCACCTCGCCCGGCTTTGCCGCGGCCTTCCGCGCCATTGCCGAGGGCGGCTGGATCGGCATGTCCGCGGCACCCGAACATGGCGGCATGGGCCTGCCGATGATGCTGACCACCGCGGTCAACGACATGATGTCGGGCGCCTGCCTGGCGCTGCAACTCAACCCGCTGATGAGCCAGGGCCAGATCGAGGCACTGGAACACCATGCTTCCGACGCTTTGAAGGCGCTCTATATCCCCAAGCTGATCGCCGGCGAATGGACCGGCACCATGAACCTGACCGAGCCGCAGGCGGGATCGGACGTGGGTGCCCTGCGCACCAAGGCCGAGGACAGGGGCGACGGCACCTATGCGATCACCGGCCAGAAGATCTACATCTCCTGGGGCGATCACGATTTCGGCGGCAATGTCTGCCACCTGGTTCTCGCCCGCCTGCCGGATGGCAAGCCCGGCACCAAGGGCATCTCGCTTTTCCTGGTGCCCAAGCTGATCCCCGACGCCAATGGCGATCCGGGCGAGCCCAATTCCCTGCGCGTGGTCTCGCTCGAGCACAAGATGGGCCTGCATGGCTCGCCCACCGCCGTCATGGAGTATGACGGCGCCAAAGGCTGGCTGGTGGGCGAGGCGCATGACGGCATGCGCGCCATGTTCACCATGATGAACAACGCGCGCCTCGGCGTGGGCGTGCAGGGGCTGGGCCAGGCCGAGGCGGCAACCCAGGCCGCGCTGGCCTATGCGCTGGACCGCACACAGGGACGCAGTCCGATCGAAGGCGGCACCGGCACGATCATCGACCATGCCGATGTGCGCCGGATGCTGGCCACCATGCGCGCCGAGACCTTCGTGGCGCGGGTCATCGCGCTGGCCTGTGCCCAGGCCATCGATCTCGCTTCCGCCACCGGCGATGCACAGTGGCGCGCCCGCGCCGCTTTGCTGACCCCCATCGCCAAGGCCTTCGGCACCGAGACCGGCATCCGCGTCTCCGAGCTTGGCGTGCAGGTCCATGGCGGCATGGGCTATATCGAGGAGACCGGCGCTGCGCAGTACAGCCGCGATGTCCGGGTGACGGCGATCTACGAGGGCACCAACGGCATCCAGGCGATGGACCTGGTGGCGCGCAAGATGATGGACGGCGGCGAGGCGATGTTCGCCCTGCTCGACGAGGTGGAAACCCACGCCCGCGGCCTGCGCACCGGCATGCCCGACCTGGCCGAGCCGGTCTGGCAGGCCGCCGAAACCCTGCGCGAGGCGGTCGAGGCCTTCGTGGCAGAGGGCGATCTCAACACCCGCTTTGCCGGGGCGGTGCCCTTCCTGATGGGGTTTGCGCGGGTGCTGGGCGGGCATTACCACCTCAAGGCCGCCGAGGCCGAGGGGCTGGACAGCGCCCGCGGGCGGCTGGCGCGGTTCTACATCGAAAGCCTCCTGCCCGAGCATGTCGGCCTGCTGCAACAGGCCCGCGCCGGGGCCGAGGCGCTTTATGCGCTGCGCCCCGAGGACCTGGCCTCGTGATGGACGGCGGCGCGGGCGGCATCCGCTATCCCTTTGCCGAGCCCCCCGCCGAGGGCGCGGCCACCGAGGTGGCCGAGGGCGTGCTCTGGATGCGCCTGCCGCTGCCGATGGCGCTGGATCACGTCAATATCTATGCGCTGGACGAGGGCGACAGCTGGACCGTGATCGACAGCGGCTTTTCCTCGCGCCGCAGCCGGGCGATCTGGGAGAGGCTGCTGGCCGGGCCGCTGGGCGGCAAGCCGGTCTCGCGCGTCGTCGTCACCCATCATCACCCCGATCACGTCGGCCTTGCCGGTTGGTTCCAGGCCGAGCATGGCGCGACGCTCTGGGCCACCCGCACCGCCTGGCTCTTTGCCCGGATGCTGACGCTGGACGAGCAGCATGTGCCCGCCGCGGAAACCGTGGATTTCTGGCGCGCCTGCGGCATGGACCCGGCGATCCTTGCCAAGCGCCAGACCGACCGGCCCTTCAACTTCGCCGATATCGTCTGGCCGATGCCGCTGGGCTTTCACCGGCTGAAGGAGGGCGACGATGTGCAGATGGGCGGGCGGCACTGGACCGTGCGGCTGGGCAATGGCCATGCGCCGGATCATGCGACCTTCTGGAGCCGCGACGACGCGCTGGTGATCGCGGGCGACCAGATCCTGCCGTCGATTTCCTCGAACCTCGGGGTCTATGCCACCGAGCCCGAGGCCGACCCGGTGGCCGACTGGCTGGAAAGCTGCGAGCGGTTCCTGCCCTTTGCGCGCGAGGATCACCTCGTGCTGGGCGGTCACAAGCTGCCCTTCACCGGGCTGGCGCTGCGGCTGCACCAGTTGATCGACAATCACCACGGCGCGCTGGCCCGGCTGGCCGCGCACCTGGACCGGCCGCGCAGCGCCGCCGAATGTTTCCCGCCGCTCTTCAAGCGCCGGATCGGCGAGGCGGAATACGGGTTGGCACTGGTCGAGGCCATGGCCCATTGCCTGCACCTGTGGCACGCGGGCCAGGCCGACCGGACCCGCCGCGACGATGACGCCTGGCTGTGGCAGAGCCGCTGAGCGGGCGCCGATCTGTCATCAGATCGGGACCGATCCATTGATGGATCGGCCCCCCGCGGGCTGGCGCAGGCCCCGGCGACAGTGTATCCGGGGGGCCAGGACAGCGCGATCAAGGGTCAAGGCATGAGCACGGACACGACAGCGGCGGTGGCGGAGAGCGGACGCCGGGTCCTGCAGGCCGAGGCCCGGGCGCTGGTGGTGCTCTCCGAGGGGCTGCCGGAAGATTTCGAGCCGGTGGCGCGGCTGCTGGCCGGGCTGGAGGGCCGGGTCATCGTCTCGGGCATCGGCAAATCGGGCCATATCGGGCGCAAGATCTCCGCCACCCTGGCCTCGACCGGCACGCCGTCCTATTTCGTGCATGCCTCCGAGGCCAGCCACGGCGATCTCGGCATGATCACCCGGCACGATGTCTGCCTGCTGATCTCCAATTCCGGCGAGACCCAGGAATTGCGCGACATCCTGCTGCACACCCGCCGCTTCTCGATCCCGCTGATCGGCATTTCTTCCAGCCCTGCCAGCACGCTGATGCAGGCCGCGGACTATCGCCTGACCCTGCCGAAACTGCCCGAGGCCTGCCCGATGGGGCTCGCCCCCACCACCTCCACGACACTAACGCTGGCGCTGGGCGACGCGCTGGCGGTGGCGGTGATGGAATTGCGCGGTTTCCGCTCCGAGGATTTCCAGGTCTTTCATCCCGGTGGCAAGCTGGGCGCGCAGTTGTCCCGCGTCGCGGACCTGATGCACGGCCCCGACATGCTGCCGCTGGTGCCCGCCGACATGGCGATGGACGAGGTGCTGATGACCATGACCTCCAAGAGCTTCGGCATTGCCGCGGTGGTCGAGGGCGGCAAGCTGATCGGCGTGATCTCGGACGGCGACCTGCGGCGCAATATCGGCCAGTTGATGCACAGGACTGCCGGCGAGATCGCCAGCCGCAACCCGGTCACGGTGACGGCGGATGTCTTTGCCGCCCAGGCGCTGGCGCTTCTGAACGACCGCAAGATCGGCGCGCTGATGGTGGTCGATGATGAGAACCGCCCGGTGGGCATCCTGCATATCCATGACGTGCTCAGAGCGGGGGTGGCATGAAAACGGTAATCCTGATCCCGGCGCGCTACGAATCGACGCGCTATCCCGGCAAGCCCTTGGCCGAGCTGACCCAGAAGGACGGCAGCCGCAAGTCGCTGATCCGCATGAGCTGGGAGGTGGCCTCGACCATCTCGGGCGTCGACGAGGTGCATGTGGTCACTGATGATGCCCGCATCCGCGAAGCGGCAGAGGGTTTCGGCGCCTCGGTCATCATGACCTCGCCCGAGGCGGAAAACGGCACCGCGCGCTGCGCCGAGGCGCTGGCGACGGGTGCGGTCACCGCCGACCTGGTGGTCAACTTCCAGGGCGATGCGCCGCTGACCCCGCCGTGGTTCGTCGAGGATCTGATCGCCGCGATGAAATCCGATCCCGGCGCGCAGATGGCCACCCCGGTGCTGCAATGCGACGCCGCCACCTATGCGATGTTCGTGGAAGACCGCCAGAACGGCCGCGTCGGCGGCACTACGGCGGTCTTTGGCGAAGATTACCGCGCGCTCTATTTCTCCAAGGAGATCGTGCCCTACATCGACCCGGGCAAGGTGCCCGCGACCGACATCCCGGTCTATCACCACGTCGGCGTCTATGCCTACCGGCCCGAGGCGCTGCGGTCCTATACCTTCTGGGGCGTCAGCCGGTTGGAGACCCTCGAAGGGCTGGAGCAATTGCGCTTCCTGGTCCACGGCGTGCCGGTGCGCTGCGTGGTGGTCGAATCGCGCGGGCGCATGTTCTGGGAATTGAACAATCCGGCGGATGTGGCGCGCATCGAAAAGGTGTTGAGAGAGCAATGACAGATCCGAAAACCGTCACCATCGGCAAGATCGCCGTCAGCGCCGACCGCCCCTTCGCGCTGATCTCCGGGCCCTGCCAGCTTGAAAGCCTCGACCACGCCCGGATGATGGCCGAGAGGATCGCCGAGGCCTGCGCGCCGACCGGCACGCCCTTCATCTTCAAGTCGAGCTACGACAAGGCCAACCGCTCGTCGATCTCCACCCGGCGCGGGCTGGGCATGGATGAGGGCCTGTCGATCCTGTCGAAGATCCGCGAGGAATTCGGCTGCCCGGTGCTGACCGACGTGCACAGCGACCGGCAATGCGCCCCGGTGGCCGAGGCGGTGGACGTGCTGCAGATCCCGGCCTTTCTCTGCCGCCAGACCGACCTCCTGCTGGCCGCGGGCGAGACCGGGGCGGCGATCAATGTCAAGAAGGGCCAGTTCCTGGCGCCCTGGGACATGGGCAACGTGGCCGAGAAGATCGCCTCGACCGGCAATACCCGCATCCTGCTCTGCGACCGCGGCACCTCCTTCGGCTATAACACATTGGTCAGCGATTTCCGCGGCCTGCCGGTGATGGCCCGGACCGGCTATCCGGTGGTCTTCGACGCCACCCATTCGGTGCAGCAGCCCGGCGGCCAGGGCACCACCTCGGGCGGGCAGCGCGAGTTCGCGCCGGTGCTGGCGCGGGCGGCGGTGGCGGTGGGGGTCGCGGCACTCTTCATCGAGACGCATGAGGACCCCGATACCGCGCCCTCGGACGGGCCGAACATGATCCCGGTGGACGAGATGCCGGCGCTGATCGGACGGCTTTCGGCCTTTGACCGGCTGGCGAAGGGGCTGGACTGAGGCGCCCGATCTGTCAACAGATCGGTCCCGATCCATTGATGGATCGGCGCACCGCCGGCCGGACCCGGGCCCCGAAGGTTCCCCCTCGGCGCCAGCGACCGGATTTGCTACCAAGGACACCGACACCCCAAGGGACCCGAGCCGCCATGACCCAGCCCGACATTTCCACCACCGCCGAAGCCGCCGAGGCCGCCGCGATCCCGCGCCGGATCGAGGTCTCGGCCATCGACGACGACCCGGCGGGGGACTGCCCGCAGCAGGACTGCGTGAACGAGCGGCCGGTCGCCACGAAAAGCCCGGCGGAATGGGCCTACGAACGGCTGGTGCTCTATATCCGCGACTTCGAGACACAACTCGACAACGAGCACGAGGTGGCGATGGGCTTTACCGGATCGGATGCCGGGGTGTTGCGGATCGAGGGCATGGGGTTCTTCGATCCCGACATGCTCACCTTCTACGGCTCCGACGCCGCCGGGGTGCGCACCCAGCTGGTCCAGCATGTCAGCCAGCTCAACGTCATCCTGCGCGCCCTGCCGAAACGGCCCGAGACCGCCGCCCCGCGCCGGATCGGCTTTCGGCTGGCCGAGCGGCTGGAGGACGCCACCCGTGACGCCGAGGCCCCGGCGACATAATTGCACCTCCGGGGTCGTGACAGGGCCCGGGGAATCCGCTACATCGACCCAAACAGTTCAGAGGACGACACGAATGGCTGATCACAAGCACGGCGAGATGGACACCACGGTCCAGGAAGAAACCTTCAACGGCTTTGTCACCGCGACGATCCGCGTGGTGATCGCCTGCATCCTGGTGCTGGTGTTTCTCGCCATCTTCAACAGCTGACCGATCAGACAGGGCCCGGAACCGATGATAAGACTGGTTTTTGCGTTTCTGGGCCTTGTTCTGCTGGGCGCCTGTGCCGATCCGACGCGGACCCGTTTCGACGATCCGGAGGTGGTGGCGCGCGCCGCCTATCGCCATGACGGCCCGCCGGCGCTGACGCTCTATACCATGATCAACCGCGAGAACGGGACCGGGGCGCATACCAGCCTGATGATCAACGCCTCGCAACGGGTGATCTTCGATCCGGCGGGCTCGGTCCAGCATCCGGCGATCCCCGAGCGCGCCGATGTGCTCTATGGCATCACCCCGCGGATCGAGGATTTCTACGCCCGCGCCCATGCCCGCAAGACCCATTACGTGGTGATCCAGCGCATCGAGGTGCCCGCCGAGACCGCCGAACAGGCCCTGCGGCTGGTGATCGCCAACGGCGCCGTCGCGCAGGCCTATTGCGCCCAGGTGACCTCGCAGATCCTGCGGCAATTGCCGGGGTTCTCCTCGATCCGGCCGACCTTCTTCCCGGTCAAGCTGAGCGATCAGTTCGGCGCCATCCCCGGCGTCACCACGCGCGAATTGCGCGAGGATGACGACGAGGACAAGTCCAAGGCCATCGCGGCCTTTGACGCCGAGGCCCCGGTCACGAACTGACACCCGGGCTGCGGGCGGGCGCCGATCCATCAATGGATCGGGACCGATCTGTTGACAGATCGGGCGGCCCTACCCCACGCGCCGTCCGTGACGCCAGACGCCGCGCACCACCGGCGTGCCCTGCATGCGGCGCACCCGCACCAGGTCGGCCCGCAATCCCGGCGCCAGCCGTCCGCGATCCGCCAGCCCGGTCACATCCGCCGGTGTCGCCGTCACCGTGCGGATGGCGCGCGGCAGATCGTCCCAGAGATCGGCCAGCCCGAAGGCCCCCGACATCAGCGACGAGGGCACGTAGTCCGAGGACAGGATGTCCAGCAGGTCCGCCTCGGCCAGCGCCCGCGCCGCCACGTTGCCGGAATGCGATCCGCCGCGGATCAGGTTCGGCGCCCCCATCATCACCGCGATGCCCGCCGCCTGGCAGGCCCGCGCCGCCTCGGGCGTGGTGGGAAATTCCGCCACCCGGACGCCCTGGTCCCGGCTGGCGGCCACCTGGGCCGTCGTGGTGTCGTCATGGCTGGCCAGCACCGCGCCCAGCCGGCGCGCATGGTGCACCGCCGCCGCTTCATGGGCGTCGCCCACCCGCGCCCGGGTCGCGGTCAGATTGCGGACATGGCGGGCAAACTGCGCCTCGGTCAGCCCGTGCTTGGAGCGCACGTAATGCTCGAACTTCGTCAGGTCGCGGAACTGCCGCTGGCCGGGCGTGTGATCCATGATCGACAGGATGCCGACCCGGTCGCGAGGGGTGAATTCCTCCAGCTCCTCGATCAGCGTCTCGGAACAGACCTCGGCACGCAGGTGCAGGAAATGCCCGATGCGCAGCATGCCCAGCGCCCGGATCTCGAGCAATTCGCGCGACAGGGCCCTGGCATACTTGCGGTAGCGTGATTCGCCGGTCGAGATCACCGAGCCCACCCGCATCGCGTCGAAGACGGTGGTGATGCCGGTCGAGGCCAGTTCGCCGTCATGCGCCAGGATCGCCGCCGCATGGGGCCAGTCGACGCCCGGGCGCGGCTGGATGTGGCGCTCGAGGTTGTCGGTATGCAGTTCGATCAGCCCGGGGAGCACCAGGTCGCCGTCACAATCGATCGCCCCGGCGGCCGCGGTCGGCCCGGGCGAGATATCGGCGATACGGTCGCCCTGGACCTGCAGCGTGCCGGGGACCGTCTCGTGTTCGAGCACGAGGCGCGCATTGGTCAGAAGAAAGTCGGTCATGGCCGCGGCCGTCCTGTCATCGTCCGGATGCCACAACCTCGCGGCATGGGCCCGAAATGTCGAGGGCCGCGGGCCATTTCCGGCAAGGCACGGCGCGATCCGGCGCGCCGCAGGTCACGCGCCGCAACGGATCTGCACCCTCCGCCCGGTCAGCTGCCGCTATCCTCCGGCGGCGACAGGCTCAGCAGGAAGGCATAGAGATCGCGGGCTTGCCCCGCCTCGCGCACCCGGTAGCTCATCTTCGAGCGCGCCCGGTCATTGCCCAGCACCGCGCGCAGGCTCTCTTTCGGGTCCATGACATAGGCGACAAAGGTCGCCTCGTCGAACACCATGCCCGCCGCCCCGGCGGCGACCAGGTCCCTGCCATAGCGAAAATCGTCGCGCGCACCGGCGGCGCGCCCGGCCACGCCATGCAGGTTCGGCCCGGTCCGGGCGCGCTTGCCGGCCAGCACCTCGCCCTGGGCGGTGGCGACCACGTGGCAGGTCTGGCAGGCCGCGAAGGCCTCCCTTCCGCGCGCGGCATCGCCGCTGGCCCCCGGGTCGGGGCTCTCGGCCAGCGCCGGCAGCGCCAGGCCGAGGGCAAGCGTGGAGGTCAGAACAAGGATCTTCATCGGGCGATCTCCCTTGATGTCGGCCGCAGCACATAGCCTGCCGGGCCCGCGGTCAAGCCGGAGACTTGCGACAGTTTGCCCTCCCGAGTGGCGGCGAAACCGACAGGGCCTTGATCCCGGCGCCCCGCAGGGGGTAGGCCCTGCGATCAGCGCGGCCGGACGCCGAGGGAATCGCGGACAGGAGAGACCACATGGCTCACGAGGTGCCCGCCTGGGTCGACGGCAGGCTGATGCCGATGGACAAGCTCGAGGTGCACCGGCGCGGGCTGCGGCACAAGGCGGTGTCGGTCTTCGTGCTGTCCGGCGACAAGGTGCTGCTGCAGCAGCGGGCGGCGGGCAAGTACCACACGCCGGGTCTCTGGGCCAATACCTGCTGCACCCATCCGCTCTGGGACGAGGCGCCCGAGGATTGCGCGGTGCGGCGGCTGGACGAGGAACTGGGGATCACCGGCGTCACGCCGGTCTGGCGGCAACAGGTGGAATACCGTGCCGATGTGGGCGGCGGCCTGACCGAGCACGAGGTGGTGGAGATCTTCAGCCTGAGCGCGCCCGAGACCCTTGCCGTCACCCCCAACCCCGAGGAGGTGCAGGCGGTGGCCTGGGTGGCGCGCGCCGATCTCGAGGCGCAGGTGGCGGCGACGCCCGCGCGGTTCACCCCCTGGCTCCGGATCTACCTGCGCGATCACGCCGAGGCGATCTTCGCCACCGGCGGCTGAGCCGCGCTCAGGCGTGCCCGGCGGTCGAGGACAGCGCCAGCGCATCGACGCCGAGGCGTTTCAGCGCCGCTTCCCATTTCTCGGCATCGGGCAGGCCGAAGATCAGCTCGGGCGCGCTGTCGCAGGTCAGCCAGCCGTTCTGGCCCAGTTCAGCCTCAAGCTGCCCCGGCCCCCAGCCGGCATAGCCCAGCGCCACCAGCCTGCGCTTCGGGCCGCGCCCGACGCCGATCTCTTCCAGCACGTCGATGGTGGCGGTCATCGAGATCTCGGCATCGACCGTGAGCGTCGCCACCGGCGAGGAATAATCCGGCGTGTGCAGCACGAAGCCGCGCGCCTGTTCCACCGGGCCGCCGAAATGGATGCGCCCGGGCGCGAAATCGTCGGTCACCGGCAGGTCCAGCTGGCGCAGCAGGTCGCCGAGGTCGAGATCGGCCACCGGCTTGTTGATGATCAGCCCCATGGCGCCTTCGTTCGAATGGGCGCAGAGATAGACCACGGAATGCGCGAAGCGCGGGTCCATCATCCCCGGCATGGCAATCAGCAGCTGGCCGGTCAGTCCGGTGGTCTCGGCCTCGGTCATTGCGTGGTCACTCCGGTCTTGCCTGTTGCTGCAAAGATGGGCCGTAGCCGGGCGTGACGCAAGGCTCGCCACAACGTGAGTTGGATTTCAACCGGCTTTGGCGCATGTGATAGCCCATGACACGTCTTCTGCTGACCCTTGCCGCCTGTCTTTTCGGTCTTGCCGCGCCGCTTTCGGCGCAGGGCGAGATTGCCCGCGCCGAATTCCTTCCCGGCTGGCGGCAGGCCGACGGCAGCCATGTGGCGGGACTTCTGATCACGCTTCAGCCCGGCTGGAAGACCTATTGGCGCGCGCCCGGCGAGGCCGGCATCCCGCCGCGCTTCGACTGGGCCGGCAGCCGCAACGTGCGCGCGCTGCGCCCGGTCTGGCCGACGCCGCAGGTGATGGACCAGAACGGCATGACCTCGATCGGCTATCCCGGCGACGTGGTCATCCCCTTCGAGATCCGCCCCGAAAACACCTCCGGCGATGTCCGGCTCGAGGCGCGGATGGAGCTGGGCGTCTGCAAGGACATCTGCGTGCCCGCCTCGCTCAGCTTTGCCGGCACGCTGGGCCGCGGCGGGGAGCGCGATCCGCGCATCGTCGCCGCGCTGGTCGATCAGCCGCTGCAGGCCTCCGAGGCGCGGGTCGGCAAGGTCACCTGCGACGTGCGCCCGGTCAAGGGCGGCATCCGGCTCGAGGCGCGCATCGCCATGCCGCCCGCCGGGGGGCGCGAATTCGTGGTGGTGGAATCGGCCAATCCCTCGCTCTGGGTGGCCGAGGCGCGCAGCACGCGCCGGGGCGGCGATCTGACCGCCACGACGGAACTGGCGCATGTCACCGGCGCGCCCTTCGCGCTCGACCGGTCGGGCCTGCGCTTTACCGTGCTGGGCAGCAGCCACGCGGTCGACATCCGGGGCTGCGCGGCGCGCTGAAGCGGCGCCCCGCGCCCTGCGGGGCCGGGCCGCGCGTTTCCGCCCGCGCCGCCGGGGCAACAGCGGTCACCAATGGACGCAGCGGACGCGAATATGCCACTCTGCCCTTGACCTTTTGGCCGCTGAACTGTTGAACCCGGCTGATACTCAAGGACAGGTGGCAGTCCCTCATGGACGATCAGAACAAGAACCTCATCATCGCAACCGCGCTCAGCTTCGTCGTGATCCTGATCTGGTTCGTGCTCTTCCCTCCGCCCGAGACGGAGATGACCGACCCCGCGCCGGCGGTGACCGAAGAGTCCACGGTGCCTTCGGTGCCCGCCCCCGGCGGGGTGGCCGAAGTCCCCGGCGCGGCCCCCGGCACCACGCCCGCGACCGAAGAGGCCGCCGCGACCAGCGCCGAGAACGCCGCGCGCATCATGATCGAGACCGCGCGCCTGTCGGGCAGCATCTCGGCGCTTGGCGGGCGGATCGACACCCTGGCGCTCAAGGACTACCGCGAGAGCCTGGACGAGGGCGCGCCGATCGTCAGCCTGCTGAAACCGGTGGGCCAGCCCGGCGCCTATTACGCGCTTTACGGCTGGGCCGCGGGCCAGGGGCTGAGCGCCGAAGAGGTGCCCGGCCCCAATACCGAGTGGCAGACCACCCCCGGCGCCACCCTGACCGAGGACAGCCCCGTCACCCTGACCTGGGACAATGGCAAGGGCCTGGTGTTCCGCCGCGAGATCGCGGTCGACCGCGACTACATGTTCACCATCACCCAGAAGGTGACCAACAGCGGTGAGGCCACCGTCACCATGGCGCCCTACGGCATCCTCGCCCGCCATGGCGAACCTGCGGACCTGAAGAACTTCTTCGTGCTGCACGAGGGCGTCGTCGCCATGGCCGATGGCGAATTGTCCGAGGTCGACTATTCCGACATGACCGATTTCGACCTCGACCCGCGCGAAGGCGCCCAGGCCGAGGTGACTCAGGTCGCGGGCAACGGCTGGATCGGCTTTACCGATCACTACTGGATGACAACGCTGATCCCGACCCCGGGCGAGGCGTTCAAATCCGCCGCCAAGTACGACGCCCGCCGCGACATCTACCAGACCGAAACCGTGCTTCCGACCCGCTCGGTCGCGCCCGGCGCCGAGGTGACCGCCACCACCCAGCTCTTTGCCGGGGCCAAGGAATGGGAAACCATCCGCGAATACCAAACCGCCGGTGTCGAGGGCTTCCTCGATTCGATCGACTGGGGCTGGTTCTTCTTCATCACCAAGCCGATGTTCGCCGTGCTGCACTGGCTCAACCAGCTGATCGGCAACATGGGCTGGGCGATCATCGCGCTGACCTTCCTGATCAAGGCGCTGCTCTTTCCGCTGGCCTACAAGTCCTATTCCTCGATGGCCAAGATGCGCGAGCTTCAGCCCGAGATGGAAAAGCTCAAGGAGCGCGCCGGCGACGACCGCCAGAAGATGCAGCAGGAGATGATGGCGCTCTACAAGAAGGAAAAGGTCAACCCGGCCTCGGGCTGCCTGCCGATCCTTCTGCAGATCCCGATCTTCTTCTCGCTCTACAAGGTGATCTTCGTCACGCTGGAACTGCGCCACGCGCCCTGGATCGGCTGGATCCGCGACCTGTCGGCGCCTGACCCCTCGTCGCTCTACAACCTCTGGGGCCTGCTGCCCTGGGCCGCGCCCGAGCCCGGCTCGATCATGGCGCTGATCTTCATCGGCATCCTGCCGCTTCTGCTGGGCATCTCGATGTGGCTGCAGCAGCGTCTGAACCCGGCGCCGACCGATCCGACGCAGCAGATGATCTTTGCCTGGATGCCCTGGGTCTTCATGTTCATGCTGGGCAGCTTTGCCTCGGGGCTGGTGGTCTACTGGATTGCCAACAACACGATCACCTTCACCCAGCAGTACCTGATCATGCGGTCGCACGGCTACAAGCCGAACGTCTTCGGCAACATCAAGTCGAGCATCAAGCGCAAGAAGACCGGGGATGCGGCCGGGAAATGACCGGCCGGATCACCGACATCCTGCGCTACCCGATCAAGAGCCATGGCCGAGAGGCCGTGGCTCGCGTCGCTTTGACCCGGGGCCAGACCCTGCCCTGGGACCGGCTCTGGGCGGTGGCGCATGAGGAAAGTGCGGCCGATGGGGCGCAATGGGTGCCCTGCCAGAATTTCTCGCGCGTTTCCAAGGCGCCGGGGTTGCAGGCCATCGAGGCCCGGCTCGACGAAGCCACCGCCACGGTGACGCTGACCCACCCGGACCTTGCGCCCTTGACCTTCCGGCCCGATGACGAGGGCGCGCGGCTGATCGCCTGGACCCGCAGCCTGATGCCGCAGGGGCGCGCCGCCTCGGCCCGGGTGATCCGGGCGGCGGAGCGCGGCTTTACCGACAGCGATTTCCCCTCGGTCACGCTCTGCAACCGGTCCTCGCACCGGGCGGTGGAACAGCGCCTGGGCCGCGAGCTTTCGATCCATCGCTGGCGCGGCAATATCTTCTTCGACGGGCTGGCGCCCTGGGAGGAATTCGACTGGATCGACCGCGAGGTGCAGATCGGCTCGGCGGTGGTGATCCCGCGCGAGCGCACCGACCGCTGCCTTGCCACCCATGCCAACCCCGAGACCGGCCGGCGCGACGCCGGGATCCTGGCCACGCTCGACCATTGGGGCCACCGGGATTTCAGCGTGCGCGCGGAGATCGTGAAAAGCGGAGAGGTCGCCGCGGGCGACCAGATAGGACGCGCGTGATGCAATTGCCCTTTCCCATCGCCGGAGAGCCGGACGAGTTTGCCCGCGAGGCCGGGCGCAAGCTCTTTGCCGGCGAGAAGGAGTTTCTCAAGGGCGTGGTCGCCATGTCCGGCCTGCCGCCGGACGACCGGATCGAGGTCTGTTTCGCCGGCCGCTCCAACGTCGGGAAATCCTCGCTGATCAACGCGCTGACCGGGCGCAAGGGCATCGCCCGGGCGTCGAACACGCCGGGACGGACGCAGGAGATCAACTTCTTCACCCTGGCCGACAGTCACTACCTCGTCGACCTGCCCGGCTATGGCTATGCCAATGCGCCGCTGGCGGTGGTGGAGAAATGGCAGAAGCTGCTCAAGCAATACCTCTCGGGCCGCCAGTCCCTGCGCCGCGCCTTCGTGCTGATCGACGCGCGCCACGGGGTCAAGAAGGTGGACGAGGAGATCCTGACGCTGCTCGACAAGAGTGCCGTGACTTTTCAATGCGTGCTGACCAAGGCCGACAAGGTCAAGGCGGAGGAGCGCGAGAAGGTGCTGGCCCAGGTACGCGGGCGCTTGTCGGCGCATCCGGCGGCCTTCCCGGAGATCGTGGTGACCTCTTCCGAGAAAGGCGACGGGATCGAAACGCTGCGGGCGATTGTCGCGACGCTGGTCTGAGGTTTCCGGACCTGGTGCAAGCCGCGCATCGTCGGGCCGCGGTGCGGCGATCCGACGGGTGTTCTGTGCACTTTATGTCAGCCAAACCCGCAAAACCTCGGAACGACGCGCTTGCGGCAGAGGTATCGCCGTGCCGTGGGGGCGGCCCGGCGATGCGCGGCGGCCTTCGGCCTTTGTTCCGCGCGGGGACGGGCTCGACGGTCTCGACCCCCCCCTCCAAATCCCTTGCGCCCCGCCCCGCGCCTTGGGATAACCACACGCCAAGAGGGACGACAGGATGAGAACACAAGACATGAACCGCGACTGGATCGCCACCGCCCGCACGCTGTCACAGGCGCTGCCCTACCTGCAGCGCTATACCGATGCCATCGTCGTCATCAAGCTGGGCGGTCACGCCATGGGCAGCGACGAGGCGATGGAGGAATTCGCCCGCGATGTCGTGCTGATGCAGCAGGTCGGCGTCAACCCGGTGGTCGTCCATGGCGGCGGGCCGATGATCAATGCCATGCTCGACAAGCTGGGCATCGAATCGACCTTCGTGGGCGGCAAGCGGGTCACCGACAAGGCCACGGTGGAAGTGGTCGAGATGGTGCTCTCGGGCCTCGTCAACAAGCGCATCGTGCAAGCGATCAATGGCCAGGGCGGCAAGGCCGTGGGCCTGTCGGGCAAGGATGCCAACCTGATGGTCTGTGACCAGACCAATCCCGACCTGGGCTTTGTCGGCACGCCGAGGGAGATGAACACCGCCGTGCTGCACGACATGTTCCGCGCCGGCACCATCCCGGTGATCGCGCCGCTGGGCGCGGGGCGGAACGGCGAGACCTTCAACATCAATGGCGATACCGCCGCCGGCGCGATTGCCGGCGCGCTCAAGGCCGACCGGCTGCTGCTGCTGACCGATGTCTCGGGCGTCAAGAACGCCGAGGGCCAGGTGGTGACGGAACTGACCGCCGCGCAGATCCGCGAGATGACCCGCGACGGGGTGATCGCCGGCGGCATGATCCCCAAGACCGAAACCGCGCTGGACGCCATCGAGCGCGGCGTGCGGGCGGTTGTCATCCTCGACGGGCGCGCGCCCAATGCCTGCCTGCTGGAGCTTTTCACCGAACATGGCGCGGGCTCGCTGATCCGGGAAGTGTCCAAGACGTGACTTGTCATATGCGGATTTTGGCATATTCATATCCGCATGGAACATGAAGGTCTGATCCGGCTGGGGATTTTCCTCGGGCTGTTTGTCCTCTTTGCCGGTCTCGAAGCCTGGGCGCCGCGCCGGATGCGCCGGCGGGCAAGGACGCGGCGCTGGGTCACCAACTGGGCGATCTCGCTGATCGACGTGCTGGTGCTGCGCGCGCTGGCGCTGGGCCTGCCGCTCCTGGCGGTGGGCGCCGCACTTGATGCCGGGGCGCAGGGCTGGGGGCTGTTCAACCGGCTGGACTGGCCCGCGGGGCTGGAGATCGTGCTGGCAGTGCTGGTCTTCGACTTCGCGATCTGGTTGCAGCACCTGGTCACGCACAAGGTGCCGGTGCTCTGGCGGTTGCACCGGGTGCATCACGCCGATGTCGAACTGGACGTGACCACCGCGATCCGCTTTCACCCGGTGGAAATCGCGCTGTCGATGCTGCTGAAGATCGCGCTGGTCTACCTGCTGGGACCGGCGGCGCTGGCGGTGGTGATCTTCGAGGTTCTGCTGAACGGCACGGCGCTGTTCAACCATGCCAACCTGAGGATGCCGCTGTGGCTGGACGCGGCGCTGCGCCGGATGCTGGTGACGCCGGACATGCACCGCGTGCATCACTCGGTGCATCGCCATGAGCATGACAGCAACTACGGCTTTGCCCTGTCGGTCTGGGACCGGCTGTTCGGCACCTACCGCGCCCAGCCCGAGGCCGGGCACGAGGGGATGACCATCGGCCTGGCCTGGCAGGACGAGCGGCCGACGCGACTGGGGTGGAGCCTGTGGCTGCCGTTTACCAGGAGATAGCGGCGCGGGCCGAGGCGCGGCACCTGCGGGTGCTGGGCGGCTTTCATCCCGGCGCGGGGGATGGCGCGCCCAAGGGCTGCGAGACGCTGCTGCTGCTCGGCCCGGCAGAGCCCGGCTTCTGGCCGATCTTTCGCGCCAGCTCCGAGTTTCGCGATGGCGCCGCGCATCCACTGGACCGCTGGTCGAAACGGGTGCTGGGGGCGCTGGCCGAGGGGCTGGAGGGGCGCGCGGTCTTTCCCTCCGACGGGCCGCCCTATGCGCCCTTCATCGCCTGGGCCAAGGCCACCGGGCGGGTGCGGAATTCGCCGGTGGGCATCCTCGTGCATGACGAGGCGGGGCTGATGGTGTCGTTCCGCGGCGCGCTGGCGCTGCCGCGGCGGATCGAACTGCCCGCGGCGCCGCCCTGTCCTTGCGAGTCTTGCGTCACCAAACCCTGCCTCGACGCCTGCCCGGTGGCGGCGCTGGCGGCGGGGCGGGCCTATGATGTGCCCCGCTGCAAGGGGTTTCTCGACACGGGGCCCGGGCGCGACTGCATGGGGCGGGGCTGCGCGGTGCGGCGGGCCTGTCCGGTCAGCCGCAACTGGGGCCGCCAAGAGGCGCAATCGGCCTTCCACATGAGGAGCTTTCACCCGCGATGGGCAAAAAACTGATTCTGATGCGGCACGCGAAATCGAGCTGGGACGATCCCCGGCAAGAGGATCACGCGCGCCCGCTCAACCCCCGCGGCCGGCGGTCGGCGCGCGCGATGGGCGATTGGCTGCGGCGGATGGGCCATGTGCCCGACGCGGTGCTGAGTTCGGATGCGCAGCGCACCCGCGAGACCGCCGCCCTGCTGGGGTTCGAGGCGGTGCCGCAATTCACCGACAGGCTTTACCATGCAGGCGCCTCGCGGATGCTGGAGGTTTTGCGCGGGGCGTCGGGCGATTGCGTGCTGATGATCGGGCACAACCCGGGGATCGCCGATTTCGCCGGGCGGATCGTCGCCGCGGCCCCGGCGCATCCGCGGTTTTTCGACTATCCCACCTGTGCCACGCTGGTGGCCGAGGTGCCGCAGGCGGAATGGGACGCGGTATGTTTCGGCAGCGCGCGGGTGCTGGAGTTTGCCGTGCCGCGCGAGGTGGGCTGAGCCGCTCTTCCAGCCCTTGCGGGCAGTCATCGCGGCGGTGTCCGTGACAACGGGCGCGCCCCGGAAGGAGACGCGCCCGGCTGCCGCGGTGCGGCGGTGTCAGTGCCCGAGGATCTGGCTCAGGAAGAGCTTGGTGCGCTCGTTCTGGGGGTTGTTGAAGAATTCCTCGGGTTCGTTCTGCTCGACGATCTGGCCCGCATCCATGAAGATCACCCGGTTGGCCACCTGCCGCGCAAAGCCCATCTCGTGGGTGACGCAGAGCATGGTCATGCCTTCCTCGGCAAGCTCCACCATGGTGTCGAGCACCTCCTTGATCATCTCGGGATCGAGCGCCGAGGTCGGCTCGTCAAAGAGCATGATCCGCGGCTTCATGCAGAGCGAGCGGGCGATGGCCACCCGCTGCTGCTGGCCGCCCGACAACTGGCCGGGGTACTTGTCGGCCTGCTCGGGGATCTTGACCTTGCGCAGGAAGTGCATGGCGGTTTCCTCGGCCTCCTTCTTGGGCGTCTTGCGGACCCAGATCGGCGCGAGGGTACAGTTTTCCAGGATCGTCAGATGCGGAAACAAGTTGAAGTGCTGGAACACCATGCCGACCTCGGAGCGGATGCGGTCGATGTTCTTGAGATCCGACGACAGGATCGTGCCGTCGACGGTGATCGAGCCCTTCTGGTGTTCCTCCAGCGCGTTGATGCAGCGGATCAGGGTGGATTTGCCCGAGCCCGAAGGCCCGGCGATCACGATCCGCTCGCCGCGATAGACGGTCAGGTTGATGTCGCGCAGCACGTGGAAGGTGCCGTACCACTTGTTCATGTTCTCGATCTGGATCGCGACTTCGTCGGTGATATGCATCTGGGTTGGTGCAGCTTCGGCCATGTCCGGACCCCCTTCCTATCGGTGATCGGTCTGAAGCTGACGCTCCAGCCATTGTGAATATTGCGAGATCGAGTAGCAGACGATGAAAAAGAGCATCACGGCAAAGCCCCAAAGCTCCCAGTAGACGCCGTTCCACTCGGTCGAGGCCAGAATGGGCCCGCGGATCATGCCGACCAGGTCGAACATCGAGATCACCGAGACCAGCGTGGTGTCCTTGAACAGCCCCACCGCGACGTTGACGATGCCGGGGATCGAGATCTTCAGCGCCTGCGGCATGATGATCAGCCGGGTCGCCTGGGCATAGTCCAGCCCCAGCGAATCCGCCGCCTCGTATTGCCCGCGCGGCAATGCGGCCAGTCCGCCGCGGATCACCTCGGCGATATAGGCCGAGGAAAAGGCGGTGATCATGATGATGACCCGGATGATCAGGTCGAAACTGGTGCCCGGCGGCAGGAAATAGGCCAGCACCACGTTGGCCACGAAGAGCAGCGTGATCAAGGGCACGCCGCGGATGAGCTCGATGAAGACGACGCAGATCCACTTGATGATCGGCATGTCCGACTGCCGCCCCAGCGCCAGCACGATGCCGATCGGCAGCGACAGCGAGACGCAGACCGTGCCGAGGATCAGGTTCAGCATGAAGCCGCCCATGTTGCGCGAGGGCACAGGCTCGAGCGCCAGCACCCCCGGCGCCGCGCCCGAGACCAGCCCGCCGATCCACCAGGTCAGCGCCGCCGCGATCAGGAAGGCCAGCGCGCCCATGGCAAAGCTCTGGTGTTCGACCTTCTTGAACGCGACATAGCCCAGCACGAAGCCGGCCAGCGCCATCAGCGGCGCGAGGATCGTGCCGCCCCAGATCAGCCAGAAGGCGATGAAGGGATACAGCCCGGTAAAGACCAGAAGACCCCGCGGCAGATGCCGGAACAGCACCGGCGCCGCCGCCAGACCCAGCAGCACGAAGGCCAGGATCAGCCGCCAGTATTGCTCGGAAGGGTACTGGAACCCGAAGAGCAACTGGTTCCAGCGTTCGGTCAGCACCGAAAAACAGCCCCCCGTGGCGCCTTGCAGGATCTCGCGGCATTCGGCCAGCGACGAGGTGGACCAGATGCCGCCCAGGAACCAGGGCAATGAGCCGGCGACGATCTTGTAGATCACGTAGATCGCCACCACGGTCATCAGCGAATTGGCCCAGCCGCGAAACAGGTTCTCCCGCATCCAGGCGGTGACCCCCACCGCCGAGGACGGCGGTTCCTGCTCGGGCAGCATGGTCTCGCGGACGTAAGCGACGGAATGTGCATGCATGTCACTCATGGCTCAGCGCTCCTTCAGCTTCACGGCGTTGTTGTAGACGTTCATGATCGCCGAGATGCCGAGCGAGATCGTGAGGTAGAACAGCATCAGCAGCAGGACGCATTCGATCGCCCGCCCGGTCTGGTTCAGCGTGATGCCGCCCAGCGTGCCGGTCAGATCCATGTAGCCCACCGCGATGGCCAGCGAGGAGTTCTTGGTGAGGTTGAGATACTGCGAGATCAGCGGCGGGATGATCACCCGCAGCGCCTGGGGCAGCACCACCAGGTTCATGATCCGGTTCGGGCGCAGGCCCAGCGAGGCCGCGGCCTCGGTCTGGCCCTTGCTGACGGCGAGGATGCCGGCGCGCACGTTCTCGGCGATGAAGGCGGCGGTATAGATCGACAGGGCAAACCACAGCGCGATCAGCGAGTTGCGCATGAAGATGCCGCCCTGGAAGTTGAAGCCCTTGAGCGCGGGATATTCCAGCGTGATCGGCTGGCCCATGACGAAGAACGCCAGCAGCACCGGCACGAAGAACAGCGCCACCGAGGGCCAGGTCCGCGGCAGCAGGACGCCCTCGTCATAGAGCTTCTTCGTGGTGTGGCGGCGGTAGAAGACGATGCCGATGAGCGAGGCGACGAAGACCGCGACCACCACGGCCGAGCCGGGCCCGAACAGCGGCAGCGGCGCGTAAAAGCCGCGCCCGGTAAAGGCAAAGGCACCCCAGACCATCGAGGCCGTGGCATCGTCGCCGCGGAAATCGCGGGGCTGCGGCAGCACGGCGACGAAGACCGCCATGATGATCAGGATCCAGATCAGCACCGGCACGTTGCGGAAGATCTCGACATAGATCGACATCAGCTTGCGCACCAGCCAGTTCGGCGACAGCCGCAGCACGCCGACGAAGACGCCGATCACCGTGGCCATGATGCAGCCCAGGATCGCCACCAGCATGGTATTGAGCACGCCCACCATGGTCGCGCGCCAATGGCTGGACTGGCTGGTATAGTCGATCAGGGTCTGGTTGATGTCATAGCCCGCCGGCTCTCCCAGGAAATCGAAGGAGATGTTGAGCCCGGCCGCGGCGAGGTTCTGGACCAGGTTCAGGCCCAGGTAGGCCATGGCGAAGATCAGAAGGACAAGGGCGACGAATTGAAAGGTGATGGATCGGTAACGGGTATCGTTGATCAGCTGCGACAGCCGGAACGACTCCGCCGGGGGGTCGGAGATGGTCGACATGGTTATATGATCCCTGACGTCTCCACTCTTGAATACGGCTGGCGGTTGGCCCGCTCTGGCGCCGGTGGCGAAGACTTGATTGATGCTGAAACAACAAGGGCGCGGTGTGACCCGCGCCCTTGGAAGTGTGATTTACCGGAACGGCGGGGCGTACATGAGACCACCGTCGGTCCACTGCGCGTTCAGACCGCGCGACAGGCCCACCGGGGTGTTCTCGCCGATGTGCTTCTCGAAAAGCTCGCCGTAGTTGCCCACCGCCTTGATGGTGCGCGCGGCCCAGTCGGCATCCAGGCCCAGCATCTCGCCCAGGTTGCCTTCGGTGCCCAGCAGACGGTTGATCTCGGGGTTGTCGGTGCCCGAGGCCAGTTCATCGACGTTGGCCGAGGTGACGCCGTATTCCTCTGCCGCGATCAGCGCGTTCAGCACCCAGCGGTTGATGTCGCCCCAGTCGTTGTCGCCATGGCGCACCAGCGGGCCCAGCGGCTCTTTCGAGATGATTTCCGGCAGGACGACGTGATCCTGCGGGTTCTCGAAGGCGGCGCGGGTCGCGGCAAGGCCGGAGGCATCGGTGGTATAGGTGTCGCAGGCGCCTTCCAGGTAGAGCGGCTGCGCCTCGGCATTGGTCTCGATCGGCACCGGCTCGTAGCTGATGTTGTTCTTGCGGAAGAAGTCCGCCAGGTTCAGCTCGGTGGTGGTGCCGGTCTGGATGCAGACCGTGGCGCCGTCCAGTTCCTTGGCCGAGCTCACGCCCAGTTCCTTGGGGACGATGAAGCCCTGGCCGTCATAGTAGTTGACGCCGACGAATTCGAACTTCAGGTCGACATCGCGCGAGAAGGTCCATGTGGTGTTGCGGGCCAGGGTGTCGATCTCGCCCGAGGCCAGCGCGGTGAAGCGGGTCTTGCCGGTGGTCGGCACGAATTCGACCGCGTTCGGGTCGTTCAGCACCGCGGCCGCCACGGCGCGGCAGAAGCCGACGTCGAACCCGTCCCAGTTGCCGTTTGCATCGGGGGCGGCAAAGCCCACCAGTCCAGTCGTCACACCGCAGTTCAGCTTGCCGCGTGCCTTCACGTCGTCCAGTGTCGCTGCCGCGGCGGCGCCTGCGGCAAGACCGGCGACGGTCATCGCGCCAAGAAATACGGATTTTTTCATGATTACCTCTTCCTGTTTTCCAGCCGTTTTGGTCGAAACGGTCTCGTCGGCCCAAGGGCCGGTTTGCGCCGTTCAGGAGGGTCCTGCCCTCCCGACGCGCCCGAGTGTGGGCGGAATCCCGCGCGAAGGTCAAGACTAGGCGGGCCGAAATTGCCCGGCAGGCGCGCAAATTATGGTGTCTGACGTTTGGTCAAGACCCGGCGGAAAGCTGCCAGACGCGCGCGGCGTGCAAAAAGGCGGCGCGTTTCAGAGCGGCCTGGTGCTGCGCTTCCTCGTCCTCGCCCCAATGCTGTTCCTGCCAGGTCTCGTCGATCCGCGACACCTGCCACAGGGTCTCGGGCGGCTGGTGCGCCCGGACCGCCGCCAGCCCGATGACCAGCGACCCCGAGAGCGCGACAAGATCGTGCAGCGCGGTCAGCTGGAAGGGCGTGAAGCCGCGCACCGCGGCGCGCAGCGGCGCCAGGGCCACCTCGGGCTGGGCAATGTGCATCACCCCGGTGGTGACCTTCAGGCGCGCGCCAAAGGCCTCGGCCGCCCAGTCGAGCAGCGGATCCCAGGCCGCGTCCTGGCGAGCGCGCAGCGCCGCGGGCGCCGCGGCGCGGTAGCACAGCAGGTCGGTGCCGCCGTAATCGGCGATGATCCCGGCCACCTCGGCGCGTTGCCCCGCCACCTTGTCGATGGCGGCATTGGCCGAGCGGGTGAAGGGCATGTCGCGCGGGTCGATCTGCTCTTTCACCGCCTCCCATTCGCGCGCCACCTCCTGCGCGAAGGCCCGCGTCGGCAGGACCAGCCGCGCCTTGGCCGGCGTCATCAGCGGTCGCGCGTCCAGGGCGACGCCGAAGCCGGGCGCCTCGTCGGTGATCCGCACCTCTTTCCAGAAGCGCCTGGCCTTCCATTCGCTCATCGCCTAGGCCCCCCAACGCTGGTTCAGCACGTCCGGCAGATCCGCCATCCGGTCGATCACCACGTCGGCGGCCCCCAGCATCTCGGGCGGGTGATAGCCCCAGCTGACGCCGATGGCATAGACCCCGGCGGCCTGCGCCATGTCCATGTCGTAGCTGGTATCGCCCACCATGACCGCGCCCTCGGCCGCGACGCCGGTTTCCGACAGCGCGGCCTGCAGCATCGCGGGATGCGGCTTCGACGGGTGGAAATCCGACACCTGTTCGGTGACGAAGCGCCGTTCGAGCCCATGGGCCGCCAGCATCGCGCTCAGCCCGCGCCGCGACTTGCCGGTGGCCAGCCCCAGCAGCCAGTCCTCGCGCGCCTCCAGCCGATCCAGCAGGGCGCGCACGCCGGGATAAAGCGGCGCCGCCGCCTCCGAGGTCTGGCGGTGCATGTAGGCCTCCTTGTAGGTGGCGACCATGGTGGCAAGCGTGGCTTGCGTGGCCCCGGGCGCCAGCCGCGCGATCGCCTGCTCGAGCGAGAGACCGACGATCGACAGGATGCGCGCGCGCGCGGGCGGCGCCTGGCCCACCGCCTCGAAGGCGGCGGTCATTGCCAACACGATATCGGCCTGGCTGTCGACCAGCGTGCCGTCGACGTCGAAGATCACCAGTTTCAGGCTCATTGCAGCGCCTCGAAGGGATCCTCGGCGGCCAGGTCCTCGGTCCAGCCGAAGGTGTCGAAGGTCTCGGCCAGGTGCGCGGGCAGCGGCGCGGTGATGGTCACCGGCTTGCGCGTCACCGGATGCTCGAAGCGCATCATGCGGGCGTGCAGGTGCAGCTTGCCCGAGATGATCCCGCCCAGTTTCGCGCCCCAGCCGTCGCCCATGTTCTCCTGTCCCGAACCGCCGTACTTGCCGTCGCCGATGATCGGATGGCCGATCTCGGCCATATGGGCGCGCAGCTGGTGGGTGCGGCCGGTGACCGGCTCCATCGCCACCCAGGAGGCGCGCCCGGCCACCCGGTAGAGCGTGGCGTAAAGCGTATGGGCGCGCTTGGCGCCGGGGGTGCTGTCGATGTCGCGCGGATGGACGGCCTGCATCTTCTCGCCCTCGCCCTGGCGGCCGTGACCGGCGGCCTTGACCAGCCCGTACTTGATCTCGCCCAGGTAGGGCGTCGGCACCCCAGCCACCACCGCCCAGTAGATCTTGCGGGTCTCGCGGTGGCGCATCGCGGCGGTCAGCGCGCGCGCCATGGCCTGGGTACGCGCCAGAAGCAGCACGCCCGAGGTGTCCTTGTCCAGCCGGTGCACCAGCCGCGGCTTGTCCTCGAAGCCGAATTTCAGCGCCTCCGCCAGCCCGTCGACATGGCGGGTCTGCTTGCTGCCGCCCTGGGTCGGCAGGCCCGGCGGCTTGTTGAGCGCGATGATATGGTCGTCCTTCCAGATCACGCAGTCGCGGATCAGCTTTGCATCGGCCTGGCTCACCTGGGTCGCCTTCGGCGCCTGCTGGGTCAGCGCCTCGACCGGGATCGGCGGGATGCGCACCTCCTGGCCCGCCTCGACCCGGGTCGCGCTTTTCACCCGCGCGCCGTCGAGGCGCAACTCGCCCTTGCGGCACATCTTCTCGATCCGCCCCTGGCTGAGATGCGGGTAGATCCGCCTGAGCCAGCGGTCGATGCGCTGGCCGCCCTCGTCCTCGGCGACGATCTGGTGCTGCACGCCGCTCATGCGAACCACCCCCGCGCCGCGGTGATCCCCAGCATGAGGCCGCCCACCGCCAGCAGCACCGACGACAGCAGGTAGACCGCCGCGGTGCTGACCGCGCCGCGCTCCAGCAAGGTCACGGTATCGAGCGAAAAGGCGGAGAAGGTGGTGAACCCGCCCAGCACGCCGGTCATCAGCAGGGGCGCGAACCGATGCGCGTGGTACTGCGCCAGCGTCACCACCAGCAGGCCCATGGCGAAGGACCCGACCACGTTGACGATCAGCGTGCCCCAGGGAAAGCCGGGGCCGATCAGCCGCATGGCGGCCACGCCGGTCAGATATCGCCCGGAGGCGCCGATTGCGCCGCCAAGCGCCACATGGAGAAGGGTTGTCATCATGCGCCGTCTGTTGCGCGGGGCGCGCGGCTTGTCAAGCCGAGCGCGCCTCGACGCGGGGCGGAACCTGATCTGTCGACAGATCAGGACCGATCCATTGATGGATCGGCCCCCCGCGTCAGGTGCCGCGCTTGGCCCTCAGCCGGGCGAAATAGTCGACCCGTTTCTTCAACTCGCGCTCGAAACCACGCTCGACCGGCAGGTACATCACCGGGCGCTTCATGCCGTCGGGGAAATAGTTCTGGCCGGAAAACCCGTCCTCGGCATCGTGGTCATAGGCATAGCCGTCGCCATAACCCTGCTCCTTCATCAGCCGCGTCGGGGCGTTCAGGATATGCTTCGGCGGCGGTTCCGACCCGGTGCGCTTGGCTTCCTTGCGGGCCGCCTTGTAGCCGACGTAGACCGCGTTGGATTTCGGCGCCAGCGCGATATAGACCAGCGCCTGGGCCAGCGCCAACTCGCCCTCGGGGCTGCCGAGGCGCTCATAGGTCTCCCAGCCCTGAAGGCACACCGCCTGGGCCTGGGGATCGGCCAGGCCGATGTCCTCGACCGCCATGCGGGTGATGCGCCGGGCAAGGAAACGCGGATCCTCGCCGCCCTCCAGCATCCGGGCGAACCAGTAGAGCGCCGCATCCGGGTCCGAGCCGCGCACCGATTTGTGCAGCGCCGAAATCAGGTTGTAATGCGCGTCGCCCGACTTGTCGTATTGCGCCGCGCGCCGCATCAGCCGCGTCGACAGCGCCTGGGTGTCCAGCTTGCCCTCGACGGTCCAGGCCATGATCTGCTCGACCAGGTTCAACAGCGCGCGGCCATCGCCGTCGGCCATCTCCAGAAGCGCCTCGCGCGCCGGACCGTCCAAAGGCAGCGCGCGGCCCAGATCCTTTTCCGCCCGCTGCGCCAGGCGTTCCAGGTCGGCCAGTTCCAGCCGGGTCAGCACCAGCACCTGCGCGCGGCTCAGCAAGGCGGCGTTCAGCTCGAAGGAGGGGTTTTCGGTGGTCGCGCCCACCAGAAGGATCGTGCCGTCCTCCATATGCGGCAGGAAGCCGTCCTGCTGGGCCTTGTTGAAACGGTGGATCTCGTCGACGAAAAGCAGCGTGCCCTGGCCATTGGCGCGGCGGTGGCGGGCGGCCTCGAAGACCTTGCGCAACTCCTGCACGCCGGTGAAAATGGCGGAGATCTGGACGAAATGCAGGTCGGTCTCGTCGGCCAGCAGCCGCGCGATGGTGGTCTTGCCCACGCCGGGCGGGCCCCAGAACACCAGCGACGACAGCGCGCCCGACCGCAGCATCACGCCGAGCGGCGCCTCGGGGCCCAACACCTGCGCCTGGCCGATCACCTCGTCCAGCGCGGCGGGGCGCAGCCGGTCGGCCAGGGGGCGGGGTGCGCTGTCGGGCCGCGCCTCGGCGCCGGTATCGAAAAGGTCCGCCACCGCTCAGACCCGGAAACGCAGGGCGATGCGCTGGTTGCCGCGTTGCACCTGCACCGCCACCCGGCCCGAGACGCGGCGCAGGATCGCCGCCACGTCCGCCGGTTCCTCGACCGCGACCCGGCCCACCGCCAGCACGATGTCGCCGCTGCGCAGGCCCAGCCGCGCGCCGATGTCGCCGGGCGCCAGCACCACCACGCCCTCGGCGCCCTCGCCCAGGCCCATTTCCTCGCGCACCGCGGGGTTGATCCGCGCCAGCGTCAGCCCTTCGAGGATCTCGCGCCGGCCCAGCACGGTCTCGTCGCGCGGCGGCAGGTCGGGCGGTGCGATCAGGTCGACCTGTGCCGCCAGCGCGTCGCCGCCGCGCACATAGGCCACCTCGGCCCGGGCGCCGATGCCGCGCACCGCCATGCGAAAGATCATCTCGGGCGCGGAATTCACCGGCTGGCCATCGACCTCGAGGATCACGTCGCCGACCTCGAGCCCGGCGGCACCGAAGGGGCTGGCCGGGTGCATGTCGGCGATCACCACGCCGCCGGGCACGTCAAGCCCGAGGCTCTCGGAGAGATCCGCATCCACCCCCTGCCCGGTCAGCCCGGCCCAGGGCCGCTGGAACCGCGCATGCCCGGCGCGCGCCTGCTCCATGAATTGCTGCACCAGCGAGGACGGGATGGCAAAGCCGATGCCGTTCGAGCCGCCCGAGCGGGTCAGGATCGAAGTATTGATGCCGATCAACTGGCCGCGGATGTCGATCAGCGCGCCGCCGGAATTGCCGGGGTTGATCGGCGCATCGGTCTGGATGAAATAGCCGCGCATGTTGCCGGTCGCCATGCCCGAGCGCGCCAGCCCCGAAACAATCCCCGAAGACACCGTCTGGCCGATGCCGAAGGGATTGCCGATCGCCAGCACCAGCTCGCCCACCTCGACGGTATCGCTGTCGCGCAACTCCAGGTGCGGCATGTCGCCCGCATCCTCGATCTGCAGGATCGCCAGATCGCTCTGCTCGTCGGCCAGAAGCACCCGGGCGCTGAATTCGCGCCGGTCGTTGAGCACCACGCTGATCTCGGTCGCCTGGCCGACGACGTGGTAGTTCGACACCACGATGCCATCGGGCGACAGGATCACCCCGGAGCCCAGAGAATTCTGCACCCTGGGCCGCATCTGGCCGAAATCGCGGAAGAACTCGCGAAAGAACGGATCGTCGGCAAAGGGGCTGCGCCGCTCTTCGACGACGCGGCGGGCGTAGATGTTGACCACCGCCGGGGCGGCCTCGCGCACCAGAGGCGCGAAACTCAGCGAGATCTCGGCGCGGCTTTCCGGCACGCGCACCTCGGCCAGGGCGGGGGCCAGGGCGGGCACTGCGAGCATGGCGAGGGCAACGGCAAGAACAAGGCGCATCTGTCTGTCCTGTTTCGGGGGTCCGGTCTGATATGCCCTGCGGTCCGGCGCGTTTCAACCCGCGACGGAACCCGAGGGCCCGGTTGCGCGTTGAGCCGGTGAAGACCTTGAAAAGGAGGGTATCATGGCAGACCGCAAGAGATCGCAGGACGGCAAACGGGAAACCGAGGATTACGTCGACGACGCCGCAACCCCATCGCAGCAAGGCCGCGCGGATGGCAATCTCGAACGCCAGGTCGGCACCCGCGATCTGCTCAAGCGTGCCGAACAGGACCGGCCCGGCGTCACCCGGGTGCGCAAGTCCGAGGAAAAGCACGACGAGAGCAAGGGAGGCTAGGCCATGGCGCGGATGAAGAACGACACGCTGGTGGTGGTCACCGACAGCGAAAAGGCGCTGTTTTTGCGCAACCTGACCGACCACGAGGATCCCTATCTCGAGGTCACCGACAAGGACGAACAGGACAATCCCTCGGACCGGGCGCAATCGGCCAACCGGCCCGGCCGGATGCCCGACACCGGGCAGTCCCAGCGCTCGGCGATGGACGATACCGACTGGCACGAGCTGGCCAAGGAGCGCTTTGCCGCCGACCTGGCCGACAAGCTCTACCAGCAGGCGCATGAGGGCGCTTTCGAGCGGCTGATCCTCGTCGCCTCGCCGCAGGTGCTGGGCGATCTGCGCCGCGAATTGCACCAGGAGGTGTCGGACAAGGTGGTCTTCGAGATCCCCAAGACCCTGACCAATCACTCGGTCGGCGATATCGAGAAGCTGGTGAAAAAGGAACTCGACGCGGCCTGACCGCCGCGCTTTGACAGATTCAAGGCCGGTCCCGCGGGGCCGGCCCTTTGCTTTGCGGCTCTGCGGCCATCGGTCGCTTGGCGTCGCGGCGGCGGCGGCTATGTGGCATGTCAGGCCATACCGGAGGGGACCGATGCCCGAGACCGCCGAAACCCGCGCGCTCTACAATGGCGATTGCCCGATCTGCGCGTCCGAGATGCGCGCCTATGCGGACTATTCGCAGACCAGCGCCCTGCCGATCGCCTTCGACGACCTGAACCGCACCGATCTTGCGGCCTGGGGCGTCACCGAGGATCAGGCGGCGCGGCTGTTGCACGTGGTTCACCGAGGACAACTCTACGTCGGCGCGGAGGCTTTCCTGGTGCTCTGGGAACAGATGCCGCGCTATCGGCTTCTGGCGCGGATCGGGCGGCTGCCGGGGATCTACCACCTGGCGTCCTGGGTCTATACCCATGTGGTGGCGCGGGCGATCTATGCCCGGCACAAGCGCCGCCAGGCCCGCAAGACTACCCTTCCAAACTAGAAAAGCCCGCCATGCGGCGGGCTTTCCGGTCTCCGGCGGGCGGAGCGCTTATTCGTCGTCGGCCTCGGCCTCGGCCAGGCGGGCCTTGTCGGCGGCGCCCTTGGCGTCGACATCGCGGTCGACCAGTTCGATGATCGCCATCGGCGCCATGTCACCATAGCGGAACCCGGCCTTCAGCACGCGGGTGTACCCACCCTGGCGCTCGGCATAGCGGGGGCCGAGAATCTCGAACAGCTTGGCGACGTCCTTGTCCTGCTTGAGCTGTGCGGCGGCCTGGCGGCGGGCGTGCAGATCGCCGCGCTTGCCCAGGGTGATCAGCTTGTCCATCACCCGCTTGAGCTCTTTGGCCTTGGGCAGGGTGGTCTTGATCTGCTCATGTTCGATGAGCGAGCCGGCCATGTTCGACCAGAGCGCCTTGCGGTGCTCATGGGTGCGGTTCAGGCGGCGGTATCCTCTTGCGTGACGCATGTGGTGTCTCCTTAGGGTGCCCTCTACGGGCGTTTTTGCTTTGTCTGGCCGGCGATGCGTGTCACCGGCTCTCCTTGGGGCGCGATGGCCCGGGGGTGTGAAGGTGCGCAATGAATGCGCACCCTACGTAGGGTGTGCCCTATGGGCGCACCTTTAAAACGCGTCTTCGAACTTCTTCGCCAGATCCTCGATATTGTCGGGCGGCCAGTCCTCGACATCCATGCCGAGGTGCAGGCCCATGCCGGACAGCACTTCCTTGATCTCGTTCAGCGACTTGCGGCCGAAGTTCGGCGTGCGCAGCATCTCGGCCTCGGTCTTCTGGATCAGGTCGCCGATATAGACGATGTTGTCGTTCTTCAGGCAGTTGGCCGAACGCACCGAAAGCTCCAGCTCGTCCACCTTCTTGAGCAGCAGCGGGTTGAATTCCAGCCCGTCGTCGTCGTCCTGACGCGAAGCGCTCTCCGGCTCGTCGAAGTTGACGAAGATCGACAGCTGGTCCTGCAGGATGCGCGCGGCATAGGCCACCGCGTCCTCGGGCGTGACCGAGCCGTCGGTGTCGATCTTCAGCGTCAGCTTGTCATAGTCCAGAACCTGGCCTTCGCGGGTCGGCTGCACGTCATAGGAGACGCGCTTGACCGGCGAATAGATCGCGTCGATCGGGATCAGACCGATAGGCGCATCTTCCGGCTTGTTCTTGTCGGCCGCGACATAGCCCTTGCCGGTATTGACCGTCAGCTCCATGTAGACATCCGCACCCTCGTCGAGGTGGCAGATGATGTGGTCCTTGTTGAGAACCTCGATCCCGGCGCTGTCCGAGATGTCGCCGGCGGTGACGACGCCCGGGCCCTTGGCATTGATCGACAGCCGCTTGGGGCCTTCGACTTCCATGCGCAGCGCCACGCCCTTGAGGTTCAGAACGATGTCTGTCACGTCTTCGCGCACACCGGCCACGGAGGAGAACTCGTGCAGCACGTTGTCGATCTGGACGGATGTGATGGCGGCGCCCTGGAGCGACGACATCAGCACGCGCCGCAGCGCGTTGCCGAGGGTAAGACCGAAGCCGCGTTCCAGAGGCTCGGCGACGGCGGTGGCCTGACGCGCGGGGTCATTGCCCGGCTTGACCTCCAGCTGCGTCGGCTTGATCAGCTCGGCCCAATTCTTGTGGATCATGCGTCCCTCCATTCCTGCTCTTGCCCCATGTCCTAAAGGCGAAAGCGCCCGAGGTTAAAATGACGGAATGGGGCCGTGCGGTTGCCCGGCCCCAAACGTGTTGAATCGGATCAGACGCGGCGGCGCTTCGGCGGGCGGCAGCCGTTGTGGGCGATCGGGGTCACATCACGGATCGAGGTGATGTTGAAGCCCACGGCGGCCAGGGCGCGAAGGGCGGATTCACGACCGCCACCGGGGCCCTGAACCTCGACTTCCAGCGTCTTCATGCCGTGCTCGGCTGCCTTCTTGCCGGCGTCTTCGGCGGCCATCTGGGCGGCATAGGGCGTCGACTTGCGCGAGCCCTTGAAGCCCATGGTGCCGGCCGAGGACCAGGCAATCGCATTGCCCTGCACGTCCGAGATCAGGATCTTGGTGTTGTTGAAAGAAGAGTTCACATGCGCCACACCGGTGGCGATGTTCTTGGAAACCTTCTTCTTCGTTGCGCGACGAGTATCACGTGCCATCAGCTCAGGCCTCCCTTACTTCTTCTTGCCGGCGATTGCTTTCGCCGGGCCCTTGCGCGTACGCGCATTGGTGTGTGTCCGCTGTCCGCGGACGGGGAGGTTGCGGCGATGGCGCAGGCCACGGTAGCAGCCAAGGTCCATCAGGCGCTTGATGTTCATCTGCGTCTCGCGGCGCAGGTCGCCTTCGACGGTCAGGTTGGCGTCGATATATTCGCGCATGGCCAGAACTTCGGCATCCGACAGCTCGTTCACGCGACGGGTTTCGTCGATGTTCACGGCCTTGCAGATCTCATGGGCCGAGGTGGGGCCAATTCCGGTAATGTAGGTCAGGGCAATCGGGACCCGTTTGTGGGTCGGGATGTTAACGCCGGCGATACGTGCCAAGTGTCACTTTCCTTTTGTTGCGGTTCCGTAACTCCAGAACCTTTTTTCACAACGTTAGCCCGAGGCAATCTGCACCCGGGCCGCGGCTGAATTCGAGGTGGTGTCTTCCCTTTCGGGAATCGCCCGCAAGACGCGAGATAGGGGTAACTATGGGCCTTGGCGGGCAGGGTCAACCCCCTGTCAAGGGATTTCTTCCAAGGCGGTTTCAAAACCGGTATCGCCGACCCGCCGGAGGGGTTTCGGACCGGCGAGGGCGCGCCGGGCTGAAGCCCGGCCTACCGTGTCAGCCAAGCTGGATGTCCAGTTCGTGGCGCACCGCGTCGGGGGTGCCCATGCCGTCCACCGGGCGCAACTTGCCCTTGGCGTAGTAATAGCCGATCAGCGGCGAGGTCTGCTTGTAATAGGCCATCAGCCGGGTGCGCAGCGCGTCCTCGTTGTCGTCGGCGCGGCGGGTCTGGTCGGTCGAGCCGCAGACCGCGCATTTGCCGTCCTCGGGCCAGGGCTTGCTCTGGTCGTTGTAGACCTCGCCGCAGTTGCCGCAGGTCGAGCGCGCGGTGATCCGCGCCACCAGCGCCTCGTCGTCGACCCGCATCTCGATCACCGCGTTGAGCGACTTGCCATGCTTGGCCAGAAGCGCGTCCAGCGCATCGGCCTGGGCCAGGGTGCGCGGAAAGCCGTCGAAGATGAAGCCGCGGTTGGCCTCGGCCTCAAGCCGCTCTTCGATCAGGCCGATGACGATCTCGTCGGTGACAAGCTCGCCGCGGGCCATGACATCGGCCACGCGCTTGCCCATCTCGGTGCCGCTGGCCTTGGCGTCGCGCAGCATGTCGCCGGTCGACAGCTGGATCATGCCGCGGTCTTCGACCAGCATGCGGGCCTGGGTGCCCTTGCCCGCGCCGGGAGGGCCGAGAAGAATGATGTTCATGGGGTTACCTCCGGACGGGGCTGCGTTTCTTGCGCGACTTGCCCTTGCCGCGAAGCTGCGATTTCTGGATCAGGCCTTCGTACTGGTGGGCCAGCAGATGGGACTGGACCTGCTGGATCGTGTCCATGGTCACCGAGACGACGATCAGCACCGAGGTGCCGCCGAAGTAGAAGGGAATGGCGAACTGGCCGCGCAGGATCTCGGGCAGTAGGCAGACCAAGGCAAGATAGCCCGAGCCCAGCACCAGCACGCGGTTGACCACGTATTCCAGGTACTCGGCGGTCTTCTTGCCCGGGCGGATGCCGGGGACGAAACCGTTCTGGTTCTTCAGGTTGTCGGCCACGTCATCGGGTTTGAACGACACGTTGAAGGTGTAGAAATAGGTGAAGAACACGATCATCAGCGCAAAGAACGCCAGGTACAGCGGCTGGCCGGGGCCGAAATAGGCCAGGATCGTCGACATCACCGGGCTGGTCTGGTTGCCCGAGAAGGCGGCGATCGTGGTCGGCAGCAGCAAGAGCGACGAGGCGAAGATCGCCGGGATCACGCCCGCGGGGTTGACCTTGACCGGCAGGTGGCTCTGCTGCGCTTCGGAGATCTTCATGCCCTGCTGGCGGCGCGGGTATTGAATGGTGATCTTGCGCAGGGCGCGTTCCATGAACACCACGAACATGATGACCACCACGACCATCAGGATCACGCCGATGATCACCGCCGGGCTGATCGCGCCCGAGCGGCCCGAGGCGAAGAACTGCGCCAGGGCGGCGGGCACCTCGGCGATGATGCCGACGAAGATGATCAGCGAGATGCCGTTGCCGATGCCGCGGGCGGTGATCTGCTCGCCCAGCCACATCAGGAACATGGTGCCGCCGACCAGGGTGATCACCGTGGCGGCGCGGAAATACCAGCCCGGATCGGTCACCAGGTCACCGGCCTCGAGCGAGACGGCGAGGCCGTAGGCCTGGAACAGCGCCAGCAGCACCGTGCCGTAGCGGGTCCACTGGTTGATCTTCTTGCGACCCTGCTCGCCCTCTTTCTTCAACTGCTCCAGCGCCGGCACCATGGAGGCCAGAAGCTGGACGATGATCGAGGCCGAGATATAGGGCATGATGCCCAGAGCGAAGATCCCCATGCGGCCCAGCGCGCCACCGGTGAACATCGAGACCATGCCGCCGATGCCCTGCCCCGCCTGCTCCATGAACTCGCGCAGCGCCGCGCCGTCGATCCCGGGAACCGGGATGAAGGTGCCGAGGCGATAGACGATCAGAAGTCCGAGGGTGAAGAGGATGCGGTTGCGCAGGTCCGTGGCCTTGCCGAGCGCTGCCCAGCTGGTATTGGCCGCCATCTGCTCTACTGCTGATACCATGGCTCGTTAATCTCGCTCTATGAAAACGCCGCCCAATGCCGTTTTCCGGCGGGCGGCGTTTGGAAAACTGAAAGCTATGTAAGCGGCCCTGCGGCCCCCCACAACCCGCTTATTCGGCTGCTGGCGCGCCCGTGTTCAAACCGGTGACCGTCAGGGAGCCGCCGGCCTTCTCGACCGCCTCGATCGCCGACTTCGATGCGCCGGTGACCGAAATGGTGGCTTTCGAGGTCAGCTCGCCCTTGGCCAGAACCCGCACACCGTCCAGCTTGCGGCGGATCGCGCCCGAGGCCAGCAGGGTGTCTTCGTCGATCTGGCCGGCGTCAAGCTTGCCGGCTTCGATGAACTTCTGGATGATGCCGAGGTTGATGACGGCGAAAGCCTTGCGGTTGGGCTTGTTGAAGCCGCGCTTGGGCAGACGCTGGTAGAGCGGCATCTGGCCGCCCTCGAAGCCCTTGATCGCTACGCCCGAGCGGGATTTCTGGCCCTTGATGCCGCGTCCGCCGGTCTTGCCCATGCCCGAGCCGGGACCGCGTCCGACGCGTTTCTTGCGTTTGTTCGCGCCGTCGTTGTCGCGCAGTTCATTGAGTTTCATGTCGCTTCTCCTTGCCGGATGCTGCCCCGAAGCGAGATGGCAGACCACGGCGTTCCTGATGAGTGTGAGTCGCGGCCCCAGCGGGCCACCGGGGGCGTATAGCCGGGGATGTCGCGCGGTGCAAGGGTCTCGAACGGCGGGAGGCGGGCCATGGGGCCCGCCTCCCGGTGGTGCGATCCGTCCCGGTGGTCAGGGGCGGGGCGCGGTCTGCCGCAGGTATTCGGTCCAGCAGGGCACCGGCTCGGCGCGCAGCGCACGGGCGATGCGGGTCTTCAGGGAGATCAACAGCGTCATGTCGGGTCTTTCGTTCAGGTCTGGTTCGGCGTTCATCTATACCCGCCGGATGTCATGCGCTAACGCCAATCCGGAATAGCCGATTTGCAACCCTTGCATGGGGCCGCGGCCTCAGCCGGTCACCGCCAGGGCACGGCGTTTGCGCAGGAAGCGGATCACGAGGATCACCAGGACGGTTGTCATGCGGAATGTCCGGAATGGAGGCGGGTTGACGCTCTTTACACCCGCGTCGGGCAGGCGACCAACGCCAAGGGCGAATGCCCGGCCTGCGGTGGCTGCATGGCCCGGCGGGATGTGTGCGTCGGGCAAAATAAAACGCGGGCCGAGATACCGGCCCGCGTGATCGAGGATCCTTGCGACCCCCGGGAATTCTCTGGCGTTCAGGCGGCCTTCACGGCCTCTTGCCGCGAGATGTCGGCGATTTCGACGCGGGCGATGCCGATATCGGCAAGTTCGCGGTCCGACAGGGCCTGAAGCTCGTTGTAGGTCCGGTTGAAGACGGCGCGTTGGGCGCCAGCGGTCTTCCAGGCATCGGCCAGCCGGGTGAATATCGCCGAAAGGCTGAAGCCGGATCGGGTGTTCGACAGTGCATGTGCCATGTGTGTCATCCTTTTGATGCGTCGGGGCGTATTCCCCGTTGAGGTTTCATTTCCTCCGTGCCACCCACCTAAGCCCGGAAGGGAGCGCTAACAATGCATAGAACGGCAAGGCGGGCATGCGGTTTCTGCAACGCAGAAAGATTGAAAAACGGTTTTGAAGACAGGCACGTAGCGTCACTTGTGAACGTATATCCGAAAAACGCCTTTTGACGGGCGATGCCCGACGCCGCAGGCGGGCGCGGCGCCCCCGCAGCAGGAGACAACGAAAAACGCCCTCCGAATTTCTTCGGAAGGCGTCGGTGTCATTCGGGGAAAAGCCGGCTCAGCCGCGCTCTTCGACGATCTCGACCAGATGCGGGATCTTGTTGATCATGCCGCGTATCGAGGGGGTATCCTCAAGCTCGCGGGTCTTGTGCATCTTGTTCAGGCCCAGGCCGACCAGCGTCTGGCGCTGGCTTTGCGGGCGGCGGATCGGCGAGCCGATCTGTTTCACGACGATGGTCTTGGCCATGGTGCTCATGCCTCCTCGGCGACTTGCGACGATTCTGCCGGCGCGTCATCACGCTTGGGCAGGATGTCGGCCACTTTCTTGCCGCGGCGCTGGGCCACCATGCGCGGGCTGGCCTGAAGCGTCAGCGCGTTCAGCGTGGCGCGGATCATGTTGTAGGGGTTCTGCGACCCGGTCGACTTGGCAACCACGTCCTGCACGCCCAGCATCTCGAAGACGGCGCGCATCGGGCCACCGGCGATGATCCCGGTACCCTGCGGGGCGGTGCGCATGACCACCTTGCCGGCCCCGTGACGGCCCTCGATGTCGTGGTGCAGCGTGCGGCCTTCGCGCAGCGGCACGCGGATCATCTGGCGCTTGGCCTGCTCGGTGGCCTTGCGGATGGCCTCGGGGACCTCCTTGGCCTTGCCCTTGCCGAAGCCGACGCGGCCTTTCTGGTCACCGACGACGACGAGCGCTGCAAAGCCGAAGCGCTTGCCGCCCTTGACGGTCTTGGAGACCCGGTTGATCGCGACCAGGCGGTCGGCGAATTCCGGGGATTCCTCGCGGTCGCGACGGCCGCCCCGGCCTCTGTTATCACGTTCTGCCATGTGGCATTTCCTTGATCTGGTCGGACCATCGGCCCGGTTGTCCAATCCAGGTGGGCGCGTGACGCTACCCCCGGATCATCGAGGCATCGCTGCCTGCAATTAAGGTGCGCCCAGAGGGCACACCCTACGTAGGGTGCGCATTCATGCGCACCGATATCAGAACTTCAGGCCACCTTCGCGCGCGGCATCGGCCAGAGCCTTGACACCACCGTGAAAGAGAAAGCCCCCGCGGTCGAAGTAGCATTCCTCGACACCGGCCGCCTTGGCACGCTCTGCGATTGCAGAGCCCACCTTGGCCGCGGCTTCCACGTTGTTCTTGCCCACGATCCCGAGGTCCTTTTCGAGCGAGGACGCGGAAACCAGGGTCTTGCCCTGCACGTCGTCGATCAGCTGGGCCGAGATGTTCTTGTTCGAGCGATGCACCGACAGGCGCAGGCGCCCGCGGTTCATCTTGCGAAGCTTGTTCCGGACGCGCAGGCGGCGTTTGAGGAACAGTTGTCTTTTGCTGTTTGCCATTGCCGTCGTCCTTACTTCTTCTTGCCTTCCTTCTGGAAGATATATTCACCCTTGTAGCGGATGCCCTTGCCCTTGTAGGGCTCGGGCGCGCGCCAGCGGCGGATGTTCGCGGCCACCTGGCCGACCTGCTGGATGTCGTCGCCTTCGACAACGATCTCGGTCGGTTTCGGGACGGTCACGGTAATACCTTCCGGAACCTCGAAATCCACGTCATGCGACATGCCGAGGTTCAGTCTCAGGGTCCGGCCCTGAAGCTGCGCCCGGTAGCCGACGCCCTGGATTTCAAGCTCTTTCTTGAACGAGTTCGACACGCCATGGACCATGTTGGCCACCACGGTGCGGCTCATGCCCCACTGCTGGCGTGCGCGCTTGGACTTGCCGCGCGGGGTGACGGTGATGACGTTGTCCTCGATGGTCAGCGTCACGTCGTCCGTTGCGGTGAAGCTCTGCGAGCCTTTCGGGCCCTTCACCTCGATGGTCTGGCCGGACATGCTTGCCGACACGCCATCGGGCAGGGTCACGGGCTGTTTGCCGATACGAGACATCTGCGCGCCCTCCTCAGAATACGGTGCAAAGCACTTCGCCGCCAACATTGGCAGTGCGTGCGTTTGCATCCGACATGACGCCCTTCGAGGTGGAAACGATGCTGACACCCAGGCCCTGACGGACCGAGGGGATCTCGTTCACACCCAGGTACACCCGACGGCCCGGAGTCGACACCCGCTTGAGATCGCGGATGACGGGGGCGCCGTCGTAGTACTTCAGGCTGATTTCGATGGCCGGGTGACCGCGCTCATCGGTGGTTTTCTCGTAGCCGCGGATATAGCCCTCGTCCGCCAGCACATCGAGCACCCAGGCGCGCAGTTTCGACGCCGGCGTGTGGACGGTGGACTTGCCGCGCATCTGGGCGTTGCGGATACGGGTGAGCATGTCGCCGATAGGATCGTTCATCTATATACCCTCCCTTACCAGCTCGACTTGACCATGCCGGGAAGCAGGCCCTTCGAGCCCAGTTCACGCAGCGCGATACGGCTGATGCGCAGCTTGCGGTAGTACGCATGCGGACGCCCGGTCAGCTGGCAGCGGTTGTGCAGGCGCGTCGGCGACGAGTTGCGCGGCAGTTTCGCCAGCTTCAGGCGCGCCTTGAAGCGCTCTTCCATCGGAAGCGCCTCGTCGGTTGCGATTTCCTTGAGTTCGGCGCGCTTGCCGGCGTATTTCGCCACCAGCTTCTGGCGCTTCTTCTCGCGTTCGATCATTGCTTTCTTAGCCATGTCTCAATCCTTGTCCCGCGATCACGAGGTGAAGGGCATGTTGAATGCTTTCAACAGCGCCTTGGCTTCGTCATCGGTTTTCGCGGTTGTGGCAATCACGATGTCAAGGCCCCAGGCCTCGTCCACCTTGTCGAAGTCGATCTCGGGGAACACGATGTGTTCCTTGATGCCCAGGGCATAGTTGCCACGGCCATCGAACGACTTGCCCGAAATGCCGCGGAAGTCGCGGATACGGGGCATTGCCACGGTGATCAGACGATCGAGGAAATCGTACATGCGGGCGCCGCGCAGGGTGACTTTCGCCCCCATCGGCATGCCTTCACGGACGCGGAAACCGGCGATCGAGTTCTTGGCGATGGTGATGACCGCGTGCTGACCGGCAATGGCAGACAGGTCGGCCTGGGCCGACTTGGCTTTCTTGCTGTCCTTCACCGCGGCACGGCCACAGCCGATGTTCAGCACGATCTTGTCCAGGCGCGGGATCTGCATCTCGTTGCCATAGGCGAACTCTTCCTTCAGAGCGGCCTTGATCGTGTCGTCGTAGAGGCTCCGCAGACGCGGGGTATAGGTTGCGGTGTCAAGCATCGATCACGTCCCCCGTGGTCTTGGCGAAACGCACCTTCTTGTCGCCTTCCATGCGGAAGCCGACGCGGGTGGCCTTGCCGTTGGCATCAAGCAGCGCCAGGTTCGACAGCTGGATCGGCATCGCTTTCGGGATGCGACCGCCCTGCGAGGTCTGGGACTGGCGGGTGGCGCGGATCGAGATGTTCACCCCTTCCACGATGGCCTTGCCGGATTTCGGGTCGACGGAGGTGATGGTGCCCTCCTTGCCCTTGTCCTTGCCGGTGAGCACGACGACCTTGTCGCCCTTGCGGAGTTTCGCAGCCATTACAGCACCTCCGGAGCAAGCGAGATGATTTTCATGAAGTTCTTGGCACGCAGCTCGCGCACGACCGGCCCGAAGATACGGGTTCCGACGGGCTCGCCCGCGTTGTTGAGGATGACGGCGGCGTTGCGATCGAAGCGGATCGCGGATCCGTCCTCGCGACGGACTTCCTTGGCGGTGCGCACGACGACGGCCTTGCGGACGTCACCTTTCTTCACGCGACCACGCGGGATGGCTTCCTTCACCGAGACGACAATGATGTCGCCGACGGAGGCGTATTTACGCTTGGAACCACCCAGGACCTTGATGCACTGCACCCG
>SBGD01000027.1 GCA_006226775.1 Paracoccaceae bacterium | reverse complement strand
GCGCTGTCGTCGATGGCCAATATCGCCGGCTACCGCGCGGTCATCGAGGCCGGCAACAACTTCGGCCGCTTCTTCACCGGCCAGGTGACGGCGGCGGGCAAGGTGCCCCCGGCCAAGGTGCTGGTGGTGGGTGCCGGCGTCGCGGGTCTGGCCGCGATCGGCACCTCGACCAGCCTTGGTGCCATCACCTATGCCTTCGACGTGCGCCCCGAAGTGGCCGAGCAGGTCGAATCGATGGGTGCGCAGTTCGTTTATCTCGACTTCGAGGAGGAACAGCAGGACGGCGCGGCCACCGGCGGCTATGCCAGCGTCCAGTCCGAGGAATTCCGCAACGCCCAGCTTGCCAAGTTCCGCGAACTCGCGCCCGAGGTGGACATCGTCATCACCACCGCGCTGATCCCCAACCGCCCCGCGCCCAAGCTCTGGCTGGCGGACATGGTCAAGGCGATGAAGCCCGGCTCGGTCATCATCGACCTCGCGGCCGAGCGTGGCGGCAACGTCGAAGGCACCGTCCCCGACGAGAAGATCGTCACCGACAATGGCGTGACCATCGTCGGCTATACCGACTTCCCCTCGCGCATGGCGACCCAGGCCTCGACGCTCTACGCCACCAACATCCGTCACATGCTGACTGACCTGACCCCCGACAAGGACGGCAAGGTCAATCACAACATGGACGACGACGTGATCCGCGGCGCGACCGTGACCCACCAGGGCGAGATCACCTTCCCGCCGCCGCCGCCGAAGGTCCAGGCCATCGCGGTGCAGAAGCGCGAGAAGCCCAAGGAGCTGACCGCCGCGGAAAAACGCGCCGCCGAGGTCGCCGCCTTCAAGGCGCAGACCCGTCAGCAGGTCACCCTGCTGGCCGTCGGGGCCGTGCTGTTGCTGGGCGTGGGCCTGGTGGCGCCGGCGTCCTTCATGCAGCATTTCATCGTCTTCGTGCTGGCGGTCTTCGTCGGCTTCCAGGTGATCTGGGGCGTGGCGCATTCGCTGCACACCCCGCTGATGGCCGTGACCAACGCGATCTCGTCGATCATCATCCTCGGCGCGCTGATGCAGATCGGCTCGGGCTCGTGGCTGGTGATCCTGCTGGCGGCGCTGTCGGTCTTCATGGCCGGGATCAACATCTTCGGCGGCTTCCTCGTCACCCGGCGCATGCTTGCCATGTTCCAGAAATCTTAAGGAGAGGCTGAAACAATGGAATTCGGTTTCACCACTGCCGCCTATGTCGTCGCGGCTGTTCTCTTCATCCTCTCGCTGGGTGGCCTGTCGAACCAGGAAAGCGCCAAGCGCGCCGTGTGGTACGGCATTGTCGGCATGGCGCTGGCGGTCATTGCCACGCTGATCGGCCCGGGCTCGGGGCTCTGGCTTCTGTCGCTGATCCTGATCGCCGCGGGCGGCATCATCGGCACCTACGTCGCCAAGCGCGTGCAGATGACCGAGATGCCCCAGCTTGTGGCGGCGATGCACAGCCTTGTCGGCCTGGCCGCGGTCTTCGTCGGCTTCAACGCGCATTTCGAGCTGGGCCGCGTGCTGGCCATGTCCGAAGAGGCGCGCGTCGGGCTCGAGGGCTTTGCGGCGCTCTTGGCGCACAAGACCCCGGTCGAGGTCAACATCCTGCGGGTCGAGCTTTTCCTCGGCGTCTTCATCGGCGCGGTGACCTTCACCGGCTCGGTGGTGGCCTATGGCAAGCTGGCGGGCAAGATGACCTCGGTCGCCACCAAGCTGCCGGGCGGGCACATGCTCAACCTCGGCGCGGCGATCCTGTCGCTGCTCTGCCTGGTCTGGTACTTCGGCTCGGGCGGTTTCTTCCCGCTCTTTGTGATGACGCTGGCGGCGCTCTTCATCGGCTATCACCTGATCATGGGCATCGGCGGCGCCGACATGCCGGTGGTGGTCTCGATGCTCAACTCCTACTCGGGTTGGGCCGCGGCGGCGATTGGCTTCTCGCTCGGCAATGACCTCTTGATCGTGGTCGGCGCGCTGGTCGGCTCGTCCGGTGCGATCCTGTCCTACATTATGTGCAAGGCGATGAACCGGCATTTCGTCTCGGTCATCCTCGGCGGTTTCGGCGGGCCCTCGGGCGAGCAGATGGCCGTGGAAGGCGAGCAGGTGGCAATCGATGCCGATGGCGTGGCCACGGCGCTGAACGAGGCCGATTCGGTGATCATCATCCCCGGCTACGGCATGGCGGTGGCCCAGGCGCAGAACGCGGTGTCCGAACTGGTCAACAAGCTGCGCGCCAAGGGCAAGAACGTGCGGTTCGCCATTCACCCGGTGGCGGGCCGTCTGCCCGGGCACATGAACGTGCTCCTGGCCGAGGCCAAGGTGCCCTATGACATCGTGATGGAGATGGACGAGATCAACGACGACTTCCCCTCGACCGATGTGGCCATCGTGATCGGCTCGAACGACATCGTGAACCCGGCGGCCCAGGAAGACCCCAACAGCCCCATCGCCGGGATGCCGGTGCTCGAGTGCTGGAAGGCCAAACAGGTCTTCGTCTCCAAGCGCGGCCAGGGCACGGGCTATTCGGGCATCGAGAACCCGCTGTTCTTCAAGGACAATACGCGGATGTTCTATGGTGACGCGCGCGAGAGCCTGAACAAGCTCCTGCCGCTGATCGACTGAGCCCGGCCCGTCCTGCACGACACACAGAGCCTCCCCGGCGCGATCCGGGGAGGCTTTTTCGTTTGGCAAAGGGCCAGCGCAATGGGCCCGCGCGCGGGAAGTCGCCGGTGACAGGCGCGCAGGCCGCCGCAATCTATACTTGTGGCCCCGCGCGTCCTATCCTCACCGGGCAGCGCCGAAACCGGCCACCGCACCGCGGGGCAGCCGCCGGGAGGGCGCTTCGGACGGCGGTCTGAGAGAACACCACTCACGGGGAAAAGGGCCGGGAAGGGCGCGGGATTGCTCCGCGCCCTTTCGTTTGGCCCCGCCCCGGCGGGCCGGACAGCGCCCCCTGCGGCCCGATTGCACCAGTGCCGCAAGGACGCCCACGGGCTTTTCCAAGTGCATTCGGGGGGTTACGCCGAAAACCCGGGCGGTATGCCGTAGTATTCACGTAACACATTGAAACGGAATGAATTTTCTTGTTTACCTCGGGGCGCATCCGGCTAGATTGCGGCAAAACCGAACGGCCCCAGGACCATGACCCAGATCACCGATCATCCCCTGCGCTACCAGCTCTCGAACGAGTTGCACGCCCGGCCCTTTCCCAGCGCCAGCGCGCCGGGGCGGGCGGTCTACCTCGTGGTGCGGCGCGAGGAACACCCGGCCTCGCGCGACAAGGCCGCGGACCTGGCGCATCTGATCGACCTGCTCGACCGCTACGGCGCGCCGCATCCCCAGCCCGGGGCGACGCATCACTCGGCGCAGATCGGCAAGCACAATCTGAAATGGGAAAGCCATACCGAGGTGGTGACCTATTCGGTCTTCATGGACGGGGTGGGCGAACGGCCCTTCGATCCGGCGGATTTTGCGGTCTTTCCCAAGGACTGGCTGGCCAAGGCGCCGGGCCAGCGGGTGACCTCGGCGCTGATCCGGGTCGAGGCGCAGCCCGATCCCGAAAAGCTGTCACAGGCGCTGGAAGACTGGTTCGTGCCCGAAAGCCTTGCGGTGACGCAGGTGCTGGAGGAGGCGGCCATCGTCGCCGGCGACTTCCGCATCGACCCGGCGGGCCATGTGCGTTTTGCCGTCTTCCCGGCAGAGGGCACCGGCGCCAGCCGCATCGGTCGCGTCCTGCAACGGATCAGCGAGATCGAGCTTTACAAGTCGCTGTCGATGCTGGGGTTCGCCCGCTCGCGCGAATTGGGCCCGGTGCTGGGCGCGCTGGACGACAAGCTGACCCAGTTGATGACGCGGATGACCGATGACACTCAGGCCGCCGATGCCACGCTCGAGGCGCTGCTGTCGATCTCGGCCGAGCTCGAGGCGCAATCGGCGAAGTCTTCGTTCCGCTTCGGCGCGACCGGGGCCTATGAGGCCATCGTGCTGCAACGCATCGAGATGCTGCGCGAGAGCCATTACAACGGGCGGCAAAGCTGGCACGAATTCATGATCCGCCGCTACGATCCGGCCATGCGGACGGTGAAATCCACCGAGCGGCGGCTGGCCACCATGGCGGAACGGGCGATGCGCGCCTCGGAACTGCTGCGCACCCGGATCGAGGTCGAGCGCTCGGCGCAGAGCCAGTCGCAACTCGAGGCGATGAACCGCCGGGCCGAGCTGCAACTGCGCCTGCAGGAGACCGTCGAAGGGCTGTCGGTGGTGGCGATCAGCTACTACGCGGTCTCGCTGGCGGGCTATCTGTTCTACCCGCTGGGCAAGGGCCTGGGGTTCAGCAAGGAGATGGTGCTGGCCGGGCTCACTCTGCCGGTTGTGGCTGTGGTCTGGTGGTTCCTGCGTCGGATGAAAAAGCGCCTGGACGCGAAGCATTGAGCAGAAGCTGGGTGACCAGCGCCCCCGCCGCGATGGCGACCAGCGCCAGCAATGCCGCCAGCGACAGGGTCGGCACCCCGGCCAGGCCCGCGCCCACGGTGCAGCCGCCCGCCAGCACGCCGCCCAGCCCCATCAGCGCGGCACCGCCCATGTAGCGGCCGGTTTCGCGCGGGCTGGAAAAGCTCTGCCAGCGGAAGCTGCGGAACACCAGCGAGGCGACCAGCGCCCCGGCCAGCACACCGCCGAACAGCCCGACGCCGAAGCCCGGCTCGATGGCGGTCGAGGCGACGGTCCAGAACAGGGTTTCGGTGGCCGGCGCGGTGAAGGACAGGCTTTCCAGCGTGATCGGGTCGAAATCGTCGTAGAGCACGAAGCCGGTGCCGACCCATGCGGCGGGCACCAAGAGGCCCAGTAGGGCCGCAAGCACCAGCGGGCCGACCCGGTTGCCCGAGCGCAGCGCAAACGCCAGCGCGACGGCGGCCAGCGCCGCGGTCCAGACCAGCGCGCCGCCGGGCAGGGCCGCCAGCGAGACGCTCTCGCCCAGGGGCAGGGTGACGGCGGCCAGGGTCGTGCGCAGCGGCGCCAGAACGCCCTTGAGCGTGGCATGGGCCACCACCGCAAAGACCACCAGCACCGAAAGCGCGCGCAGGTTGCCGGTGCCGCCCAGCACGGTCAGCCGCGACACGCAGCCCCGGGTCAGCACCATGCCGGCGCCGAACAGCACGCCGCCCAGCACGATGGCCAGCCAGGCCAGGTCGGAGGTCATGAAGCGGTGATCGTCGAAGCTGATCCAGCCCTGCGCCACCGCGGCCTGGGTGCCGATCAGCGCGCTGGCCAGCGCCATGAGCCAGATGCCCGCCGCGGCGCGCCGGTCCTCGCCGACCAGGGCGCGGCGAAAGCAGAATTTCGTCCGCTCGGCCAGCCCGCCGAACAGCGCGCCCAGCACCAGCGCGAGGATCACGCTGGCCTGCCGTGCGGTGGTGTCTTCAAATGCGAATTGCTCGAACATGGGGCTGCTCCGTCTCAAACCGGCGCCTGAGTGCCCGGAGATGCGGCCGGGATCAAGGGGAAGGCGGTGGCGAAGGCGAAAGCCCTCCGGACGGGCCTCGTGGCGCTTGCGGCAAAGGGCGAATATCGTTCCGGTGGCGTCACCGCCCGGCGAACGGGGGTTCGCCGGGGCAGGGCGGGGCCGGACGCATGGTCTTATTTCGATATGTGGCCCTCAGCGGCCACGGATCCGCGGATCCAGCGCGTCGCGCAGCCCGTCGCCGAGGTAATTCACCGACAGGACCGTCAGCGAGATCATGATTCCCGGCCAGATCGAGCGCTCGGGATAGCTCACCAGCCGGTCGACCCCGTCGTTCAGCAGCCGCCCCCAGGTGGGGAAATCCGGCGGAAAGCCGAAGCCAAGGAACGACAGCGCGCTCTCGGTGATGATCGCCGTGGCAATGCCCAGGGTGGCCGAGACCAGGATCGGCGACAGGATATTGGGCAGCATGTGACGGGTGATCAGCCTGGTATTGGTGGTGCCGATCGAGCGCGCGGCGAGCACGAATTCCCGCTCCTTCAGCGCCAGCACGTCGCCGCGCACGATCCGCGCGGTCTGCATCCACGAGGTCAGCCCGATCAGCGCCACGATCAGCGCAAAGACCCCGCCCTCCGGCCCGAAGACCGCCGAGAGCGCATCGCGAAACAGCAGCGACGCCACCAGGATCAGCGGCAGCAGCGGCAGCGCGAGAAAGAGGTCCGTGAGCCGCATCAGCACCCCGTCGAGACGGCGGAAATAGCCCGCCACCACGCCCACCAGCGTGCCCAGGACAAGCGACAGCAGCATCGCCGTCAGCCCCACGGCAATCGAGACCTGGCCGCCGAACAACAGCCGCGCCAGGGTGTCGCGGCCCAGGTTGTCGGTGCCCAGCGGATGCGACCAGTCGATCTTGGCCCCGGCATCCCACAGCGCCACATAGACCGGCCGCGTGTCGCGCAGGTCGATGAAGGCCCGCCCCTGCGGCAGGAATTGCGGATCATGCGGCCAGATGAACGGCCCGATATAGACCGCCAGCACGATCACCAGGAAGACGAAGGCGCCGAACAGCGCGCCGCGATGGCTCTTGAACTGGTGCCAGACATCCATCCACTGGCTGCGCGGCGGGCTTTCGGGGGGGCTCACCTCAGTCATAGCGGATCCTCGGGTCGAGCACGCCGTAAAGCAGGTCGGCAATGAGGTTGAACATCACGATCAGCACGGCGAAAACAAAGGTCAGGGTCTGCACCATCGGCAGGTCGTTGGCCTCGATCGAGGTGATCAGAAGCTGGCCGATGCCGTTCACCTTGAACACCTGCTCGGTGATGATGGCGCCGCCGAAGATCGACGGCACGCCCAGCGCGATCACCGTGACCACCGGGATCATCGAGTTGCGCAGCACATGCACGAGCACCACGTTGGGCTCGCCCAGCCCCTTGGCGCGGGCGGTGCGCACGTAGTCCTGGTTGAGGTTGTCGAGCATCGAGGCGCGCATGAAACGGCTCAGTTGCGCGGTGATCTGCAGCGTCAGCACCATGACCGGCATGATCATCTGGTTGAGTTGTTTCAGGAAGCTTTCCCAATCCACCACCTTGTGCGTGGTGTCGTAGATCGAGGGGAACCAGCCCAGTTGCACCGAAAAGATCACGATCACCAGCACGCCGGAAAAGAACGGCGGGATCGAAAAGCCCACCATCGACACGAAGGTGCCCATCTGGTCGAACCAGGAATACTGCCGATAGGCGGAATAGATGCCGATCGGCACGGCAATGACGATGGCCAGCACATAGGCGGTGCCCACCACCCAGAGCGTCTGGGGAATGCGCTGGACCACGATGTCCATCACCGGCGACCGGGTCTGCCAGGAGATCACCCGCAGCTCTCCGTTGTAGAGCGAGGTATCGGGCAGCCAGCCCAGCAGAAAGCTGTCGGCGGTCAGCCAGTCGATGAAGACCTTGGGCTCGATCCAGAAGAACTGGAGCACCCACTTGAAATACTGGATGTGGATCGGCTGCCCGTGGCCCATCGCCTCGCGCATCTTTTCGCGCACCTCGGGCGGCACGGTCAGCGGCATCTGGGCCATCGGGTCGTTGGGTGCGAGTTGCAGCAACAGGAAGATGACGAGCGAGATGAACAGCAGCGTCGGTACGGAGAGGACCAGTCGTCGGATCGCAAAGGTGAGCATGTCGCGAGGTCTTCCGGGGGTTGGGGGGCAGGGCGCCTGGCACGGGCGGCGGCCTCGGGAGGAAGACGGCCGAAAGGGGCGGGGCCCTTCCGACCGTCACCGACGCGGGATCACTCGGCGATGCGATACCAGTTGCCGATTTCCCAGATCTCGCTGTCCCAGACGTTGAGATTGACGCCGCCCAGGCTGTTGGCATGGGCCGAGATCCGGCCCCGGTGGACCAGCGGGATCATTCCGCCGCGCTCGACCACCATGTCGTTCAGCTCCTTGGCGATGCGGGCGCGTTCGTTGATATCGGCCGTGCGCGTCAGCTCCTGGTGCAGGGCGTCATAATCCTCATGGCAGAAGCGCGAGACGTTCTGGCCCTGCCACTGGGTTTCCGGGCGCGGAGCCTCGTCGCACAGCGCATTGCCGAGATAGGCCTGCGGATCGGTGCCGTTGAAGGTATTGGCGTACATCTCGACATCGGCATAGAACTTCTGGAAGGTGTCCGGGCTGCCGGGATCGCCGCCGAAGAACACGCTTGCGTTGATGTTGCGCAACTCGGCCTCGATGCCGATCTCGCTCCACCACTGCTTGATCAGCGCCTGGAAGTCCTGGCGCACCGCGTTGGTCGAGGACTGGTAGAGCACCTTGAGCGGCACGCCGTCCTTTTCGCGGATGCCGTCGCCATCGGTGTCGACGATGCCCGCGTCGTCGAGCATCTTGTTGGCCCCGGCAATGTCCTGGGTCGAGCAGTCGAAGGTGTCGGAATTGTAGAGCTCGGGCGCCGGCACCCAGTTGCAGGTCACGCGGCCGGCCTGGCCATAGCCGATTTCCACCAGCAAGGGCCGGTCGATGGCCAGCGACATCGCCTTGTAGACCGCCGGGTCCTGCAGGAAGGGATGCGGGCGGATCACCGCCCGCTCGTCCGGGCCGAGCGCCGGGTCGGGGTTGGTGTGGTTCAGCATGATGCGTTCCATCAGCGGTCCGAAGCCCGCCACCGCCTTGCCCTTGCCGGCGGCCTCCATCCCGGCGATCACGTCGGGCGCAAGCTGGAGGTTCCAAGCATAGTCGAATTCGCCGGTCTCGAGCACCGCGCGCCCCGCCGCCGTGGCATCGCCGCCGCCCTTGAACAGCACCTTGGCGAAGGCCGGCTTGTCCGGGTCGCGGTAGTTCGGGTTGGCCTCGAAGGTGATGACGTCATTGGGCCGGAACTCGGTCACCACGAAGGGGCCGGTGCCGATCGGGTTGAAGTTCGCCTCGGTGCATTCCGGCGCGCGGGTGCCGGTGCAGTCCTTGAACTGGGCCTGCTGAAGGATCGGGCTCTCGCCGCCCACGAAAAGCGAATAGGGATAGGGGGTCGGCTTGTCGAAATTCACCACCACGGTCAGATCGTCGGGGGTCTCGATGCTGGCCACGTTCTCGAATTTCGGGTTCTGCGCGCAGCCGCCCTCGGGGTGCATGCAGTAATCGGCGGTGAACTTGACATCGGCCGAGGTGAAGGGCGTGCCGTCCGACCACAGGATGCCCGGCGTGAGTTTCCAGGTGATCTGCGTCAGCTCTTGATTGACGCCGCCATTGTCGACGGTGGGCAATTCGTCGACCAGCAGGGGCACCATGGTGCCGGTCTCGTCGAAGCGGGCCAGCGGTTCGAGCGCGAGCGAGGCGCTTTCCAGGTCCTTGGTGCCCGACGAGAGATAGGGGTTCAGGATCGACGGCGCCTGCCAGTAGATGATGCGCACCTCGCCATCGCTGCCACGCTCTGCCGTGGCGGCAGTGGCGAAGGCAAGGCAGGCCGCGGTCCCGAGTAGAAGGGATTTTGCGTACATGTCACTCTCCGTGCTGGACCTCGGGTCGGGACGGCCGGGCCGCCCGATTAGGGTCGTTCTTGTCGTTGTCATTGTCATGGTGGCCCGGGGCGGTGGCATCCGCATGTTCGGCAAATCTGGCACATCCCCGGCTCATCCCCTCATCGAAACAGAGTTTGACGGAAATGCAAGACTTGTCGTGCCCGAACCGCCCGCGCGGTTTGACAGGGCGGGGCGCTGCGCCTAGCGTTTCGGACATCCCAGGGACAGGAGCGCAGGCGGTGCTGGATCAGCCGATTGCCCGGATCGAACAACTTCGCGTCGAGTTTCAGACCAAGGACGGGCCGGTGGTGGGCGTCGAGGATGTCTCGTTCGAGATCAACCCGGGCGAGACCGTCTGCATCGTCGGCGAATCCGGCTCGGGCAAGTCGGTCTCCTCGCTGTCGCTGATGCGGCTGGTGGAATTCGGCGGCGGGCGGATCGCCGGCGGGCGGCTGCTGTTCGACCGGCGCAAGGGCGGCGAGATCGACCTGGCGCAGACCGACCAGGACCTGATGCGCACCATCCGCGGCAACGAGATCGGCATGATCTTCCAGGAGCCGATGACCGCGCTCAACCCGGTGTTCACCGTCGGGCGGCAGTTGACCGAAGGGCTGCGCCTGCACCGGGGCATGTCGCGCCGCCAGGCCGAGGCGCGGGCGCTGGAACTGCTCAAACAGGTGCGCATCCCCGAGGCCGAGCGGCGGCTGAAGCAATACCCTCATGAGCTTTCCGGCGGGATGCGCCAGCGGGTGGTGATCGCCATGGCGCTGGCCTGCGAGCCGCGCCTCTTGATCGCCGACGAGCCGACCACCGCGCTCGACGTGACCATCCAGGCCGAGATCCTGGCGCTGATGGACCGGCTCAAGCGCGAGACGGGAACGGCGGTGATGTTCATCACCCATGACATGGCGGTGGTGGCGCAGATGGCTGACCGCGTCGTCGTCATGTACCGCGGCAACAAGGTCGAGGAAAGCACCGTAGAGCAGATTTTCGAGGCCCCGCAGCACGAGTATACCAAGGCGCTGCTGGCCGCCGTGCCCAAGCTGGGCGAGATGCGCGGCAAGGCGGCGCCCGAGCCGATGAAGCTGATGGGGGTGGAGGGCCAGAAGATCGCGCCGATCCCCGGCGGCGAGGATGCGCTCCTGACGGTGAAGAACCTCACCACGCGCTTCGCGGTCAAGGGCGGCTTCTTTCGCCGCACGGTGGCCCATGTCCATGCGGTCGAGGACCTGTCGTTTACCCTCAACCGCGGCCGCACGCTCAGCCTTGTGGGCGAATCGGGCTGCGGCAAGTCCACCGCCGGCCGGTCGATCCTGCGGCTGGTCGAGCCGCTTTCCGGCAGCGTCGACATCGGCGGCACCGACATCATGGCGCTGAACCAGGGCCAGCTGCGCGAGGCGCGGCGCGACATGCAGATGATCTTTCAGGATCCCTTCGCCTCGCTCAACCCGCAGATGCAGCTGATGGACCAGGTCAGCGAGCCGATGCGCAATTTCGGCATCGCCTCGGGTTCCGAGATCGCCGACCGCGTGGCGATGCTCTTCGACCGGGTGCACCTGCCGCGCAGCTTCATGCGCCGTTTCCCGCACGAGATGTCGGGCGGCCAGCGCCAGCGGATCGCCATTGCCCGCGCGCTGGCGCTGAACCCCAAGCTGATCATCGCCGACGAGGCGGTCTCGGCGCTGGATGTCTCGGTGCAGGCGCAGGTGCTGAACCTGATGATGGAGTTGCAGGCCGACCTCGGGCTCAGCTACCTCTTCATCAGCCACGACATGGCGGTGGTCGAACGGGTCAGCCACGATGTCGGCGTGATGTACCTCGGCCGGATCGTCGAGATGGGCCCGCGCGCGGCGGTCTTCGAGGATCCGCAGCATCCCTATACCCGCGCGCTGATCAAGGCGGTGCCGATCGCCGATCCGCGCCAGCGCAAGTCCGAGAAGGACCTCGACTTCAAGCCGATCCCATCGCCCATTCATCCCGTCGGCCATGTTCCCGAACCCTCGCTCTACCGCGCGGTGGGACCGGGCCATTACGTGCTGACAACCGACAGCGGCTATTGACCTTGCCGGTCAGGACCGCCACCTGAGAAGGCAAAGGGCCGCGCGCCCCCGGTGCTGCGGGGCGGATCACCCCGTGACCAGGGCCCATGACCAAAAGGCCTGTGACCAAGGAGAGCCGACATGCCCGTCAAGAACCGTTTCGCCGAATTGCACGACGAGATCACCGCCTGGCGCCGTGATCTGCACGAGAACCCCGAGATCCTCTTCGAGACCCACCGCACCGCCGCCATGGTGGCCGACAGGCTGCGCGCCTTCGGCTGTGACGAGGTGGTGACCGGCATCGGGCGCACCGGCGTGGTCGGCGTGATCAAGGGCAAGGCCGATGGCTCGGGCAAGGTGATCGGGCTGCGCGCCGACATGGACGCCCTGCCGATCCACGAGCAGACCGGGCTGGACTATGCGTCGAAGACCGATGGCGCGATGCATGCCTGCGGCCATGACGGCCATACCGCGATGCTGCTGGGGGCGGCGAAATACCTGGCCGAGACCCGCAACTTCGACGGCACGGCGGTGGTGATCTTCCAGCCCGCCGAAGAGGGCGGCGGCGGCGGCAAGGAGATGTGCGACGACGGTCTGATGGAGCGCTGGGGCATCCAGGAGGTCTACGGCATGCACAACTGGCCGGGCCAGCCGGTGGGATCCTTCGCCATCCGCCCCGGCGCGTTTTTCGCCGCGACCGACCAGTTCGACATTACCTTCGAGGGCAAGGGCGGCCATGCCGCCAAGCCGCACGAGACGGTGGACACGACGGTGATGGCCGCCCAGGCGGTGCTGGCGCTGCAGACCATCGCGTCGCGCAATGCCGACCCGGTCGATCAGATCGTGGTCTCGGTGACCTCCTTCGAGACCTCCTCCAAGGCGTTCAACGTGATCCCGCAGCGGGTGGCGCTGAAAGGCACGGTGCGCACCATGAGCGCCGAGATGCGCGACCTTGCGGAACGGCGGATCAAGCAGATCTGCCAGGGCATTGCCACGACCTTCGGCGGCAGCGTGAAGATCGACTATTACCGCGGCTATCCCTGCATGGTGAACCACGCCGAACAGACCGAATTCGCCGCCGATGTGGCGCGCAAGGTCTCGGGCCATTGCGATGATGCGCCGCTGGTCATGGGCGGCGAGGATTTCGCCTTCATGCTCGAGGAACGCCCGGGCGCCTATATCCTCGTCGGCAATGGCGACACGGCGTCGGTGCATCACCCCGAGTACAACTTCAACGACGAGGCAATCCCCGCCGGCTGTTCCTGGTGGGCGCAAATCGTCGAAAGCCGGATGCCGGCGGCGTAAGCGCCCCGACACGCCCCTCGCGACCCGTCGTCCCGGGCCTGCCCCGGGACCTCCCGCCCCCCGCGCGCTCCACCGTCCCGGGTTTGCCCCGGGACCTCCCGCTCCCCGCGCACTCCGTCGTCCCGGGCCTGACCCGGGACCTCCCGCCGCCCGCAAGCTCCGTCGTCCCGGGCCTGACCCGGGACCTCCCGCTCCCCGCGCGCTCCGTCGTCCCGGGCTCGACCCGGGACCTCCCGCAACCCGCGCCACGAGATCCCGGGTCAAGCCCGGGATGACGCCGCACCTGGTCGCCCCGGCCTCGACCCGCTACCGTTCGGTATCGCGCTTCCTGCGGCTCTCGGCCTTGGCTTCCTTGATCAGCTTGCCGAATCGGCGTTGCCTTGCATGCGCCGCGGCCAGGCTTTCCGAGTTGGCGCGATCCTCCTGCAGCAGCTTCTGCCAGCGCGCCACCCGCTCGGGCTCGATCCGGCCGGCGGTGACGGCGGCCTTGACGGCGCAGCCGGGCTCGGTGTCGTGGCCGCAATCGCTGAACCGGCAATTGGCGGCCAGCACCTCCAGGTCGTCGAACACCGCCTCGATGCCTTCGGCGGAATCGGTCAGCTGCAACTCGCGCATTCCCGGCGTGTCGATCAGCCAGCCCCCCGCCAGCGTCGGGCGCAGGGCACGGAAGGTGGTGGTGTGCCGGCCCCGCGCATCGTCGTCGCGGATCTCCTGCGTCGCGGCATTCTCGCCGGTCAGCGTATTGCGCAGCGTCGTCTTGCCCACCCCGGACGAGCCGATCAGCGCCAGGGTCTGCGCCTTCGAGCACCAGGGCGTGAGCCGCCCGGCATCCTCGGGGTCCTTGGCATTGACCGCCAGCGCGGTGACCAGCGGCGACAGGCGATGGGCCTGGCGCACATAGTCCTCGGGCGCCTCGGCCACATCGGCCTTGGTCAGGATCACCAGTGGCAGGCAGCCCGAGGCGGTGACCATCGCCAGGTAGCGCTCCAGCCGCGGGATGTTGAAATCCTCGTTGCAACTGGTGACGATGCCGATGGTGTCGATATTGGCGGCAATGCGCTGGGCGGCCACGCCGGGCCCGGCGGCGCGGCGCGACAGGTCGGAGACCGGCACCAGCCGGCGCACCGCCGAGACGCCATCGCTGAGCACCCAGTCGCCCACGGCATAGGCGCCGCTGCTGTCGCGCGGATGCAGGTCGCTCAGGCCGGCCGGGGTCAGCACCACCAGCCGGTCGCGGTGAACCTCTGCCACGCGGGCAGGGGAAAGGGCTGCGTCCGCCTCGGAAAGCTGGCGCGCGAAGTGATCTGACCATCCCAGGTCAGGCAAGGTTCTGGATGTCAAAGGACGTGTCCCGTTTCAGAAGGAGCGTTTGCCTGGGTCTCAAGCATCTGTCCGGACGGCGCCTAGGGCGCGGTCCGCAGGGTGCAGACATTTTCCATGAAGCCCTCCTGCGCTGAAACTCTGGTCGGGATGACGGTAAACCGGTCCGCAAGCGGATTCAAGCGGGTTGGCGGACGGAAAGGCAGCAGACCGCCCGCCGGCCCGGGTCAGGCCTTGGCCGCCGCGCGGCGCCGCGCCGGGGCTTTCGCCTTGGGCGCCGCCTTGGCCTTGGGGGCCGCTTCGGCCTTGGCAGCGGCTTGCGCCTTCGGCGCGGCCTTGGCTTTCGTTGCGGCCTTGGCCTTGGCTGCCGGTTTGGCTTTCGGCGCCGCGGCCTTGTCGGCCACCGGTTTGGCCGCGGCCCGGGCCGGCGCCTTGCGCTTCGGCTTGATGCTGGCCGCGCTCACCGCGGCTTCGGCCTGAAGCCAGAATTCCTGGTCGCGGCCATGCGGATGGCCCGCGTCCTGCCACAGGTGATAGGCGGTTTCGGCAATCGCGGCCTGATCGGTCACTTGCGCGTCTCTCATGGGTGTCCCCCTCGCTCATGGGATTGGTTAGCGCTAACGGCCCTATAGGATTTCCGGTGTTTTCACAATCTCTCTGCCGTCGCGGAAACTTTGGTGTGATGCTGGTGTGACACCCTGATCCGGGCTAAGCGGGGGCAGCGACAAAGGAGCCGGACCGTGACCGCCAATATCATGTGCATCAAATGGGGAACCCTGTTCGGCCCGGAATACGTCAACCGGCTCTATTCCGGGGTTCGGCGGAATATCGCCGCCCCGGTGCGGTTCTTCTGCATGACCGAGCACCGCGACGGGCTGCATCCCGACATCGAGGTGCTGGACCTGCCGGTCGAACCCTTTGCCGAGCCGATGGCGGCGGCCCTGGCCCTGGCCAACCGGCAGGGCGCGATGCGCAAGGTCTCGCTGTTTCGCCCCGGGCTGGTGCCTGACCTGGAGGGGCCGGTGCTGGGCTTCGATCTCGACGTGGTGATCACCGGCGACCTGACCCCGATCTGGCAGATGGCGCCGGGCAAGATCGCCATGCGCCACGACTGGACCGAGGCGCGCAAGGGCCGGCCGACCGGCCATGGCTCGGTCTTCCGCTTCGATCCGGCGCAGCACGGGTTTCTCTACGACGATCTCGCCGCCAATCCCTATGCCGAGGTGGAACAGGCGCGCGGATCCGAGCAGCGCTATACCTCGCACAAGGCGATGGACAGGGAGGTCTTCGCCTATATCCCCTGCGACTGGGTGGTGAGCTTCAAATACGATTGCAACCCGTTCCCCCGCAACTACGTCGCCCCGCCGCGCCTGCCCGAGGACGCCAGGGTGGTCTGTTTCCATGGCCGGCCCAAGATGACGGATGCGCTGGAGGGCTATTCCGGCTCGCTCATCCGCTACTCGAAACCCTGCGACTGGCTGAAGGAGCACTGGATCGAACGCTCCCGCGCCGATCTCGGGGCGGCCTGGGCCTGATCAAATCCTGCGCTTCCGCGCGCTCTTTTTCGGAAAGTGGCGAGGCGACGCCTCACGGCAAGTGCAAGGCCTGTGGCGGATCGGCCCTTCGGGGAGAGTTTTCCTGGCAAGATGAAGCCAGGGACATCCTGCAGCTTCATCTTGCCGGATAAATTCCGGGGGCCGTTCATTTGGCGCCATTGGTTCAAGCCCAATGGACGGCGCCGCAGGCCGAGGGGGCTGGCCCCCTCTCTTCGGTTCAGCCGCCGGTGTGGCTCATGTGGCGCGAGACCTGGCCGTCGGCCCGCTGGCGGGAATAGTCGAAGTCGTGGCCCTTGGGCTTGCGGGCGATGGCGGCGCGGATTGCCGCCTCCAGCGGGGCGTCGTCGTCGGGGTGATTGCGCAGCGGGGCGCGCAGGTCGGCGTTGTCCTCCTGGCCCAGGCACATGAAGAGCTCGCCGGTGCAGGTCAGCCGCACCCGGTTGCAGCTTTCGCAGAAATTGTGGGTCAGAGGGGTGATCAACCCGATCTTCTGGCCGGTTTCCTCCAGCCGGACGTAGCGCGCCGGGCCGCCGGTACGCTCGGGCAGGTCGGTGAGAGTGAAGCGCTGGCGCAGCTGGTCGGCGAGGTCGTCGAGCGACCAGTACTGGCCGACCCGGTCCTCGTTGCCGAGATCGCCCATCGGCATGACCTCGATGAAGGTGAGATCCATGTCGCGCGCGGCGCACCAGTCTGCGAGGGCGAAAAGCTCGTCCTCGTTGAAGCCCTTGAGCGCCACGGTGTTGATCTTGACCCGGAGCCCCGCCTGTTGCGCCGCGTCGATGCCGCGCAGCACCTGGGGCAGGCGGCCCCAGCGGGTGACGCGGGCGAATTTCTCCTCGTCCAGCGTGTCGAGCGAGATGTTCACCCGGCGCACGCCGGCGGCGTAAAGCTGATCGGCGAAACGCTCGAGCTGGCTGCCGTTGGTGGTGAGCGTCAACTCTTCGAGCGCGCCGCTGTCGAGGTGCCGGGTCATCGCGTTGAAGAAGGTCATGATGTCGCGGCGCACCAGCGGCTCGCCGCCGGTGATGCGCAGCTTCCCGACGCCCAGGTTGATGAAGGCCGAGCACATCCGGTCCAGTTCCTCCAGCGTCAGAAGCTCCTTCTTGGGCAGGAAGGTCATGTTCTCGGACATGCAGTAGACGCAGCGGAAATCGCAGCGGTCGGTGACCGAGACGCGCAGGTAGGAGATCGGGCGCTCGAAGGGATCGGTGAGTTTCGGGGTCATGCCCTGAACCTAGGGTCCGGGGCCGGGGGGAACAAGGGGAATGTGGCGTTGACGAGGGCGGTGAATGGCGTAGTTTGAGCGCATGAGACACCGGTTTACCCTTGGCGCCCTGGCGCTTGTGATGCTGTCGGGATGCGCCGACATGGGTGGGTTCCTGCAACCGAAGGACCGCGCCCAGCCCGCCGCCGTGCCCGCCGATCCCGGCGCGCCGCTGGACACCGTGGCGTCGACACCGCCGCCGGCCGACGCCGCCTCGGAGGAGGATTTCGACACCACCACCCGGCAGGAGCGCGCGGCGGCGGCGGAAAAACCCGCGGGCGGCGAGGCGCTTCTGGGCACCACCGTGGCCTCGCTGGGCGATCCGGCGCGCCCCGGGTTCTGGCTGGAAACGCCGCTGGTCGATGCGCCCGCCAAGGGACGGGTGGAATATCCCGCCAATGGCAAGTCGGCGCAGGTCGAGTTGATCCCGATCGAGGGGCCCGCCACCGCGGGCAGCCGGATCTCGCTGGCGGCGATGCGGCTGATCGAGGCGCCGCTGACCGAATTGCCGGAAATCCGCGTCTTCAGGCAGTAAGGTATTTCGCCGCTTCGCGCCGGGCGAAGGGCGCCATCCGCGCGCCGTGCTGCGCCAGGAAGTCCGCCGTCACCTCGGGCGCGCGTTTCGACAGCTCGCGCAGCCACCAGGCCACCGCCTTCTGGATGAACCATTCGCTGTCACCCGTGTAAGCCGCGGCCCAGCCGAGGATGCGGTCGCGCTGGGCGATCTGCTCGGGCCTGGGGTGGGCCATCTTCGTCCAGGGCAGGGTCATCACCAGCGCGGCGCGGCGGGTCCAGAGGTGATCGGAGGCGGTCCAGGTCTCGACTTCGTCGAGCCGTGTCGGATCGGCGGTCAGGCGCCGTTGCCCGGCCATGCAGGCGTGATCGGCAATCGCCCAGGCGTCGAACTCGGGCACCCAGGAGGCGATCAGCCGCCAGACCCCGTCATCCGGCCTGATCCGCGCCTGGGTCAGCAGCTTGGCGGCGGCGATGCGGGCCTCGTGGATATTGCTCTGCCAGAGACCATCGGCCAGCGCCACCCGGTCGTCGATCGAAAGATCGCGCCGCCAGAAGGTGGTCAGGTCGTTGATCGCGCCGTTGGGCACGCCGAGATAGGGCCGTTCGACCTTGTGATAGGCGGCCATCTGCGCGTCGCGCCCGGCCTCGGCAAAGGCGCGCAGCTCGAAAAGGGCGCCCTCCGGGCTCATTCGAGGTTGGCCTCGATGCCGGTGGGCAGCCCGTCGATGGTCTTGCTGTTCTTGAGCTCCCAGTAGCTGCGCAAGCCGGCATCGTCCTTGTCGCCGTAGCTGCGGGTCAGGGTGTCGCGCTCGCCCGCGTAATCCATGAAGGGCACCGCATAGCCGCAGGAGGTCTGCACGAGGTCGATCGACAGGTCGAAGACCTGGCGCGCGCCGAGCGGGGCGCTGAAATGGGCAATCATCGCACCCCAGTCGGGATCGCTCAGATGCACGGCGCGGGCGGTGCCATAGGCGCGCATGATCAGCGGGCGTTTGGTGAAGGAGCACCACATCAGCGTCATGCGCGGGATCTGCCGCAGGTGGCCGGCGGTCTCGTTGCCCGAGCCGGTGAGGTTGAGCCAGACAATGCGGTTCGGTCCCAGCACCCGCAGCGCATCCATCCCCTTGGGCGAGACATTGACCCGTCCATCGGCCGTGGCCGTGCCGCAGAAGAAGATATGCTGCGCGGCGATGAAGTCCTGGTGGGCCTCGCTCAGGGCGTCGAATTGCTTGGCCATCACTCCACCGTCACGGATTTGGCGAGGTTGCGCGGCTGGTCCACGTCGGTGCCCTTGGCCACCGCGGTGTGATAGGCCAGAAGCTGGGCCGGGATGGCATAGAGGATCGGCGCCACCAGGTCGGGCACCGTGGGCATCACCAGGCTGTGCCAGACATCCTCGGAGGCCTCGGCATGGCCGCGGGCATCGGTGATCAGCACCACCTTGCCCTTGCGCGCCACCACCTCCTGCATGTTCGACACGGTCTTCTCGAAGAGCCTGTCCCTGGGCGCCATGACCACCACCGGCACGGTGCTGTCGATCAGCGCGATGGGCCCGTGCTTGAGTTCGCCCGATGCGTAAGCTTCGGCGTGGATATAGCTGATTTCCTTGAGTTTCAGTGCCCCTTCCAGCGCCAGGGGATACATCAGTCCGCGGCCCAGGAAGAGCACGTCGGTGGCCTTGGCCAGGTCGTCGGCGATGGCCTTCAGCGCATCGCTCTGGGTCAGGGCATCGTTGATCTGGCCGGGCAAGGCGCGCAGGGTCGAGACCCGGTCCTGCAAGGTCTCGTCATCGATCACCCCGCGGTCATGGGCGGCCTTGAGCGCCAGCAGCAAGAGCACCGTCAACTGGCAGGTGAAGGCCTTGGTCGAGGCCACGCCGATCTCGACCCCCGCGTGGATCGGCAGGGCGATGTCGCTTTCGCGGGCGATGGAGCTTTCGGGGACGTTGACCACCGAGAGCACATGCGCCGCCTTGCCGCGCATGTAGCGCAGGGCGGCGAGGGTATCGGCGGTCTCGCCCGACTGGCTGACGAAAAGCGCGGCGGTATTGGGCCCCACGGGCGGCTCGCGGTAGCGGAATTCCGAGGCGATATCGACCTCGACGGGCAGGCGGGCGACCTGTTCGAACCAGTATTTCGCGGTCAGGCAGGCATAGAAGGCGGTGCCGCAGGCCACCATGGTCAGCCGGTCGATTTGGGCGAAATCGGGCGTGCCCTCGGGCCAGTTCAGCGCAGTGCCGGTCTCATCGAGGTATTCGGTGATGGCGTTCTTGATCACCGCCGGCTGCTCGGCGATTTCCTTGGCCATGTAGTGGGTGAACCCGGCCTTGTCGACCTGGGTCGCGTCGAGCGAGACGGTGCGGGCCGGACGGTCGACCCGCTGGCCCGTCTCGTCGCGGATCTCGAGGCTGGTGCGGGTGACGACGGCCCGGTCGCCCTCGTCGAGATAGGTGATCTTGTCGGTCAGCGGCGCCAGCGCGATGGCGTCGGAACCCACGTACATCTCGCCCTCGCCATGGCCGATGGCCAGCGGCGAGCCCTTGCGCGCGGCGACCATCAGATCCTCCTCGCCCTCGAACAGGAAGGCCAGCGCAAAGGCGCCGTCCAGCTTGTCGAGCGTGGCAAAAGCGGCCTCGACCGGGGGTTTGCCCTGGTCCATGTGGTGCTGGGTCAGAAGGGCGACGGTTTCGGTATCGGTCTCGGTCTCGCAGGAGAGGCCCGCGGCCGAGAGTTCTTCGCGCAGCTTGCGGTAGTTCTCGATGATGCCGTTGTGGACGACGGCGACGTCGCGGGTGCGGTGCGGATGGGCATTGGCGACCGAGGGCGCGCCATGGGTGGCCCAGCGGGTGTGGCCGATGCCGGACTTGCCCGCCAAGGGCTCATGCACCAGCTTGTCGGACAGGTTGACCAGCTTGCCGACCGCGCGGCGGCGGTCGAGCACCCCGTTGTGAACGGTGGCAATCCCGGCGCTGTCATAGCCGCGATATTCCAGCCGTTTCAGGGCGTCGACAAGGATCGGCGCGGCCTCATGGCTGCCAAGGTACCCGACAATTCCGCACATTATGACTTGCCTTCCGCCTGCTTTTCCTTGCGGGCCTTGAGGATTTCGAACATTTTCCGCGCCAGCCCGGATTTGTTGACCTGATCGGCGCGGCCCAGGGCCAGCGCGCCTTCGGGCACATCCTTGGTGACCACCGTGCCGCTGCCGGTCATGGCATCGTCGCCCAGTTTGACCGGCGCCACAAGCATGGTGTTCGAGCCGACGAAGACCCGCTTGCCGATCTCGGTGCGGTGCTTGAAGACGCCGTCGTAATTGCAGGTGATGGTGCCGGCGCCGATGTTGGACCGCTCGCCGACATGGGCGTCGCCGATATAGGTCAGGTGGTTGACCTTGGCGCCCTCGTCGATCACCGCGTTCTTGATCTCGACGAAATTGCCGATCCGCACGTCTTCCGCCAGTTCCGCGCCGGGGCGCAACCGGGCGTAGGGCCCGACCACCGCACCGCGCGAGACATGGGCGCCCTCGAGGTGGGAAAAGGCGCGGATATGGGCGCCGTTCTCGATTGTGACGCCGGGGCCGAAGACCACATTGGGCTCGATCTCGGTATCGGGGCCGACATGGGTGTCCATGGCAAAGAACACCGTTTCCGGCGCGGTCAGGGTGACGCCGCTCTCCAGTGCCTCGGCCCGGGCGCGCGCCTGGAAGGCGGCCTCGGCCACGGCCAGGTCGGCGCGGGAATTGACGCCCATGGTCTCGAGCTCGTCGCAGGCGACGGCGGTGGCCGAAAGCCCGGCCTCGCGCGCCAGCGCCACGATGTCGGTCAGGTAATATTCGCCCGAGGCATTGTCGTTGCCGACCTTGTCGAGCAGGGCAAAGAGCGTCTCGGCGCTGGCCGAGACCACGCCGGAATTGCAGAAATCGATGGCGCGCTCGCGGATCGAGGCATCCTTGAACTCGACGATCTTCTGCAGTTCCTCGCCGTCCATCACCAGCCGGCCGTACTTGGCCGGATCGGCGGCCTGAAAGCCCAGCACCACCACGTCATGGGTCTTGCGCGCCTCGGCCATCGCCTGCAGCGTCTCGGGGCGGATGAAAGGGGTGTCGCCATAAAGCACGATCACGTCGCCGCGAAACCCGTCCAGCGCCGGGCGGGCCTGGAGCACCGCGTGGCCGGTGCCCAGCTGCTCTTCCTGCACGACGCAGGTGGCGGCCTCGTCCACCGCCCGGGCGGCGGCATCCACCAGTTCCGCGCCATGGCCGGTGACGATCACCGTGCGCTCGGGCTCGAAGGCGGCGCCGGAGGTCATGGCATGGGCCAGAAGCGGGAATCCGGCCACCTTGTGCAGGACTTTCGGCAGGTCGGACCGCATCCGCGTGCCTTTTCCGGCGGCAAGAATGATCAGGCTGGTGCTCATGGCGGATTCTCTTTGTAATTGGCTCGGCCCCGTTTTATCCGCTGGAGCGTGGCCTGCAAGGTTGCTTGGCTCACCAAGCATTGCGGTTTGTGACAGGAGCCTGATGTTCATGCGCACGGTGATTTTCGATCTCGACGGCACGCTGGCCGATACCAGCACCGATCTGATTGCCGCGGCCAATGCCTGTTTCCGGGCGATGGGGGCGGGCGATCTGCTGGTGCCGGGGGCGGACGCCGGGGTGGCGCTGCGCGGCGGCAAGGCGATGCTGCGCGCCGGGCTGACGCGGCTGGACCGGGGCGAGGGGATCGCCGAGGAGGTCGACCGCTGGTATCCGATGCTGCTCGAGGCATACGACGGCGCGCTCGACCACCACACGGTGCTGTTTCCCGGCGTGGGGGACGCGCTGGCCGCACTTCTGGCCGAGGGGTTCCGCATCGGCGTCTGCACCAACAAGCCCGAGCGGATGGCGCACAAGCTGCTGGTGTCGCTGGGGGTGCGCGATCTCTTCGGCTCGCTGGTCGGCGCCGATACCCTGCCGGTACGCAAGCCCGATCCGGCGCCCTACGTCGCCTCGGTCGAGCGTGCGGGCGGGGCGGTGGACCGCTCGATCCTGATCGGCGACAGCGACACCGACCGCGCCACCGCGCGCGCCGCCGGGGTGGCCTGCGTGCTGGTCACCTTCGGCCCCTCGGGCGAGGACATGGCCGCATTGGAGCCCGAGGCGCTGCTCGAGAGTTTCGACGCGCTGCCCGCGCTGGCGCGGCAGTTGCTGGGCACAGCCGCGCCGTGACGTCCCGGTTGACCTTGGCGCGGAGCGGCCGCAGGGTCAGGCCATGAGCGAGCGTTTCACCGGCAGTTTCACCCAGCAGGAGCCGATCCCCGAAGCGGGCATTGCCGCGGCGCTGGAGGTCCTGCGCTCGGGGCGTCTGCACCGCTACAACGTGGCGGCGGGCGAGGCGGGCGAGGTGGCGCTGCTGGAACAGGAGTTCGCCGCCTTCACCGGGGCGAAATACTGCCTCGCGGTGGCCTCGGGCGGCTATGCGCTGGCCTGCGCGCTGCGCGCCATCGGCGTCGGCGCGGGCGATAGGGTGCTGACCAATGCCTTCACCCTGGCGCCGGTGCCCGGGGCCATTGCCTCGCTGGGGGCGGTGCCGGTCTTTGTCGGCGTGACCGAGGGGCTGGTGATCGACCTCGACGACCTTGTGGCCAAGGCCGACCAGGCCGAGGTGCTGATGCTCAGTCACATGCGCGGCCATATCTGCGACATGGACCGGCTGATGGCGATCTGCACCGGCGCGGGCATCACCGTGATCGAGGATTGCGCCCATACCATGGGGGCGACCTGGCGCGGGGTGGCCTCGGGGCGGCACGGGGCGGTGGGCTGCTATTCCAGCCAGACCTACAAACATGTCAATTCCGGCGAGGGCGGTTTCCTCGTGACCGACGACGAGGAGGTCGCGGCGCGGGCGGTGATCCTGTCAGGCTCCTACATGCTATATGGTCGGCACCTGGCGGCGCCGGGGCCGGAGGTCTTCGAGCGGGTGAAATACCACACGCCCAATGTCTCGGGCCGGATGGACAACCTGCGCGCGGCGCTCTTGCGGCCGCAACTGGCCGCATTGCCGGAGCAGGTGGCGCGGTGGAACGCGCGTTACCGGGTGATCGAGGAGGGCCTGCGCGACACGCCGGGGTTGCAGCTTGTCACGCCGCTCGACGAGGCGGAACAGGTCGGATCGTCCCTCCAGTTCCTGCTGCTCGACTGGTCCGAGGCCGCCATCGCCGAGGTGCTGCGCCGCTGCGCCGCCCGCGGGGTCGAGCTGAAATGGTTCGGCGGCGCCGAGCCCGTGGCCTTCACCTCGCGCTATGACAGCTGGCGCTACGCCGCCTGCGCGCCGATGCCCGCCAGCGACCGGGTGCTGAAAGCCATTATCGACATGCGCCTGCCGCTGACCTTCTCACGGGTCGATTGCGCGCTGATCGCGCGGATCATCCGGGCCGAGGTCGGCGCGGTCTATCAGTCCTTAAGCCCCGCGCCGTAAAGCGGCACCGTCGACATCGAGACCTTGGCCGAGCCATCGGTCAGTTCCGCCGCATGGGCGACATAGATCAGCGTCTGGTTGCGCTGGTCGAAGATCCGCTTGACCCGCAGCGACTTCAGGATGATCGAGCGCGAGGTGCGAAAGACATCCTCGCCTTCCTCGTCCGTCTCGATATCGCCCATCCTGATCGGCCCGGTCTGGCGGCAGGAGATCGAGGCATTGGACGGATCCTCGAACCAGTTGCCCTTGGAGATCCGGTCGATGAGCCCGCGCTCGAAATAGGCGATGTGGCAGGTGACGCCCTCGACCTTGGGGTCGGCAATGGCCTCGATGATGATGTCGTTGCCCACCCAGTCGACATCGATCTCGCCGACCTGCTCGCCGCTGGCGGCGCCGGCCAGAGTCAAGGTGAAGGCAAGGGCGAGGGGGCAGAGGCGGGCAAGAAGCGTGGTCATGGCGATCTCCTGAAGCAGGCGTGCCGGGACGGGCGCGCAGGTCAAATGGGCAGGTCAAATGGCCGGTCGCGCGACCGGTTCGGCCTCTCAACGCGCGCGCGTGTCCGGCGGTTCCCGCGCCCTCGCGCATCCCCGCCCGCGCGCCAACGTCCGAGCGGTGAAAAGGTTGCATCACACCCCGGGCCCCTCGGCAAGGATCAGCCGGGCCCCGCGCGCCGTTCCAGCGGAATTTTGCCAGTGACCAAAGGGCCCTAGGGGGCGATGCGGAACCAATCCCCGAGGCCCGTCATTGGCCCCTCGAACGCCGCGAAACCCGCGGTGCTTCGATGCAAAGACCAAAAGGAGACGACCCATGTTTCGTACCGCAATCCTGACCGCCTCGACCGCAATTCTCGCCGCCGGGCCGCTTGCCGCGGCAACCTCGGCCACGGCCGTCACCGACCTCAACCTGCGCGCCGGACCTGGGCCGCAGTACGAGATCATCGGCGTCATCGCCGGGCAGGACGAAGCCGAAGTCGAAGCCTGCCTCGAGCAGGGCAACTGGTGCAAGGTGACCTATGAGGGCCAGGAAGGCTGGGCCTATGGGGAATACCTGACCGCCATGGTCGATGAGGCCGCCACCGCCGTCGTGGCCCCCGAGGTGACCATCGCCCGGGTGACCTATGACGACAGCAAGGACGCCGAGGCCTTTGTCGGCGCCGGCAGCGTAGGTGCGCTGGCCGGTGCGCTGATCGCCGGGCCGGTGGGCGCGGTGGCCGGCGGTCTGCTGGCCGGATCCGCCGGGGCCGCCGCCCAGCCGGACGAGCGCGTGGTGACCTATGTGCGCACCAATACGCTCGAGCCGATCTATCTTGACGGCGAGGTCGTGACCGGCGCCATCCTGCCCGAAACGGTGGAACTGGCCGAGATCCCCGAAAGCGAATTGCGCTATGTCTATGTCAACGGCCAGCCGGTGCTGGTCGATCCGGCCGAGCGCACCATCGTCTACGTGATCCGGTAACCCGACCCCCTAGACCACGCGCGCGGGCGGCTCTTATGAGCCGCCCGTTGCGGGTATAGTGGCCGAATCCGGTGATTGACCGACTCGGTTTCTCCTGTTACTTATTTATTGAACACTCGTTCATTAACCGGGGGAGAGAACGGCCATGTTCACGGCAACGATGCAATTCGATCTGGGAGAAGACGCCAACGCGCTGCGCGAGGTGGTGCACCGCTGGGCGCAGGAGCGGGTCAGACCCCTGGCCGCCGAGATCGATGCCACGAACAGTTTCCCCAACGCGCTGTGGAAGGAAATGGGCGACCTGGGCCTTCTGGGCATCACCGTGTCCGAGGAGTATGGCGGGGCGGGCATGTCCTATCTCGCGCATGTGATCGCGGTCGAGGAGATCGCCCGCGCCTCGGCCAGCGTGTCGCTGTCTTACGGTGCGCATTCCAACCTCTGCGTCAACCAGATCAAGCTGAACGGCACCGAGGCGCAGAAGCAGAAATACCTGCCGAAGCTGGTCTCGGGCGAACATGTCGGCGCGCTGGCCATGTCCGAGGCGGGCGCGGGCTCGGACGTGGTCTCGATGAAGCTGCGGGCCGAAAAGCGCAACGATCACTACCGGTTGAACGGCACCAAGTACTGGATCACCAACGGGCCGGATGCCGATACGCTGGTGGTCTATGCCAAGACCGACCCCGAGGCCGGCTCGAAGGGCATCACCGCCTTCCTGATCGAAAAGCAGATGACCGGCTTTTCCACCAGCCCGCATTTCGACAAGCTGGGGATGCGCGGCTCGAACACCGCCGAGCTGATCTTCGAGGATGTCGAAGTGCCCTTCGACAATATCCTCGGCGAAGAGGGCAAGGGCGTGCGCGTGCTGATGTCGGGCCTCGATTACGAGCGCGTGGTGCTGGCGGGTATCGGCACCGGCATCATGGCCGCCTGTCTCGACGAGATCATGCCCTACATGGCCGAGCGCAAGCAATTCGGCCAGCCGATCGGGAATTTCCAGCTGATGCAGGGCAAGCTGGCGGACATGTACACCAAGATGAACTCGGCCCGGGCCTATGTCTACGAGGTCGCCAAGGCCTGCGACCGGGGCGAGGTCACGCGCCAGGACGCGGCGGCCTGCTGTCTTTATGCCTCCGAAGAGGCCATGGTGGTGGCGCACCAGGCGGTGCAGGCGATGGGCGGGGCGGGCTTCATGAACGAGACCCCGGTTTCCCGCATCTTCCGCGACGCCAAGCTGATGGAGATCGGCGCCGGCACCTCCGAGATTCGCCGGATGTTGATCGGACGGGAAATGATGTCGAAAATGGCATGATGCGCAAACCGGGGGTTCGGCTATGATCCCCCGGACAAGGGAGGCAACATGACCGGTTTCACGGCGCTCACCGCGCTTTTCGTCAATACCTCGCTGAAACGCGACGGCGCCAAGAGCCATACGCGGCTCTTGATGTCCGCCTCGGCGGCGATCATGGAAAAGAACGGCGTCGCGGTGGAACATCTCCACATGCTCGACCACCAGGTGCCGCCGGGGGTCTATCCCGACATGACCGAACATGGCTGGGACCGCGACGACTGGCCCCGGCTGTGGGACAAGGTGAAGGCGGCGGATATCCTCGTGATCGGCACGCCGCTCTGGCTGGGCGAGGAAAGCTCGACCTGCCGCGTGCTGATCGAACGGCTCTACGGCATGTCGGGCGAGCTCAACGACAAGGGCCAGTCGATCTTTTACGGCAAGGTCGGCGGCTGCGTCATCACCGGCAACGAGGACGGCATCAAGCACGCGGCAATGACCATCGGCTACGCTCTGTCGCACCTGGGCTATACCATCCCGCCGCAGGCCGATTGCGGCTGGATCGGCGAGGCGGGGCCGGGGCCCTCCTATGGTGACGAGGTGGATGGCAAGCGGGTCGGCTTCGACAACGCCTTTACCCGGCGCAATACCACGATCATGACCTGGAACCTGATGCACCTGGCGAAGATGCTGCACGACGCGGGCGGCTATCCGAACGAGGGCAATGACCGCCGGGCCTTTGACGCCGGCTGCCGCTTCGATTTCGAGAACCCGGAGTACCGGACCTGACATGCTGACCCTGGCGCCGACATACGAGGCCCTGCGCGACGGTTTCCGCTGGAACCTGACGCCGGTTCTGAACATGGCCGACCAGGCGCTGGCGCAGCCCGCGCAGCGGCTGGCGATCCTCGATCTTTCCGGCACGGAGCGGCGCGAGGTCACTTACGGCGAATTGCGCGTCATGGTGGACCGGCTGGCGGCGCATCTGGGCGCCCGGGTGGGCCGCGGCGACCGGGTGGGCGTGCTTCTGGGCCAGCATCCCTGGTGCGCGGCGGCGCATCTGGCGATCTGGAAAATCGGCGCGATTTCAGTGCCCTTGTTCAAGCTCTTCAAGCACGACGCCCTGGCCAGCCGGATCGGCGATGCCGGGCTTGGCCTTGCGGTGACCGATGCCGAGGGGGCGGCCCTCCTGGGCGATCTGGCCGAGCCGGTGATCCCCGACGCCCTGCCCAACCAGGGCCCGGTCGAGAGCGTCGAGACCGGGCCGGAGGATCCGGCGGTGCTGATCTATACCTCGGGCACCACGGGCAAGCCAAAGGGCGCGCTGCATGGTCACCGGGTGCTGACCGGCCATCTGCCGGGGGTGGAGATGAGCCACGACTTTCTGGGTCAGGAGTTCGACCGGCTCTGGACGCCTGCGGACTGGGCCTGGATCGGCGGGCTCTTCGACGTGCTGATGCCCGGCCTGGCGCTGGGCGTGCCGGTGGTGGCCTGCCGGATGGCGAAGTTCACGCCGGAAGAGTGTCTGCGCATCTGCCACGAGGGTTCGGTGCGCAACGTGTTCTTTCCGCCCACCGCGCTGCGGATGCTCAAGGCGGCGGATGTGGCGGTGCCTGGGCTGCGCAGCGTCGCCTCGGGCGGCGAGCCCTTGGGCGCCGAGATGCTGGCCTGGGGGCGCGCGGCCTTCGGGCTGACGATCAACGAATTCTACGGCCAGACCGAGTGCAACATGATGGTGTCCTCCTGCGGGAGCCTCTTTCCCCCGTTGCCGGGTGTCATCGGCAGGCCGGCGCCCGGCTTCGAGGTGGCGGTGATCGGCCCGGGCGGCGCGCCCTGCGAGGGCGAGGGCGACATCGCGGTCCGCAAGGGCGCGGCCTCGATGATGCTGGGCTATTGGAACAATCCGCAGGCCACGGCCGAGAAATTCCGCGGCGACTGGATGCTGACCGGCGACCGGGGGGTGATGGTGGCGCCCTCGGGCGAACCCGCGGATCTGCACGACAAGGGCAGCTACCTGCGCTTCGTCGGGCGCGAGGATGACGTGATCTCCTCGGGCGGCTACCGCATCGGGCCGGGCGAGATCGAGGATTGCCTGCTGACCCATCCGGCGGTGGCGACGGTGGGTGTGGTCGGCAAGCCCGATGCGATCCGCCACGAGATCGTCAAGGCCTACGTGGTGCTGAAACCGGGGGCCGGGGTCGCGGCGGAAGATCTTCAGGCATGGGTCAAGGAGCGGCTTGCAAGCTATTCCTACCCAAGGGAAATCGCCTTTGTGGACAACCTGCCGATGACGGTGACGGGCAAGGTGATCCGCAAGGACCTCAAGGCCCGCGCCGCGGCGGAGGTGGGCGATGCTTAGGCGGGCCGCAACCCTTGCGCTGGGCGGGCTGGGCGGCCTGGGCGCGACGGCGGCGCTGGCGCAGGACGCGGATCTGCCGGCGTTCCAGACCTGCATCGACATCGAGGCCGACCGCTACGAATGGAGCCTCGCGGTGCATCGCAGCCGTGCGCTGGAGGCGGCGGATTTCCATCTCTGGGAGGTGCTGGGCGTCGAATATTGCGGCACGGTCGCGATCACCCGCTGCGACCGGTCCGAGGCGCCGATCGCCTGTCAGCAGGCGCTGGTGGCGGAACAGGTGGCGCTGCGCGAAAGGGTGATCGCCGATCTGCCCGACCCGGCCGCGGTGGCGGCGACCGATCCGCCCCTGGCCAAGAACCTCTACACCCGGGCCCATGCCCTGGCGCGGGGCATCTCGGCGGGGCCGGACTGTGCGGGGGCCGAGGATCCGCTCCGCACCTGGTGCGAGGCCCGCGAGGCCAACAATCGGTTGCAGGATGCGGTGCTGGCCTGGCAGGTGGCGCGCTACCTCGGGGTGGCGAAAACCGCGCGGGCGGCGGGCTGGGCGCATCGGCCGCCGCCGGTCCGGCCGCGGACACGGCCCGGACCATGACAGGGCAGGCGGCAAGAGCGCAACACGACAACAGGGGCTGCGCCACGGCGCGCAGGAGGCAAGCGACATGAAACTGAAATCTACTCTGGTGGCGGGATCGGACGGGGCCAAGGCCAATCGCGCGGGCCATCTCGAGGCGCTGCGCCTGGTGCGCGAGGCCGCCGAACAGGCCGCGGCGGGCGGCGGCGAGAAGGCCCGCGCCCGGCATCTCGACCGTGGCAAGATGCTGCCGCGCGACCGGGTGGCCAACCTGCTCGATCCGGGCTCGCCCTTCCTGGAGGTGGGCGCCACGGCGGCGCATGGCATGTATGACGGTGCGGCCCCGGCCGCCGGCGTGATTGCCGGCATCGGCACGGTCATGGGGCGGCAGGTCATGGTGGTCTGCAATGACGCCACGGTGAAGGGCGGCACCTATTACCCGATGTCGGTGAAAAAGCACCTGCGCGCCCAGGAGATCGCCGAGGAGAACCATCTGCCCTGCATCTACCTGGTGGATTCCGGCGGCGCCAACCTGCCCAACCAGGACGAGGTCTTTCCCGACCGCGACCATTTCGGGCGGATCTTCTACAACCAGGCGCGGATGAGCGCCAAGGGAATTGCCCAGATCGCCGTGGTCATGGGGTCCTGTACCGCGGGCGGGGCCTACGTGCCTGCCATGTCCGACGTGACCATCATCGTGCGCGAGCAGGGGACGATCTTCCTCGCCGGCCCGCCGTTGGTCAAGGCGGCGACCGGCGAGGTGGTGACGGCGGAGGACCTGGGCGGGGGCGATGTGCATACACGGCTCTCGGGGGTGGCGGATTACCTGGCGGAGGATGACAGCCATGCGTTGGCGCTGGCGCGGCGGGCGGTTGGGTCTTTGGGGCCGTCCGGTGCGGTGGGGGCCCTGGGCGGTGCGCGCGAAGCGCACACCCTACGGGGTGGGGAAGATCCGGCCTATGATCCCGACGAGATCTTCGACGTGGTGCCGGCGGACCTGCGCACGCCCTATGACATCCGCGAGGTGATTGCGCGGCTGGTGGATGGCTCGCGTTTCGACGAGTTCAAGCCGCGCTTCGGCGAGACGCTGGTGACCGGCTTTGCCGAGGTCATGGGCGCGCATGTGGGGATCATTGCCAACAATGGCGTGTTGTTTTCCGAGGCCGCGCAGAAGGGCGCGCATTTCGTCGAATTGTGCTCGCAGCGCAAGATCCCGCTGGTCTTCCTGCAGAACATCACCGGCTTCATGGTGGGGCGGAAGTACGAGAACGAGGGCATTGCCCGGCACGGCGCCAAGATGGTGACGGCGGTGGCGACGACCTCGGTGCCGAAGATCACCATGCTGGTGGGCGGCTCTTTCGGCGCAGGCAACTACGGCATGGCGGGGCGGGCCTATCAGCCGCGGTTCCTCTGGACCTGGCCCAACAGCCGAATCAGCGTGATGGGCGGGCCGCAGGCGGCGGGGGTGCTGGCCACGGTGCGCCGCGACGCCATCGAGCGCGCGGGCGGAACCTGGAGCGCGGAGGAAGAGGCCGCCTTCAAGCAGCCGACGCTGGAGATGTTCGAGGAGCAGGCGCATCCGCTCTATGCCAGCGCCCGGCTCTGGGACGACGGCATCATCGATCCGCGCAAGTCGCGCGAGGTGCTGGCGCTGAGCCTGGCCGCGGCCTTGAACGCGCCCATTGAAGACACGCGGTTCGGCGTGTTCCGGATGTAATCTGGGGGCTCTGCCCCCGTCGCCCCTGGCGACTCCCCCGGAGTTTGTCCGGCAAGATGAAGCCGGGGGGAATGGGAGAGAAATGAGATGTTTGACACGATCCTGATTGCCAACCGGGGCGAGATTGCCTGTCGGGTGATGAAGACGGCGCAGGCGCTGGGGGTGCGCTGCGTGGCGGTCTATTCGCAGGCGGATGCCGGCGCGGCGCATGTGGCGATGGCCGATGTGGCGCATTGCATCGGCGGGCCGGCGGTGGCCGACAGCTATCTCAAGGGCGGGCGCATCATCGAGGTGGCGCTGGCGACCGGCGCGCAGGCGATCCATCCGGGGTACGGGTTCCTGTCCGAGAACCCGGAGTTTGTCGAGGCGGTGGAGGCCGCGGGGCTGGTGTTCATCGGGCCATCGGCGCGGGCGATCCGGGCGATGGGGCTGAAGGATGCCGCCAAGAAGCTGATGGAGGAGGCCGGGGTGCCGGTGGTGCCGGGCTATCACGGCGCCGATCAGGAGGGGCTGGCGGCGCGGGCCGGGGAGATCGGCTATCCGGTGCTGATCAAGGCCGTCGCGGGCGGCGGCGGCAAGGGAATGCGGCTGGTCGAGCAGCCTGCGGAGTTCGAGCGGGCGCTGGAGAGTGCGCGGGCCGAGGCGCGGACCGCCTTTGGCAATGATGCGGTGCTGGTCGAGAAATTCGTCTCCAAGCCGCGGCATATCGAGGTGCAGGTCTTTGGCGATGGCACGCGGGCGGTGCATCTCTTCGAGCGCGATTGTTCGCTGCAGCGGCGCCATCAGAAGGTGATCGAGGAGGCGCCCGCGCCCGGCATGACGGAGGAGATGCGCGCCGCCATGGGGAATGCGGCGGTGCGCGCGGCGGAGGCGATCGGCTATAGCGGGGCGGGGACGGTGGAATTCATCGTCGACGGCTCGGAGGGGCTCCGCCCCGATGGCTTCTGGTTCATGGAGATGAACACGCGGTTGCAGGTGGAACATCCCGTCACCGAGGCCATCACCGGCGTCGACCTGGTGGAATGGCAGTTGCGGGTGGCGGCGGGCGAGCCGCTGGAGACCCGGCAGGAGGAGTTGCGGATCAATGGCCATGCCTTCGAGGCGCGGCTCTATGCCGAGGACGTGCCCGCGGGGTTCCTGCCCGCGACCGGCACGCTGACGCACCTGGCCTTTCCCGAAGGCGCAAGGGCCGATACCGGGGTGCGCTCGGGCGACGAGATCTCGCCCTGGTACGATCCGATGATCGCCAAGCTCATCACCCATGGGCCGACCCGCGAGATCGCGCTGAAGCGGCTGCGGCAGGCGCTGGCGCGGACCGAAGTGGCCGGGTCGGTGACCAACCTGGCCTTTCTGGGCGCGTTGGCGGCGCATGAGGGTTTTGGCCGCGGCGAGGTCGACACCGGGTTGATCGGGCGCGAGATCGCGGCGCTGACCGCGGTGCCCGAGGCCAACCGCCAGGCGCTGGCGCAGGCGGCGCTGGTCGAGGCGGGGCTCTGGGACAGCGACGACTGGCAGGTGGGCTTTCACCTCTGGCAGCCGCTGGCGCGGGTCATGGTGCTGGACGAGGGCGAGACGCGCCACGCGCTGCGGCTATTGGTGCGGGGGCCGGGCGATTGCCTGGTGGACTGCGACGGGATCACGGTCGAGGCGCTGCGCGGGCCCGGCGGCTGGACGCTGGACGGCGTCCGCGCCTGGCCCTTCGCGGTGGCGGGCGACGTGGTGACGGTATTCGCCGATCACGGCCGCGCCTACCGGGTGATCCCGGCGCTGGACCGCGCGGCGGAGGCGGGCTCGGACGCGTCGGTGATCGAGGCGCCGATGCCGGGGCTGGTGCAGAAGGTCGAGGTCACCGTGGGCCAGCAGGTGGCTTTGGGCGAAAGGCTGGCGGTGCTCGAGGCGATGAAGATGGAGCATTCGCTGACCGCCCCGCGCGACGGGGTAGTGGCCGAGGTGCTGGTTGCGGTCGGCGCCCAGGTCGAGGCCGGGGCGGCGCTGATCCGGCTGGAAGACAAGGCCGAGGACGCCGCGTGATCCGCCTGCACCACGTGCCGCTGGGCCGGTCCTTGCGGGTGATCTGGCTGCTCGAGGAACTGGGGCTGGACTTTGAGGTCGCCTATTACTCGATCCGCGACGGCTCGATGCGCACGCCTGAGTTCCTGGCGCTCTCGCCGGCGGGGCGGGTGCCGGTGCTGGACTACCACGGCGAGGTGCTGTTCGAGAGCGGGGCAATCGTGCAACTGCTCTGCGAGCGCCACCCCGAGCCGGCATTGCAGCCCGGCCCCGGGGCGCAGACGCGGGCGCTCTACCTCGAGATGCTGGCCTATTCCGAGACCGTGGGCTGCCTGGTCGAGAACCTCAACCTCAACCGGGTTTTCCTGCGCGACCCGGCTGAACCCTCGCCGGTGGTGATCAAGCTGCTGACCGCGCGGCTGCGCGCGGCGCTGGGCGCGATCGAGCGGCGGATGGAGGGCGACTGCCTTCTGCCGACCGGGTTTTCCGCGGCGGACATCATGTTCGCCTATGGTTTCGAGCTGGCGCGCTATTACGTGCGGTTCGAGGAATTTCCCCGCCTCACCGCCTATCGGGACCGGCTCAAGGCGCGGCCCGGCTACCAGCGGGCCAAGGCGCGGGATGGCGAACAGGACATTTATGCGCAGGATTTCTATCCTGTGCCGGAGGCATGACCATGGGCGACAGAGTCGAGATTTTCGAGGTCGGCCCGCGCGACGGGTTGCAGAACGAGAAACGCCAAATCCCCACCGCCGAGAAGATCGCGCTGGTCGATCTGCTCAGTGGTGCCGGGTTTCGACGGATCGAGGTGGCGAGTTTCGTCAGCCCGAAATGGGTGCCGCAGATGGCGGATTCGGCGCAGGTGCTGGCGGGGATCGCCCGCGCGCCCGGGGTCTCCTATGCGGCGCTGACGCCCAACCTGCGCGGGCTGGAAGGCGCGCTGGCGGCCAAGGCCGACGAGGTGGCGATCTTCGGGTCGGCCTCGGAAGGGTTCTCCAAGGCCAATATCAACGCCACCATCGCCGAGAGCCTGGAGCGTTTCGCGCCGGTGGCCGCCGCCGCGAAGGCGGCCGGGGTGCCGGTGCGGGGCTATGTCTCCTGCGTGGTGGAATGCCCCTACAATGGGCTGGTGGCGCCGGACCAGGTGGCACGGGTCGCCGGCGCGCTGCGCGACATGGGCTGCTACGAGATCTCGCTGGGCGATACCATCGGGCAAGGCCGGCCCGAGGCGATCGCGGCGATGCTGGACGCGGTGGGGGAGGTGGTGCCGGTGGCGATGCTGGCCGGGCACTACCATGATACCGCAGGCCGGGCGCTGGAGAATATCGAGGTCTCGCTCGAGCTTGGCCTGCGGGTCTTCGATGCGGCGGTGGGCGGCCTGGGCGGGTGTCCCTATGCGCCGGGGGCCGCGGGCAACGTGGCGACCGAGGCCGTGACGCGCAAGCTGGCCGCGCTGGGGTATGACTGCGGGTTGGACGAGGCGGTGATTGCCGAGGCCGCGGATATGGCGCGAGCGATGCGCGGGGGCAAAAATCATCGATGATTTTTGCAAATTCCATCGATGGAATTTGCGCGGCGACAGGAGGCGATCGCATGTACGAGACCTTGAAGGTGGACACCGACGCGCGCGGCGTGGCGACGCTCTGGCTGGCGCGGGCCGACAAGCACAATGCCATGTCCGCCCGGATACTGGAGGAACTGGTCGCCGCGGCGAACGCGCTGGGCGGTGATGACGCGGTGCGGGTGGTGGTGCTGGCCGCCGAGGGCAAGACCTTCTGCGCCGGCGGCGATCTCGCCTGGATGCGCGCGCAGTTCGAGATGGACAGCGCCACGCGGCGGCGCGAAAGCGCGAAGCTGGCGGCGATGCTGCAGGCGCTCGATACGCTGCCGAAACCGCTGATCGGGCGGGTGCAGGGCAATGCCTTTGGCGGCGGCATGGGGCTGATGGCGGTCTGCGATGCGGTGGTGGCGGTCGAGGGCGCGCGCTTCGGCTTTACCGAGACCCGGCTGGGGCTGATTCCCGCCAATATCGGCCCCTTCGTGCTGCGCCGCATGGGCCCGGCCCGGGCGCGGCGGGTCTTCATGTCGGCGCGGCTCTTTGACACGGCAGAGGCGGTGGCGCTGGGGCTGGTGGGCCGCAGCGTGGCCGAAGCCGAGCTGGACGCCGCGGTCGAGGCCGAGGTTGCGCCCTATCTCGCCTGCGCGCCGGGCGCCGTGGCCGAGGCCAAGGCGCTGATCCGGGCGCTGGGCGGCGCCGTGCCGCAGGCCGAGATGGACCTGGCCATCGATGCCCTGGCCGCGCGCTGGGACAGCGCCGAGGCGCAGGAAGGCATCGGTGCCTTTTTCGACAAGCGCAAGCCGGGCTGGATCTGAGCGCTATCCGAGCGTTTCGATTGGGTAACTGCCCCGGTTCCGGTATGGTAGCGCAGAGTCGCCCCGCCCCGGAACGCGCCGGCCCCAAGTGCAGACCACGAAACGCCGCAGGACGCGCAAAAGATGTAAATGCCATTGATATTAAACAGGTATTCTGTTGCATTCACGATGGCGAATATTCGCGCCCTCCATTGACCCCCCTGCGGTGCAGCGCTAAACCCTGAGCATACCAAGCGAGCCAACTCAGAGCATGCGTCCCGAGCGTGCCGGAAAGGAGCCTGCCCCGTGGAAGAGATGCTCAGGGAATATCTGCCCATTCTCGTCTTTCTCGCCGTCGCCATCGGACTTGGTATCGTCCTCATCCTCGCCGCCGTCGTCCTTGCGGTCCGCAACCCGGACCCGGAAAAGGTCTCGGCCTATGAATGCGGGTTCAACGCCTTCGACGATGCGCGGATGAAGTTCGATGTCCGGTTCTACCTGGTGTCGATCCTGTTCATCATCTTCGACCTCGAGATCGCCTTCCTGTTTCCCTGGGCGGTGGCCTTCAGGGACGTGTCGATGGTGGGCTTCTGGTCGATGATGGTCTTTCTTGCGATCCTGACCCTCGGCTTTGCCTACGAGTGGAAGAAAGGGGCCATGGAATGGCAGTAAGCACCGCAGCCAATACCGCCGGTATTGACCAAGAACACGCGACCCAGGCGCTCAACGCCGAGTTGCAGGACAAGGGCTTCCTGCTGACCTCGACCGAGGACATCATCAACTGGGCGCGCACCGGCAGCTTGCACTGGATGACCTTCGGTCTCGCCTGCTGCGCGGTCGAGATGATGCATACCTCGATGCCGCGCTACGATGCCGAGCGCTTCGGCATCGCGCCGCGCGCGTCCCCGCGCCAGTCTGACGTGATGATCGTCGCCGGCACGCTGACCAACAAGATGGCCCCGGCCCTGCGCAAGGTCTACGACCAGATGCCCGAGCCGCGTTACGTGATCTCGATGGGCTCATGCGCCAATGGCGGCGGCTATTATCACTACAGCTATTCCGTGGTGCGCGGCTGCGACCGGATCGTGCCGGTCGACATCTACGTGCCCGGCTGCCCGCCGACCGCCGAGGCGCTGCTCTACGGGCTGATGCAGTTGCAACGCAAGATCCGCCGTACCGGCACGATCGTCAGGTAGGGGGCGCATCATGACCGCAGCACTGAACGAGCTTGGCAGCCATATCGAACTCAAGCGTCCCGATTGCATCCTGTCGTGGTCGGTCGACCATGGCGAGCTGAACCTCGAGGTCGCGCCGGCCTATCTGACCGGGCTGGTCGAATTCCTGCGCAACGACCCCAATTGCCAGTTCTCGACCCTGATCGACATCACCGCCGTCGATTACCCCGCGCGGCAAAAGCGCTTCGACGTGGTCTATCACTTCCTGTCGATGTACCAGAACCACCGCATCCGCCTGCGGCTGGGCGTGCGCGAAGAGGACATGGTGCCCTCGATCACCGGCATCCACCCCTCGGCCAACTGGTTCGAGCGCGAGGTCTTCGATATGTTCGGCATCCTGTTCTCGGGCCATCCGGACCTGCGCCGCATCCTCACCGACTATGGCTTCCGCGGCTATCCGCTGCGCAAGGATTTCCCGACCACCGGCTATACCGAGGTGCGCTATGACGAGGCCAAGAAACGGGTGGTCTACGAGCCGGTGAACCTGGTGCAGGAATACCGGCAGTTCGATTTCATGTCCCCCTGGGAGGGCGCGGAATACATCCTGCCGGGCGACGAGAAGACCGCGCCGGACGGCCATGTGAGCAAGGAGTCCAAGTGATGGAATTCCTCTGGTGGCTGATCATAACCGCGCTGTCGATCATCCCGATGCTCAAGCTGCTGCCGCACTTCGGCATCGCGAAACACTGGGCCGCGGCCTGCCTCATCCCCTTCGGCGCGCTGGCGCTTCTGTGGTGGATGGCGATGAAGCTTCAGGAACTGGAGAAGCGGTGATGATGGACGGCTCGAAATTCAACGACGGCAGCACCGACGCGCTGGCGGGCGAACAGAAGATTCGCAACTTCAACATCAACTTCGGCCCGCAACACCCTGCGGCGCACGGGGTTCTTCGGCTGGTGCTCGAGCTTGACGGCGAGGTGGTGGAACGCTGCGACCCGCATATCGGCCTGCTGCACCGGGGCACCGAGAAGCTGATGGAAAGCCGCACCTACCTGCAGAACCTGCCTTATTTCGACCGGCTCGACTACGTGGCGCCGATGAACCAGGAGCACGCCTGGTGCCTGGCCATCGAGAAGCTCTGCAAGGTCGAGGTGCCGCGCCGCGCCTCGCTGATCCGGGTGCTCTATTCCGAGATCGGCCGCATCCTCAACCACCTGCTCAACATCACCACCCAGGCGATGGACGTGGGCGCGCTGACCCCGCCGCTCTGGGGCTTCGAGGAACGCGAGAAGCTGATGGTGTTCTACGAGCGGGCCTGCGGTGCGCGGCTGCACGCCGCCTATTTCCGCCCCGGCGGGGTGCACCAGGACCTGCCGCCGGACCTGCTCGACGACATCGAGGAATGGGCGCATGATTTCCCCCGGGTGATCAAGGACATCGACGAGCTTCTGACCGAGAACCGCGTCTTCAAGCAGCGCAATGCCGATATCGGAATCATCACCGAGGAAGACATCCAGAACTGGGCGTTTTCCGGCGTGATGGTGCGCGGCTCGGGCCTGGCCTGGGACCTGCGCCGGGCGCAGCCCTACGAGTGCTATGACGAGTTCGAGTTCCAGATCCCCGTGGGCAAGAACGGCGACTGCTTCGACCGTTACCTCGTGCGGATGGAAGAGATGCGCCAGTCGCTGAAGATCATCCACCAGGCGATCGAGAAGCTGCGCGCGCCCGAAGGGCAGGGCGACATCCTCGCCCGCGGCAAGCTGACCCCGCCGCCGCGCGCCGAGATGAAGACCTCGATGGAAGCGCTGATCCATCACTTCAAGCTCTATACCGAGGGCTTTCACGTCCCCGCCGGCGAGGTCTATGTCGCGGTCGAGGCGCCCAAGGGCGAATTCGGCGTCTACCTGGTGGCCGACGGTACCAACAAGCCCTATCGCGCCAAGCTGCGCGCGCCGGGCTTTCCGCACCTTCAGGCGATGGACTACGTGGCGGGCGGGCACCAGCTGGCCGATGTCGCGGCGATCATCGGCACCATGGATATCGTTTTTGGGGAGATCGACCGATGAACACCTTGCGCCTTGTCACCGGTCTGGCCGCCCTCGGCGCCCTTGCGGGCTGCATGGAGGCGCCGGTCGCCGGCGCGCGCGGCGCGCCGCTCGACATTGCCGCCTACGAGGCCGCGGTCCATTCCATCGGCTGCGAGCTGGTGAGCGAGGCCGATTACGGCGCGGTCGAGTTCCAGTCGGGCATGACCCGCGAAGACGTGCTGACCATCACCCAGCAGCGCCTGGCCCGCGAACAGGCGGTGCGGCTGGAAACCGGCGGCGTGCGCCTGATCACGGGGGCCTGTGCCGCATGAGCCTTGCGCGCGGCGCATATCCCGGGCGGGTGGCCCTGTCATGAAGATCGCGGGCGATCCTTCGACCTTCGTGCTGGCGGCCTCGACCTTTCTCGCGGCGACCTTTGTCGCGGTGCAGGCCTTCTATGCCCGGACCTCCTATGTCGAGGGCGAGGCGACGCGTTTCCTTGAGCGCAAGCTCGACATCTGTTTCGAGAATTTCGACACCGCCGCGCGGATCGACGGGGCGCTGCGCCACACGGTGCCGGGCATGGCGTCAGAGGCGGAGTGGCCGCCGAAGGTCCGGGTCAAGAGCCCCGAGGTGCTGGCGCGGATCAAGCGCGATATCGTGCCGCTGCTCGACGGGCTCGAGGCCGGGCTGACCAAGGCCCAGGTGCTGGGCGGACTCGACAAGTACCGCTCCTACCTGGCGCAGCAGTTGCGCGGACTGTCCAAGCGCCTTATGGACATGAACCCGGCGACGCTGGCCGACGACAACAAGGAAAATGCCGCGGTGTTCAACAAGTTAAGCGAATTCATGGGTGCGCAGTATTCGGTCTTTACCGGCTGCCGCCTGGTTGCCGAGGGGAAATCCTGATGCTCCGTCGTCTCTACCACGACCAGCCCGATACCTTTGCCTTTACCGAGGCCAACCTTGCCTGGGCGGAAGCACAGGTCACCAAGTACCCCGAGGGCCGCCAGGCCAGCGCCGTGATCCCGATCCTGTGGCGGGCGCAGGAACAGGAGGGCTGGCTCAGCCGGCCGGCGATCGAATATGTCGCCGACATGCTGGGCATGGCGCATATCCGGGTGCTGGAGGTGGCCTCGTTCTATTTCATGTTCCAGCTCCAGCCGGTGGGATCGGTGGCCAATATCCAGATTTGCGGCACCACCTCCTGCATGATCTGCGGCGCCGAGGACCTGATCGGCGTCTGCCGCGACAAGATCGCGCCCAAGCCGCATGAGTTGTCGGCCGATGGCAAGCTGTCCTGGGAAGAGGTCGAATGCCTCGGGGCCTGCGCCAATGCGCCGATGGCGCAGATCGGCAAGGATTACTACGAGGATCTGACCGCCGAGCGGCTGGCCGAGATCATCGACGAGCTGGCCGCCGGCAAGGTGCCGGTGCCCGGTCCGCAGAACGGGCGCTATACCTCCGAGCCCAGGAGCGGGCTGACCAGCCTGGCCGAAGGCGTGGACGACCGGCCCCGCTACAATGCCTCGGTGCAGCTTGCCACCGACCTGGGCGATACCATCCGCCGCATCGACGGCAGCGAGGCCGAATTGCGCGCGCCCTGGCAGCAGGGGGCCAACCACGGCGACGCCCCGGCCAGCGCCGTCAGGGTCAAGGCGAAAGAGCCGCGCCCGACCAGGGATGTGCCCGCCGACGAGACCGGCATCGACAACCGCGAATCCCGGGCCACCTCCAAGGGGCGCCCCGAGGCCGAACCCTCGCCCGAGCGCGCGCCCTTTGCCATGAAGCCCAGCACCCCGCTGGCGGGTGAGGCCGACCTCGCTGCGCGCAGGGGCAACTGGCGCTACGAGCCGGCCAGCACCGCAACCGCCCCGAAGACGCCGGCAACGGCGGATGAGGGGGCTGCCGCCACGCCCGAGCAAGGCGCCAAACCGCAGACGCTCGACGCGCCGCGGGACGGCACGGCGGACGACCTGAAGAAGATCAAGGGCATCGGGCCGAAGCTGGAACAGCTCTGCAACGCGCTGGGCTTTTACCATTTCGACCAGATCGCCGCCTGGACCGAGGCCGAGGTCGCCTGGGTCGACCACAACCTCGAAGGCTTCAAGGGCCGGGTGACCCGCGACGAATGGGTGGCGCAAGCCAGGATACTGGCCGAGGGCGGCGAGACCGAGTTCTCGGCGCGCACCGGCACTTCGGAGACCGACTGAAATCGCGACGCAACGGAGAGCGCAGCATGAGTGACAAGTCAGACACCGGATGCCGCCGGAAATGCTGGCAGGGCGCCGCCTTTGCCGGGGGTGTGCTGTTTGTCGTGCTGAACTATGTCGCCGGGTTCGGCCTGGTGGCCGCGCTGCTGCTGGCACTGGCGATCCTTGCCGGCTCCGGCACGCTTCTGGTCCGCCTGGTCTGCAGGCAATCGGCCGCGGATGGCCCGGTCAGCAGCACCGCCGCCGCCGCGCGCGCCAGTGCCGCCGCGTCCCCCGCCGCCGCCGCCATGGCGCCGACGCCGCAGCCCGACCCGGCGGACCTGCGCGCGCCGCAGCCCGAGGCAAGGGCGGCGCCGGTAATCAAGCCGGTGATCAAGCCGGTGATCAAACCGACGACCCCGCTGGCGGGCGAGGCGGAACTGGCGGCGCGCAAGGGCCGCTGGAGCTATCGGCCCGACACGGCCTGACGGAGACGAAAGACAAGATGGGACAGGAGACGGAACATCAGATCGCACGGCAGGGGCGCCTCACCGCGCTGGTCATTGCCGGAACGATGCTGATCTGGCTCGCGGCCCAGTTCATCGGACCGAGGATCGGTCTTCCCGGGCGCTATGCGCTCCTGGTCGATCTTCTGGCCCTGGCGGCGTTCCTCTGGGCGTTCGTCAATATCTATCAGATCTGGCGCAAGCGTCAGGACAAGTAAAAGGGTGGCATCCAACATGCTGCAGGATCAGGACCGCATCTTCACCAACCTCTACGGGATGCACGACCGGACGCTGGACGGCGCGAAAAAGCGCGGCCATTGGGATGGCACCGCGTCGATCCTCGACAAGGGCCGCGACTGGATCGTCGACCAGATGAAGGCCAGCGGGCTGCGCGGGCGCGGCGGCGCGGGTTTCCCGACCGGGCTGAAGTGGTCCTTCATGCCCAAGGAAAGCGACGGGCGGCCGGCCTATCTGGTCGTGAACGCCGACGAATCCGAGCCTGGCACCTGCAAGGACCGCGAGATCATGCGCCACGACCCGCATACGCTGGTCGAAGGCTGCCTGATCGCGTCCTTCGCGATGAATGCCCATGCCTGTTACATCTACATCCGCGGCGAATACATCCGCGAGCGCGAGGCGCTGCAGATCGCCATCGACGAGGCCTATGACGCCGGGCTGATCGGCAGGAACGCCTGCGGCTCGGGCTATGATTTCGACCTCTACCTGACCCATGGCGCCGGGGCCTATATCTGCGGCGAGGAAACCGCGCTGATCGAAAGCCTCGAGGGCAAGAAGGGCATGCCGCGGATGAAGCCGCCGTTCCCCGCCGGGTCGGGGCTCTACGGCTGTCCGACCACCGTGAACAACGTCGAGAGCATTGCCGTGGTGCCCACCATCCTGCGCCGCGGGCCGGAGTGGTTTGCCGGGTTCGGCAGGCCCAACAATGCCGGCACCAAGCTCTTTGCCATCTCGGGCCATGTCGAGAATCCCTGCGTCGTCGAAGAGGCGATGTCGATCGGCTTCCAGGAGCTGATCGAGAAACATTGCGGCGGCATCCGCGGCGGCTGGGACAATCTTCTGGCGGTGATCCCGGGGGGATCCTCGGTGCCTTGCGTGCGCGGCGAGAAGATGAAGGACGCGGTCATGGATTTCGACTACCTGCGCGGCGAGCTGGGCTCGGGCCTGGGCACCGCGGCGGTGATCGTGATGGACAAGCAGACCGACATCATCAAGGCGATCTGGCGGCTCTCGGCCTTTTACAAGCACGAAAGCTGTGGCCAGTGCACGCCCTGCCGTGAAGGCACCGGCTGGATGATGCGGGTGATGGAGCGGCTGGTGAAGGGCGAGGCCGAGATCGAGGAGATCGACATGCTCTTCGACGTCAGCAAGCAGGTCGAGGGCCATACCATCTGCGCGCTCGGCGATGCGGCGGCCTGGCCGATCCAGGGGCTGATCAACAACTTCCGAGAAGAGATCGAAGACCGGATCAAGGCGCAGAAATCGGGCCGCATGGGCGCGATGGCGGCGGAATGAGCAGGATGACACACCTCGCCCCGACCCTTGCGATCCTGGCGCTGCTGGCCGCGCCGCTGGCCGCCGCGACCTACAAGAGCGCGACCTACCGGGCGGTGACGCAAAGCGTTGCGGTGGCGCTGAAATCCTCGGGCGGCGGCGCGCGCCCGGCGCGGCAGGTCTTTGTCAGCGTCACCCGGCTGGACGGCGCGCCGATCGGCAGGGGCGAACTGGCCCGGGCGGGCGATTTCGCCAACCGGGTGGCCTGTGGCGACGGCACGGCGCTGGGCACGGTTTCCGCGGGCCTCCGCGGTGCTGCGGCGGACTTCGAAGTCCTCTGTGTGGAGGGGTGACGGGATGCGGGTGAAGATCCTTCTCTGCGCGGCCACGCTGGCGCTTGCGGCCTGCAGCTCGCTGATCGACGGCACGCGGCGCGAGAACCGGGTGTATTTCGACGACGTCTACTTCCGCGGCGCGGCCAAGGCGGTGGACAAGGCCGACCGGCGCAACTTCGTCTCGACCGCGCGCCCGGTGTCGCGTAGCCCGGCGGGCGCGCGCGAGGCCGTGGTCTATCACGCCACCAAGTACTGCATCCGCTGGTTCGGCATCTCCGAGATCGCCTGGGAGACCGATCCCAAGGCCGAGGGCCTGCCGGTCGTGAACGACACCATCGAAGTCAGGGGAACATGCGTGGAATGAGACATCTGGCCTTGATCACCCTGCTGGTCCTTGCCGGCCCTGCGCTGGCCCTGCCGCCGCTGGCCCAGGTCAAATCGATCAACGACGGGCTGCGCTCGGTGATGATCGCCGACCAGATCCGCATCGTCTGCCCCAGTATCGAGGCGCGGATGATCGCCGGCTGGTCCTTTGTCCGGTCGTTGCAGCAGCAGGCGCGCAAGCTGGGCTACAGCGAGGCCGAGATCGAGGATTTCGTCGAGAGCAAGGCCGAGCGCAAGCGGCTGGAGGCCGAGGCCTCGGCCTATATGCGGGCGGGCGGGGTCAAGGCCGGCCAGCCCGAGACCTATTGCGCGCTGGGACGGACCGAGATTGCGAAGGGCAGCCAGATCGGCGCCCTTCTGAGAGCGAAGTGAGAACCATGAGCGACCTGAAAAAGATCATCATCGACGGCAAGGAAATCGAGGTGGAAGGGGCGATGACCCTGATCCAGGCCTGCGAAGAGGCCGGGATCGAAGTGCCGCGCTTTTGCTACCACGAACGCCTGTCGATTGCCGGCAACTGCCGCATGTGCCTTGTCGAGGTGGTGGGCGGCCCGCCGAAACCCGCCGCGAGTTGCGCCATGCAGGTGCGCGACCTGCGCCCCGGGCCGGAAGGCCAGCCGCCGGTGGTCAAGACCAACTCGCCGATGGTAAAGAAGGCCCGCGAGGGGGTGATGGAGTTCCTGCTGATCAACCATCCGCTCGATTGCCCGATCTGCGATCAGGGCGGCGAATGCGACCTGCAGGATCAGGCGATGGCTTACGGCGTCGATTTCAGCCGCTTCCGCGAGCCCAAGCGCGCGGTCGAAGACCTCGACCTCGGCCCGCTGGTCGAGACCCACATGACCCGCTGCATCTCCTGCACCCGCTGCGTGCGTTTCACCACCGAGGTGGCGGGCATCACCCAGATGGGCCAGATCGGCCGCGGCGAGGACAGCGAGATCACCGCCTACCTGGGCGAGACGCTGGACAGCAACCTTCAGGGCAATATCATCGATCTCTGCCCGGTGGGCGCGCTGGTGTCGAAACCCTATGCCTTCACCGCCCGGCCATGGGAGTTGACCAAGACCGAGAGCATCGACGTGATGGATGCGCTGGGCTCCTCGATCCGGGTGGATACCAAGGGCCGCGAAGTCATGCGTTTCCTGCCGCGCAACCATGACGGCGTGAACGAGGAATGGATTTCCGACAAGACCCGTTTCGTCTGGGACGGGCTGCGCCGCCAGCGTCTGGACAAGCCTTACATCCGCGAGAACGGCAAGCTCAGGCCCGCCACCTGGGGCGAGGCGCTGGGCCGCGCCGCCGAGGCGATCAAGGGCGCCACCGGGCTTGCCGGGCTGGTCGGCGACCTGGTGCCGGTCGAGGCGGCCTATGCGCTCAAACAGCTGGTCGAGGGGCAGGGCGGTCGCGTCGAGTGCCGCACCGATGGCGGGCAGCTGCCGATCGGCAACCGCTCGGGCTATGTCGGCACCGCGCGGATCGAGGATATCGACACCGCCGGCGCGATCATGCTGATCGGCACCAACCCGCGCGACGAGGCACCGGTGCTGAACGCGCGGATCCGCAAGGCCTGGAGCCATGGCGCCAAGGTCGGGCTGGTGGGCGAGGCGGTCGATCTGACCTATGACTATGTCCACCTCGGCACCGACCGCGCGGCGCTCGACAAGCTGGTTCAGGGCGATCACTCCGACGCGCTGGGCCGCGAGACGCTGGTCATCATCGGCCAGGGTGCCCTGCGCGAGGCCGATGGCGCCGCGGTGCTGGGCGCGGCGATGCAGTTTGCCAGCAATACCGAGAGCAAGTTCCTGGTCCTGCACACCGCCGCCTCGCGCGTCGGCGCGATGGACATCGGCGCGGTGACCGAGGGTGGCATGGAGGCGCTGGCCGACACCGACGTGATCCTCAACCTCGGCGCCGACGAGATCGACATCGCCGAGGGGCCCTTCGTGATCTATCAGGGCAGCCATGGCGACCGCGGCGCGCATCGCGCCGACGTGATCCT
>SBGD01000095.1 GCA_006226775.1 Paracoccaceae bacterium | reverse complement strand
TCCTGCCCGATCACGTCTTTCCCCCGGCCTGGCAGGGACCGCGCTGCCGCGACCTCGTCTCCGACCTCCTGGACCGCTACCCCCGCCCGCGGCTGGAGGATCTGGAAGCGGCGATCGGCGGCGAGCCCGGCAAATGACATCGGATCAGCTCTTTCGCAGGGCGTCGCGGTAATCGTCCGACCGAAGCCAATCGCCGAGCCGCGCAAGGCTGTCGTCGAGGGCCGTCAATTCTTCGCGTGACAGCGGCTTGGTCAGCAGGATCTCCAGCCGATCCGACACCTCGCGCCCCTTCTGGCGCACCGCCTGCCCCTTCTTCGTGGTCCGCAGCATGAAGACCCGCGCATCCCGGTCGGAGTTCCGGCGCTTGATCAGGCCCGCCTTCAGCAAGCCCTGGATGATTCGCGACGTCAGGCTGCGCTCCAGCCCGGTGGTCTGGGAAATTTCGGCGAAGGTGGTGTCGGGATTGTCGTCGATCAGCCTCAGCACCCTCAGGTCGCGGATGCGCAAACCGGTTTCGCGCACGAAGATCTCGTCATTGGCGTCAATCGCCTCCTGCGCCACGATATTGAGCCGATAGGTCAAGCGCCGGTTCTTGAAGGTACTGTCATGCGACATCTCGTGTTGACCTCGTTGAATGCGTCGCCCTCACCCGCCGACGACTCTGAATTCATGAGATAGTCTCACCATGAAACTATCTTGTGCAACATGTTTTTTTGTGAGATAGTCTCGCGGCGAGACTAATTGCGGGAGAAACCGATGTTCGATCAATGGTACGCCGGCCAGCAGGAGACATCCCTCGGGTGGCTTCGTCAGATCCATCGGCACCCCGAGGTCGGCTACGAAGAGGTCCGGACCTCTGCCATGGTGGCCCGCCTGTTGACCGAATTCGGCTATGAGGTCGAAACCGGCATCGGCGGCACCGGCGTCGTCGGCACCCTGCACGGGGCCGAGGCCAGCGCGGCCAACCCCGGGCGCTGCATCGCCTTTCGCGCCGAGCTTGACGCGCTGCCGATGACCGAGAAGGCCGATGTGGACTATGCCTCGGAAGTTCCCGGCAAATTCCACGGCTGCGGCCACGATGGGCACACCACGACCGCGCTGACCGCTGCCGCCTACCTGGCCCAGCACCGCGACTTTGACGGCACCGTGCGCTTCATCTTCCAGACCGCCGAGGAACTGCTGACCGGCGCGCGTGCGATGATCGCCGATGGCCTGTTCGACCGTTTCCCCTGCGACGAGGTCTATGCCCTGCACAACGTGCCGGGCCTGCCGGTCGGTCACGTCGGCATCCCCGCGACCGCGGCCCTTGCCTCGGCCGACAATATCGACATCACGATTCGGGCTGTCGGCGCCCACGGGTCGATGCCGCACACCGGCACCGATGCCATTGCCGCCGGGGCCAATTTCATCACCTCGGTCCAGCATGCCGCGACCCGCCTGGCCGATGCCCGCGATGCGGGCGTGATCTCCTTCGGGCTGTTTTCGGGCGGCACCGTCCGCAACGTCCTGTCCGACGAGGCCCGCATCGAAGGCACCATGCGCACCAGCGCCGAAGGCGTGCGCGACCGGCTGGCGCAATTGCTGGTGGATGCCGCCCGCGCCACGGAACTGATGTTCGGCGTCGAGATCGAGATCGACGTGGTCAAGGTCGCCCCCGTCACCCTGAACCACGCCACGACCGTCTCGGCGGTGGTCGCCTCGGCCACCCGCGTGCTGGGCGCCGAGAGGGTGATCGAAAACGCCCGCGGCATCATGGCGTCGGAGGATTTCTCGGAAATGTCGGCGCGCGTGCCGGGCACCTTCTTCTTTGTCGGGCAGGACGGCCACATGCCGCACCACCCGGAGTTTGTCTTTGATCCGAATATCATTCCCGTCGGGGCCGCGATCTTTGCCGATCTGGCCAGGACGCGCACCAGCAAGACGCTCAACTCTCACTAGCCTGTCAATCAAGAAACCATCACCAACAGGGAACCCCCGAAACACGCTGAATTTCTCGTCCAAGATGCTCAAAGGCGCGGTTGCGGCCTCGGCCTTTTTCGCGGCCACCACCCAGATCGCCAGCGCCGAAATGCTGACCATGTCGTCCTGGGTGCCGCCCACGCATTTCGTGCACACCGATTTCCTCGTGCCCTTCACCGAGAAGGTGGCCGAAGTGACCGAAGGCCGCGTGACCATCACCATCCTGCCCGCCCCGCTGGCAAGCCCGCCGCAGCACTGGGAACTGGCGCGCACCGGCGTGGCCGACATCACCTGGGGCAACTTCACCTATGAGCCGGATCGGTTTGTCTCGATGTGGTTCTCGGAATTTCCCAACGCGGGCACCAAGGCCGAGGCGCAAAGCCGCGCGCTCTGGCAGACCTATGACAAGTACCTTGCCGACAACGCGGCCTTCGACGGCGTCAAGATGCTGGCGGTGGGTCTGTTCGGCGGCGGTCAGCTGCACCACGGCAGCAAGACGATCACCACGCCCGACGACATGAAGAACCAGAAGTTCCGCATGGGCGGCCCGATCCAGGAGCAGCTTCTGACCGCGATGGGCGCCATCCCGGTGGCCGCCCCCGGCCCGAAAGCCTATGAAATGCTGGAGAGCGGCGTCGTCGACGGCTCGCTGCATCCGATGGAATCGGTGGTCAACTTCCGGCTCGACGAAAGCCTGACGCACCACACGGTGTTCCCCAACGGGTTCTATGACGCCTCGTTCTTCGTCATCATGAACGAAGGGCGCTGGAACGGTCTGAGCGATGCCGACAAGGCCGCCATCGACGGGATCATCGGTGAAACCCTGTCCGCCGCGTGGGGGGCCAACTTCGACATCCAGAGCCCGGCCGCGGTCGAGAAGATGACCGCAGAGGGTCACGATTTCGCCGAAGCCTCGCCCGAGCTGGTGGCCGTTGTCGACGGCATCTACGACACGATGGTGGCCGAATGGACCGAAGCCGCGAAAGCCGCCGGTGTCGAGGATCCCGCAGCGATGCTGGCCTTCTACAACGAGACCTACAAATCGCTTGCCGGCGAATAGGCCTGCGGCACAAAATCCAACGCACGGGGCGGCCTGTCCGCCCCGTGTTGCTTGAACGGGGGAGGATTCAATGCGGGCCTTGGTCTGGAAAATCAGATGGGCGGTCGAGACGCTGATGGCGGTGTTCCTGCTGTCGATGGTGGCGCTGACTTTTGCCGATGTCATCGGGCGTCGCGTGCTGGGGACGCCGATCTACGGATCGAATGACATCACCGAGCACCTGATGGCGCTGGTGGTCTTTGCCGGCTTGCCGCTGGTCACCGCGGCGGGCGCGCATCTGACGATCGACCTGCTGGACCGGCTGATCGACCAACCCTTCATGGCCTGGTGGCGCGCGCTGATCACCCTGCTGGTCACCGTCGTCCTGGCGGTCATTGCCTGGCTCTTTTTCAACCATGCGCTCAACGCCAGCCGGATCTCCGAGGTCAGCCAGGCGCTCGGCGTGCCGCGCGGGCCGCTCTATTTCTACATGTCCTTCAGTTGCGCCCTCTCGGCGCTGGCAGCCCTTGCCATCGGCATCACCGGTCCGATGGTCGACCCGACCGATACCCACGAAGAGGAAGCCCTATGATCGTCGGATCAATCTCCATGGTGGCCGCGATCCTGCTGGCCTTCCTGCGCGTGCCGCTGGCCTTTTCGCTGCTGGCCGTTTCGGTCGTGGGCATCGGGTTTGCGATCAACTGGAACATCGCCTTCCGGCTCTTGCCGCTGACGATCTCGGACGCGGTGCTGTCCTATGACCTGGCCGTGGTGCCGATGTTCATCCTGATGGGCAATGTTATCTCCAAGACCGGCATCGCGCATGACCTGTTCCGCGCGGCCTATGCCTTTGTCGGCAACGTGCGCGGCGGGCTGGCGCTGTCGACGATGATGGCCTGCTCCGGCTTTTCCGCCGTCTGCGGATCGAGCTATGCCACCGCCGCGACCATGGCCAAGGTCGCCTATCCCAGCATGAAGAAGTACAAGTACTCGGACGAGCTGGCCTCCGGCACCATCGCCGCAGGCGGCACGCTGGGCATCCTGATCCCGCCGTCGATCATCATGGTGATCTACGGCATCCTGACCCAGACCAATATCGGCGACCTGTTCATCGCCGGGGTCGTGCCCGGCCTGCTGGGTCTGGTGATGTACATGCTGGCCATCCGCTTTGTCGCGGGCCGTGACCCCAGCCATGCCCCCAAGGGCGAATACACCCCCTGGTCCGAGAAACTCGCCGCACTTTCGGGCGTCTGACCCTTCTTCCTGCTCTTTGGGCTGATCATCGGCGGGCTTTATGCCAAGCTCTTCACCCCCACCGAGGCCGCGGGGATGGGCGCGGGCCTGGCCATCATCATCGCCACCCTGCACGGCCGGTTGAGCCTTGCCGTGCTGCGCACGATCATCGTCGACACCGCCTATACCTCGATCTCGCTTTACACCGTGCTCTTCGGCGCGCTGATGCTGTCCAAGCTGCTGACCCTGTCGGGCCTTGCCGCCGGGGTGCTGGGGCTGGTGCAATCGACCGGGCTCGAGGGTATTGCGCTGATCATGGTGATCATGCTGGTCTTCCTCGTGCTGGGCTGTGTGATGGATTCCATGGCGATCATCCTGATCTTCGTGCCGCTCTTTGCGCCGATCGTGGTGGCGCAGGGATTTGACCTGGTCTGGTTCGGCGTGATCGTCATCGTCGTCACCGAAATCGCGCTGATCACGCCGCCGGTGGGGATGAACGTCTTCGTGCTGAAAGCCGTGCTGCCCGACGTGCCGGTGGTGCGCATCTTCCGCGGGCTGGTGCCCTTCATCGCGGTCGACGTGGTGCGGCTGGCGCTTCTGGTGGCCTTCCCGGCGATCACGCTCTGGCTGGGCAGTACCGTCGGGTAGGGATCGGCCCGGTCAGGTCATGAACCCGGCAAAGAACGCCTCGACCTCCGCGAAGCCGTCCAGAGGCAGCACCTGCGCCACATATTGATCGGGGCGCAGGACCACCAGCGCGCCGTGATGGCGGTCAATTCCGCGAAGGTCGAAGATATCGGGCCCGTAACGCAGGTCAGGGCAGAAGGCCTTCTCATAGTCGATCAGCCCGTGAATGCCCTTCCGCGGCAGCAGGGCGTCGGGAAGGCCTCCGATGTCCATGTCGCGGTGCGAGGTCTGGAACACGGCACGCAGGTCGAACACGGCGTCGCAATCGGCGCCCTCGGGCGTGTAACGCGCCACCAACCGCTCAGTCACGAAGGCGCACAGACCGGCAATCCCGCCGCCGGGCTGGCCCACGTCGCCTTCTGCGGCGAAGGCCATCAGCCGCCAGCGTCCGTCCGCCTTGATTGCGTGACCAAGCTGCAAAGGTCTGGCGTCGCACAGCCGGATCACCGGCGCCGAGTGAAACCGCATCCCGGTCGTGAAGCCCTTTGCCAGATCGGCATGCGTATCCGCCCCGGTCAGCATCCCCGGCGCATAGCGCGTCTCGACCCCGGCCGTATAGCGCAGGTGCCGCTTGAAATAGCTCTGAAACTGCGCCGCCTCGGCTGCGTCCCTGGGCTTGGCGCTGAACAGCCGCGCCATGTCACGGTCGAAGTCGATCAACTCCCTGGCCTTGGCCTGCCGTTCCTCGGAATAGGTATCAAGCAGGCGCGGCTGGGCCTGCCCGCGCAGCACCGCCGCCAGTTTCCAGCCCAGATTGAAGGTATCGGCCATCGACACGTTCATCCCCTGCCCGGCCTTCGGGCTATGGGTGTGACAGGCATCCCCGGCAATGAAGATTCGCGGGACCCGGCTGCCCCGCGCCTCGGGCGGCACATCGTCAAAGGCATCGCAGACGCGCTGCCCGATCTCGTAGGCCGACCACCAGGCGACCTCCTTGACCTCCAGCACATGCGGCGTAAGGATCCGGCGGGCCTTGTCGATCAGCAGGTCCGCGGTCAGGTTGCGGTCCGAGGCGCGCTCGTCGCCATGCAACTCGTCCAGCTCGATATAGAGCCGCACCATGTAGCCGCCTTCGCGCGGGATGATCAGCATGCTGCCGTCCGCCGCCGACTGGACCGCCGTCTTCAGCCGGATGTCGGGAAAATCCGTGACCGCAAGCACGTCCATCACGCCCCAAAGCTGCCGCGCGGCCTCACCCTTCAGCGCATGCCCCATCGACCGCCGCACCGCGCTGCGCGCCCCGTCGCAGCCGACGACGTACCGGGCGCGGATGGTCCGGGGGGTGACTGTCCCGCTGCACCGGAAGGTCGCCGTCACCGGATAGTCGGCGTCATCGGTGGTGACCAGACTCGTGAGGTCATGGTCGTATTCCGGCACCAGGCGCCGCGGCGAATTGCGCATGATTTCAAGGTAGAAGTCATGCACCCGCGCCTGGTTGAGAATGACATGCGGCATTTCCGACAGGCCGTCCTCGACATCCCGGATGCGGTCCACGCGCTCCAGGTCAGCGCCATCCTGGCCCCGCCGCCAGAAGGCGACCTCGTTCACCCAATAGCCTTCCTTCAGCACCTTCTCGGCAAACCCGAAGGCCTGGAACATCTCGATCGAGCGGCAGGCGATGCCGTCCGCCTGCCCGACCTCCAGCGGCCCCGGCTTGCGGTCGACGATCATGGTCGTGACGTCGGGAAAGGCCGACAGTTGCGCCGCGAGGGTCAGGCCCGCAGGCCCGCATCCGACGATCAGCACATCCAACGCCTCCGGGCTGGTGCCCGCGTGCTCGATGGCGTCCGAGACCGACGGATCCCCGGTCCGAAACCCGTTGAGATGGTACTGCATGTCGCGCCGCCCTTTTGATATGTATGCTTACTAAAATACGGCAGGCGCGCCGCCCTGTCAATATGGTAAGTATACTTCCTATTATGGGGCGGGCTGATTTCGGGCTATTTGACTCATATCAAAGTCCACTTATCATTTCCGGCCTACTCTGAACGTCAGGCATCAGAGGAGCCGTGACATGTTTTTCCAGAGAATCAACGACAGCTGCACCCTGACCGAGGGCATGGCGAAGCGTCTGGGCGGCGATATCGCGGAAGCGATTTACGCCAACCCCGAGTTCGAGGCCGTGGCCTATCGGTCCGCCGTCCTGCGCTGCATGTCCTGCAAGGAGCAGAGCGCCTGCAAGGAGTTGCAGGCCAGCCATGACAGGCTCGACAAGGCACCGGCGTACTGCCAGAACTGGTAGGCCGTCCGGGGGCTAGGCGCGCGGCGGGAAGGGCAGCAACTCGTTGTCCTTGCCGAAGGCGAACCGGCGCAGATAGCTTGACGCGATGAGGTCATGCGGGAACCCCAGCCGGGGTGCCGTGGCCTTGGACAGCGCGTCGGTCACGTCACGCTCCAACGCCCCGTCCGCCGCGGCAAGGGTCTCGCCCAACTGCGCCGCCGTGCGCGCGCCGATCAGCGGCACGACATTGGCGGCCTCCTCGCCGCGCAAGAGCCAGCGCAGCGCCACGTCGCGCAAGGACAGGCCCGCGTCATCCGCCACGGCCTGCGCCGCCTCGACCGCCTTTTGCACATGGCCGGGGATCTTGTCCTTCGGGCGGCGTCTGGGATCGGCGCCGCCGCTCAGCGCGCCTGCGGCAAGCGCCCCCCAGCCGACCACCCCGAGGTCCAGCGCGCGCGCCATCGGCAGGAACTCCCGCTCCGCCTCGCGCGCGGCCAGCGAATATTCCACCTGCACCGCAACCGGCCGCGCCCAGCCGCGCATCTCGGTGAGCGTCACCGCACGGCTGACCAGCCAGGCGGGGACATCCGACAGGCCGACGTAGCGCACCTTGCCGGAGGCCACGAGGGTGTCGAACGCGCGCATGATCTCGTCCATCGGCGTGGTGCCGTCCCAGAAATGCAGCCAGAACAGGTCGATATAGTCGGTCTTCAGCCGGGTCAGGCTGTCCTCGACCGAACGGATCATCGTACGGGCCGAGTTGCCCCCGGCCATGACATGCCCCTCCGTCGACGCCGTGTATTTCGTCGACAGGACAAACCGATCCCGCGCCTTTTGCGTGTATTCACCCACAAGGCTCTCGGCCCGCCCGCCGGCATAATTTGGCGCGGTGTCGATCATCGTCCCGCCGTGATCGGCAAAGCTGGCCAGGATGTCCTGGGTGTCGGCGTCGGCCACCGCCCAAGGCTTGTCATCGCCGAAGTTCATCGTCCCGAGCGCAAGCTCGGAGACCCGCAACCCGGAATGGCCCAGCAGCTTGTATCTCATGTCGCCGGCCCTGCCTCGGCAATCGGCTGACCGCTGGCCGCGCAGCGTTCCAGCAGCGGCGAGATCTTCCAGGCGACCGGGTCTTCCTTGCGCAGCTCCTCAAGCCGCGCGACGATGGCCTTGGCACCGATGGTATCGGCGTGGTGCATCAGCCCGCCCCGCCAGCGCGGGAAGCCGTAGCCGAAGACCGTCACCAGGTCGATGTCGCGCGCGGTCTGCGCAATCCCCTCATCGAGAATATCCGCCGCCTCGTTGATCATCGCCAGCACCAGCCGCTCGCGGATTTCCTCGGCGCTGTAATCGGTGCGGTCGCGCTTGGCCAAATGCGATTCCTCGATGGCGAGGTCCGCGACAATCGGATCCTCGACCTTGCCGCCGCCTCCCGGGTAGCGATACCACCCGGCGCCTGTCTTCTTGCCCAGCTTGCCCAGTTCGACCATGCGGTCGGCAATCGGGATGTAGCGGCGATTGGGGTCGCGGGTGGCATCCTGGCGACGGCGATTGGCGTGGGCAATGTCCAGCCCGGACAAGTCCTGCGCCTCGTAGGGGCCCATGGCGTAGCCGAACTCCTCCATCGCGGCGTCGACCTCCCAGGGGGTCGAGCCGTCCATGAAGACCGTATCCGCCGCCTCGCGATAGCGTGCGAGGATGCGGTTGCCGATGAAGCCATCGCAGACCCTGGCCAGCACCGGCACCTTGCGCAGCTTCTTCGCCAGCGCGAAGCCCGTGGCCAGTGCCACATCGCCGGTCCTGTCGCCGCGCACGATCTCCAAGAGCTTCATGATATGCGCGGGCGCAAAGAAGTGCAGGCCGACGACGCGGGACGGGTCGGGCACTGTCGCGGCGATTTCGTTGATGTCGAGATAGGAGGTGTTGGTGGCGAGGATTGCGCCCTTTGGCAAGGCCGCGTCGAGCTTGGTGAAGACGTCCTTCTTGACCTCCATGCTCTCGAAGGCCGCCTCGATGGCCAGCATGGCATCGCTGGCCTGCGCGTAATCCGTGGCGGCGGCGAGGCGTTCGCGGCGGTCTTCGGCCCCCGCTTCGTCGATCAACTTGCGTTTCAGGCTGGCCGCGATGACCTTTTCAACGTTGGCCGTCGCGCGGGCCACGCCGTCCTCGTCAGTCTCCAGAAGTGTCACCCGCATCCCGGCGTTGAGCAACGCATAGGCGATGCCCGCGCCCATCGTCCCGCCGCCGACGACGGCGACATGATCCAGCGCCACCGGCTCGGCGGTGATGCTCTCGGGCGCCTTGGCGCCGCGCTCGGCAAAGAAGATGTGGCGCAGCGCGCGGGCCTGGTCGCCTTTGCGAAGCTCCAGGAACGTGGCGCGTTCGGCCTTCAGCGCCTCGTGGAACGGCACCGAAAGGCCCGCCTCGACCACGTCGATGGCGCGCTGGGGGGCGATCTGGTTGGGGGTCTTCCTGGCGGCGGTCTTGCGCGCGGTGTCGATCACCGCGGCATCCGGCTGTGGCGCGGGCAATTCCCAAGTCGGCACGATGCAGCCCAGCTCCTCGGTATTGACCATGTAGGCCTCTTCGAGCGGGTCCTCCTCGACCGCATGGACCAGTTTCGCGGCCAGCGCCGCCTTGGCGCCCAGGGGCTTGCCCAGGCTGATCATCTCCAGCGCCTTTTCAAGACCGACAAGGCGCGGCAGCCGCTGCGTGCCTCCTGCCCCGGGAATGACCCCGAGCGTGACCTCTGGCATGCCGATCTGCGACCGCGGCGACATGATCCGCATGCGACAGGCCATGGCAATCTCGGCCCCGCCGCCCAGGGCCACGCCGTCAATCGCCGCGATCCAGGGCACGAAGCTTTCGTCGATGGCGTTCATCACGTCGGGCAGATGCGGTTCCTGCGGCGGCAGGTCGAATTCGCGCGCGTCGGCGCCGGCGGCAAAGGCGCGGCCCTTGCCGGACAGGATCACCCGGGTCAGCTTCTCTTTCTCGGCCCAGCGCACGGCGTCCAGAAGCCCCTGGCGCACCGATTGCCCGATGGCATTGACCGGCGGATTGTCAATCTCGACATAGCCCACATCGGCTTCGCTGCGTGTTGTGACGCTCATGGCCCGTTTCCCGTTCTGTTTGGTGAATTTCAGTTCGCAGATGGTGTGGCAAAGTCATGCGCGCGCAGCAACTCGTTAAGCTCTGCCCGCGAGGTCTGGATGGTCTGCCCGCTGGTGTCCAAGTGATAGGTCGCGCGGGCATAATGCGTCTCGCGCGCCTTGAGGATCTGGCGCAACTGCTCCATCGCCTGAGGGTTCCCCGCCATCGGCCGCAGGTCGCCCTGGGCGCGCACGCGGTCCATGTGCTCGGCCGGCTGGGCCTTGACCCAGACGGTGTGGAAATCGCGCAGGACGCGCGCAAAGCTGTCAGGCGAGGATACGATCCCGCCGGCCACGGCCAGCACGATCCGGTCGTGTTCGGCGACGATCTCACCCAGGGTGTCGGCCTCGATCTGGCGATAGCCGTCCTCGCCGTAAAGCGCGATGATCTCGCCCACCGGCACGCCGATGCGCGTCTCGATCCGCTTGTTCAACTCGATGAACGCCATGCCCAGGTCGGACGCCAGCAGCGCGCCCAGCGTCGACTTCCCGGCCCCGCGCAGCCCGAGCAGGCAGATGCGCTGGGCCTTGGACTTGCGTTCGAGCGACGGGTCGAGCACCTGAAGCGCGCGCGCCCGGGTGGCCGCATCGGCGCGGTCATAGAGCGATGCCACATGCGCCAGTTCCGCGCTTTGCGCCGTGGTCTCGCAGATCAACTCTTCGATCGGCACGTCAAGCGCGGTGGCGATCTGTTGCAGCAGGCCGATCGAGATATTGCCGTCACCGGCTTCGAGCTGCGCCAGGTAGCGCACCGAAACGCCGGAGCGCTCCGACAATTCCCGCCGGGAAAAGCCCGCGCCCTTGCGCACCGCGCGCACCTGCGCGCCGACCAGCCGGATCAGGGCCTTGGCCTGGTCCTGGGCGCGGTCGGCGGGCGGGGCAATCGCGTCTTTCAGCATTCGACGGGCTCGGAGGCGGGAAGATGGCGTTCGATGAGCTGCCGGATCTCGGCAGGCGGGGCCTGTTTGCGGAACTGGTCGGCGACGATGAAGACGCTGACCGTCCGCGTGGCGAAACAGAGCTTGCCGTCCTGCTCCCCGTCCACCCGAAAGGCGATGGAGGTCTCGCCCAGCCGCACCGGCCAGACGTGACACACCAGCGGGTGCCGCGGTGTCACCGGATGCGAGAAGTCCATCTCGAGCCGGACGAAGGGCGTGCCGACGTTGCGGTCGACCTCCATCTGGAACCAGCCGTCACCGCCCAGCTTGTCCTCCCACCACCCGTTGATGGCGTCGAGCGCAAACCACGGCAGCCGCCCGGTATAGGCGATGCGCGCGGGGTCGCAATCGCCCCAAGTGACACGGATGGTGTGCTGATGGGCGGTGTCGGGGCGCTGTTCCACGTCAGTAGGTCTCCACGTGATAGCGGCCCTCTTCGCGCATGCTGTCGCGCAGGGCCCGCCACTGCTGGCCCACGGATTCCGCGATGTTGGTAAAGGCCTTCTCGACGCCGTCCTCCATTTCCTTCATGCCGCAGATGTAGATATGGGTATTGGGATCCATCAGCATTTCGGCCACCAGGTCCTCTTCGACGCGCATCCGGTCCTGGACATATTCCTTCTCCTGCCCCGGCATCCGGCTGAACACCAGGTGCTTTTGCAACAGGCTGGAGGGCACCTTGTTGAGCGGGCCGAAGTACGGCAGGGTGTCGGGCGTGCGGGCGCCGAAGAACAACATCATGCCGCCGGATTTCTTGCCCACGGTGCGCTGGCGCGCCATGGTGAACGACCTCATCGGCGCAGAGCCGGTGCCGGTGCAGATCATCAACAGCCGCGCATCGGGATCGGCGGGCAGCAGGAAGGTGGCCCCGAAGGGGCCGGTCACCTTGACCTTGTCGCCCTTCTTCAGGTCGCAGACATAGTTGGAACAGACGCCGCCCTCTTCGCGCTTCACGGTCAGGGAGACGTTGTGATAACCGGGCCGTTCGCCGTCGCGCGGGCTGGAGACGGAGTAGAGCCGCGGTAGATGCGGCTTGCCCTCGGCATCGGTGCCGGGGGCGATGATGCCGACGGACTGGCCTTCGAGCACCGGGAAGGGCTTGCCCTGGAACTCGAGGATGATGTGGCGGGTGTCGGCGTCGGAGGTTTCGGAGGTGATCCGGTAGTTGCCCTGCACCGCCGCTTCCACGGGATTGCCGAGGTTGTAGAGGTTGATCGTGGGCTTGGAGGCGGAGGCCGGGGCCTTGGCCTTGCCGCCCGCACCCTTGTGCGCCTCGGCCAGCAGGGCCGCGACGGGGTCGATCTCGTCCGAGGACTCGCCGCCCTTGATGCCGGTCTCGGAGGCGGTGACTTCGCCCTGCTCGGGCAGTTCGGTCCAGCTGTATTGCTGTTCGAGCGTATAGGCCTCGTCCTTGCTGCCCACGACGCGCCATTCGTCGATGGAGCCGGTGGGACAGACGGGAATGCAATCCATGCAGAATTCGCACTTGGAGGCGTCGATCACGACGTTGTTGTCGTCGTGCTCGATGGCCTGCACCGGGCAGGTCATTTCGCAGGTGTAACAGCGGATGCAGATTTCGGGATCGATCAGGTGCTGCTTGAACGGTGCGGTCACGGGCGCGCCCTCCCGGATGCCAGCACGATCTCGGGCAGTTCGCGCATCTGCATCAGCGTGTGGCAAGGTCCGCAACAATCCTTGCACCCCAGGCACCTGGCCCGCAGGGTCGCGAGAGATAGGACGTTGTCGGTATAGAATGCGGTCCGTTCGATCAGCATGAGCCTCTCCCTGTCGTGTGGCGGAAGGGACGGCGTCCCTTCCGCAAGTGTCATCCTAGGCCATGTGGAGTTTGACGTACTCGAAATCGCCGGGCTTGTTGTCGATGCCGACCTTGGGCGGGGCGATCCACGAGGCGTATTTGCCGGCCTCGTAGCACGGTACCATGAGGGACTGGATGAAATCCCCGTCCGACTGCGTCGGCAGCCAGTTGCCGTGGCGCTTTTCCCACTCTGCATCCGACAGGATGTTGCCCTCGGGATCGGTCTTGATCGCGGCAAACACGCCGATCTGGCGGTGGAACGCCTCGTGCGGCAGGAACAGCTCGAACTCGACCCCGGCCTTGGAGATGATCTTGTTCCAGCGCCCGATGCCCCCCGATGCGTCACGGATGTAGTCGTCGCGCAGGCGCATGTTGATCGCCGTCAGCGCCGGCACTTCCTGCGCCACGATCTTGCCGTCGACCACGCTGCGCACGATGTAGGTGTCGTTCTGCAACTGGTGATCGTCGTCGATCCGGTTCTCCATGTAGCGCCCCTTGATGCCGTGGTTGAAGGCATTGGCGGCGTTGGTGGAGACCTCCTGGCCAAAGAGGTCGAGCGACAGGGAGTAGTGCAGGTTGAGCTTCTTCTGGATCGTCGGCAGGTCGATGACACCCAGATCGCGGACCTTGCCGATGTCATAGGGATCGGTGATCCCCGCCTTGTTCATCGCCTCGACCGTGGCCTGGATCGTGCGGCCCACGCCGGTTTCGCCGACGAACATGTGATGCGCCTCTTCGGTCAGCATGAAGCGGCAGGTGCGGCTCAGCGGATCGAAGCCCGACTGCGCCAGGCTTTCCAGCTGCATCTTGCCGTCGCGGTCGGTGAAATAGGTGAACATGAAGAACGACAGCCAGTCGGGCGTCTCTTCGTTGAACGCGCCCAGCATCCGCGGCGCCTCTTCCGAGCCGGACTGACGGATCAGCAGGTCATCGGCTTCCTCGCGGCCATCCTTGCCGAAATACTTCTGCAGCAGGTAGACCATCGCCCAGAGGTGACGGCCCTCCTCCACGTTGACCTGAAAGAGGTTGCGCATGTCGTAGAGCGACGGCGCGGTCAACCCGAGGAAACGCTGCTGCTCGACCGATCCCGGCTCGGTATCGCCCTGGATCACGATCAGGCGCTTGAGCATGTTGCGGTATTCGCCCGGCACTTCCTGCCACGCGGGCTGGCCCTTGTGCTCGCCCATCGGGATCGTCCGGCCCTCGACTTCGGGTGCCAGAAGCACGCCCCAGCGATAGTCAGGCATCTTCACATAGTCGAACTTGGCCCAGCCCTTGGGATCGACCGACACGGCGGTGCGCAGGTAGACCATCGAGTCCTGGAAGTTCTGCGGGATCAGCTTGTTCCACCAGCCGATATAGCCGGGGTGCCATTTTTCCAGCGCCTTGAGAACCTTGCGGTCCGAGCTGAGGCCCACGTTGTTGGGAATCTTGGTGTCGTAACTTACATCGAGTGTCGCTGACATCTTGGTCTCCTGAGTAGAAAGGGTGGGCGTTTCAGACGCGTTCCATGTTGTAGTCGCCGCGCACGCCGGTGCCGTAGCGCTGAAGCGCGCCGTCCTTGCCGACGGCGTTGGGGCGGTTGAAGATCCAGTTCTGCCACGCGGTGAGACGCCCGAAGATCCGGGTCTCCATGGTTTCCGGCCCGGCAAAGCGCAGGTTGGCTTCCATGCCGGTCAGAGCGTCGGGCGAGAAGGCGACACGTTCCTCGACAAAGATACGCACCTCGTCTTCCCAGTCGATGTCGTCGAGGATCACGGTCACAAGACCCTGCGCGTCGGCCTCTTCGGCCTCCAGCGCATTGCCGATCTGCGACTTGAGGCTTTCCACATGCTCGGGATCGGCCAGGAAGCGGGTTTGCAGGCGGGTGATGTCGTTGCCCATCGGGAAGCGTCCGAAGTTGGCATCGGTCAGGCGGATCGCGGCCATCGGGCGATTGTCGCCGTCGAACTCGTCTTCCATCATGTAGCTGCGATCCACGGCAAAGAGGATCTCGGCGAGGATGCCGACAAAGCAGGACCCGTGCTCGACAAAGGCAGCCAGCGAGCGCGAGGTGACGTCGATCCGCTTGAGCGTCCGCTTCCAGTATTGCAGCGTCTCGTTGGCCAGCCAATGCTCGGCGTTGTCCATCAGCAGCTTTTCATGCGTCAACAGGGTCTCGGGGTCGCCCTGGGACTTGAAAATCCACAGGCCAAGCTCGTTCTCGTTGGTGCGCAGGTGCAGGATGGTGTCTTCCAGCTCGCGCACCAGCTTCAGCATATAGGCCTGATCGCCCTGCGCCTCGAAGGCGGCCATATCGGCGGGGGCCTCTTCCGAGGGGCCCTTGATGGTGATGGTCGCGGTGCGCGCCTCGCGGTCAAGCTCGACCTCGATCAGGTCATAGGTGACGGCGTTGTCGGTAATCTCGCGGTTGAGCGGGCCGAGGGTAATGCCCTTGGCAACATCCGGCTTCGACGATTTCGCGGCCATTTCCCTGGCGCGTTCGACCACGGTGTCGTCGAACTTCGAATTCGGGATCACCTCGTCGACGAGGCCCCATTCCTGCGCCCGCTTGCCCTTCACGCCCTCTTCGATCGAGCAGAAGATATCGGCGCGGTCGCGGCGCACCTTGCGCTTGTCGGTCACGCGGGTCAGACCGCCGGTGCCGGGCAGAACCGCCAGAAGCGGCACTTCGGGAAGGCCCACGGCCGAGGTGGAATCGTCGGTCAGCATGATGTGGTTGCAGGCCAGCGCCAGCTCGTATCCGCCCCCCGCACAGGCACCGCGCACCGCGGCGATATAGTTCTGGCCCGAGTCTTCCGCCGCCGCCTCGAAGGCATTGCGCGTCTCGTTGGTGAACTTGCAGAAGTTGACCTTGTGGCTATGCGCGGCACCGCCCAGCATGCGGATATTGGCGCCGGCGCAGAACACCTTGTCCTTGCCGGATTTCATCACCACGACCTTCACTTCCGGGTGCTCGAAGCGCATGCGCTGCACGATATCGCTCAGTTCGATGTCGACGCCCAGGTCATACGAGTTGAGCTTCAGCTCATAGCCCTCGAACAACCCGCCGTTTTCATCCACATCCATGATGAGGTTCGCCACCGGGCCCTCATACTCCACTTTCCAGTGGCGGTACTTGGACGGGTTGGTCTGAAAGTCGATCATCTTGGACATATTGCCCTCCTGGAGGTGGTGTTTGGCAGAGTTTAGAGCCGGTCAACCAGTAAGTAAACTTATTAATGCATAATAGAGCACAAACCAAGGCCAATAAAAACAGTCATTTACGGTGCATCTTCAGAAATAGTGTCAAATGATGCATTATCCTGCATATCAATTTTGTGCCCCAGACGGGCCAGCAGCCCGCGAATCTCGTCGCTGTCCACGCCCATGATGGACGCCCCACAGGTTCCGGCAAGCAACTTTCGCGAAATCGCCTCAAGCCGCCGCGCGGCGCGGGGCCGGTCCATCTTCAGTTTCAGAAACCCGTTGGCGATCTGGATCAGCGCCTGCACGAAGCGACGCTCGGCGCTCGGGTCCGGCAGGGCCATCCAGACCGGCTCCAGCAGCTCATGCGCTTCCCAGTAATAACCCGTCTCGATATAGCGCCGCCCCAGCCGGAACGCCTGGCATGTCGACAGTTCTGCGGGCGACAGCCCGGCCTTGGCCGTCTGTCGCACCGCGTCAAAGGCGCCGTCCGGGTGGCGGGCCGTCTTGCCGGGCACATAAGGGCGGGTGGGCCATATGTCCTGGCCCATCCTCAGGCTCCGACCGGTCCGGCGGCCTCGATCTTCATCAACCGGGCACAGAAGTCCCGGATCCCGTTCGTCACCGCCTCGGGTTGATCCAGAAACGGCGCGTGGCGGCAATCATCCAGGACCAGCGTCTCGACCGGCGAATAGGCCCGCGTCTCGATCTCTTCGATCTGGGCGAGCGTGCCGTATTGATCCTGCCGCCCCTGGATCGCCAGCGCCGGGATGCGCCAGTGGTCGATCACGTCGGCCACGTTCCAGGCCTTGAAACCGGGGTGCAGCCAACTGTCATTCCAGCCGCGGAAGGTATTGTCGGGATCGGCATGGTATTTCCCGAGCCGCTCACGCAGATCGCCTGTCTCGAAAGCCACCTTGGCGTTGGCAATCTCGGCCAGCCCCATCTCTTCGGTAAAGAAGTGCGGCGCCATCAGCACGATGGCCCGCACCCGGTAATCCGCCACGCTGCCCGCATAGATCGCGGCAATCGTCGCGCCGTCGCTGTGGCCGACCAGCACGCAGCGTTGAATGCCCGCGGCGTCCAGCACCTCGGGCAACACTTCGGTCGCCTCAATCGGCATGTAATCCAGCCGGCGCGGCAGGTCGGCGGGGTCGGACCGGCCATATCCGGCGCGGGAGTAGACGAAGACACCCATGCCCGTCGCCTCGGCCAGCGCCTGCGGAAACCCCCGCCACAGCGCGATGCAGCCCAGCCCTTCGTGCAAGAGCACCAGCGTCGGCGCCTCGGACGGCGCAGGCCCGAAACAGGCATATTCCAGCGTCTTGCCGCCCGCGACCAGCGTGCCCTGCGCGACCCATGGGGCGCTCATGACGGCTCTCTCAGCTTGAAGCGCTGGATCTTGCCGGTCGCCGTCTTGGGCAGATCGTCAAGGATTTCCACCCAGCGGGGGTATTTCCATTTGCCGATCTTGTCCTTGATGAAGTCCTTGAGCCCGGCAAGGTCGCTTTCCGTCTTGCCGTCCTTCAACACGATGAAGGCCTTGGGTTTTTCCAGCCCTTCCTCGTCGCGATGCGCAATCACCGCCGCCTCGAGGATGGCCGGATATTCCACCAAAGCCTGCTCGATCTCGAACGGGCTGACCCAGATGCCGGAGACCTTGAACATGTCGTCGGTGCGCCCGCAATAGACGAACCGGCCTGACTCGGTCAGCTGGTACTTGTCGCCGGTGCGGGTCCATTGCCCCTCGAAGGTGGCGCGGGATTTGTCGCGCTGGTTCCAATAGTCCATCGCCGAGGATTTGCCGCGCACCAGCAACTCTCCGATGCCGCCCGGCCCGACATCGGCGCCGTCCTCATTGACCAGCCGGACCTCGTAGCCCGGAACCGCGGTGCCGGAGGTGCCGTATTCGATATCGCCGGGCTTGTTGGACAGAAAGATATGCAGCATCTCGGTCGAGCCGACGCCGTCCATGATGTCGACACCCCAGATGCCCTTCCACTTGCGACCGATCTCGGCGGGCAAGGCCTCACCGGCGGAAATGCAGGTGCGCAGCGGCGCGTCGGGATGGGCGCCTTCGTCTTCCCACTTGTGGATCATCGCCGCGTAGAGCGTGGGCACGCCGCAGAAGATCGTCGGCTTGTAGGTCTCCAAAAGGGCCGAGATCGAATCCGGCGTGGGCCGCCCGTTGAACAGACAGGCCGTGGCGCCCGCCGCCAAGGGAAACGACATGCCGTTGCCCATGCCATAGGCAAAGAACAGCTTTGCGACCGAGAAGATCCGATCATCCTCCCGGATGCCAAGCACCTGGTTTCCATAGGTATCGCAGGTCACTTTCAGCGCGTCATGCACATGGCGCACGCCCTTGGGCGCGCCGGTCGAGCCGGAGGAATAGAGCCAGAACGCCACCTCGTCACAGGAACAGGTCGTGGTCGTCTCGGGCGCCGTGCCGGCCATGAAGGCGTCGTAGGACAGCGTGCCATCGGGCGCTTCGCCGCCGATCACCACGATCTGGCGCAGATGCGGCGAGGCTTGTGCCGCGGGCAGCACCACGTCCAGAAGCTCGTGCGAGACAAAGGCAATCGCGGCGCGGCTGTCCTCGAGGATGACGCGGTAGACATCCGAGGCCAGCAGCGTGTTCAGCGCGACGGGCTGGACGCAGGCCTTCAAGGCGCCCCAGAAGATCTCGGGGAATTCGATCTGGTCGAGGACGAACATCGCGGCGCGTTCCTCGCGCCGGATGCCTGCGCGTTTCAGGGCCGCGGCACAGCGGGCCGTGCCTTCGGCCAACCCGCCATAGGTCAGCGTGCGCCCGCCCTCCCAGGCCTCGACGAAGGCGGGCTTGGCCGCGCGCCCTTCGCGAATGTGGCGGTCCACGAACCAGTCCGCGGCATTTCCGTTTGCGACCTCGACTTGCATCGTCTCAGACATCTACAATCCCTCCCAAAGATCGTGGCTTACTTGCCCGTGAACTCGATCGCGCCGTCCGGCAGGAAATAGAGCACATATGAATCGCCGTCGCTGACCGTCGGATGATGGTCCGAGCCGGGCGGATAGGCGTACCAGCCGGGGTCGATCCCGTCGAATTGCGGCGTGCCGTCGATCGGCATAATCGCCCCGATTTCCCCGGTGGTGTGGATGTGGTGCGGGCCCTTGACGTCCTTCATGCGCACGACGTCGACGCTGAAGGCACCGGCCTCGGCGCCGGGCTTGATCGCGCGGCCATACTTGATGCCGCCGCCCTCGCGCTGCATCAGCCAGCCGTCACGCTCGCCCTCGGCGCAGAGCGCGGCGAGCCTCTGGAACGTCTCGCCGTCCTTCGGATAGGTCTCGTTGAGAAAACCGCCCAACCGGGCATCGACGCTGCGCCCTTCCAGGCTTTTGGCGATGCCTGACACGAGGGTGTTGAACTCCTGAAGCGACATGATCGGTCCTCCTTGCTGTCTCGCGACTCATTTTAGTAAGTATACAGATCATCTACGCCCGAGGGGCGATTTTGTGCATTCTCAGGCGGAAAGAATTCCCTTCTCGGCATTATAGTGCGCATGCGCGACCGCGAACCGCGACTGCGCGCGCCGCACCAGCCCGTCGAACCGCTGCGGATCGGGGTGCCGGTCGGCGTTCTCGGCGATCCTCACCCAGACGATCTGGTGCAGAAGCTCCGCGGTCAGCCGCATGAAGACATCCGCCAGGGGGCGCGGATCCGCGATCTCGCGCATGTCAGCCCAGGCCGCCTGCCACATCGCGCGCGCCTCGGCCACCTGGGCACAGTCTGCCGCAAGGGCATCGAAGGCGGCAAGGGGTTTGTCCATCCGCACCAGCCGCGTGGCCAGCGACAGCGCGTGAATGCCGTTGGTGCCCTCGTAGATCCGGGTGATCCGGGCGTCGCGCAGGATCTGGGCCATGCCGTATTCCTCGAGGAAGCCGTATCCGCCCAGCACCTGGATGCCGATATCGGCGGCTTCCGAGCCGGCTTCGGTGCAGAAATACTTGGCAATCGGCGTCAGGATCTCGACCAGTTCGGGGGTGTCGCCGATCTCCAGCTTGACCAGCGCCAGATGCGCGATGCCCCGCGCGCCAAGGCCGAGAATGTCCATCTCGTCCAGCATCCGGGCCACGTCCGCGTGCTGCGCGATGGGCGTGTCCTTGCCCTGTATGCGTTCCTCGGCATAGGCGCGGGCAATCGCGGTCGCGTGGGCGCAATGCGCGGCCCCTTGCAAGGCCACCGACAGCCGCGCGTGGTTCATCATCACGAACATTGCGGCCAGGCCCTGCCCCTCGGCGCCCAGCAATTCGGCCTCGGCATTGTCGAACCGAAGCTGGCAGGTGGGCGAGGCGTGGATGCCCAGCTTTTCCTCGATCCGGGTGACGGTCACGCCGTTGCGCGTGCCGTCGCCGCGGCTGGAGCGGCAGAGAAACAGCGACAGACCGCCCAGGCCATGAGCGCCGGTGCGCGCCAGGACAAGGTGCAGGACCTCCTCGGTCAGATCGTGATCGGCGCCGGAGATGAAGATCTTCTCGCCGTCGATGCGCCAGCCGGTCTCGGTCTGCGCCGCACGGCACTTGATGCGCGCGAGGTCCGATCCGGCCCCCGGCTCGGTCAGCGCCATGGACGACAGCCATTCGCCCGAGGCCAGCGGCGGGATATTGGCGGCCTTCTGCGCGTCGGTGCCGAATGCCAGCAGCGTGCGTACCGCCCCCGCGGCCAGCCCGGTGGTCATCTCGAACGCCTGGTTGGCGCCGGAAAAGATCTCGGAGGTGATGCCAAGCGCCACCGCGCCCATGCCCTGGCCGCCGAATTCCTCGGGCACGTTCAGCCCCGGCCAGCCCTGTTCGCAATAGCTGTCGAAGGCCGCCTTGAACCCCTCGGGCAGGCGCACCCGACCGTTTTCCAGCCGCGCGCCGACCCGGTCGCCGACCGCGTTGAGCGGCGCCAGTTCGCCTTCGGCAAAGGCTGCAAAGTGCGCGGCAATCTCGCGGTGCAACTCGGCATCGAAGCCGTCGATGTCGCCCGCGCCCGCCACATGGGTAAGCGAAAAGAGGATGTCTTCGACGGGTGCCTTGAACGGGATCATGCGATCTACTCCATCAGGCCCAGCAGGCGGGCGGCGTTGTTCTTGATGATGTCGGGGCGCACCTCGTCCTTGATCGCGATCTTGTCGAAGGCGTCCAGCCAGCCCTCGGGCGTGATCATCGGCCAGTCCGAACCGAACAGCATCTTCTTACGCAGCATGGTATTGCAATAGCGCACGAGGATGTCGGGGAAATACTTGGGCGACCAGCCGGAGAGGTCGATATAGACGTTGGGCTTGTGCTGCGCCACGGCCAGCGACTCCTCCTGCCAGGGGAAGGAAGGGTGCGCCAGGATGATCCTGAGGTCGGGGAAATCCACCGCCACGTCGTCCATGTACATCGGGTTGGAGTATTTCAGCCGCATCCCGTTGCCGCCCGGCATGCCCGAGCCGACGCCGGTCTGGCCGGTATGAAACAGCGCGATACAGCCGTTTTCCTCAAGCACCTCATAGAGCGGATAGGCCATGCGGTCGTTGGCAAAGAAGCCCTGCATCGTGGGATGGAACTTGAACCCCTTGATGCCGTAGTCCGCGATCAGGCGTTTCGCCTCGCGCACGCCCATCTTGCCCTTCCAGGGGTCGATCGAGGCAAAGGGGATCAGCACATCGTCGTTCTGGCGGACCAGCTCGATCGCCTCGTCGTTGGAATAGCGCCGATAGCCGGTCTCGCGCTCGGCATCGACCGGAAAGATCACCGCGGCGATGTTCTGCTTGCGATAATGCGCGGCGGTTTCGGGGATGGTCGGCGGATGCTCCCAGGGCGCGCGGAAGTATTTCGCCATGGTCGATTGCAGATCGTCATAGCCGTCGTCGGGGTGGCATCCGCAGGGTTCCTCGGCATGGGTGTGGATGTCGATGGCGCGGATCTTGTCGATATCGATCATGACGCTGGCTTTCCGATCAGGATGGTGGCGGGGTCGTTGTCGTCATAGAGCCGGTCCAGCAGATCCGCGCGCCGCTTCAGCACCTTCTTGAAGTTGATGCTGCCCTTGGCGGTGACCTCGCCATCGGCCATGGACAGCGGCTCGGACAGGATCATGGCGCGGGCGATCCGCGTCGAGGTCGATCCGCCGATGGCCGCAAGCTTGCGCCGGATATCGCCTTCCATCGACGGGATGCGCAGCCCGCCATCCATGTCGGTGGCATCCTCCGCCGATGCCATCGCGGCCGACGCGATGATGAACAGGCCGATGTCGGCCCGGTCGGCGCCGGTGACGATCACGTCCGACACCACCTCTCCGAGCGAGGCCAGCATGTCCAGCCGCAGCGTCGCGGCGCGCACCCAGGTGCCCGAGACCAGCTTGAATTCCTCGGAGATCCGCCCGTCGAACTTCATGCCCAGGTCGGGATTGGCGGGGTCGACAAAGAACATCGCGTCGCCGGTCTTGAAGAACCCCTCTTCGTCGAAGGCCTCTGCCGTCTGTTCGGGGCTGTCGAGATAGCCGGTAAAGACATTCGGCCCCCGCACCCGCACCTCGCAGCGCATGTCGGCATCGGGAATCAGCTTGACCTCGCTGCCGGGCATCGGCACGCCGATCACGCCGGAACGGTCGGTCGGCTGGTGCTGCAACAGATGCGACGGCGCGGTTTCGGTCAACCCCCAGGAGGACGTGAACAGCGGCATGTCCCCCCGCACCTCGCGGGCCATGTTCTCCAGGTCGGTCCAGACATCCTGCGCCAGGCTGGCGCCGGCATAGAACAGCATGTCCAGCTCGGCGAAATAGCGGCCGCGCAACTCGGCGTCGCGTTTCAGCTCGTCGCGGATCATCGCAAAGCCCAGAGGCACGTTGAAGGTCATGGTGCCGGTCTTCAGCCGCAGGTTTTCCAGCGTCTTGCCCACCAGGGCAGGCGTCGGCTTGCCGCCGTCGATGTAGAGCGCGCCGCCATTGGCGAGCATCATGTTGAAGTTGTGCGACCCGCCGAAGACGTGGTTCCACGGCAGCCAATCCACGATGACCGGCGGGCGCGCGGTCAGGAAGGGCATGCTATAGGCGATCTGCGCCTGGTTGACGCACATCATCCGATGGGTCGTCGGCACGCCCTTGGGCGAGGAGGTGGAGCCGCTGGTCATCAGGATCTTGGCCACCGTATCGGGGCCGACCTTCGCCGCGGCAGAGGTGATGTCGCCGCCGGTCTTTGCCAGGTCGGCCAGCGTGCGGGTGCCCGGTGCGGCGCCCTGCCCCACCAGCTTGTGCACACCCTCGAACACGTCGCGCGCCAGCACCTCGGCCAGGGCTTCGCCATCCTCGGCATAGACCGCGCCGGGATGCACGACGCCGGCGACAAAGTCGATCTGGCCACGGGCGGCGGGGATCAGCGCGTATTGCTCGGCCACCGGCACGATCGGCGCACCGATATATTGCGCACCCAGCGCCAGCAGGCCGTGGTTCACGCTGTTGCCGGAAATGATCAGGATCGGCGCGTCGGGGCCGAGACCCAGATCCAGCAGACCGGCGGCGATGCCGCGCGCCAGGTCGCGGGCCTGGGAAAACGTGACCTCGCGCCACCCGGGCCCGGACCGTTCGGCAAGGAAGACCGCCTCGGGCGTCTTTTCGGCCCAATGGTCGAGCCAATCGGTGACCCGGTCGGAAATCGGGCCAAGTTCGCCCTTGGATCGCAACAGGATCGACCCGTCCGGTCTGTCCTCGCGAATGACGCCATGTGCGCGGTATTTATCGGTCATCAGGTGTCTCCGAAATGTGTCGCGTTGTATTCCATGATCCGAAGTGACTCGTGCAGCGCCTCGATTTGCTCGGGGGTCAGGCCCTCGATCAACTGGCTGTCGCAGGCCCGAACCTGCGCTCTTGCCTTTTCGTAAAGCGCGCGGCCCGCCTCGGTCACGTGCAGCGCATAGGCGCGCCTGTCGTTCCGGGCGAGCTTGCGCTCCAGCAGCCCCGCCTTTTCCAGCTCGCCCACGATCTGGACGAAATTCGGTCGTTCGATGGCCAGCGCCTCGGCCACCTGGCTTTGCCGCAGGCCGGGATGTTCCACGACCAGCGCCAGCGTCGAAAACGTCGTCCGGCGCAAGCCGAAGGGGGCCAGCGTGGCAGAGATCCGCGACATGGCGGCGCTGGTGGTGCGCCGCAGGCGGTAGCCGGTATACCTCCGAAGGCCCTGGTCCGGCGTCCGCATTATCGGAACGTCGGCGCGCGCTTTTCCAGGAACGCCCGCAGACCCTCTTGTGCATCCGGTGTCGTCTGGCTGAGCGCCGCGCACAGGCTTTCGGTAAACAGGCCATCGGCCTTCGACATGTCCTCGATCCGGGCCAGCGCCTGGACCATGAAGTAGTTCGACAGCGGCGCGTTGCGGGCGATCTTTCCGGCCAGTTCGCGCGCCAGGTCAAGCGCTTCGCCCTCGCCCACCGAATAATGCGCAAGGCCAAGGCGCAGGCCCTCGTCGGCGTCGTACTTGCGCCCCGTCAGCATCATCTCTGTCATGCGGTCCGCGCCGAGGATGCGTCCGACCCGCACCGTTGCGCCACCGCCGACAAAGATGCCGCGGCGGCCTTCGGGAAGCTGGAAGATCGTGGAGGGCTCGGCAATCCGCACATGCGTGGACGAGGCGATCTCAAGCCCGCCGCCGATCACCGCGCCGTACATGGCGCTGACCACGGGCCGCCCGCCGAACTGGATCAGGTCGAGGATGCGGTGCCAGTTGCGCGAATGATAGATCCCCTCCTCGGCGCTGCGTTCCTTGTGTTCCTCGAGGTCCAGACCCGAGCAGTAATGCCCCGCCGTCCCGGTCAGGATCACCACCCGCACCGCGTCGGGCAGGGTGGCGAAGGCGGTCTCGAGCTCGGCGATGAAGGCGTCCGACATGGCGTTGCGCTTGTCGGGGCGGTTCATGGTGACGGTGGCAATCGCCCCGTCGATGTCACGTTCGATCAATGCCATGGTGTCACCTGGGCGGCAGTCGAACCGCACCATCGATGCGGATCACTGTTCCGTTGAGATAGGGGTTTCTGGCGATATCGCCGGCGAGGGCCGCGAATTCTTGCGGTTGGCCCAGCCGGTGCGGATGCGGGATGTTCTCGACAATCGCCTCGACCGTCTCGGCCGGCAGGCTCTCCATCATCGGGGTGTTGAACAGCCCCGGCGCGATGGCCATGACGCGAATGCCCATCTTGGCAAATTCCCGCGCCGCAGGCAGGCACATCGAGGCGATCGCGCCCTTGGACGCGGCATAGGCGGTCTGGCCGATCTGGCCGTCCTCATAGGCCGCCGAGGCGGTGTTGATGATTACCCCGCGTTCGCCGCCCTCGAGCATCGGCAGATCCATCATCGCCTGTGCGGCATAGGTCATCACGTTGTAGGTGCCGAAGAGGTTGACCTCCATGACCTGGCGAAAGAGCGGGGTCGAGACCTTGCCCTCGCGGCCCACGATGCGCGCCGCCGGGCCGATCCCGGCGCAGTTGACGACGATGCGCGGCGCCTGGCCGAAGCGGGCCATTGCGGAGGTCACGCCGGCGGCCACGGCGTCTTCGTCGGTGATGTCGCATTGCTGCGAATAGCCGCCGATCTCGGCCGCGACCTGCTTTGCGCGGTCCCCGTCGCGGTCCAGGATGGCGACGTCGGCGCCAAGGGCGGCCAGGTGGCGGGCCGTTGCCTCGCCCAGCCCGCTGGCGCCACCCGACACCAGTGCGACGTGTCCTTCGATATCCATTTGGTATGGCTCCTGTAATGGTTCCTGTTCAGATCGGCAGCAGGATCAGCGTGATGATCGGGAAGACCACGAGGATCACCACCCGGATCAGATCCGAGGCCACGAAGTACATGACGGCCTTGTAGGTCTCGACCATCGGCGTGGCCCGGTCCATCGCGTTGATCACGAAGAGGTTCATGCCCACCGGCGGGGTGATCAGACCGACCTCGACCACGATCAGCACCAGGATGCCGAACCAGATCGCCGTCCGCTCGATATTGACCCGGTTGAGCGCGCCTTCGTTGACACCGCGCAGCCCGATCTCGCGCGCCATGTCGCGGCTGAGTTCCTGTCCGCTGGCCAGAAGCCCCTGCGCCTCTGCCAGAAGCGCGGCGGGGATTTCCTTGCCTTCGGCCACCATGGCGGCAAGGCGCGAGGCGTGCAGATCGACCATGCTGACGAGGCCGAAATCAAGCTCCTGCACCACCGGCCAGAAGATCGGGATGGTCAGAAGGATCATCGACAGGCTGTCCATCAGGCAGCCGAGCAGCAGGTAGAACACCAGGATGATTGTCAGCACGACCCAGGGGCTCAGCCCGCTGGCCGCGACCCAGGCGGCACTTTGCTGCGGCAGTTGGGTCAGGGCGAGAAAGCCATTGTAGAAGGCCGCCCCCAGCACGATGAAGAAGATCATCGCCGTGGCCCGCGCGGTGACATAGAAGCTCTGGGACAGGGTCGCGAGGGTCAGGCCCCCGGCGAGAAAGGCGATCAATCCGGTGCCGAACGCCCCCACGGCAGCCCCTTCGGTCGGGGTGAACCAGCCCAGGTAGATGCCGCCGACGACGGCGATGAACACCAGCAGGACCGGCCAGACGTCGAACAGCGCCTTGAAACGCTCGGCAAAGGGCACGCGGGGGCGCGTGCCGGCGGATCCGGGGTTGATGCGGACGTAGATCGAGATGGTAATCATGTAACCGATGGCCGCAAGGACACCGGGAATGAAGGCCGCAAGGAACAGCTTGGCAATGTTCTGCTCGGTCAGGATCGCATAGATCACCAGCACGATGGAGGGCGGGATCAGGATGCCGAGCGTGCCGCCCGCGGCCAGCGTCGCGGTGGAAAACCCGCCCGAGTAGCCGTAACGGCGCAGTTCCGGCAGGGCGACCCGGCTCATGGTGGCCGCGGTGGCCAGCGACGATCCGCAGATCGCGCCGAACCCGGCACAGGCCCCCACCGCCGCCATCGCGACCCCGCCCCTGCGGTGCCCCAGAAAGCTCTCGGCGGCCTTGAACAGCGCCTGGCTCATGCCGCCCAGCGTGGCGAAATGGCCCATCAGCAGGAACATCGGGATGATCGACAGCGAATAGTTGGAAAAGGTGGTGAAGGTCTCGGACTTCAGGCGCGCCAGTGGCAGCGAGATGTCGCCCGACACCACGGTCAGCCCGACCAGCCCCGCCAGAAACATCGCCAGCCCGATGGGCACGCGCAGGAAGATAAGGAGAAGGAGCGCCGGAAAGGACAGGACCCCGATTGCGATATCACTCAATGGTCCGCCTCCATGTCTTCGGGCAGGATTCTGTGGCCCGTAGTCATTTCCAGGGTGCGCATCGCGGCCACGTAGACCGCGACAATCGCCGACGCGACCGCGGCCACGAGGCTGACCGCATAGGGCCACCACACCGGGAATTGCAGGATGAGCGTTGTCTGGCCCGACCGGGCCTTGCTCAGCATGCCTTGGTAAAGCTCCCAGGTGATGATGAGGATGGCGATGGCAAAGAAGATCTCGATCACGCCGCGCAGCACGAGGTTGGCGCGCCGTGGCAGTCTCGAGGTGAAGATATCGACCGAGGCATGCGCCCCGTTCAACTGGCACAGCGGCAGGAAGGCGAAGATGACAAAGGCCATGCCCGCCTCGACCATCTCGAAGGATCCGTTGATCGACCCCACGCCGGTCGACAACAACGCCGAGGCCAGCCCGGGCATCGTCGTTTCCATGAACTCACTGTGCAGGATGGTGTTGATCGAGCGTCCCGCGATCGACAGACAGGTCTGCACGATCAGGACCGACAGGACGATCCCCCCCAGAACCGCGAAAAACCGCGCGAACCTATCCATGAAGCCGTACATCGCCGTCCTCCCCATCAGGCAGATGTGTGCCGCAGCCGAGGACCGGCTGCGGCGGGTCGTGATCAGAGTTGACCGGTGGCGCCCTTGCACTCGCCCGACATCAGGCCGCGGGCCTCGTCGATCAGCGCCTGGCCGTCCTTGCCCTTGCTATCCATGTCGGCAACCCAGGACTCATAGATCGGGCTGACCAGTTCCTGCCACTCTTCGGTCTCGGTCACGGTGATGATGTTGTTGCCCATCTCGACCGCGACCTCGCGCGCCGGGCCATCGGCATCGGACTGGACGCCGCCGGCAAAGACCGACAGGTTGAGGCCGGAGTTGTCGTCGATGACCGCCTGAAGGTCCTCGGGCATGCCGTTGTAGACCTCTTCGTTCATCGCCAGCACGAAGGTCAGGTTATAGAGCGCCGGGCCTTCGAATTCGGTGTGGTTCTCAACCAGTTCCGGCACTTTCAGCGCGGCGGTCACTTCCCACGGAATGGTGGTGCCGTCGATGACGCCCTTGGACAGGCCCTCGGGCACGGAGGGCACCGGCATGCCGACCGGCGTGGCACCGGCAAGCGTCAGCAGTTCGTTCACCAGGCGCGACCCGCCGCGGATTTTCATGCCCTGAAGATCAGCGGGCGTCTCGACCGGATCGGCGGTGTGGAACATGCCGGGGCCATGAACCCAGGTGGCGAGGATCTTCACGCCGCCGAATTCCTGCTCTTCCATGTGCTCTTCGAACATCTTCCAATAGGCGCAGGAGGCCGCGCGCGCGTCTTCGACCATGAAGGGCAGCTCGAACACCTCCGTCGACGGGAACCGGCCCGGCGTATAGCCGACCACGGTCCAGACCACGTCGGCCACGCCGTCGATCACCTGGTCAAGCAGTTCCGGCGGGGTGCCGCCCAGCTGCATCGAGGGGAAGCGGTCGACCTTGATGCGGCCCTCCGAATCGGCCTCGACCTTGTCGGCCCAGACATCAAGAACCAGTTTCGGAACATTGGCCTGCGCGGGCAGGAACTGGTGCAGTTTCAGCGTCACGTCCTGTGCCATCGCGCCGGTGGCCAGCATGGCCGTGGCAGCGGCTGTTCCCAACAAACCCTTGATAAATTTTGTCGTTGTCATTTAAGTTCCTCCCTTAGAACCGTGATGGACGTCCCTGCGCCCTTTGCGTGCAGCCTGAGACGGCCGAAGCCCGCGCTCGCCTTTAAGGTAAGCACACTTAGCAAATAGGTGTATGGCATAACAAACTTGGCAGGTCACCATTTTTCTTCGGGCGCGATGCCATAATCGACGGCCCACCTGGCACCCGCCGGTGTCAATCGGCTTGCCAAATCCCTAAGTGTGCATATTATCTTGGTATGTCAGAGATATATTCCATGCCAGGCCACCTTATCCGGCGCCTTCAGCAGATCGCGTCGTCGATCTTTGCGCAACAGATGAAAAGCCACGGCACGGATCTCACCTCGCCCCAGTTCGCTGCCCTGGCGATGATTCACGACCATCCGCGAATCGACCAGGCGACGCTTGCCGGGGCGATTGCCTTTGATCGCGCAACCATCGGAGGCGTGGTCGACCGGCTGGTCAGCAAGGGGTTGGTGGCGCGCACGACCAATCCGAAAGACCGCCGCGCGCGCGTCCTGATCCTGACCGAGGACGGCGAGGCCATGTTGACGCGCCTGCGCCCCATCGTGGCCGACTGCCAGGACGCCATCCTGTCCAGCCTGACCGCGGCGGAAACGCGCGAATTCATCCGCCTTGCCACCAAGATCGCCACCTCCGAGAACGAGCAATCCCGCGCGCCGCTGCATGAGGTCCGACCCAGCGAGGCGCGCAGCGCCTGACCATCCTCCCCTACGCCCCTGCCGACAAATGCCGATCCGCCGACCTCTTCGTACCCCTGATAAGCACACCCATCATATCGAGGCCCCCATGTCAGACCCCATCCTTGTGAGCGATCATGGCAACTGGATCGAGGTATCCCTCAACCGTCCGGATCGGCTGAACAGCTTCACCGCCGAGATGCACCTTGCCCTGCGCGCGGCCCTCGAGATGGCCGCCGAGACCTCGCGCCGCGCGGTGCTGCTGACCGGGGCCGGGCGCGGGTTCTGCGCCGGGCAGGACCTCGGTGACCGCGACCCGCGCAAGATGGAAGGCCCGCCCGACCTGGGCGAGACGGTCCGCACCTACTGGGCGCCGCTGGTGCGCCAGATCAAGGCGCTCGAGATGCCGGTGATCTGCGCGGTCAACGGCGTGGCGGCCGGTGCGGGATCGAGCCTGGCGCTGGCCTGCGACATTGTCCTGGCGGGGGAGAACGCGAAGTTCATCCAGTCGTTCTCCAAGGTCGGCCTGATCCCCGACACCGGCGGCAGCTGGCACCTGACCAATATCCTGGGTCCCGCGCGCGCCATGGGGCTGGCCCTGACCGCAGAGCCCCTGCCCGCCACCAAGGCCGCGGACTGGGGCCTGATCTGGAAGGCATTGCCCGACGACACCCTGATGGACGAGGCGCGCAAGCTGGCGGCAAAGCTGGCCGACGGCCCGACCTTCGGCTATGCGCGCACCAAGGAGGCCATTGCGGCGGCGGCCACCAACCCGCTCGATGCGCATCTCGATCTGGAAGCCGACCTGATGAAGCGCTGCGGCGAACATCCCGATTATGCCGAGGGCGTCGCGTCCTTCCTCGACAAACGCGCGCCGAAGTTCACCGGCGAGCGATAGGTCTACCCGTCGCGCCTGTCACCGGCATGGCCGGGGGAAGCATCGTGCAGCCCTCCGCCCTCGCAGAGCCCGGTCAGCAGCCTTGCAAAGGTGCGCGTGGCGACCGACGGGATCTCTTCGGCGCGGCTCATGATGCCGACCGCGCCGCGCGTCGCCGCAAGGTCGATGTCGAGCGCCACCAAGCGGCCCTGCGCGATGTCATCCGCCACCACCCCGCGGCTGATGATCCAGACCGTGCCGGGGTCTGCCAGCGTGACGGCGCGTCCGAAGGCGGGCGAGGTCGTCTCGATCCGGTCGGGAAACAGCGGCACGCCCTGGGCGATCAGGAGGCGGGCAACCAGCGGGCGGATCGCGGAATCCGCGGGCGGATAGAGCACGCGCAACGCCTCGAGCCCCGCCATGTCGCGCAGCCGCAAGGCCGGGCTGTCGGGGCGGGCGACGACCACCACGTCCTCGGAATAAAGCTGCTGGAAACTCAGGCCCACCATGGTGTCCGGCTTGCCAAGCCGCCCGACCACCAGATCGAGCCCGCCGCTGCGCAATCGCGCGGTCAGGTCATGGTGCGGGCCTTCGTGGACTTCGACCCGCGTGTCGGGGCTTTTCGCGGCAAAGGCCTGCACCGCGCCGGGCAGGAGCGACGAGGCCACGCTGGGCAGCGCCCCGAGCTTCAACTGACCAGCGGTGCTGGAGGTGGCGCGGATGCTGCGCAGCCCGTGGCGCAGCGCGGCGGTGCTCTGCTCGGCAAATTGCAGGAAGACCTCGCCTTGCGGGGTCAGCGCCACCCCGGACCGGCTGCGCTCCATCACCACGACCCCGAGGATGTCCTCCAATTCCTTGAGCGTCTTGGAAATCGCCGGTTGCGTCAGGTTCAACTGCTCGGCGGCCAGCTTGAAACTGCGCGCGCGGGCGATGGCGCTGAAGGCATCGAGGTGGCGGAACTTGATACGGCGGTCCACATTCATATCGTTTCTGGAAACCAAATTTCCGAATTTGTCAATTTGAATATCGGTACAAACATGTCAAACAGGGTCAACACCACCAGGAGGATCACATGAAAACCCAGGTCGCGATCATTGGCGGCGGACCCTCCGGGCTCTTGCTGTCGCAGCTCTTGCACACCCGCGGGATCGACAGCGTCGTGCTGGAACGCAAGACCAAGGACTATGTCCTGGGCCGCATCCGCGCAGGCGTCCTGGAACAGGGGCTGGTGAGCCTGATGGAAGAGGCGGGATGCGCCGAGCGTCTGCACGCCGAAGGCATCCCGCATGACGGCACGCTGGTGTCCTACGGCGACGAAATCTTCCGCATCGACTTCAAGGAACACACCGGCACGCCGGTCATGGTCTATGGCCAGACCGAGGTGACGCGCGACCTCTATGAAGCCCGCGAAAAATCCGACGGCAAGATCATCTTCAACGTCCAGGACGTGGTGATCGACGGCGCCGACACGGACACGCCGCATGTCTATTATACCGTCGACGGCCAGGCGCATCGCCTGAACTGCGACTTCGTCGCCGGCTGCGACGGGTTTCACGGGGTCAGCCGCCAGACCATCCCGCTGGACGTGCGCCGCGAATACGAAAAACTCTATCCCTTCGGCTGGCTCGGCATCCTGTCGGAAACGCCACCCGTGAACCACGAGTTGATCTATGCCAATTCGCCCCGCGGCTTCGCGCTTTGCTCCATGCGCAACCAGAACCTCAGCCGCTATTACATCCAGTGCTCGCTGAGCGACAAGCCCGAGGACTGGACCGACGAAGCCTTCTGGCAGGAACTCAAGCGCCGCATTCCCGCCGAACAGGCCGAGAAGCTGGTCACCGGGCCGAGCATCGAGAAATCCATCGCGCCGCTCCGGTCCTTCGTGACCGAGCCGATGCGTTGGGGCCGGTTGTTCCTTTGCGGCGACGCGGCGCATATCGTGCCGCCGACCGGGGCCAAGGGGCTGAACACCGCCGCGTCGGATGTGCATTACCTCTACAACGGGCTGCGCGACTTCTATGAGAACGGCAGCAGCGCGGGCATCGACAGCTATTCTGAAAAGGCGCTGGCCCGGGTCTGGAAGGCCGAGCGGTTCAGCTGGTGGTTCTCGTCGCTGATGCACACATATCCCCATCAATCCGAGTTCGATCTGAAGATGCAGGTGGCCGAGATCGAGTTCCTGCGCTCCAACAGCGCCGCGCAACAGGCGATGGCGGAAAACTATGTCGGGCTGCCCTACTGATGCGGGCCGTGAAAGCGAATGGCGTGATGCTGCACGTCCGCGAAGACGGCGACCCGAAGGGCGCGCCGGTGGTCTTTGCCAATTCGCTGGGCTCCGATCTGCGGATCTGGGACGCGATTCTGCCGCGGCTGCCCGAGGGCCTGCGCGTGATCCGCTATGACAAGCGCGGTCACGGCCTGTCGGAGTGCCCGGAGGCGACCTATTCCATGGACGATCTGACCCGCGATGCGGAGGCGCTGATCGAGGCGCTGGGCTGCGGCCCGGTCACCTTCGTCGGCCTCTCCATCGGCGGCATGATCGGCCAGAGCCTTGCCGCGCGCCGTCCCGACCTGGTGCGGGCGCTGGTCCTGTCGAACTCGGCGGCCAGGATGGGCGAAGCCGCCATGTGGCAAGACCGGATCGCCGCGATCCGGGCCGATGGTCTGGCCTCGCTGGAAAGCGGTATCCTCGACCGTTGGTTCGGCCCCGGCTTTCGCAACCGTCCCGAAGCGCGCCTCTGGGGCGCCATGCTGAGCCGGACGCCCGAGGCCGGATACATCGGCTGTTGTGCCGCCATCGCCGGCGCCGACCTGACCGAAACCACCCGCGCCCTGCGCCTGCCTGCCATGGCCATCGCGGGCAGCCACGACGGCTCCAGCCCGCCCGCCCTCGTGGCGGCCACCGCCGACCTGATCCCCGGCGCGACCTGCCATGTGATCGACGGCGCGGGCCACCTGCCCTGTGTCGAAGACCCGGCGGGTTATGCTGCCGTCCTGACCCCGTTTCTGAAGGAGCACGCCCATGTCTGACCGTTTCGCAAAAGGCATGGAAACGCGCCGCGCCGTGCTGGGCGACGCGCATGTCGACCGCGCCGAGGCGGGCAAGACCCAGTTCGACGCGCCTTTCCAGTCGATGATCACCGAAGGCGCCTGGGGCACGCTCTGGGCCGATGACACGATCAGCCGCCGCGAACGCTCGATGCTGACGCTGTCGCTTCTGGCCGCCACCGGCAATTTCGAGGAGATCCCGATGCATGTCCGCGCCACCGCCAACACTGGCGCCAGCCCGCAGGACGTGCTGCAATCCTTCATGCATGTGGCCGTCTATGCCGGTGTGCCGCGCGCCAACCATGCGATCAAGCTCGCCAAACAGACCTTCGCAGAGATGGGAGTCACCCTATGAGCCTCGTCAACACGCCGCCCAGGACCGGCGGTTTCATTCCGCGCGACCGAAGCTGGCAACCCGATGCGCTGACGCCGCAATACAAGACCAGCGTCCGGCGCAGCCCGCAGTCGGCGCTTCTGTCCTTCCCCTCGACGCTCAGCGAAGAGACCTCGCCGGTCTTCGGCCATGCCATGCTGGGCGAGTTGGACAACGACCTGATCCTGAACTACGCCAAGCCCGGCGAAAGCGCCATCGGCCCGCGGATCATCGTGCATGGCCGGGTGCTGGACGAAAACGGCCGCGGCGTGCCGGGTGCGCTGGTCGAGTTCTGGCAGGCCAATGCAGGCGGGCGCTATCGCCACAAGAAGGAAAGCTACCAGGCCGCGCTCGACCCCAACTTCGGCGGCTGCGGGCGCACGATCACCGGCGAAGATGGCTCTTACGAGTTCCGCACCATCTATCCCGGCCCCTACCCCTGGCCCAACGGCATGAACGACTGGCGCCCGGCGCATATCCACTTCTCGCTTTTCGGCCACGGCTTTGCGCAGCGGCTGATCACCCAGATGTATTTCGAGGGCGATCCGCATATCCCGCTCTGCCCGATCCTGAGCACCGTCAAATCGCAAGAGGCGATCGACGCGCTGACCGCCCTGCTCGACATGAACCGCACGGTGCCGATGGACAGCCGCGCCTTCAAGTTCGACATGGTGCTGCGCGGACGGCGCCAGACCTATTTCGAGAACCGCACGGAGGGGTTGTGAGGATGATCAGCAAAAGTGGGAACCGGTTTTGCGGTCCGATCCGCCGACAGCGAGGAAACTGATATGCAACGTCTTGATTACCTGCGCGAAAGCCCGAGCCAGACGGCGGGGCCATACGTCCACATCGGCTGCACGCCCAACTTCACCGGCATCGAGATCTTCGGGGGCGACCTCGGTACGTCCATGAAAACCGGCCCGGTGCAGGGCGAGGAAATCACCATCCGGGGCACGGTCTTTGACGGCACCGGCACGCCGCTTCGGGATGCCATGATCGAGATCTGGCAGCCGGATGCGGCGGGGCTCTTCCCTTCGGCCAACGAGACCCGCGGCACGGCCGATCCCAACTTCACCGGCTGGGGCCGCTCGCCCGGTGACATGGTGACCGGCGAGTTCACCTTCGAGACGGTCAAGCCCGGCGCCGTCCCCTACCCCGACGGCCGCATGCAGGCGCCGCATATCACCGCCTGGATCGTGGCGCGCGGCATCAACATCGGCTTGCACACCCGCATCTATTTCGCGGACGAGGAGGCGGCGAATGCCACCGACCCCATCCTGACGCGGCTGGAGCATCAGAACCGGGTGCCCACGCTCTTGGCAAGAAAGGAAGCCGACGGCGTCTATCGTTTCGACATTCACCTGCAAGGGCCGAATGAAACCGTGTTCTTCGATATCTGAGGCGCGCCCATGTCCAAACCCTGCATCATCTGCGTCGCCATCACCGGGTCGCTGCCCACCAAGGACAACAACCCGGCGGTTCCGATCTCCATCGCGGAACAGGTCGAAAGCACGCAGGAGGCTTTCGAGGCCGGGGCGACCATTGCCCATTGCCATGTGCGCGACGACGCGGGCAAGCCGACCTCGGATCCTGAGCGCTTCGCGCGGCTGAAGGAGGGCATCGAGACGCATTGCCCCGGCATGATCGTGCAACTGTCGACCGGCGGGCGCTCCGGTTCGGGCCGCGACCGCGGCGGGATGCTGCCGCTTGCGCCCGACATGGCGTCGCTCTCGGTGGGGTCGAACAACTTCCCGACGCGGGTGTACGAGAACAGCCCCGAGCTGGTGGATTGGCTCGCCTCTGAAATGCTGGCCCATGACATCAAGCCCGAGATCGAGGCTTTCGATCTGGGCCATATCGTGCAGGCGACCCGCATGGCACAGGACGGACGCCTGAAAGCGCCGCTCTACGTGCAGTTCGTGATGGGCGTGAAGAACGCGATGCCCGCGGACGAGCCGATCTTCGACTTCTACATCGAGACGCTGAACCGCCTCGCCCCCGACGCCGAATGGTGCGCCGCCGGGATCGGCCCGGCGCAGCTCACGATCAACGAATGGTCGATCTCCAAGGGCGGGCATACGCGCACGGGCCTCGAAGACAACGTGCGGCTCGACCGCGATACGCTGGCACCCTCCAACGCCGCCCTTGTGACGCGCGCCGTGGCGCTTTGCGAGAAATACGAGCGGCCCGTGGCGACATGGCAGCAAGCCCGCGAGATCCTCGGGCTGCGGTCGGTGGCCGCATAGACCGTCAGCCTGGCGCGTCGGTCCCGTCCGGCGTGCCGATCCGCGCGACCGAGGACAATACGGCTTCGGCGTGGCGCAACGCGGCGCCGGTCGCTTCGGCCATCGCGGGCAAGGTCAGCCATTCCAGCGCCCAGGCCGCGCCCGAGCGTTCCTGTTCGTGGATCATCGCCTGCGCCAGGATCCCCTGCTGCCCGGCGACATAGCGCGCCAGCGTCACCATCGCTTCGGCCGCGACCGGGTTCTGCTTGTGCGCCATGGCCGAGGATCCCCCGCCGCCCGACAGGGTGATCTCGGCGACACCCTGCTGCGCCATCAGCGCCACGTCCTGGCCGATCTTGCCAAGTGATCCGGTGACGAGCGTCAGCCAGTGGCCAAGGGCCATCATCCGGCTGCGGTCGCTATGCCAGACCGGCCCGAGCGGCAGTCCGAGCGCCTCGGCCACGTGCCCGGCACAGGTCGCGACATGCGCGGCCGGGCGGTCGCGGGCCCCGATCGGCCCGCCGATCTGCACCGCCGCAAGCTCTTCACGAAGCAATGCCGCCCGTGCAAGATGCGCCACAAGCGGACGACGCCAGGCATCGAGGCGCAGGGCAACCGTGGCGGGCAAGGCCGCCTGCATCCGGGTTCGCGCCGTGAGCGGGCGGTCGCCGAACCGGTCGGCCAGCGCCTCGACAGCCGCGATGACCCGGTCCAGCCGCTCGGTCAGCCGGTCCAGCACCGTCAGGCAGGTCAGCACCATCGCCGTGTCGATGACATCCTGGCTGGTAGCGCCGGTATGGACGGCACGACGGGCCGCCTCCGGCAGTTCCCGTTTCAACGCCGCCACCAGCGCGGGCACGGGCAGGCCGTCACGGTCGCTTCCGGTCGCCAGGTCGGCGCCGGAAAACCGCTTGATCGCTGCAAGCGCATGGGCGGCGTCTTCGGCCGTCACGACATGGCATGTCGCCAGCGCGTCGGTCCAGGCCGCCTCGAACCGGAGCATACGACCCACAAAGGCGGTGGCCTCGAATTCGGCGGCAATGGCGGGATCGCTGAGCAAGGTGCCGAAGAGCCCGGATGACGTGAAAGCATTTGTCATGACCGCATCCTGCTATGGTCGCCGCCGTCTTACAAGCACAGCCGACCCCCCCGGGCGGCTTTCCCGGCACATCCCGTGACGGACGCATCGCCTAGAGGCCGCGATACCGCGGTGGACGTTTCTGCATGAATGCCGCCGGCCCTTCGCGCGCGTCCTGTGACGCCATGACCCGCGCCATGGCCTCGGTTTCCGCGGCGAACCCTTCGACCTGCGGTCGGCCCCTGGCAAAGTCGGTCACGCGCTTGATCTCGGCAATGGCCAGCGGGCCATTGCGCGCGATGCGGTCGGCGATGGCCAGCGCCTTGTCCAGCACGGCATCCGCCTCGACCACGTGGTTGATCAGGCCCAGGGCCGCCATCCGCTCTGCCGTCACCGGGTCGCCGGTCAGCAGCATCTCCATCGCCAGCGCCTGCGGCAATTGCTGCGGCAGGCGCACCAGGGCGCCGGCAAAGGGGATCAGGGCGTGCTGCACCTCGGGCAGGCCGAACCGCGCGCTCTCCGAGGCGACGCGGATGTCCGTGGCCAGCATCAGCTCGAACCCGCCGGCCAGGCAATGCCCGTTGAGCGCCGCGATCAGCGGTTTGCGCGCGGGGGGGCCCTTGAAGTTTGAGCGGAAGAGGGCGTCGTGACTGTCCACCAGCCGCTGGTCCCAGGCATCCTCAGGGGCGCGCGCGCCTGACAGAAGCGGCAAGGTCCGTTCCAGGTCGCCGCCGGAGCAAAAGCTCTTCTGCCCTGCCCCGGTGACGACGGCCACGCGCAGCGCCGGATCGGCCTCGAACCTGTCGAAGGCCTCGGCCAGGCGGCAGATCATCTCGGGTGTCAGCGCATTGTGCCGCTCGGGGCGGTTCAACGTGATCAGCGCGATGGCGTCGCGGATCTCATAGAGCAGCGGGCCGGTCATGTCCCTGTGCCCGCGACGACGGTCAGCGTCAGGGGCATGCCCGCCAGCGCCGCCTTGACGCCGTCCAAATGTTCGGGCGGCACCGTGACATGGGTGTCCATCGTGTCGGCGATCTTGATCGTCACGTCCTCCGGCGCCACGCCCTGCGCCTGGACTGCCTCGGTGATGGCCCAGTCGATGGTGATCCGGCGCAGGTCGGGTTTGAAGATCTTGCCCACCGGCGTCACCGGCATGGTGTCCATCAAACCGATGCGCTTGGGCAGCGCCACCGGGTCTTCCAGACGCGCGCGCAGGAAGGCGATCAGCGCCTCGGCGTCGACCGTCGCGCCCTCGCGCAGCGAGACGAAGGCCACCGGCAATTCGCCCGCGTAGGAATCCGGCATGCCCACGGCGGCGGCGGTCTCGACCTGCGCATGCGCCAGCAGCGCGTCCTCGATCATCTGCGGGTCGATGTTATGCGCGCCGCGAATGATCACGTCCTTCTTGCGCCCGGTGATGAACAACCGGCCCTCGGCATCCAGCCGCCCCAGGTCTCCGCTGATCAGCCAGCCGCCGGGCAGGAAGGTGCCGGCATTGCGTGCAGGCTCGGTATAGCCTGCCGAGACGTTCGGCCCGCGCAGCGCGATGATGCCCACCTCGCCCTGCGGCAAGGTCTTGTCGGGATCGGCCTCGCCCTCGGTTTCGCCCAGAATGGCCACTTCGGAAAACGGCAGCCGCAACCCGCAGGACAGCGGCACGCGCGGCGCATGCACCGGCTCGACCGCGATGGTGCCGGCGCATTCCGTCATCCCGAGGATGTTGCGCACGCCCCTGCCGGTGTTGCGCTCGGCCATATCCGCCAGTTCCGGCGGCAGCGGCGATCCGCCGGTCAGCAGCCAGCGCAGCGACGAGATATCGGCATCCACGGGGGTGCCGTTCAGGGTGGCGAGGATGGTCGGGACCACGCCGATCACCGTGACGCGGTGCCGTTCGACCTGGTGCCAGATGCTGCGCATGAAGGTCAAATTGCGCATGCCGAGGCGACCAGGCACCAGCAGCGTGCCGCCCGCCGACAGGGTCGACAACCCGTAGACGAAGGCGCCCGCGACGTGGAACAGGGGAAAGCCGTTGATGACCACGTCGTCCGGCCCGAGATCGTGCATCAGCGCGCAGGACCGCGCCACATGCGCCTCGTTCAGGCGCGAATGCTGCACCAGCTTCGGCGCGCCGGTGGTGCCGCCGGTGTGATAAAGCGCGGCGAGTGCGTCGGGGCCGCCGTCGGGTTGGATGTCCTCGCCGGTGGCATGGTCGCGCAGCATCTCCTCGAAAATGCCGTCGCCGGCAGAGCAATCGGCATCCGCATCGGCATCGCAGGCCAGTATCGGCAGCGTGACGCCTTCGGCGCGCAGGGCCGGGACCAGGGTGGACCAATAGTCGATCTCGGCATTGGGGCCGGTCACCACCACGACCGCGCCGTTCGCGGCCTCGATCAGCGCGGCGATATGGGCGGCGGTCAGCATCGGGTTGATCGGGCAGCAGGAACCGGCCAGTTGCCCGCCCCACAGGGCCGCCTGCGCCGATGCGGTATGCTGCGACAGCAGGATCACCGCGCGTCCGGGCACCACGCCCAGCGACCGGAACAACCGACCCGCCGCCATGACCCGTGCGGCGAGGTCGCGATAGCTGATCACCTCGTCGCGGGCCGGGTCCGTCGCATCGTGCAGGTAGCGGATGGCCACGGCGTCGGGATAGTCGCGCGCGCCGCGCTGGAGGATCGCCCAGGGGCTCTGATCGGGATAGGCGGCATCGAAGCCCTGTTGCTCCAGGGCCTCGATATCGGCCTGCGTGCGCAGCTTCATGGCGTGGGTTCCTCATCCTTCGAGTGCGCCAGGCTGGCGCGCAGGTTCTCGTTCACCCGGTCCAGCAACCCCAGCAGCGTCTCGCGCTCAGGCTCCGACAGGCCACGGGTCATCATCGCCTCGTGTTCGGCCACCTGTGCGTCGAGCTGGACCAGACGCTCTGCGCCCTGCGGTGTCAGGAACACCCGGCGCACACGCCGGTCGCCCCGGGCCGGTCTGCGCTCGATCCATCCCTCGCGGGTGAGGGCCGTGAGGATCGGCACCAGGCTCGAGCGGTCGAGGTAGATCGCCTCGGCCAGCCGGGTTTGCGGGATGCCGGGATTGGCCTCGATGATCTTGAGCATCCCGAAATAACGCGGCGCGGTGCCAAAGCCGGTGACCACCTTCTCGAAGCTCTTGTAGGCGGCGATCTGCAACAGCCGGATCCGGTAGGACACGCGCCCCCGCAGCAGGTCCGGCAGCGCCACGTCGTCGATATGGCGAATGACCTCGGACATCGGTTCAGTTCATGCTCGCCGGAAGAAACAGCACCAGCGCCGGAAAGGCGATCAGCAGGATCAGCCGCAGCACGTCCACGATCACGAAGGGCAGCACCCCCTTGAAGATCGTCGGCAGGCTGACGTTGCTGGCGATCGAGTTGATGACGAAGACGTTCATCCCCACCGGCGGCGTGATCAGGCCAAGCTCGACCGTCATCACCACGATCACCCCGAACCAGATCGGATCGAAGCCCAGCTCGATGATCACCGGATAGACGATCGGCACCATCAGGATGATCATCGCCATCGCGTCCAGGAAACACCCCAGGATCACGAACATCAGCATGATCAGCAGCAGCGTGCCGTATTGGCCTGCCCCCAGATCCAGCAGGTATTGCGTCAGCTCCTGCGGCACCTGGGTGATGGCCAGGAAATAGCCGAAGAGCGTGGCCCCGATCAGGATGACATAGATCGCCACGGAAGTGCGCAGCGATTCCACCAGCGAATCCAGCAAGGTGGTCAGCGACAGCTTGCGCCGCACCAGCCCGATGATGGCGGTCAGGAAGGCCCCGGCGGCGGCCGCTTCGGTGGCGGTGACGATGCCGAAGTAGATCGACACGATCACCGCGATGAAGAGCAGCGCCACGGCCCAGATGCCCTTGAGCGAGGCCAGCGCCTCGGACAGAAGGAACCGGTCGCCGGTGGGCAGCTTGTTGCCGTACCAGACGCGCACCGTCGCCATGTACATGATGACCGCGAGGATGCCGGGAACGACCCCGGCGATGAACAGCACGCCGATGTCCTGCTCGGTGATGATGCCATAGATCGCCAGCACCACGGACGGCGGGATCAGGATGCCCAGCGTGCCACCCGCCGCGATGATGCCGGTGGCGGCATCGTCGGGATAGCCCGCCTTGCGCATCTCGGGATAGGCGATCTTGGTCATGGTGGCGGCGGTCGCCACGGAGGACCCGCAGATCGCGGCAAAGCCCGCGCAGGCCCCGACAGAGGCAAGGCCGAGCCCGCCCTTGAACCCGCCCAGCCAGGACCTTCCCGCGCCGAACAACTCGGACGACATGCCCGAGTTGGTGGCCAGCACGCCCATCAGCACGAAGAACGGGATCAGCGTCAGGTTGAAATCGGTGATCGTGCTGATCGGCGATTGCGACAGCAGGTTCAGCGCCGGTTGCAGCCCGACCACGGCGCCGAATCCGCCGATCCCGACCAGCCCCATCGCGACACCGATCGGCACGCGCAGGATCATCAGTACGAACAGGATGACGAAACCGCCACCCGCGATCAGCTCGTTGCTCATTGCAGTCTGCTTTCTTCAAGAAGCTTGGGGTCGATGGCGTCGTAATCCTGAAGGTCGTGGCCATGCGCCACGATCAGCCAGACCCGGTAGGCCGTGGTGAAGAGCGCCGCGATGATGCCGACCCAGATCACCGCAAAGAACGGCCAATGCGCCAGCCGCAGGTCCATGGTGACGTCGCCGCCCGCATAGGCATCAAGCACGCGCTCGCCGATCTTCCAGGCCAGTAGCGCGGTAAAGGCCAAAAGCACGCTCCAGGCGAAGGCATTCAAGGCCCGGCGCAGCAGCCCGGGCAGCGCATGGGCCAGCAGATCGACCTTGATATGGGTGCCGTGATAGCCGAGGCTGGCAAGCCCCCAGGCAATCGCCACCCCGAGGATGAGCCGCGACAGATCGAAGGCATCGGGCAGCGGGCGGGCAAAACCGTAGCGCCCGATTGCCGAGGCCACGACCAAGAGCGTGGCCAGCCCCAGCAGGATGCCGGCGATCCTCTCGATGGCGACAAGGACACCGCTCGGGGTGCCGCGCGGATCAGCGGGAGTGGGCATGGGGGGTCACCTTCAGTCAGGGAGATCAGGTCGTCCGAAAGTCCGGGCGGGGGCGTTGACCGCCCCCGCCGCCGCGCTGTCAGTAGCGCGTGTCGTTCGCGTCCAGCGCCTTGGTATAGGCGTCGAGGATCGCATCGGCGTCGCCACCGGCGTCGGTGACGTTCTTGCGCCATTCGTCCATCAGCGGGGCGGCGGCTTCGCGCCATGCCGCGATTTCCTCGTCGGTGGGGACGTTCAGCGTCTGGTCGTCTGCCGCGATCAGCTTGTCACGCGCGGCCATGTCATCGTCGAGCCAGCCCTGCGCCACCTTCGACGACCATTCCGGCGTGCAATGCTCGTCGATCACCGCCTTGTTCTCGTCCGACAGCCCGTCATAGCTGTCCTTGTTCATGACCATGACCTGCGCCGACATGTAGAACGGCATGTCCAGGTGCTGCGGCACCTCGTCGGTCAGCTTGAAGTCATACATCGAGCCCCAGGGGAAGGTCACCGCCTCGGCGGTGCCGCGCGCCAGCGCCTCGCGCACCTCGGGGGCCGGGATCTGCACCGGGCCGCCGCCCAGAAGGCTCACGAAACGCGCCATGGTGGCGTGCGCCGGGCGGATGTTCTTGCCCTTGATCTCTTCGGGCTTGGTGATCTTGACCTTGGAGTGCAGCGTGCCGGGGCCATGGGGATGGATGAAGCAGACCTTCACGTCGTCCATTTCCTGCGCCGCGCCGTTTTCGGCATACCATTCGTGGATCGCCTTGGCGCCGCGGACCGAATCGCTGACCATGAAGGGCACTTCGGTCAGCGCGTAGATCGGGAACTTGCCGGCGGTATAGCCCGGGTTGACCCAGGCCAGATCGACGATGCCCTGGCGTGCCATGTCATAATGATCGGGGGCCTTGCCAAGCTGCTGGGCCGGAAAGATCTGGATGGCGATGCGCCCGTCCGAGGCTTCCTCGACGTCCTTCGCCCAGGGCGCGATGCCCTTGCTGGCCGGGGCAATGCCTTCGGGAACCCAATGCGACAGGCGCAGGGTCACCTCCTGGGCCTGCGCGAAAACAGGCGCCACGACGGCCAAAAGCGCGCCAAGTGCGAGATAGTGCTTCTTCATGATATCCTCCCATGGATGGCCATTTACAGCAGGGCCATCTCCTGACATTGATGGATATCAAACAAATCTTTCAGGTCAAGTGAAACATTGGACGAAAGGGGACGGGATGCAGACGGATCTGACAGGACAGGTCGTGGCGATCACCGGCGCCGGGCGCGGCATCGGGCGCGCCGCGGCGCTGGCCTGTGCGGCGGCGGGGGCGGCGGTGCTGGTCAACGATGCCGAGGCCGAGGTGGCAGAAGCCACGGCGCAGGACATCCGTGACGCGGGCGGCAAGGCGGTGGCGCAGGTCGGCCACATCGGGTCGCCCGAGGCCGCCGCCGCCGTCGTCGACGCGGCTCTGGAGGCCTTCGGGCGACTGGATACCTTCTGCGCCAATGCCGGGGTCTTGCGCGATTCGGTGATGTGGAAGACCTCCGTGGCGGATTTCGACCTGGTGATCGACACCCATCTGCGCGGCGCCTTCACCTGCGGACAGGCCGCGGCGCGCCAGATGAAAGCGGCAGGCGCAGGCGGCGCCATCGTGCTGGTGTCCTCGGTCGCCGGTCAGCGCGGCAACTTCGGCCAGACCGCCTATTCGGCGGCCAAGGCGGCGGTGGCGGCGCTGGCGCGCACCTGGTCGATGGAGCTTGCCCGCGACGGCATTGCCGTCAACGCGATTGTCCCCACCGCGCTCACGCGCATGGTCGCCACGATCCCGGGGCTTGACGAACACGTCGCCGCCGCCGAACGCGGCGAGCCGATCCCCGACCGGCTGCGTCAGGACCTGGGGCTTGGCCGCGCCGAGGATGTCGCGCCGATGCTGGTGTTCCTGGCCTCCGAGGCGGGCCGCGCGATCACCGGACAGTGCCTTGGCATCGGCGGCGACCGGCTGTCGGTCTGGGCCCATCCGGCCGAGGCGGGCGTCGCGCTGCGCCCGGGCGGCTGGACCGCGGAGACCATCGCCGAGGCCTGGGCGGACGGGCTCAAGGCCCATAACCAGTCGGTCGGCATTCCCAACCTGACATGAAGAGTGCCGGGGAAATTCTGCGGACTTCATCTTTCCATCCCCCGAAATGACGTGACAGAGTCGTTTCGGTTACCGCTTGCCCGGTGTAACATCGGGGAAAGCCGCGAAAAGCACCCGAGGGAGGCGCTACAATGACTGCATATATTCCATACCGGGCCTATTGGTCGACGCCCTTCGCGCGGTGGCAGGGGGCCTTCGCCCATCTTCACGCCATCGAATTCGCGGCCCATGTGGCGAAAGAGGCGCTGGCCGACCGGAAGATCGACGTCGCGGAGTTCGATTTCGCCGCCTTCGGCTCGACGGTGCCGCAATACCGCAGCTTTTACGGCACGCCCTGGTTCACCGGGCTCATGGGCGCAGAGCACCTGGCCGGGCCGACCGTCAACCAGGCCTGCGCCACCGGCGCGCGGCTTGTCGCCACCGCCTGCGGCGAGTTCGCGACGGGCAGTTCGGAGGTCGCACTTCTGGTCTCGGGCGACCGCACCTCGAACGGGCCGCACGCCTATTACCCGGCGCCCGATGCGCCCGGCGGCACCGGCCTGTCCGAGGAAATCGTGATGGACAGCTTCAACAAGGACCCCTTTGCCCGCTGCGCCATGGTCGATACCGCCGACAACGTGGCCCGCAAGTTCGGGATCACCACCGAGGAACAGCACGAGGTCGCGGTGTTCCGCAACGATCAGTACCAGGACGCGCTGGCCGACGACCGCGCGTTCCAGAAACGCTACATGGCGGCCGAGTTCGCGGTGCCCGACAGCCGCTACCGCAAGACGGTCAAGACGCTGACGGGGGACGAAGGCGTCTATCCGTCGGCCCCCGAGAAGATGGCGGCGCTGAAGCCGGTGCGCGAGGGCGGCAGCGTCACCTTTGCCGGGCAGACCCACCCGGCGGATGGCAGCGCCGGTCTGGTCATGGCGGCGGACAAGGGCCGCGCCCGCGCGCTGTCGCCCGTGCCGGACGGCCCGACCGTCTCGGTCCTTGCCACGGGCCAGGCGCGGGGCGAGAAGGCGCATATGCCCGCAGCGCCCATCGACGCCGCCAGGCGCGCACTGGCCATCGCGGGGCTGGAGATCGGCCAGATCGACGCCTTCAAGTCGCACAACCCCTTTGCGGTGAACGACATCGCCTTCGCCCGCGCCTTCGACCTCGACTGGCGCCGCATGAACAACTTCGGCAGTTCGCTGGTCTGGGGGCACCCGCAGGGGCCGACCGGGCTGCGCGGATTGATCGAGCTGATCGAGGAGCTCGAGATGAAGGGCGGCGGCACAGGCCTGTTCCAGGGCTGCGCCGCCGGCGATTCCGCCATGGCGGTGATCGTCAAGGTGGCGTGATCCGCGATACCCCGGGCCGGCCCCACGGACGCCGGCGCGTCCAGGCGCTGAATGCCCGCCCGGCCCAGGCTTGGAAATACGGCGGTTGCGGACCAACCACCGCGTATCACACCTGCACCTTTTGCCACCATCGTCAGCCATCTGACACAGGACCAGACCCCCCGGGGTCTGGTCGCTGTTGATTTCGGTCTTCGGAGTCCTTGCGCAGGACGAAAGCGCGCGCATCATCGGCCCGCTGCTGCGTCTGTTGACCGAGCGGATCGGCATCACGCCCGCGGCGATGCGGGTCGCCATTCACCGCCTGCGCAAGGACGGCTGGATCGACAGCCAGCGCCACGGCCGCACCAGCGTCTATTTCCTGACCCCTCGGG
>SBGD01000036.1 GCA_006226775.1 Paracoccaceae bacterium | reverse complement strand
CGCGCGCCTGGGCGAGGCCGGGGCGGGGCTCTCGGGCGGCCAGGCGCGCCGCCTGGCGCTGGCCCGCAGCCTGTTGAAATCGCCGGAAATTATGCTCTTGGACGAGCCGACCGAGGGGCTGGACGCTGCCACCGCAGACAGGGTTCTGCGCGGCCTCCGGGGTTTCGCGCCGCAGGCGCTGATCGTGGTGGCGCTGCACCGCGGCGCCGACCATTCGATCTTCGACCGGCACCTGCACCTCTCGGCCCCGGGGTCTGTGACCTTGTCACCGCCGGATTGATCCAGGGCAATTCATCGTGCCGAAAACCGATCACACTGCGAGTCGGGGCGAGTCGGGGCGAGTCGGGCCGCGAGTCCCGTCGCGGGACAAAGACAGAAGGAAGCCACCCATGGAGCTTGATGTCGTCGAGCTGTCGCGTCTGCAATTCGCGATGACGGCCATGTACCACTTTCTCTTCGTGCCGCTGACCCTGGGGCTTTCGGTCCTGGTGGCGATCATGGAGACGGTCTATGTCATGACCGGCCGTCCGATCTGGCGGCAGATGACCAAGTTCTGGGGGATGCTCTTCGGCATCAACTTCGCCATCGGCGTGGCCACCGGGATCACCATGGAATTCCAGTTCGGCATGAACTGGTCCTATTTCAGCCACTACGTCGGCGACATCTTCGGCGCGCCGCTCGCGCTCGAGGGGCTGATGGCCTTCTTCCTCGAGGCGACCTTCGTCGGGCTGTTCTTCTTCGGCTGGGACAGGCTGAGCCGGGTGGCGCACCTGGTGGTGACCTGGCTGGTGGCGCTGGGGTCGAACTTCTCGGCGCTGTGGATCCTGATCGCCAATGGCTGGATGCAGAACCCGGTGGGCGCGACCTTCAACCCCGACACCATGCGCATGGAGATGACCTCGTTTGCCGAGGTGATCTTCAACACCGTGGCGCAGGCCAAGTTCGTGCATACCGTCTCGGCGGGCTATGTCACGGCCTCGGTCTTCGTGCTGGGGGTCTCGGCCTGGTATCTGCTCAAGGGCCGGCATGTCGCGCTGGCGCGGCGGTCGATCACCGTGGCGGCCTCCTTCGGGCTGGCGGCGGCGCTGTCGGTGGTGGTGCTGGGCGACGAGTCGGGCTATTCGACCAGCCACACCCAGAAGATGAAACTGGCCGCCATGGAGGGGATGTGGGACACCCATCCCGCGCCCGCGCCCTTTACCCTTGTCGGCATCCCCGATGTCGACGCGCGCGCGACGCATTACGCGGTCGAGGTGCCCTGGGTCATGGGGCTGATCGGCACCCGGTCGCTGACCCGCGAGATCCCCGGCATCAACGACCTGGTGGACGAGGCCGAGACCCGCATCGCCAGCGGCATCCTGGCCTATGACGCGCTGATGACCATCCGCGAAGAACGCGACGCCACCCCGGCAGAGGTGCGGGCGGCCTTCGAGGCAAACTTCGGCAACCTCGGCTATGCCTTCCTGCTGATGCGCTACTTGGACGACCCGCGCGACGCCACGCCCGGGCAGATCGCCGCCGCCGCCGTCGACACCATCCCCGGCGTGCTGCCGCTGTTCTGGGCCTTCCGGATCATGGTGGGGCTGGGCTTCGGCTTCATCGGCGTGATGCTCTATTTCTTCTGGCGGTCGTCGTTTCGCGGGCAGGAGTATCCGCGCTGGTCGCTCTGGCTGGCGGTGGCGATCATCCCGGCGCCCTGGATCGCGGCCGAGCTGGGCTGGTTCGTCGCCGAATACGGCCGCCAGCCCTGGACGGTGGACGGGGTGCTGCCGACCGCGCTCTCGGTCAGTCACCTCAGCGTGCAGGATCTGCTGATCACCCTGGCAGGCTTTGTCACCTTCTACACCGTGCTCTTTGTCGTCGAGATGGCGCTGATGCTGAAATACATCCGCAAGGGCCCGTTCCAGGACGTCGCCGAGACCGAGGCCTGGGAGGCGCGGCACGAACATCGCCTGCGCACCCATGACGGGCAGGGGCCCTTTGCCCCGCAAGGCAATCCCCGCCCAAGCGAAACCCCTGCGGAGTAGAGGCCATGATCCTTCACGAATTCATCGACTATGACACGCTGCGGGTGATCTGGTGGGCGCTGCTGGGCGTGCTGCTGATCGGTTTCGCGCTGACCGACGGCTTCGACATGGGCGTGGGCGCCCTGCTGCCCTTTGTCGGGCAAAGCGATGTCGAGCGGCGCGTGGTCATCAATACCGTCGGCCCGGTCTGGGAGGGCAATCAGGTCTGGTTCATCCTCGGCGGCGGCGCGATCTTTGCCGCCTGGCCGCCGCTCTACGCGGTCAGCTTTTCCGGCTTCTACCTTGCGATGTTCGTCATCCTCGCGGCGCTGATCGTGCGGCCGGTGGCCTTCAAGTACCGCTCGAAACGCGAGGATGCGCGCTGGCGCAGCACCTGGGACTGGGCGCTCTTTGCCGGCGGCGCGGTGCCGGCGCTGCTGTTCGGGGTGGCGGTGGGCAATGTCCTGCTGGGCGTGCCCTTCCATCTCAACGAAATGCTGATGCCGCGCTATGACGGCGGCGTTTTCGCCAAGTTCATCGGGCTGTTGCGGCCCTTTGCCCTCTTGGCGGGGGTGGTGTCCTTTGCCATGCTGCTGATGCACGGCGCGGCCTGGCTGAGCCTCAAGACCGAAGGCGTCGTGGTCGACCGCGCCCGCCGGATCGGCACCATCGCCGGGCTGGTGGCGATGGCGGGCTACGCGCTGGCCGGGCTCTGGCTGGGTTTCGGCATCGAGGGTTTCGCGCTGGCCGAGGCGGCGGTGGAAAACGGCCCGTCCAACCCGCTTTATTCCGAGGTCATTCGCGGCGGAAGCTGGCTGGCCGCCTATGGCGAACGGCCCTGGATCGCCATCGCGCCGCTGATGGGCTTTGCCGGCATGGCGCTGGCCATTCGCGGGCTGAGGACCGGCGGCGAGGTCTCGACCCTGCTCTGGTCGAAGCTGGGCATCACCGGGGTGATTTCCTCGGTCGGGCTGACGATGTTTCCCTTCATCCTGCCGTCGACCGTCGATCCCAAAAGCTCGCTGACGGTCTGGGATGCCTCGTCCTCGCACCAGACGCTCTTCGTCATGCTGGTCAGCACGGTGATCTTCATGCCGCTGATCCTGGCCTACACCGCCTGGGTCTACAAGGTGCTCTGGGGCAAGGTCACCGAGGCCGATGTCACCGACAGCACCGACACCGCCTACTGAGAAAGGAGAGCAAGATATGTGGTATTTCGCCTGGCTGCTCGGCCTTCCGCTCGCCGCGATCTTTGCGGTCGTGAACGCCATGTGGCTGGAATTGCAGCGCGACCGGAAACTGGCCGGAGAAGACGACGACCCGGTGCGGGTCGCCGCCCGAGACTAGGAACACCGACGAGACACACCCCGAGCGCGGCCCCGGTGCCGCCTCCAGAATCGAGGCAGAAACAATGGATCGAAGACAATTTCTTTCGGTGGCCCTGGCCGGGGGTGCGGCGGCAGCGGCAACCCAGGGCGCGCCCGCCGAGGCCCAGAGCGTCCGCACCACGGCACGGATCGTCATCATCGGCGCGGGGGCCGCGGGCACCTCGCTGGCCAACCGCCTGGTGCGGCGGCTGGAGGGCGCGCAGATCACGCTGATCGACCCGCGCCGCGAGCATCTCTATCAACCCGGCCTGACGCTGGTGGCGAGCGGGCTGAAACCGGCGGGCTACGTGGTTTCGGACACCGCGAAATGGCTGCCCGACGGGGTGACATGGCTGCCCGAGCGGGTCGCCGCGGTCGATGCCGAGGCCAAGACCGTTGCCACCGAAAGCGGCGAGACGCTGAGCTATGACTACCTTGTCGTCGCGCCGGGCCTGGTGCTCGATCACGACGCCATCGAGGGCTTCAGCCTCGACATGGTGGGCGAGAACGGCATCGGCGCGCTTTATGCCGGGCCGGAGTATGCCGCGCGCACCTGGACTGCCGCGCAGCGCTTTACCGAGGACGGCGGCACCGGTCTGTTCACCCGGCCCGCGACCGAGATGAAATGCGCCGGTGCGCCGCTCAAGCATACCTTCCTGATCGACGACATCGCCCGGCGCGCGGGCAATGCCGGCAAGGTCAACATGGTCTATGCCGCGCCGCAGGGCGCGCTTTTCGGCGTGCCCATCGTGGCCGAGAAGGTGCGGATGCTTTTCGAGGATCGCGGCGTCGATACCCTGATGAACCGCACGCTGACCGCGATCGACGCCGGGGCGAAACGCGCGACCTTCGCCACCGCGACCGGGACGGAAGTGGTGGACTACGACTATATCCACGTCGTCCCGCCGCAGCGCGCGCCGGAATTCGTCGTCCAGTCGGGTCTGGCCTGGGCCGACAAGTGGGCCGATCAGGGCTGGGTCGAATGCGACATGCAGACCTTGCGCCACCTGCGCTACCCCGAGATCTTCGCCCTGGGCGATGTGGCCGGCGTGCCCAAGGGCAAGACCGCGGCCTCGGTCAAGTGGCAGGTGCCGGTGGTCGAGGATCACATGGTTGCCGCCATCGAGGGCCGCGAGGGCACGGCGATCTACGACGGCTATACCTCCTGCCCGATGATCACCCGGATCGGCCGCGCCATGCTGGTCGAGTTCGACTATCACAACAACCTCGTCCCGTCCTTCCCCGGCATCATCGCCCCGCTCGAGGAATTGTGGATCAGCTGGCTGATGAAGGAGGTGGCGCTGAAGCCCACCTACAACGCCATGCTGCGCGGACGCGCCTGACAAGGAGAGAGACATGCAGGACCTGACATTCGAGACCATCCTCGCCGTCTTCGAAGAGATCTTCGGACGCGCGCTGTTCTGGGCCATGGTGGCGGCGGCGGTGATCGTGACGCTGGCCTATCTCTACGTGCTGATCCGCGACCGCTCGGTCAGCTGGAAGAAATTCCTCTGGGCGCAGCTGTCGATGCCGCTGGGCGCGTTGGCGGCAGTCTGGTTCGTGATGGTGATGACCCGCTCGCGGATCTCGGATCTGGGCGGGCCGGTCGACGTGATCGTCTTTCTCGGCGTCGCGGCACTTGGCGCGGTGGGGGCGGCGATCCTGGTCTACACGGTCGAAGGGCTGATCCGCGGCAAGCGGACGCCCTAGGATACGGTCGAGCACACCGGGCCGGGCGGGGATCGAAAGGCCCACCCGGCCACGGCACAGCGGATTATCCAAGAGGCAACGAGGGGCAAAGACATGACGGCAATCATTCAGGGCGAGGCCGGGCAGACACCGGTGCCGACCCGGCTGGAGAATTTTCCGATCACCTTCTTCGGGGTGACGATGGGGGTGCTGGGGCTTGGCCTGGCGCTGCGCGCGGGCGGCTTTGCGGGTTCGGCCGTCGCGGTAACGGTGGCGGGGGCGCTGGTGCTGGCCGGGCTTTTTGCCGGCTACGCGCTCAAGGCCCTGCGCCATCCGGGGCATGTGGCGGCGGAATGGGGCCACCCGGTGCGGCTGGCGTTCTTTCCGGCGGCGAATATCTCGGTGCTGCTGCTGTCGCTTCTGCTGCAGGACGGGATGCCCGGGGTCTCGGCGGTGCTCTGGGGGATCGGCGCCTCGGTGCAGGCGGTGCTGACCATCGTCATCGTCTCGGCCTGGATCTCGCACCGGCCCTTCGTGCCGGGCATGATGTCGCCCGCCTGGTTCATCCCGGCGGTGGCCAACGTGATCGTGCCGCTGGGCGGCGCGCACCTGGGGTATCACGAGGTCAGCTGGTACTTCTTTTCCGTCGGGCTGGTGTTCTGGCTGATCCTGCTGACGCTGGTGTTCAACCGGCTGATCTTTCACGATCCGCTGCCCGGCAAGCTGCGTCCGACGCTGGTGATCCTGATCGCCCCGCCGGCGCTGGGCTTCATCGCCTGGATCGAGCTGACCGGCGGCGGGCTGGACCCCGCGGCGCGTTTTCTGTTCAACACCGGGCTGTTCTTTGCCGCGCTGGTGGCGGTGCAAGTGCCCGCCCTGCTGCGCCTGCCCTTCGCGATGTCGTTCTGGGCGCTGTCCTTCCCGCTGGCGGCGCTGACCACGGCAAGCTTCCGCTACGCCGCGCTCAGCGGTTCGGGGGCCTACCGCATGGCGGGCCTGGTGCTGCTGGTGCTGCTGATCGGCACCATCGCCGCGCTGTCGGTGCGCACCATCCGCGCGGCCATGGCCGGCGAGATCTGCCAGCCCGAGTGACCCGGCCCGATCCCGCAAAGCCGTCACGCCCGCGACAAGGGGGGCGGGCGGCACGGCGCGCGGGGGGTGGCCATTTCGCACCGGGACGTCTTGACTGTCGGTTCGGCGACTCGCAGGCGCGGCCTTGACCGGGGCGCGCCTGCGATCTTGCGTCAACCGGGTCGTGGGGCGAAAAGACATGGATCACTGCTGGGTCGATACCTTCGAGGGCTTGCGCCGCCTGCCCGGGGACATCCGCGCAGAGCTTGAAACCGGCAGCCAGATCGTTTCGGTCGCCGCCGGGACGCGGATCTTCGGCCCGGGCCAGTCGGCGGACAGCCTTTTGCTGCTGCTCGAGGGCACGGTGAAGGTGGTGCAGAAATCCGACACCGGGCGCGACATCTTTCTCTACCGGGTCCATGCCGGCGAAAGCTGTGTCCTGACGACGGCCTGCATGCTGGCCTTCGAGGAGTATTCCGCCGATGGCGTCGCCGAGACGGACGTGACCGCCGTGGCCATTCCCCGCGCCAGCTTCGACAACCTGGTCGCCCGCTCTGCGGTGTTTCGCCAGTTCGTCTTTGCCGCCTATTCGCGGCGGATCACCGACCTGTTCACCCTGATCGACGACATCGTCTTTCAGCGCATGGATGTGCGCCTGGCCGCGCGCCTGCTGGAACTGGCCGACGAGGCCGGCGTGGTGCACGCCACCCATGCCGCGCTTGGCACCGAGCTTGGCACCGCGCGCGAGGTGATCTCGCGCACCCTGTCGGAGTTCCAGCGCCGCGGCTGGGTCGGGCAGGCGCGCGGCGAGGTCAACGTGATCGACCGCGAAGGCCTGGAGCGGCTGGCGCGCTCGGCCGGGGCCGCCTGAACGCCCGGCCCTCGACAGGAGTGGCCCGCGACCGGTGCCGTCACGCCGCCGCGTCGTCCAGCAGCGCGCGGCAGGCGGCGGCAATCACCGCCTCCTCGTCGGTCGGCACCACCAGGACATCGACGGCCGAGCCATCGCTGCTGATCCGCACTGCGTTTTCGGCATTGGCGGCGGCGTCGACCTCGACCCCCAGCCAGCCCAGATGCGCGCAGATCGCCTGCCTTGTGCGGGCGGAATTCTCGCCGATGCCGGCGGTGAAGACCAGCGCATCAAGCCCCCCCAGCGCCGGCAGCAGCCCGGCCAGCACGCTCGCCGCGCGATAGGCGAATAGCGCGATGGCCTCGTCGGCCTCGGGCGCACCGCTCTGTTCCAGCACCCGCATGTTGTTGCTGATCCCCGAGACGCCGAAAAGCCCGGACTGCCGGTAGAGCAGGTCCTCGATCTCCGCGACCCCCATGCCCTTGGACTGCATCAGGTAAAGCAGGACCCCGGGATCGAGACTGCCGCAGCGCCGCCCCATGACCAGCCCGTCCAGCGCGGTGAAACCCATCGAGGTGGCCAGGCTCTTGCGGCCCTTCATGGCGCAGAGGCTGGCGCCATTGCCGAGATGGGCGACAATGACGCGGCCCTCGGCGCGCGGCCCGAGATGCTCGGGCAGGACGCGGGCGATATGGTCGTAGGACAGCCCGTGAAAGCCGTAGCGGATGATGCCCTCGTCGGTCAGCGCCCGGGGCAGGGCGAAGATCCGCGACAGCCGGTCCTGGGTGTGGTGGAAGCCGGTATCGAAACAGGCGATCTGGCACAGGTCAGGGCGCCAGGCGGCGACGGCACGGATCGCCGCGAGGTTGTGCGGTTGGTGCAGCGGCGCCAGCGGCACCAGCGTCTCGAGCTCCGCCAGCACCGCGTCGGTGACGCGCGTGGGCGCGCTGAAGCCCTTGCCGCCGTGCACCACGCGGTGACCCACCGCCTGCAGCGGCCTTTCGCCCTGGTGGCGCGCCAGCCAGTCGAGCAGCAGGACGATGCCCTCCGCATGGCTGGTCTCGGCGCCGAGCGCGCCGAAATCGCCGGTGTCCAGCGGCGCGCCCCCGGAAGCGCGCGCCGAGAACTCGGGCGCGCGGCCGATGCCGGCGATCATGCCGCTGATGCGCGGCGTGCGGTCGCGGGCCTCGGCATCGAAGACCGCGAATTTCAGGCTGGAGGATCCGGCGTTCAGGGTCAGGATATCGCCGCTCATATCTTGCGCCCCGCCGCGCGGCGATGCACGAAAAGCTGCGCCATGGCGGTCGAGGCGAGGCGCGACATCACGCCATCGGCCCGGCTGGTCAGCACGATGGGAATGCGCGCGCCCAGCACCAGCCCCGCCGCATCCGCCCCGGCCAGGTAGATCAGCTGCTTGGCGATCATGTTGCCCGCCTCGAGGTCGGGAACGATCAGGATGTCGGCCTTGCCCGCCACGTCCGAGACGATGCCCTTGGCCTCGGCCGCCGAGGGCGAGACCGCATTGTCGAAGGCCAGCGGCCCGTCCAGCCTGCCGCCGGTGATCTGGCCGCGGTTGGCCATCATGCACAGCGCCGCGGCGTCGACCGTCGAGGGAATGGTCGGCGTCACCGTCTCGACCGCCGAGAGGATCGCCACGTTGGGACAGTCGATCCCCAGCGCGTGGCACAGGTCGATGGCGTTCTGCACGATGTCGCCCTTGGCCTTGAGGTCGGGAAAGATGTTGATCGCCGCATCGCTGATGAACAGCGGCCGGGGATAGCTTGGCACGTCGAGCGCGAAGACATGGCTCATCCGGCGTTCGGTGCGCAGCCCGGTGCGGCTGTCGACCACTGGATCGAGCAGTTCGTCGGTGTGGATCTTGCCCTTCATCAGCATCTGCACCTTGCCCTCGCGCGCCAGCGCCACGGATTTTTCGGCGGCGGCATGGCTGTGCGGCACATCGACGATCTCGACCCCGGAGAGGTCGCGGTCGCATTCGGCGGCAACCGCGCGGATCCGCGCCTCCGGCCCGACCAGGATCGGCACGATCATCTCGTGCCGCGCCGCCTCGAGCGCGCCCTCGAGCGAGAGGTCATCGCAGGGATGCACCACCGCGGTAGGCACCGGGGGCAGGGGCTTGGTGGCCTCGATCAACTCGTTGAAGCGCGCGCCGCGGACGTGCAGATGCACCTCGGGCATCATCACCCGCGGGCGGCGCACCTTCTCGGTCGGGGCCCTGACCAGCGCCTGGCCCTCGATCACCCGCTCGCCGTCCTGGTTGAGACAGATGCAATCGAGGGTGACCTGGCTGTCCTCGGCGGATTTGCCGGTGACGGTGACCTGCACGGTGACGGTGTCGCCCAGGCCCACGGGATGGCAGAAATTCAGCGTCTGGTTGAGGTAGATCGTGCCGGGACCGGGCAGTTCCGTGCCGATCACCGCCGAGATCAGCGAGCCGCCCCACATGCCATGCGCGATCACCTTGTGAAAGGCATCGGACCGGGCGAAATCCGCATCCACATGCGCCGGGTTCACGTCCCCGGACATGACGGCGAAGATCTCGATGTCCTGCACCGTCAGCTTGCGCGTGAGATCGGCGCTGTCGCCGATCCGGATCTCGTCGAAGGTCCTGTTTTCGATGAATTGCATGTCGGGATGCCTCGTTTGCTGTTCTTGCCCTTGGCCGTCGGTTCAGTCTTTGCAGGTTTCGACCCGGGCCGAAACACATGGATTTTCGGCGGCCAGGGCGCCGAGGCCGTGCCGGTTTCAAATCGCGCCCGGGGGCCGGCCCCGCCCCGGCGCAGCGGCAGGGTGGCACGCCCGGGCGCGGTGCTCATTGACGCGGATCAATCCCCCGCCCGCGCCACCTGCGGCAAGATGCTGCGGCAGGTCGGGCCGGGGCCTTCGCGCGGCATCGGGCTTGACGGCGCGCGCGGCACCTGACCTCCTGTCAGCTATGCACCCGGCCGAGGGCCGAGCCGATGGAGGACGACATGGCCGAGACGCCGCCCGGAGCGCTGAAGATCACGCGCATCACCAGCCATGTATTGCAATGTGACATGCCCGAGGAACTGGGCTATTCGCAGCAATATTACGCCAAACGCACCGCG
>SBGD01000093.1 GCA_006226775.1 Paracoccaceae bacterium | reverse complement strand
CGGCAAGCATGTCTGGGAAAAGCATGCCTGCGTCAATTGTCACTCGATCCTCGGCGAAGGCGCCTATTTCGCGCCCGAGGTCGGCAACGTGATGATCCGCTGGGGCGTCGACGACGACCCCGAAGCCGCCTACGAGACGCTGCGCGGCTGGATGGAAGCCATGCCCACCGGCATCGAGGGCCGCCGCCAGATGCCGTATTTCGACCTGACCGACGAGGAATACCGCGGTCTGTCGGATTTCCTGCTGTGGACCGGCACCATCGACACCCAGGGCTGGCCGCCCAACGATGCCGGCTGAAAAAGGACTGCTGAGATGAAATACCAAACCCAAAAGATCGCGCTGGCCTATTTCGCGGTCGCCCTCGGGCTCTTCGTGATCCAGATCATCGGCGGGCTGCTGGTGGGCTATGTCTACGTCAACCCCAACTTCCTGTCCGAGATCCTGCCGTTCAACATCCTGCGGATGCTGCACACCAACTCGCTCGTCGTCTGGCTGCTGCTGGGCTTCTTCGGCGCCGCCTATTTCCTGGTGCCGGAAGAGGCCGAGCGCGAGATGCACTCGACCAAGCTGGCCTATCTGCAGCTGATCATCCTGGTGGTCGGCACGCTGGGCGTGGTGGTGACCTATGTCTTCAACCTGTTCGAGGGCAACTGGCTGCTCGGCAAGGAGGGGCGCGAGTTCCTCGAACAGCCGAAATGGGTCAAGGTCGGCATCGTCGTGGCGGCGCTGATCTTTCTCTACAACGTCTCGATGACGGTGCTGAAGGGCAAGAAGACGGCGATCAACACCATGCTGCTGCTCGGCCTCTGGGGGCTGGCGCTGCTGTTCCTGTTTGCCTTCTACAACCCGTCGAACCTCGCGCTGGACAAGCAGTACTGGTGGTATGTCATCCACCTCTGGGTCGAAGGCGTGTGGGAGCTGATCATGGCCTCGATCCTGGCCTACCTGATGCTCAAGCTCACCGGGGTGGACCGCGAGATCGTGGAGAAATGGCTCTATGTCATCGTCGCGCTGGCGCTGTTCTCGGGCATCCTCGGCACCGGGCACCACTACTTCTTCATCGGCATGCCCTCCTACTGGCTGTGGATCGGGTCGATCTTCTCGTCGCTCGAGATCCTGCCGTTCTTTGCCATGATGTCCTTTGCCTTCGTCATGGTCTGGAAAGGCCGCCGCGACCACCCCAACAAGGCCGCACTGCTGTGGTCGCTGGGCTGTGCCACGCTGGCCTTCTTCGGCGCCGGCGTCTGGGGCTTCCTGCACACGCTGCACGGGATCAACTTCTACACCCACGGCACGCAGATCACCGCCGCCCACGGCCACCTGGCCTTCTACGGCGCCTATGTCTGCCTCAACATCGCGATCTTCACCTATGCGATGCCGATCCTGCTGAACCGCGACCCCTACAACCAGGTGCTGAACATGGCCGCCTTCTGGCTGATGTCGGCGGGGATGTGCTTCATGACCTTCACCCTGACCTTTGCCGGTACGGTGCAAACCCACCTGCAGCGCGTCATGGGCGAATACTACATGGACGTGCAGGACCAGCTGGCGCTGTTCTACTGGATGCGCTTCTTCTCGGGCGTGGCGGTCTTCATCGGCGTGCTGCTGCTGGTCTATTCGCTGGCCGTGCCGCGCAAGGAAGTGGTCCGTCCCGGCCCGATCGAGCGCAAGCGGCTGGAAGAAGACCCTGACCACATGCCTGCGGAGTGAGACCCATGGACGGAAATTTCGACCAAAAGGAGGGGGCGACAGCCCCCTTCTACCTCGCCCAGGGCGATGAATGCGAAGTCTTCGCGGCCGCCTACGACAACAACCTGCCGCTCCTGCTGAAAGGCCCGACCGGCTGCGGCAAGACACGGTTCGTGTCGCACATGGCCGCAAGGCTGGGCCGCGCGCTTTATACCGTGGCCTGCCATGACGACCTCTCGGCCGCGGACCTGATCGGGCGCTACCTGCTGAAAGGCGGCGAGACGGTCTGGGTCGACGGCCCGCTGACCCGCGCGGTGCGCGAAGGGGCGATCTGCTATCTCGACGAGGTGGTCGAGGCGCGCAAGGACGTCACCGTGGTGCTGCACCCCCTGACCGACGACCGCCGCATCCTGCCCATCGACCGCACCGGAGAAGAGTTGCAGGCCGCGCCGGGCTTCATGCTCGTGGCCTCCTACAACCCGGGTTATCAGAATATCCTCAAGACCCTGAAACCCTCGACCCGCCAGCGCTTTGTCTCGCTGGAGTTCACCTTCCCGGCGCCCGCCGAGGAAGAGCGCATCGTCGCCCAGGAAAGCGGGCTCGATGCCGGTCGGGTCAAGGCGCTGGTGCGGCTGGCAAACAAGCTGCGCGGGCTCAAGGGCCAGGACCTCGAGGAAGGGGTCTCGACCCGCCTTGTCGTCTATGCCGCCACGCTGATTGCGCAGGGCATGCCGGTCGAACGCGCCATCCGCGCGGCGATGGTGGAACCGCTCACCGATGACGAGGATATCAAACGCGGGCTCCTTGATCTGGTTACGGCCGTCTTTGGGTGAGGCTCGGCCAATGACCCAGATCACCTTCGAGCCATGGGAACCCGAAGAAAGCATCGGGAAACTGTGGCATGCCTTCGCCAGTCGCCTGGATGCGCCCCTGGCGCATGAGGGAGCCGCGGTCGACCTTTCCGAGGTCGGCGGGCGGCTGGCGGTCCTTTTCCGGGGCCTGGGTGGCAGTCCGTCTGTCGAACTGCGCCCGGTCTCGGAAGAGGTGAGCCATCACCGCCTGTCCTGGCGGCGCAAGCTGGGCACGCCCACCGAAACCGTGGCGCGCGCCAGTTTCGACGGCGAGGTGCTGCGCCTGCCCGCCCAACTGGCGGTCTTTCCCGCGCGCGAGGCCAATGCCGCGCTCTATATCTGGCTGGCCGCCGCCGCGGCCCATGCCGCCGACCGGATCGCCGACGCCGATCCGCTGCGCGCCGACCTGCGCGCGCTGATGGCCGCCCGCGCGATGGTGGCCGAGACGCTGGACAATGCGCCGGGGCTTTCCGGCCTGCACGACGCCCTGTGCGACGCCGTCCTGGCGCAGCGCCCCGAGGCCTCCCTGCCCCGCACCGAGGCGCGGGTCGAGGCCCTTGTGCGCCACATGCTGGGCGCGCCGCTGGACGACCGCGCCCGCGCGCTCTGGGCGACGATGGCGAAGGGCGACCTTGCAGAGATCACCGCCCCGCGCGGCTATCGCCCCTATCGCCCGGTGCCGATCTGGCCCGACCTGCGCGCCGTCGAGGTCAGCGCCAGGTACGAATCCGAGGACTCCGAGACCGGCGAGACGCCGCCCGAGGACGGCGAAGGCAAGACCCACCGCGCCAAGCGCCACCAATCCGAGCAGATCGAGCGCAACGACAGTTTCATCCTGCACAAGTTCGAGGCGATCCTGTCCTGGGCCGAGTTTCTCAACCTCAACCGCCGGGTCGATGACGACGACCCGGAAAACGCCCGCAAGGCCGCCGACGACCAGGAAGAGATCGGCCTGGGCCAGATCTCCAAAGCGCCGCCGACCCGGCTGAAGCTGCACCTCGACCTCGCCCCCGAGGATGTCGACCGCGAGCGGCTGTCGGCCAGGCTGACCTACCCGGAATGGGATTGCCGCGCCGGGGTCTACCTGCCCGATCACGCCTGCGTGCTGGCCTCGATGGCCGAGCCCGGCGAAGAGGCCTTTGCCCACGATCCCGCCGCCGCGCGGCGCATCCGCGCCGTCAAGCGCCAGTTCGAGGCGCTGCGCCCGGGCCGGGTGACGACGCGCGGGCATCTCGACGGCGACGCGCTGGACATCGAGGCGGCGGTGCGCGCCCAGGCCGACCGGCTGGCCAGCGGCGAAAGCAACGAGCGGATCTGGATGCAGACCCAGCCGCAGGCCCGCGACCTGGCGGTCTCGATCCTGCTCGATGTCTCGCGTTCGACCGAAAGCGTGGTCACCGGCCGCGCGGTGATCGACATCGAGCGCGAGGCGATGGATGCGCTGGCCTGGGGGCTCGATGCCTGCGGCGACGAGTTCTCGATCCATGCCTTTTCCTCGCTCAAGCGCCACCGGGTCTATATTCAGACCTGCAAGACCTTCGACGAGCCGATGGGCGCACTGGTCGAACGCCGCCTGGGCGCGCTGCGCCCGGGGTTCTACACGCGGATGGGCGCGGCGATCCGCCATGTCTCGGCCGACCTGGCCAGCCAGAGCCGCAAGCACCGGCTTTTGATCGTGCTCACCGATGGCAAGCCCAACGACCTCGACCACTACGAGGGCCGCCACGGCATCGAGGACACCGCCATGGCGGTGCGCGAGGCGCGGCGCGCCGGCAATTCGGTCTTCGGCATCACCATCGACCGCGACGCCAAGGCCTGGTTCCCTCGGCTCTTCGGCCAGGGCGGCTTTGCCCTGGTGCCCGAGCCGGAGAAGCTGATCTTCGCCCTGCCGCGGATCTATCGCCAGCTGGTCGGCGCATGAGCACCGAGGACACCATCGACGCCCTGCCCGGCGAATTGCTGATGTGGGTGCTGATCGTCAGCGAGCTGCTGGTCTTCGGCGCCGGTCTGGCGGTCTTCCTTGCCGTCCGGCTGACCGACCCGGCGGGCTTTGCCGAGGCGCAGGACCACCTCTACCGCACCGGCGCCGCGCTCAATACCGCGGTGCTGATCACCAGCGGCTTTCTCGCCGCCCAGGCGCTGGTCTGGCGGCGCGCCGACAAGCGGATGCTGGCGCGGGTGGCGCTGGTGCTGGCGGCGCTGCTGGGGCTGGCCTTCCTCGGCATCAAGGGGGCGGAATACGCCGCCAAGGCGGCCGATGGCATCGCCTGGAACACCCATCCGTTCTTTACCTTCTACTACGGGCTCACCGGCTTTCACGCCGCGCATGTGCTGGCCGGGGTCCTGCTCTTGCTGCTGGTGGCCTGGCGCGACGCGCCGCAGAACATTGAGACCGCGGCGATGTTCTGGCACATGGTCGACCTGATCTGGGTGCTGCTGTTCCCGGTGATCTATCTTCTGGGATGAGGCGCATGGATCTGTCACCCCCCCTGCTGAAAGCCTGGCTCTGGCTGCTGGCCTTGAGTTTCCTGGCCGCCGCGACCACCCAGGCGCCGGTGCCGCGCTGGCTGGTGGCGGCGGTGATCCTGCTCCTGGCGCTGTTCAAGGCGCGGATCATCCTGGCGCGCTATCTCGACCTTTACCGCGCGCCCGGCTGGCTGACCGGGGCGGTGGTGGTCTTCACCATCTGGACGCTGCTGGCCTTCGGCCTTTACCTGGTGCCGGTGCTCATTCCCTGAAGGCCGCCGCCAGGTGCGCGGGCATCTCGAAGATCTCCAAAGCGCGGGCGCGCGCCGTGGCGGACATCTTGCGCGCGGTCTTCTGCACGATATCGCGCACCTTGTCGTCGGAATGCTTGGCGGCGAAAGGCGCGAAGTACCAGCGCAGGAAGGTGAAGCAGATCACGTCCTCCAGCGCCTGCACCAGGTCGTCGCGCTTGATGCCTTCCTTGCGGATCATCCGGCCCACCGTGTCGATGTCTTCCGCGCCATAACCCGCCTCGCGCATCAGCCCGCCCGTGCGGTCGGCATGATGCGCGGCAAGGTCGCGCCGCCAGGTCAGATAGCCCGCCCGGCCCTCGGGATACTCGGCGCGCGGCTTGATCCAGCGCTCGATATGCTGGCCGCGCGCGGCGATGCGCAGCACGTCGGGCGCCTCGGGAAACAGCGCCTCGGCCTCGGCACTCATCCGCTGACCGTAAAGCAGCGCCTCGGGCGCGCCTTCGTCCTGGCGGGGGTCTGCGGCATTGACCGCATCGATCGCGGCAAGAACCTGGTCCAGTTTGGTCATCCTCGGCTCCATGCATCGGCGGGATCGGTTTCGACAAAGCCGCGCAGCTTGGGAATGTCGGCAATATCGGCGTGATTGCGCGAGACGGTGACGCCCACCTTCCTGAGCCGCGAAAACGCCCGGCTGAGGCTTTCGGGCTTCATCCCCAGCCGCCCGGCGATCAGCACCTTGTCATAGGGCAGCGTCACCCGACACTCGGCCCGCCCGCCATCGCAGAGCGCCAGCAGGAACTGCGCCACCCGCTGCGCGCCGGTTTCGGCCTTGAGCTGTTCCAGCTGGGTGACAAGGCTGTGCAGGTGGTTGAAGGTCGAGGCGAGGATCGAACAGGCGACCTCCGGGTCGCGGTGCATCAGCTGGATCAGCGCCTCCGCCGGGATCAGCATGGTCTCGCAGGCGGTCGCGGCCTCGGCCGAGACCGGGTAGTCGCGCTGCCGCAGGGCCACCGCCTCGCCGATGCTTTCGCCCTTGGCAAAGACGCTCACCACCGCCTCCGAGCCATTGGGCGCGATGCGGTAGAGCTTGATCCAGCCCTCCAGCACCACATGGATGCCGGGGCAGCGTTCCCCTTGCAGAAACACCGTCTCGCCGCGTTCATAGCTGCGAAACACACCGCGCGACAGGATCGGCTCGATATGCTCTTCCGGCAGCGACCGGACCAGAACCGAGTTTCTCGCAATCGCCTTCTGGGCTTCATGAGCCACGGACATCTCCCTTCGGCTGAGTGGTTCGGACCCTACAGCAAGCTCCTGACAGTCGCATCCCCGAATCACAAGCACTTGCCGTGACTTGACTATTGTCATGGAGCGTCCCGCGCCAGACCCCCAAGCTGCGACCAGCCACGAAAGCCCGGGGAGCCATGTCATGAACTATCAATCCTATTTCCGCAGCCGCCTGGACGCGCTGCGCGACGAGGGCAATTACCGCGTCTTTGCCGAGCTCGAGCGTGATTGCGGCGCCTTTCCCGCGGCGCGCCAGTACACCGGCCGGGGCGCGCGCGAGGTGACGATCTGGTGCTCCAACGACTATCTCGGCATGGGCCAGCACCCCGATGTGCTGGCGGCGATGCACGCGGCGCTGGATCGCTGCGGCGCGGGCGCGGGCGGCACCCGCAACATCTCGGGCACCACCCACGATCATGTGTTGCTCGAGCGCGAGCTGGCCGATCTGCACGGCAAGGCGGCGGCGCTGCTGTTCACCTCGGGCTACGTGTCGAATTGGGCGACGCTGGGCACGCTGGCGGCCCAGATCCCCGGCTGCATCGTGTTCTCGGACGCGCTGAACCATGCCAGCATGATCGAGGGCATCCGCGCCTCGCGCGCGCACAAGGTGATCTGGAAGCACAACGACCTGGCCGACCTCGAGGCAAAGCTGGCGGCGGCCCCCGCCGATGCGCCCAAGCTGATCGCCTTCGAGTCGGTCTATTCGATGGACGGCGATATCGCGCCGATCGAAGCGATCTGCGACCTGGCCGACCGCTACGGCGCGATGACCTACCTCGACGAGGTGCATGCGGTGGGCCTCTATGGCCCGCGCGGCGGCGGCGTGGCCGAGCGCGACGGGCTGATGGACCGCCTGACGGTGATCGAGGGCACCCTGGGCAAGGCCTTCGGCGTGATGGGCGGCTATATCGCCGCCTCGGCGGAGGTCTGCGATTTCGTGCGCAGCTTTGCCTCGGGCTTCATCTTCACCACCGCCCTGCCCCCGGCGGTGGCGGCGGCGGCGGCGGCCTCGGTTCGGCATCTGAAAGCCTCGGATGTCGAGCGGCGGCTGCAACGGCAACGCGTGTCCCAGCTGCGCGACCGGCTGACCGCCATGGGCATCCCGCATCTGCCGAACCCCAGCCACATCATCCCGGTGATGGTCGGCGATCCGGTCAAGTGCAAGTTCATCAGCGACACCCTGCTGGACGAGTTCGGCATCTACATCCAGCCGATCAACTATCCCACCGTGCCCAAGGGCACCGAGCGGCTGCGCATCACGCCCTCGCCGGTGCATTCCGAGGCCGATGTCGACCGCCTGGCCCAAGCCCTGGGCGAGTTGTGGCAACGCTGCCAGATCGCCCGCATCCCGCTGGCGGCGCAGTAGGCCCCCCTTTCAAAGCAAGAACCCGGCCGCAGCGATGCGACCGGGTTCTTTCATGTGACGCCGGGATCAGCTTTCGGCCGGCGGCGCGTCCGGAGAGACCGACTTCAGGTAGGCGGCCATGTCCTCGGCACCCTTGCGGTGCTTGTAGGTCATCTTGGTCTTGACCTTCTTGTCGCCCAGCACTTCCTCGAGCCATGCCTTGGGGTCGGTGATATAGGCGGCAAGGTTTTCCTCGTCCCAGACCAGGCCGGTCTCGCCCACGGCTTCAATCGATTCGCCATAGCGGAAATCCTCTTCCGAGGCGACCTGGCGACCGATGATGTTGTAGAGATTCGGGCCGGTCTTGCCGCCCTTCTGGATATCGGTGCCGTCATCCGCGGTGATCGCGTGGCAGGCCTTGCAGCGTTTGAAGTCCGCCTCGCCAGCGGCCGCATCCTGGGCCATGGCCGGGCCCGCCAGCAATGGCAGAACGGCCAGAACCGGTACGAAAATCTTGATCCCCATTAGGTATCTCCTCTGGTTGCGATTTGCTTCAGGCGTACAGGCTCTCCAGCCGTGCATCCTTGACTTTCCTCAAGAGCCGCTCTGCCCCGGGCCGGTCCTCGGCCAGGCACAGCCCGGTGGACAGGCCGTCCGCCAGGGCCGCACTTGGCGCACTGACCGAGACCTGCCGGATGGACGAGGATATAATGTCCCCGCGCCGCGGGTCAATGATATGCCCGACCTGGCCCTCGGGGTCCACCGTCGTGCCCAGCGGCGCCGAGGTGGCCAGCGCGCGACCCCCGCCCAGCCGCCTTGCGGCAGCCTCGCCCGCGATGGTGACGGGCCAGCCGCTGCCGGTCTCGCCCGATCCCATGGCGACGATCTCGCCGGTGTCGATCAGCACATCGGTGACCCCTTCGGCCTGCATCAGCCGCGCCACCCGGTCGGCGATATAGCCCTGGGCAATGCCGTTCAGCGTCAGCTGCTGCCCGGCACCGATGAAGACGCCGGCGGCGTCGAAGCGCACCCGCTCGAAGCCGATCCCGGCGCGCGCTTGGGCCAGGTCGGCGGCGCGCGGCGCATGGCCCTGGCTGTAGGCGGCGGCCAGCAATTGCCACATCGGCTGGACCGTCGGATCGAAGCGGCCCTCGGTCACCTCGTGTACCCGTCGCGCGACCGCGAGGCATTCCAGCATCTCGAACGACGGCGTCGACAGCGCCCCCGCCGCGTTCAGCCGCGCCAGCTCGGAATGGGCGCGATAGAGGCTGAAGATATCCTCCAGCCGGTCGATCTCGGCGCGGGCGGCCTCGGTGATGGCGATGGCGCGGGGATGGTCCAGCACGATCTGCGCGCGCGCGCCCAGCGCGGTGCCCTGCCAGCGAAAGGCCTGCGCGGCGGGCGCCGCCAGACAGGCGGCAGAGGCGATGGTCAGGAAACGGCGGCGGCTCAGTGTCATGTCAGTAACTTCCTCTCTCGCCGGACAGGGCCTTGAGCCTGTCGGCCATGTCGCCACCGGCGGTTCCGGCGGTCCCGGCCTGCGGCGCATCGGTGCTCAGGACCTCGGCGGTGGTGATCTCGTCGTAGCGGCGAATCTCGCCGCCGTGTCGGGCCACGAAGGCCCTCGCGCTTTCGACATCGGAAAACGGCACGTATTCCGGCGCATCCATGCCGCCCATCCGGTCGGAGCCGATCACGTAATGCGCCTCGGTCACGCCGATCCAGCCCGCGGGCCGGTCCCAGGTGGCCGCGCCCGCCATGTCCTGCACATAGGTCGCCTCGACCGCATGGCTCTGTTCGGGCATGTGCAGATAGGCGATGGCATCGCGCACCTGGCTGAAAAACAGCGGCGCGGGCATTCCGGTCAGGTGGATCTGGCCCTTGGGGCCGGCATGGTCCAGCAGTTCCATCTGGCAGTAAAAGCCCACCGCCTCGGCCGAAAGCTCGACCGGATCGGGCAGGATGGCGGCCTCGTCCTCCTTGCAGGCGGCAAGCGCCAGCGCCGCACAGGTCATCAGCAGCAGGGGTCTCATGGCTGCACCCTCCCGAAGGCCAGGCGCGCCAGCAAGGCCGCCGCCACGGGCCAGGCAATGAGCGAGGCCAGGGGTTTCCAGGCGGCAATGGCATGCGCCGCCCCGGCCAGCCCCGAGGCCGCACCCACCGCGTCGGAGGCGGCGAGGTTGAAGATGCGGAAGGCATCCGCCGGGTTGGCCACCAGCAGCCAGGGAAAGACCCGGGTGGTGAAGGCGCCGCCGTCATCGGCCACGACAGCCGCCAGCAGCCCCAGGTCGTAAAGCACGATGGCCACCAGCCAGAGCCCGATGGCCAGCCCGGCAGCCCCCGAGGGCCGCCGCGACAGGCTCGACATCGCGTGGCCCAGCGACAGAAAGACCGCGCCCAGCAGCACCGAGGTCCAGATCAGCCGGAAGAGCGCCGGCAAGCCGGTCAGCACCTCCGCCCCGCCGGACATCCAGGCGACCCCCGCCGCCAACGCAAAGCCCAGCGTCACCGCCAGCGCCACGACGCAAAGCTGCGCCAGGAGCTTGCCCAGCAGCAATTCGCCGCGGCTGATCGGATAGGCCAGGTGCAGCGGCAGCGTGCCGCGCTCGACCTCGCCCGCCACCGCGTCGAAGGAGATCAAGAGCGCGATCAGCGGCACCAGGTAGACCGAGAGCGAGGTCAGGCTCGCCACGGTGACCGACAGCCGGTCGGCCCCGAGGGTGCCGGTCGGCGCCGAGCCCGCCATCGACAGCACCAGCGAGAACAGCGCCATCATGGCAATCGCGATTGCCACCCAGCGGTTGCGCAGGGCGATGGCAAACTCCAGGCGGGCGGTCGACAGGATACGGGTGAACATCACGCGGCCCTCCGGCTGATATGGGCATAGATGTCGTCCAGGCTGGCGGGTACCACGTCGAAATCCTCGATTGCCTCGGCGGCATCGGTGATCCGGGTCATGGTCTCCAGCTTGGCGCCCTGCGGACAGGTCAGCACCAGCAGCGCGCCGCTGCCCTGCGCCTCGGGAAAGGCGCGGGCGACCTCGGCCTCGAAGCCCTTGCGCGCCCGCAGGCTCACGGTCAGCGGCAAGGCCGCCTCGGCGCGCAGATCGCCCAGCGTGCCTTCCGAGACCTTGCGGCCCTTGGACAGGATCACGATGCGGTCGGTGCGCGCCTCGACCTCGGACAGCGCATGGGACGACAGCAGGATCGCCGTGCCGGTGGCCGCCAGTTCATCCAGAAGCGCATAGAACTCGCGCCGCGACACCGGGTCGAGACCGGAGGTGGGCTCGTCCAACACCATCAGCCGCGGGCTGCCGATCAGCGCCTGGGCGAGGCCCACCCGCTGGCGCATCCCCTTGGAATAGGTGCCGATCCGGCGCCGGGCGGCATCGGCCAGCCCGACCTTCTCCAGCAGGGCATCGGCCTCCCTCGGGTTGGCGCCGCGCAGGCGCAGGAAATGGCGGATCTGTTCGCGGCCCGTCAAGGCCGGGTGAAAGGCCACGTTTTCCGGCAGATAGGCGGTCAACGCCCGCGCCACCGGCGAGCCGGGCGCATGGCCGGCCACGGAAATCTCGCCCTGGGTACGGTCGATCAGCCCCAGCACCAGCTTCATCAGCGTCGACTTGCCCGCGCCATTGTGGCCCAGCAGCGCGACCCGCTCGCCGGCCGTCACCTCGAGGTCCACCGCATCCAGCGCGCAGTCGCGGCCATAGCTCTTACTCAGGTTGGAAAGGCTCAGAATCGTCATGGCTCCCTCCCGTGGCCCAGAGCGGTTCGGCCCGGGCCAACATCAGATAATCCTGCGGCACCTCGCGCGCGGGCGGCGAGGTCAGCGGATGGCTGTCCACCACCCCGCCGGGCAGGGTTGCCGGAAACTGCGACTGGCTCCAGCGCACCATCTGCACCGCGGGCGACCCCAAGAGCAGCTTGGCCGCCGGTTGCGACCACAGGATGTGGTCCATCAGGTCATTGGGGCGATAGGCGCTGTCGGCGCGCGCATCGCCGTCAAGGTCGAAGGCCGGGTGATCCGACCAGAAATTGCCGCGGCCGTTGAGGCTCCATTCGATATCGCGGGTGCCGACGTATTTCACCTGCGTCCGGTTGCCCAGAAAGGCATTGCCGGTCAGGGTGTTGTTCTCGGACCCGGCGGTGAAGTGAATGCCGATCCCGCAGCCGTCGAAGCGGTTCTCGGCGATCAGGTTGCGGTGCGAATTGTAGACGAAGGCGCATTTCTCGGCGCCGCCGGTCACCAGGTTGGCGAAGACGTCCGACTTCTTGGTGTAGTTCAGCATCACGCCGTAGTCGCGGTCGTTGATCGAGATATTGTCCCGCGCCACGATCCGGTCGGAATACATCATGGCAAAGCCCAGGTGGTTGCCGATCGAGACGTTGCCCGAGACCTCGCTGTCATTGGTATACATGTAATGCACGGCAAAACGCAGGTCGCGCATCAGGTTGCCGCGATAGATGTTGCGGCTGGACACATTGGAAAAGATGCCGTCGCGGCCATAGCGGATCTCGTTGTCCTCGACCACCGATCCCGGCGCGTTCCAGACATAGACGCCATTGCCGCGGTCGTTCATCCGCCGCAGGCGCAGCCCCTCGATCCGGTTGCCCTTCACCAGTGCGTCACGCGCGCCGTGGATGTCGACGCCGACAAGGTTGTCCTGGATGTCGTTGTCCAGCACCTGGGCGCGCCGCGCCTTCTTGGTCAGCTTGACGCCCGCATCGATCGGCTCATGCACCCGGCCCGAGTTGACCAGCGTCAGCCCCTGCACCGTCACGTCCGGCGCATCGACGGTCACGACGGAACTCACGCCGCCCGCGTCGATCACCGCGCCCTCCTGCCCGGTCAGGGTCAGGGGAATGGCGATCACCACCGGGCCGGCATGGCGGCCCGGTGAAAGCACGATCTCGTCCCCCGCCTCGGCCCGCGCCAGCACTTGCGACAGCGCACCGGGCTGCACCTCGTGCCGCTCCGCGAATGCGGGCAGCGCGAGGCACAGGGCCAGAAGGAAGGGGACGAGTCTCATCATGTGCCGGTCGGCTCCACGAACATGCGGCCACGCATTTCCATGTGCAGCGCGTGGCAGAACCACTGGCAATAGTACCAGTAAACGCCCGGCTTGGAAGCCGTGAACGTCACCGAGGCGGTCGCCTGCGGCGCCACTTCCATCGCAACCCCGTGGTTGTTGAGGCAGAAGCCGTGGGTCAGGTCGTCGATGTCGTCAAGGTTGGTGACATAGACCGTGACCTCGTCCCCCTGCTTGACGGTGAAGCTCTCGAGGCTGAACTGCGGCGCTTCGGAGGTCATGTAGACCCGCACCTTGTTGCCGTCGCGAATGACCGTGTCCTGCCAGTCGTCGAGATCGACGCCATCCGCTTCGGCCTGCGCGCGCGCATCGGCCCACATCGGGTCGTTGCGGTCCCAGACCGATTTCGGGTTCACCTTCGAGCGGTGGACGAGGATCGAATCGTGCGGCTCGGCAAAGGTCGGCCCGTCGTGCAGCAGCGTCATGGTGTCGCCGTCGATGGCGAACAGCTGCTCGTTCTCGGGCTTGAGGGGCCCAACGTTGAGGAATCGGTCCTTGGAGAACTTGTTCATCGACAGGTAGTATTTGGAGCTGGCGTCCAGCGTCTCGCCTTCGCAGGTCGAGTTGTGGCCGGGCTGGTAATGCACGTCATGCTTGGTGATGATCGGGTCCACGTCTTCGCCTTTATAGGCCTTGATCGCGTTCTCGATGTTCCACATCACCACCTGGCTGTCGAGGAACAAGGTCGTGAAGGCATTGCCCTGGCCGTCATAGCAGGTGTGAAGCGGCCCGAGGCCCAGTTCCGGCTCGGCCACCACGACCGAGCGCGGATCGACCGAATCGTCCTCGAAGAGCGTGTCGAACTTGGTCACGTCCAGCACCGAAACGGTGGGCGAGAGCTTGCCCGCGACGCAGAGGTGCTTCTTGTCGGGTGCCATGTTGATGCCGTGCGGCGAGTTGGGGATCGGCACGTAGCGGGTGTACTTCTTGTTCTGGCCCTTGCGCCCGTCGATCACCTTGACGCCGTTCAATTCGATGAAGTCGCCCTCGGCGATGCCCTTCTCGATCTCGGCAATGTTGAAGATGACGACGTGGTCCATCTCGGCTTCCATCATCTCGGCCAGGTTCATGCCCATTTCCGAGTTGTAGGAGGTCGAGAAGGCCCATTTGCCCTCGTAGTCGCAATCGGTGTTGTCGAGGTTGCCCGAGACCATCACCTGCCAGGCCACCGTCATCTCGTCGGCGTTCATCGCGGTGTAGAAGTTGACGTATTTCGACGGATCATCCAGCACCGAGCCGTCATTGACCATCGGCACCTCGTCCTCGCCATTGGCAAAGACATAGTTGGTGCGCGGCCATTTCTGCGGACGCAGCCCGTGGATCGCCTTGGCGTTGGGGATCTCGACGATCTTGTCGGCCTTCATCACGTCGCAGCGGATGCGGGCGATGCGGGTATTGGCCTTGTCGTTCATGAACAGGTAACGCCCGTCGTACTTGCCCTCGGTAAAGGACATGTGGACGTGGTGCAGGTCGCCGTTGTCGTGGATCTTCTTGCCTTGCGCGGCAAGGTAGTCCTTGGTTTCCGGCAGCATGTCCTGGGTCAGGATCTTCAGGCTCTCGTTGGTCTGGCCCCAGCCGGTGGCCGAGCAGCGGTTGAACACCGGCACCCGCATCAGCTCACGCATCGAGGGCACGCCGAGGATGCGCATCTCGCCGGTCTGGCCCGAGGACCAGAAGCCGTAATATTCGTCAAGCTCGCCCGGCCCGGGCGTGGCATGGGCGTCCTGCGCGCGCGCCGAGGATGCGCTGGCCGCGGTCAGCGCCGCTGCACCGCCAAGCAGGCCGAGCCGGCCGCCGGCACCGCCGGCAAGGGCCGCGCCGGTGGCTGTCGCCCCCAGGAACCCGCGGCGGTTCATCCCGCTTTTTCCCATTCCTTTTTTTCCCCTGTCTGACATTTCATGTCTCCTTCATGTGGATTTGACGTTCGGGTGGTTTCTTGCCTCGTCGCGCGGCATCGTGAAGGCGCTGGGATCGGTATTCGACGCACGGCGCTTCATTTTCTTGATGACGACGGGGCACTTGGTTTCGGATTGATAGAGCACCTGGCAATGCAGGCAGTCGATGCATTCGTTCGGGTTGATCTCGCCGGTCGGGTGGATCGCGTCGACCGGGCATTCATGGGCGCAGACCTGGCAGGGGTTGCCGCACTGGTGATAGCGCTTGAGCCAATCGAACATCCGCAGCCGCGCCGGGATCGCCAGTCCTGCACCCAGCGGGCAGAGGTAGCGGCAGAAGAACCGCTCGACGAAGAGCCCCGCGGCCAGCAGCGCCAGCGCATAGGCCACGAAAGGCCAGGCGCGCATGAAGTTCAGCACGATGGCGGTCTTGAAGGGCTCGACCTCGGCCAGGTGCTCGGCCTGCTCGAGCGAGGCCAGCGAGACGCCGAAAAGCCCGAGGAAGATCATGTATTTCACCGGCCAGAGCCGCTCGTGCAACCCCCAGGGCAACTGGATCTGCGGAATGCCCAGCTTGCGCCCGATCTGGTTGGTCAGCTCCTGCAGCGCGCCGAAGGGGCACAGCCAGCCGCAATAGGCCCCCCGCCCCCAGAAGATCAGCGCGGCGGCAACGGCAAACCACAGGATGAAGGTCATCGGGTCGAGCAGGAAGGCCTGCCAGGAAAAATCCGAGGTCAGCGCGGCAAAGAGCGCCATCAGGTTCACCACCGAGAGCTGCGCATTGGCGTACCAGCCGAGGAACACCAGCGTGACGGTCAGAAACCCCATGCGGAACCAGTAATACGCGCGCTCGTTGCGAGTGGCATAGGTCTGGAAGAAGAACACCAGCGTCAGCACCATGAGCATGGCACCCAGGCCCGCGATCTCGAGGGTCTTGTCCTCCCAGATGCGTTTCCAGAGCGCCGATTGCGCCGCCTGCTCGGCCTCGGCGGAATCGTCCACCGCCGTGGCGGAAGGTTCCGGCGCCACCTCGCGGGTGAAGACCGCGGGCAGTTGATAGCCCAGCTCGAAGGTGGTGAAGACCTTCTCGATGGCCGCCACCTCGCGCTGCACCAGCAGTTGAAGGCGGAACGGCCGGGTCGGGTCGAAACCGGCATCGGCGGGGATCTTGAAGAGGTCACGCTCGGTGAACTCCGGCGCATCCTCCAGCGGAATCACCCCCATCCGGCGGTGACCGCGGTCGCGGAAGCGCACGGTCACATCGTCCTGGATCAGCACGATCCGGTCGAAGATCCCGCCGCGCACATAGCCCGAGCCCTTGAAGGAATAGAGCCCCCGGCCGACCACGGCGATGGCGTGCTCGCCCTCGTCCAGCCAGTCGGTGAGGTTGCGGTAATCGGCCTCGCCCAGCACCGCCTGGCCGATCGGCGGCACGCTGACCAGCGCCATCTGCATGTCGATGAAGGTGGTCTCGCGCGGCTCGGTGAGCGCCCTTGCGGCGGCTCGCGGATCGTCCATCGCCTCGAAGGCGGCATTGACCTGGCCCACGTCGAGCGACAGCCGGCGCACCGTGCCGTTGCCCTCCATCTCCATCCAGCTTTGCGGCACCTCCGCCCCGGCATCGACCTCCAGCACCGGCCCGGTCAGCACCGTCGGCGAGAGCCCGCCCAGCCCCAGCGTGCGCGCGACCTTGAGCCCGGCACGCACGATGGAATCGTCGATCACCATCACCGTGACGGTGGCGCCCGAGATGATGTCGAGATCATGCGACGAGCCGCGCGCCTCGGCCTCGGCCACCAGGTCGAGCCCGATATAGCCGGCGACCATTGCCGTCATCTTGCTTTCGGGGATGCCGATCAGCACGATCGGCTCGGAATGCTTGACGAGGTTGACGCCCAGCACGCGGGCATCGGCATCGACCGCCACCATGGTATGGATCGGCTTGCCGGAATAACCCGTGGTGCCGACGAAATCCGAGGTCACGAAGACATGGCCGATCACCTCGCCGCCGCGCAGCACCGGGGCCACCGGCACGTCGGGGTTGATCGCGCCGTAGGCATCGGCGCCTTCGACCATCTCGCCCGCCTCGACCTGCGCCAGGAAGCGGCCCAGCACCGGCTTTTGCGACTGGGCCGAGGCCATCGAGCCGATCAGCAGCGCCAGGGCGAGCAACGAGAGGAACCAGAACTGGCCGATCGCCAGCCGCCCGCGGGTTGCCGCAACCGCAACCGCCCGCTGCCCCCGGACCGCATCCCGCGCCGCCGGCTGTGCCTGGGGTCTGCGCGATGCGAGGGGGGAGTGATGTCTTTCATGGGTCATGAGCGGGCTTGTAGACCCGCCCATCCGGCATGGGATTGACCTAGGTCAATAATCACGACGTTGCTGAAAAAAGATCTGGCCCGGGCCTTCTTTGCGGCAACGGGGCGAATCCGGCCCCCGCCGGGCCGACCACCGGTGGACAGCGGCGCGGCGCTTGCCTAGGCTGCGCCCCATGGACCGACATGATCTTGCACAGGAAATCCGGCTCTTGCGAAAAGAGGTCGAGCGGCTCAACCGGCACCGGTTCTTCCGCATCCATGACCGGTTCTGGACCATGCTCTGGCATGCGCTGGCGCGCGGGCTGATGATGGGCCTGGGCACGGTGGTGGGCGCGACGGTTCTGCTGTCGACGCTGGTCTGGGCGCTGTCGCAGATCGAACTGCTGCCCATCGTCGGCGAATGGGCGCGCGAGATCAGCGACATCGTGCAAAGCGACCGGAACGGCAACTGAGCGCGGTGGTTTTGCCCCTTGCCGTCCCGCGCACGCGCGCTCTACACCTCGGACCATGAGCGACGACCAGCCCCAGCCCGACCGCATCGACGGTGCCCCCCACCCCCGCGACACCGCCCGCCTGATCGGCCAGGCGGCGGCCGAGCAGAGCTTTCTCGACGCGCTGGCCTCGGGGCGGCTGCACCACGGCTGGATGATCGCCGGGCCGCGCGGGGTGGGCAAGGCGACGCTGGCCTGGCGCATCGCCCGCCACCTGATCGCCACCCCGCCCGGCGCGGCCGACGGCGGGCTTTTCGGCGCGCCGCCCCCGCCCGAGACGCTGGACATCGACCCCGAACACCCGGTGGCCCGGCGCATGGCGGCGGGCTCCGAGCCCGGCCTCTTTCGCCTGGTCCGGCCCTGGGACGACAAGGCCAAGCGGTTGCGCGCCGAGATCACCATTGCCGAGGTGCGGCGGCTGAAAGCGCGGTTTTCGCTGTCCTCCGCCGATGGCGGCTGGCGGGTGGTGATCGTCGATGCGATGGACGAGATGAACACCGCCGCCGCCAATGCGCTGCTGAAACTGCTCGAGGAACCGCCCGCCCGCACCACGCTCTTGCTGGTCACCCACCAGCCCTCGGCGCTTCTGCCCACCATCCGCTCGCGCTGCCGGATGCTGCAGCTGCGCCCGCTGGGCCCCGGGGACATGGGCGCAGCCCTCGACCAGGCCGGGATCGAAGTCTCGCCCGACGAGGCGCAGTCCCTCGCGGCGCTGGCCGCCGGATCGGTCGGCGACGCGGTGCGCCTGTCGCTGAACGACGGGCCGAAGATCTACGCCGGGATCGTGGCACTGCTGGCCTCGCTGCCGCGGCTCGACCGCGCCGCCGCCCTGCGCCTGGCCGAGGCCGCCACCGCGCGCGGCGACGAGGACCGGGTCAATACCATCTTCTCGCTGCTCGACCTCGCCCTGATCCGGCTGGCGCGCGCCGGTGCGGCCGGCCTGCCCGGGCCGGAGGCGGCGCCGGGCGAGGCCGAGGTCTTTGCCCGGCTCGGCCCGACCCCGCGCGACGCCCGCGCCTGGGCCGAGATCGGCCAGCAGATCGCGGCACGCAGCCGCCACGGGCGGGCGGTCAACCTTGACCCTGCCGCACTCATCCTAGATACCGTGATCAAACTTCAGAAGACGGCGGCGGACAGGTCCGCCTGAGGCGGTTCATGACCAGTTCCAAGATCACCGACAGTCACACGCACCTCGATTTCCCCGATTTCGACGACGAGCGCGAGGCGATCATCGCCCGCGCCCTCGAGGCCGGGGTGCACCGCATGGTGACGATCTGCACGCGCCTGCGCAACGAACCCAAGGTCCGCGCCATCGCCGAGGCCCATGATCCGGTCTTCTACGCCGCCGGCACCCACCCGATGAGCGCCGCCGAGGAACCGCTGGCCACGGTCGACGAGCTGGTCAGCCTCAGCCGCCACCCGAAATGCGTCGGCATCGGCGAGACCGGCCTCGACTACCATTACACCGCCGAGAGCGCCGAGGTGCAGAAACAATCCCTGCGCCGCCATATCGAGGCCGCCCAGCGCACCGGGTTGCCGCTGATCATCCACGCCCGCGCGGCGGACGACGACATGGCCGAGATCCTCGAGCAAGAGCACCGCAACGCGCCCTATCCTTGCGTGATGCATTGCTTCACCTCCGGCGCCGAGCTGGCGAAACGCGCGCTGGATCTGGGCTTCTACCTGTCGATGTCCGGCATCACCGCCTTTCCCCGCTCGCAGGAGTTGCGCGACATCTTCGCCGCCGCCCCGCTCGACCGCATCCTGGTCGAGACCGACGCGCCCTACCTCGCCCCGCCGCCTTTTCGCGGCAAGCGCAACGAGCCGGCCTATACGCTCCACACCGCGCGCCGCGCCGCCGAGACCTTCGGGCTCGACTTCGAAGATTTCGCCGCCCGCACCGAGCGGAATTTCGAGACCCTGTTCTCCAAGGCCGCGACCTGGCGCCCTGACCGCGAGGGTTCGGCATGAGCGATCACTACCGCTTCACCATTCTCGGCTGCGGATCCTCGGGCGGCGTGCCGCGCCTGCCCGGGCTCTGGGGCGATTGCGACCCGGACAACCCGAAAAACCGCCGTCGCCGCTGCTCGCTGCTGGTCGAGAGGGTCGGCGCGCAGGGCACCACCTCGGTGCTGATCGACACTTCCCCCGACCTGCGCGAACAGCTTCTGGACACCGCGACGGGGCGGCTCGACGGGGTGATCTACACCCATGCCCATGCCGATCACGTCCATGGCATCGACGACCTGCGGATGATCGTCTTCAACATGCGCGCCCGCCTGCCGGTCTGGGCCGATGGCGCCACCCAGGACGCGCTGCTGTCACGCTTCGGCTATGCCTTCGTCCAGCCCAAGGGCTCGCCCTATCCGCCGATCCTCGACCTGCACACAATCCGCGGCGACACCCGGATCACCGGCCCCGGCGGGCCGATCACCTTCACCCCCTTCGAGGTCAACCACGGCTCGATCGACGCGCTGGGCTTTCTCATCGGCGGGCTGGCCTACCTGCCCGACGTGGCCGAGATCCCCGATGACGTCTGGCCGCTGCTCGAAGACCTCGACATCTGGGTGGTCGACGCGCTGCGCCGCAAGCCGCATCCGACCCATGCACACCTCGACAAGACACTGGACTGGATCGCCCGCATCAAGCCCAGACGCGCCGTGCTGACCAACATGCACTTCGACCTCGACTACGCCACGGTCGAGGCCGAAACCCCCGACCATGTGACCCCGGCCTATGACCTGATGCAGCTGACATTGCCCGCGCAATGAGCCGCCCCCGCTTCATCTTGCCAGGTAAACTCCCGCCGGAGGCTCCCGTCCCCTCCACGCGCGCCAGGGCCTGACATGCAGGCGCTGCTCGATGTCATCCTGCCGGTCTTCCTGGTGATCGGCGCGGGCTATGTCGCGGTCTGGCGCGGCTGGCTGAACGACGACGGCATCGACGGGCTGATGAGCTTCACCCAGAACTTCGCGGTGCCGGCGCTGCTGTTCAAGGGCATCTCCACGCTCGACCTCGGCCAGTACTTCGACCTCGGGCTGCTGGTCAGTTTCTACACCGGCTCGGTCACCGGCTTCTTTGCCGGGCTCTTTGCCGGGCGCTACCTTTTCGGGCGGGAATGGGAGGACAGCGTGGCCATCGGCTTCTGCTGCCTCTTCGCCAACTCGCTGATGCTGGGGCTGGCGATCACCGAAAACGCCTATGGCGGCGGCGCGCTGGGGCCGAACTATGCCATCGTCGCGCTGCATTCGCCGATCTGCTACGGCATCGGCATCACCGCGATGGAGATCGCCCGCGCCCGCGGCACCCCGGCGCGGCATATTCCGGCCAAGATCCTGAAATCCATGTTCCGCAATGCGCTGGTGATCGGCATCCTGCTGGGCGCTGTCTTCAACGTCGCCGACCTCACGCTGCCCGTGGTCGCCGCCTCGGCGCTCGACATGGTGGTGCGCGCCGCCATTCCCTGCGCGCTGTTCGGCATGGGCGGGGTGATGTTCCGCTATCGGCCCGACGGCGACTTCCGCATCATCGGCTTTGTCTGTTTCGTGTCGCTGATCCTGCATCCGTCGATCACCTACGGGCTGGGCCGGGTCAACGATCTGTCGACCGGCGCGCTGCGCTCGGCGGTGCTGACCGCGACCATGGCGCCGGGGATCAACGCCTATGTCTTCGCCAACATGTACGGCGTGGCCAAGCGGGTGGCGGCCTCGTCGGTGCTGATCGCCACCGGGCTGTCGATCCTGACGATCTGGGTCTGGCTGGCGATCCTGCCATGAGAAGCGCTTGACCGCCCCGCGCCCCCGTGGCGACATGGCCGCAAAGGAGAGGCCATGCCCGACCAGACGCTGATGCTGCGCTATCCGCGCATCCACGACCTCGTTCCCCGCGCCCGCCGCCGCATTCCCGGCTTCGCCTGGGGCTATCTCAGCCACGGCCAGGGGCGCGAGAGGCTGCTGGACGGCAATATCTCGGCCTTCGACCGCATCCGGCTGGGCCAGAACGTCCTGCACGACCAGGGCACGCCCGATCCCGCCATGGACTTCCTCGGCCAGCGCCACGCCTTTCCCTTCGGCATCGCGCCGGTCGGGCTGACCTCGATGATGTGGCCGGGGGGCGAGCGGCTGCTGGCCCGCGTCGCCAGCGAGACCGGCATTCCCATGGCGCTGTCCTGCGTCGCCAATGCCAGGCTCGAGGATATCGCGCCGCTGGCCACCAACGGCCTGTGGTTCCAGATCTACGCGCTGGAGGACCCGGAGGCGCGCCGCGATCTCGTCCGCCGGGCCGGGGCCGCGGGGGTCAAGACACTGGTGCTGACCGTCGACGTGCCGGTCACCTCGCGCCGCGAACTGGCCTCGATTTCCGGCCTGCCGCCGCGGGGCCGGCTGACGCCGCGGATGATTGCCCAATCCCTGCGCTGCCCCGAATGGGGCCTGCGCAGCCTGCGCCGGGGGCGGCCGGACTTCATCAACTTCCGCCCCTATGTGGCCGAGGGCGCCAGCTTTTCCGAGCTGGGCGACTACGCCGCGCGCAACCTCGGGCGCCGCGTCACCCCGCAGGAGATCGAGGAGATCCGCGCCCTCTGGCCCTGCAAACTGATCCTCAAGGGCGTGCTCAGCCGCGAGGACGCGCGCCGCGCGCTGGACCTTGGCGCCGATGCGCTCTGGGTCTCCAACCACGGCGCGCGGCAGAACGATGCGGTGCTGCCCTCGCTCGACGCGCTGGCCGAGATCCGCGACGAGCTGCCCGAAACGCCACTGATCCTCGACAGCGGGGTGCGCAGCGGGCTCGACGTGCTGCGCGCGCTGCGGATGGGGGCGGATTTCGTGTTTCTCGGGCGCAGCTGGTTCTACGGGCTGGGCGCCATCGGCCCGCGCGGGGCGCAGCACGTCGCCGATATCCTCGCCGCCGAGCTGGTCCATGCCATGCGCCAGCTGGGCATCCCCGACCTCGGCCGCGAGACGCTGGACCGGGTCGATCTCTTCACGTCTGCCCCGTCTCCTTGAGCCGCGCGGCCATCGCGCTCATCACCCGGTAGAGCGCGCCCGCCTCGGGCTTCCAGGCCGCGAGTTCGGCCTCTTGCGCGGCCACCACCGCCAGATCGCCCCGCGCCGCGGGGCCGGTCAGCGCCGCCCGGGGCGAGCGGGCGAGGATGTTCTCGACCGTGCCGCGCAAGAGCACCGCGTGAAGATCGGCCCGCACCTCCTCGGGCACCCCGGCCTCGGCCCAGGCCTCCTGCGCCAGCGCCTGGAGCACGGTGGTGAAGTTGTTCGAGATCACCGCGGCGGCGTGATAAAGCGCCTTGGCCTCGCTGCGGATCGCGAAGACCCGCGCGCCCAGCGCGGTGAACAGCGCCGAGACCGGCGCCGCGGCAGGGCCCTCGACGCCGCAATGACAGCCGGCAAACTGCGCGGCGGCGCGGGCCGGATCGGCAAAGGACAGGACCGGATGCGCGCTGGCCACCTGCCAGCCCTTCTCGGCCAGCGGCGCCAGCACCGACGCGGGGTGAAAGCCGCTGCAATGCACGGCAATGGCGGGCGGGTGGTCCTGCGCCGCCAGCATCCCGGCCACCGCCGCGATCTGGCCATCGGGCACCGTCAGAAGCCACAGATCGGCGGGCGCCATCCCGGCCAACGCCGCCACCGCGCGCCCTGCCCCGGCAAATTCTCGGGCGGATTCGGCAGCCTCGGGGCGGCGCGCGAAGATATCCTGAAGCGTGCAGCCCTCGGCCCCCGCCATCCGCCGCAAAAGCGTCCGGCCGACCTTGCCCGGACCGATCAGGTTGACCCGCATCCCGCCTCTCCCCCGCCTGCGCATGGCACCAGTCTCCGCTGTCCGGCCGCGCGCGTCCAGCCCGAAATCCCCGGGCCCCGCGCCGCCCTGTCAGATTGACGCAGTATGTCATGTTTGTTTATTAACTTGTTGCCCAACGCGCCCGCCTGCCATACCAGCCTCTCCAAAGAGGGCGCCATCGGGCGCAAGGAGAACAGCCGAAATGAACGTGGACCGATTTTCGCCGGGCGCGCTTGACCCGGCCGTGCCGATCACCCAGCAGATCTATGTCCGGCTGCGCGACGCCATCATCCACAGCGCCTTTTCGCCAGGCGACAAGATCTCGGAAAGCGAGATCGCGCGGATCTGCGACGTCTCGCGCCAACCGGTGCGCGAGGCTTTCATCCGGCTCGCGGGCGAGGGCTTGCTGGACATCCGGCCCCAGCGCGGCACGACGATCACGCCGATCGTCTATGCCTCGGTGCTCGATGCCTGCTTCCTGCGCGAGGCGGTGGAGGCCGATATCGTCAGCATCCTCGCCGCCGACCGCGACCCGGAGGTCCTGCGCGAATTGCGGGCCCAGGTGACGGCGCAGCAGAGCATCGGCGCCGGCGATACCAGCGATTTCCTGCATCTCGACGACCGGTTTCACCGCACCATGGCCGAGGCCGCCGGCAAGACCGGCGCCTGGCACATGATCGACGGCCAGCGCGCCCAGCTTGACCGGGTGCGCTTCCTGTCGGTGCGCCGCTCGCCGGTGGAAAAGCTGGTGGCCCAGCATGACACCATCGTCGAACGCATCGCCGCGGGCGATACCGCCGGCGCCAATACCGCGGTCCGGCGTCACCTGCGCGAATTGCTCACCGACCTGCCCGAGATCCAGGCGGCCAATCCCGAGGCCTTCGACCTGCCCGGTGGCGCCATCCCCGCGCCGCGCCACGCGCCCCTGCCCTCCGCCACCTGATCCGCCGCCCCGAGGCGCCCGCAGCAAACCCGCCCCGGCGGGTTTTTTGCCGTTTGGGCGGTGCGCGCGGCAAACGAATCTTTGACAGGCCGGGGTGCTCTCGTTTATGACACCGATGTCATGACACCGGTGTCATAAGCCGGGCGGACAGGAGGAGAATTCACGGTGGCGACCATTTACGACGTGGCAAAACTGGCCGGGGTGTCCCCGAAGACCGTGTCGCGCGTGCTCAATGGCGATGCGCCGGTCAATGCGAAGACCCGCACGAAGGTTCTCGAAGCCATTGAAACCCTGGGCTATTTCCCGTCGCAGGCCGCGCGCATGATGCGCTCCAACCGCTCGGGCCTGATCGGGCTGATCACCGGCGCCATCACCCGCTCGCCCGAGACCGCCGAGGGCACGGGGCTGCCCGACCTCTTCATCGTCCAGGCGATCCAGCGCGTCATCGCGGCCCAAGGCAAGATCCTGATGATCGCCGATACCGGCGGCCTCTACGACACCATCCCCACCCTGGCGCGCACCTTCATGCAGCACCGGGTCGAGGGGCTGATCTACGTCGCCGACTACCACCGCGAGATCGAGCAGGACCTGCCCGAGCTGACCTGTCCCTTCGTCCTGGTGAACTGCTTCGACCGCCACGGCACCGAGGCCATCCTGCCCGACGACCGCGCCTGCCAGGAGGTGCTGGTGCGCGCGCTGCTCGAGAGCGGGCACCGCCGGATCGGCTTTCTGACCCTCAGCCCCGACATGCCCGCCACCGCCCTGCGCAACCGGGGCTACGCCGACGCGCACCGCGCGCTGGGCCTGGCGCCGGACCCCGACCTGGTGGTCGGCGGCATGGCGCGCGGCCGCGACCTGGCCTCGGACGAGTTGACCGCGGGCCTCGACCGGCTGCTGTCGCTGGCCGAGCCGCCGACGGTGATCTGCTGCGGCAACGACGAAATGGCGATGCGGATCTACGGCCTTTTGCGCAGCCGCGGGCTGCGGGTGCCCGAAGACATCTCGGTCGCCGGTTTCGACAATTACCGCGCCATCGCCGAGACCCTGTTTCCGCCATTGACCACGGTCGAACTGCCCTATCGCCAGATGGGCGAAGCGGCCGCGGCAACGCTCTTGCGGATGATCGGGGGCGATGCCCCTGCACCCGCTGGCCCGATCCTTGTGCCCGGGCCGCTCGCCTGGCGGTCCTCGGTGACCGCCTTGACCCACGTCAGTCCTTAATTCCACGGGAGGAAATCAACATGACCCTGACCAAGACAACCCTGGGCGCGCTTGCCGCGTCGACCCTGCTGGCCGGCGGCGCCGCCGCGCAGACCGACCTGAGCCTGTGGTATCACGGCGCCGGCAACGAGGTGGAAAGCAATATCCTCAACGGCATCATCGCGGATTTCAACGCCGCGCAATCGGACTGGAGCGTCTCGGTCGAGAGCTTCCCGCAGCAAAGCTACAACGATTCCGTCGTCGCCTCGGCGCTGGCGGGCAACCTGCCCTGCATCCTCGATGTCGACGGGCCGGTGATGCCGAACTGGGCCTGGGCGGGCTACCTTCAGCCGCTGCCGATCAGCGAAGACGCCATCGAGGGCCATCTCGAGTCGACCATCGGCCGCTGGGACGGCGAGATCTACGGCGTCGGCCTCTGGGATGCCGCCGTCGCGCTCTATACCCGCGACTCGACGCTGGAGGCGCTGGGCCTGCGCCGGCCGACGCTGGAGGAACCCTGGACCAAGGACGAATTCATGGCCGCGCTGGATGCCGCCAAGGCCACGGGCGACTACGACTACCCGCTCGATCTCGGCACCGCCTGGACCGGGGAATGGTATCCCTATGCCTATTCGCCCTTCCTGCAGTCGTTTGGCGGCGATATCGTCGACCGCTCGACCTATGACACCGCCGAGGGCGCGCTGAACGGCGATGCGGCCATCGCATTCGGCGAATGGTGGCAATCGCTCTTCGCCGAGGGCTATGCCCCCGGCACCAGCCAGGACCCGGCGGATCGCGACACCGGCTTCATCGAGGGCAAATATGCCTTTTCGTGGAACGGCAACTGGGCCGCGGCCACCACGCTGGAAGGCGTTGACGATGTGATCTTCCTGCCCGCGCCCGATTTCGGCAATGGCCCGATCATCGGCGCAGGCTCGTGGCAGTTCGGCGTCTCCAGCGCCTGCGAGCATCCCGAAGGCGCCGCGGCATTCGTCGAGCACGCGCTTCAGGACAAGTACCTGGCGGCCTTTTCCGACGGCATCGGCCTGATCCCGGGCACCAAGGACGCCGCCCAGATGACCGAGAAATACGCCGAGGGCGGCCCGCTGGCGGTGTTCTTCGACCTGTCCGCCGAGCAGTCGCTGGTGCGGCCGGTCTCGCCCGGCTACGTGGTGGCCGCCAAGGTCTTCGAGAAAGCCCTGTCCGACATCGCCAATGGCGCGGATGTGGCCGACACGCTGGATGCCGCCGTCGACGAGATCGACGACGATATCGAAACCAACCAGGGCTACGGCCACTAACCGAAACGGGGGCCGCGGCACGCCTGCGGCCCTCCTTTCCGGGGGACACCATGTCAAGCAAACTGACACGATCAAACCGCGCCGGGTGGCTTTTTGCCCTGCCGGGGTTCTCGCTTCTGTTCCTGTTCATCATCGTGCCGTTCTTCTTTGCCTTCTGGCTGTCGCTGACCAACCAGCGGCTGGTCTCGCCGAACCCGACCGAGTTCATCGGGCTGAAGAACTACCGCGACCTGCTGAGCGTCTCGATCATCACGCTGGAGCCCGAGCGCACCGAGGCGGGCGAAGTGGTCCGCGACAAGGACGGCGAGATCGAATATCCGCGCGTCCGCACCATCACCCGCAGCGATGAATTCCCGCAGTACCGCGGCATGCAGGAGTGGTTCCGCTGGCAGTCCGGCGACACTGCCAAGGTGGTGATCGCCGCCGACGTGGTGTTCATGAAGGCGCTGGTCAACACCCTGACCTTCGCGCTGTTCATCGTGCCCATACAGGGCGGCGGCGCGCTGTTGCTGGCGCTGCTCATCAACCAGAAGCTGCGCGGGATCAATGCCTACCGAACGATCTATTTCATGCCGGTGGTGATCTCGATCGTGGTGATCTCGCTGCTCTGGCGCTTCATCTATTCCGGCAACGAGGGGCTGTTGAACAACATCCTGTCGGCGCTGACCTTCGGGGCCTTCACGCCGGTCGACTGGCTGGGCAATACCGAGACCGCGCTGGGGTCGATCATCGCCATGTCGGCCTGGCAGGCGATGGGCTTTCACATGGTGATCTGGCTCGCCGGGCTGCAATCGATCTCGCCCACGCTCTACGAGGCCGCGTCGATCGAGGGCGCCAGCAAGTGGCAGACCTTCCGCTATGTCACCTGGCCGGGGCTGCGCAATACCGCCGTTCTCGTGCTGATCGTCATCACCATGCAGAGCTTTGCGGTCTTTGCCCAGGTCGACGTGATGACCAATGGCGGCCCGCTCGATTCGACGCAGACGCTGGTCTTTCAGACCGTCGAACGCGGCTACGGCAAGCAGGACATCTCGGGGGGTGCGACCATCTCGGTCATCCTCTTCCTGATGGTCCTGATGATCTCGGCCGTGCAGGCCTTTCTGACCCGGGAGCGGAAATAATGGCCCTCGTAACCTCTGACAACCACGGCCTGCGGCTGGCGGCGCGCTATGCGACGCTGAGCCTGGTGGCGCTGATCTTCCTGTTCCCGCTGGTCTTCATGGTGGTCTCCAGCCTCAAGCCCGACCAGCAGCTTCTGGCCGATACCTCGAGCATCCGCGCCTTCCTGCCGGTGGGTGACATCAGCCTCGACAACTACGTCAAGGCCTTCGAGCGCGCGCCCATCGGGCGGTTCATGGCCAACTCGGTCTTCGTCACCGTGACCACGGTGCTGATGTCGATCCTGCTGTGTTCGCTGGCGGCCTTTTCCTTCGTCTTTCTCGACTGGACCGGCCGCGGCGCGCTGCTCTCGGTGATCGTGGCGACGCTGATCATCCCGTTCGAGACCATCGCGGTGCCGCTTCTGCTGCTGGTGTCGAAACTGCCCTGGATCGGCCTCGAGGGGCTTGAGACCGGCTGGCTCAACACCTACCGGGTGCAGATCATTCCCTGGATCGCCGATGCGCTGACCATCTTTCTCTTCGTGCAGTTCTTCAAGGACCTGCCGCGCGAATTGATCGAGGCCGCGCGGGTCGAGGGTGCAAGCTGGCTGACCATCTACCGCCGCATCGTCATGCCGCTGTCCGGCCCGGTGGTGGCCACCGCCGCGATCCTGAAATCGCTGACCATGTACAACAACCAGTATCTCTGGCCGCTGATCGTGGTCCAGGACGAGGCGCACCGCCCGGTGATGGTGGGTCTCGGCTACTTCTTCCAACTGCAAATCGCCTGGGGCGAGGTGATGGCGTATCTCACGCTGATCTCGGTCCCGGTCATCGCCTTCTATCTTGTTCTGCAACGCGCCTTCATCTCGTCGATCGCCTCGACCGGCGTGAAGGGCTGAGGAAACACCAATGGTACTCGCACTCGAAAACGACTGGATCTGGGACAGCTGGTACGCCCACGACGGGCAGCGCTGGCACGGCTATTTCCTGAAAGCGCCGAAAAGCCTGATCAACCCCGATCTGCGCCACTTCAACGTCACCCAGGGCCATGCCGTCAGCGACGACCTGGTGACATGGCAGCATCTGGGCACCTGTTTCGCCCCCGCCGCTGGCCCCGCCTGGGACGATTTCACCACCTGGACCGGCTCGGTCGTGCAGGATGACACCGGGCTCTGGCACCTGTTCTACACCGGCACCTCGAAGGCCGATGAAGGGCTCTATCAGCGCATCGGTCATGCCACCTCCACCGACCTGCACGGCTGGGAACGGGTGGGCGACGGGCTCTGCCTTGATCTGACCGGGCCGAATGCCGTGCATTACGAGACCGACCACATGAAAGGCTTCTGGCACGACCGCGCGATGCGCGACCCCTGGGTGATGCGCGACCCCGAAGGCGCGGGCTGGCTGATGTATTTCACCGCCCGCGCGCCGGGCATCGAGGAGCCCAATGCCGGCGGCGCCATCGGCTTTGCCACCTCGCCCGACCTCGCTACCTGGACCCTGCAACCCCCGGTCTTCACCGGCGGTTTCGGGCAGCTCGAAGTGCCGCAGGTCTTCGAGGTCGAGGGCCAATGGTTCTGCCTGTTCTGCACCGCCGCCGAGCATTTCAGCAAGGCCCGGGCCGAGGCGACGCCCACCGGCCCGGTCACCGGCAGCCACTACCTGATCGGCGAGGGCCCGCGCGGGCCCTGGCGCATCGCGCCGGGCGATTTCCTCGACGGCGCCCTGCCCTGCCGCCGCTATGCGGCGCGCATCGTCGACACCGGCGCCGGGCTGGTCATCATGGGCTTCAACGATCACGCCCCCGATGGCGTCTTCGGCGGCTACGTGATGGACCCCGAACCCGTCGTCCTGGACCCCAACGGCCTGCTCCGTGTCGAGCGGCCCTCGCAAGCTGCGGAGTAACAACATGGCAACGCTGAGACTGAAAGACGTACGCAAGAGCTATGGCAATGCCCATGTGATCAAGGGCGTCGACCTTGAGATCGACGATGGCGAATTCACCGTCTTCGTCGGGCCTTCGGGCTGTGGCAAGTCGACCCTGCTGCGGATGATCTCGGGGCTCGAGGACATCACCTCGGGCACGCTCGAGATCGACGGGCAGGTGGTCAACGACCTGCCCCCCAAGGAACGCGGCATTGCCATGGTGTTCCAGTCCTACGCCATCTTCCCGCACATGACCGTGCGCGAGAACGTGGCCTTCGGGCTGACCATCGCCGGCGCCTCGAAGGCCGAGAAAGAGGAAAAGGTGGCCGAGGCCGCGCGCATCCTGCAGATGGAACACCTGCTCGACCGCCGCCCCTCGCAGCTTTCGGGTGGCCAGCGCCAGCGCGTCGCCATCGGCCGCGCCATCGTGCGCAAGCCCAAGGTGTTCCTGTTCGACGAGCCGCTGTCGAACCTCGACGCCGCGCTGCGCATGGACATGCGGATGGAGATCGGCAAGCTGCATGAACAGCTTGACGCCACCATGGTCTATGTCACCCACGACCAGGTCGAGGCGATGACCCTGGCCGACAAGATCGTCGTGCTCAAGGACGGTCTGGTCATGCAGGTCGGCTCGCCCATGGAGCTGTACCACGCGCCCGCCAACCTCTTTGTCGCGGGCTTTCTGGGCGCGCCGTCGATGAACTTTGTCACCGTCGATGTGCAGTCGCGCGACGCGGCGCAGGCGCAGGTCAGCAATGCCGCGCTCGAGCCGATCGCCGTGGCGCACAAGGGCCGGATCGCGGGCGAGGGCAAGGCGGTGCTGGGCATCCGGCCGCAGCACGTCCGCGCCGCCCAGCCGGGCCAGGGGATGCTGCATGGCCAGGTGATGCTGACCGAACGGCTGGGGGCCGAGACCGTGGTCGACCTCAAGCTCAAGGACGGCAGCAAGTTCATCGCGACCTTCGCCGAGGACCGCGTCTTCGAGCCCGGGGAAAGCGTCGATCTGACCTTCGACCCGGCGCAGGCGCATCTTTTTGCCCCGGAAGACACCACCAGCGCGCCGCACTGAACGCCGCCCCGGCCAATCCGGCGCCTCAGCCCCGGGTTGGCCCATTTCACATCATGTCGAAGGGCGCGCGCCCCGCCTCAGAACCCCAGGCGCCGGAGCGGGCCGATCACCCGCCGGAACAGGATCGGCGGCAGCATGTCCTGCAAAAGCTCCAGCCTGCGCACCTCGCGGTCGGCCTGGTCATGGGTGCCCGGGCGCGGGCGGAACAGCGTGGTATGCGAGCGCTTGGTATGGTCCCAGGTGGCGGTGTAGTAATAGAGCGCCATCGACATCCGCGGCTCGCCCTTCGGATGGTTCACCGTCTCGGGATTGCCGTGCCAGGTGTCGGACCCGGTATTGAAACAGCACATCCGGTTGTATTCCGGCACGAAACCGGCGACCTTTTCGGTCATCCCCTCGTTCCAGATCTCGAAAGACCCGCCGTATTCGGCCTTCCAATCCTTGTTGAGGTAGATCAGCACGTTCAGGCGCCGCTCAAGGTTGAGTTTCTGGTTGTGATTGAAATCCGCGTGAATATCGAGATGCCCGCCATTGGCCACCACATGCACCCCGCCCCCGGCGAAATAGGGATCGGGGATCAGCCCGTTGATGCCGGTCAGCTCTTCCAGAAAGCGCACGAAAGGCCGGGAATTGAGCACGTAGAACACCTGCCGCGTATAGGGCGGCAGCCGCTCGGGCAGGTAGGAGGTCTTCAGCTTCTCCTGCGGGCGGTCGAAGCTGTCCTCGGCCTCGGGCAGGGTCTTGAGTTCGGCAATCACCCGGTCGAGCACCGCCTCGGGCAGAAAGTCGGTGAAGGTGCCGTAAGGATAGGGTTTGCGGCTGCGATAGGCCTCGGAGGCGGCCTTGCCGGCGGCCTGGGCGGCCTTGGCATCGACGGCCAGGGTCTCGGGATCGATCGGGATGACAGGCATGGCGCAGAACCCTCGCAGGAATTTGTCGCTGCCTAGCAGGCGAGTTGGGCAAAAATGTGGAGATTTTTATCCGACCTCTTCCGCAGTGTCGAAATCGACGTGGATATGGTTGCCGTCGGGATCGCGGAAATTGATCTGCACCAGCGGCAGCCCCGGCACCGGATCCACGGAATGGGAAATCCCCGCCGCATCAAGCCGCGCGCGGAATTGCGCCATGTCCCTGGCGCGAAAGGCGAAATGCTCCAGCGTGACATTGGGCACGGGTTTCGGCGGATCGGCCACCTCGACCAGGTGGACGCAGGCGTGATCGCCCAGGTAGAGCCAGGCGCCGCCAAAGCCGAAATCCGGCCGCTTGCCGGGATGCAGGCCCAGGATATCGCCGTAAAAGGCAATCATGGTCTCGAGTTGCGCGGTACGGACGTTGACGTGATCGAAGGCGGTGAGCATGGCGGCGGACCTCTGGCTGCTGTCGGCGCCAGCCTACGCCAGCCGCGGCAACTTGAACAGCCGGACAGGGCCCGCGGCGGGGCCCTGTCGGAAGCTGCGGTCGTGCGGGGGTCAGGCGTGCAGGGCGTTGCCCTTGGGCCCGGCCACGAGCCATGCGATGAAGCCCAGCACCGGCAGGATCAGGATGACCAGCGTCCAGATCACCTTGGCCCCGGTCGAGGCGCCGGATGTGAGGGTCTTGTAGATGGCATAGATGTCCGCGATCAGGATCAGCAGGCCGAAAAGTCCATATTCCATTGGTTTGCTCCGGTTTGGTTGCATGTGTCGGTCTGCGGGGACAACGCGCCTTGTCGGAAAATTGTTCCCGGCGCGCCGCATCCCGTCCGACACGTCGCCTGCTGGACCCGCGGGCGCGCAGTGCTATCCTTTTGAGGAACCTCTTGTCCGAACCGCACGAAAGGGTGCCCGCCATGCGCCGATTTTTCCCTGTCCTTGCCTGCCTGATCGCCGCCGCGCCGGTTCTGGCCCAAGAGCCGGTTCACATCCGCCCCGACCTGCCCTCGGTGACGGTCGACACCCCGACCGGCCCCGTCGAGATCTCCCGCAACCAGGACCCGCAGGCGCAGGTGAGCGGCGAATGGGCCCGCACCTCGCGCCCCTGCCCGCCGTTCTGCGTCCAGCCGATGAGCCCGGCGGACGGGGTGCGCACCATCGGCGAGCTGGAATTGCTCGAGATGCTGCAGGACCCCGAGGCCGTGGTGATCGACAGCCGCACCGCCGACTGGTTCGCCGGCGGCTCGATTCCCGGGGCGATCAACCTGCCCTGGGACCGGATGGCCGAACGGCTCGATCAGGTCGGCTGCGAGCTGGATTTCGACGGCTACATCTGCGGCGAGGCGGTGCCCGAGATCGCGCTGTTCTGCAACGGGCCGTGGTGCGGCCAGTCGCCGACCGCGATCCGGCGGATCATCGAGGCGGGGTATCCGGCAGAGAAGATCTCCTATTATCGCGGCGGGATGCAGATCTGGCGGCTTCTGGGCTTCACGGTGACCGCAGCAGAGTGAGCCCTGCCGGAATGGCCGGAGCTTCCACCTGGCGCTGCGCTTGCACTGTCTCTTAAGGTGAGTTGGCAGTCTCAATGCAAACCAGGATTGACTCGCCCATAGGTATAAGATAAATCTTTCATACAGGTTCGGGGATTTTATTTACCCGCCGGGTGCCTCCATCCGGCCCTCCATTCAATTTTCCGGTTCATCAATTCCCGGCCTCTCGAGTCTGCGACTTTGATTGCCAAACAAGGATTGATACCATGGATCTGAAAAGCCACGACGACGACATTCTCCCGCATATCGACGCCGGAAAGGCCCCTGCCGAGGGGCGGGTCGCGCTGTCGCAGGAAGCGCCTTCGGGCACGCTGGAAGCCAGGACCGCGGTCAGCGACAGTTGCGTGACGCTGTTTTCCTTTGCCGGGGCCTCGCTCAAGGTCTGTTTCCAGATCACCGGCGACAATATCACCGTCACCGTCGATCTTTCCACGCCCTTCGGCAATATCACCGTCGGCAAGGCAGTCATCAACGCCAGCAATCCGACGGTCAAGATTGGCGGCGGGGTGGCCGGGTTCAAGGCAGAAGCGACGATCAGCTATGACGTGGCGAAATCGACGCTGACGATCTCCGGCAAGATCTGCGCGCCCTTTGCCGGGTGCAAGTCGGGTTCGACGACGATCCATCTGTGATCTCCGGGACCGCTTCACGACCTTCCCTCCGCGCGGCTGCCCGAGTGATCGGGTGGCCGCCCTTGTCTCGCCCGGGGCAGGCGCTGGCATCTGTCGCCACGAACCCCGAAATCTTCAAAAGATTTCGGGCCGCATTCTTTTGAAGAATGCGGCGGCGGGGTCAGCCAGCGCACCGGTGCCCGGTTGCAGAAGATGACGAACTGCCCGGAGTTTTCCGCCACCTGGTAGCCGCGGCGCCGGATCTCGGCCAGGAAGCGGTCCATCCCGGCGAAACGTTCGACATCCCGCGCCTTGCGCCGGATCACGCCGCCTTGCTGCACGGCCTTGGAGGTGAAGAGGTCGCGAAGCCAGACCTCGGGCGACAGGGGTGATGGACGGTTCTGCATGACCCGAGAATGCCGTCACTCTGGTTAAAACCGGGTTAAACGTGCCGCCCTCACCGCCCCCGCCGCTTCATGTTCCCGCCGCGCTGGCCCGGACGCCCCGCGGTCGAGCGGCCCTTGGCCTTCACCGCCGCCTCCGATGCCGCCTCGACCGCCGATTGCCGCGCCAGCGGATCGTCCGCCACCGCCAGGTCCACCGCTTCCAGCCGCTTGACCTCGTCACGCAGCCGCGCGGCCTCCTCGAACTCCAGGTTCTCGGCTGCCTTGCGCATGTCGCTGCGCAGCCCCTCCAGCACCGCCTGCAGGTTCGACCCGGCCAGCCCCTTGTCGATCACCGCCGTCACGCGGTTCATGTCCGCATCGCCCTTGTAGAGCCCCGAGAGCACGTCGCCGATGTTCTTGCGGATGGTCTCGGGGGTGATGCCGTGTTCCTCGTTATAGGCGATCTGCTTGGCGCGGCGCCGGTCGGTCTCGGCCAGCGCGCGCTCCATCGAGCCGGTGATGCGGTCGGCATACATGATGACGCGGCCCTCGGCATTGCGCGCCGCGCGGCCGATGGTCTGGATCAGCGAGGTTTCCGAGCGCAGGAAGCCCTCCTTGTCGGCATCCAGAATGGCCACCAGCCCGCATTCGGGGATATCCAGCCCCTCGCGTAGCAGGTTGATGCCGATCAGCACGTCGAAGGCACCCAGCCGCAGGTCGCGCAGGATCTCGATACGCTCCAGCGTGTCGATGTCGGAATGCATGTAGCGCACCTTGATGCCCTGTTCGTGCATGTATTCGGTCAGATCCTCGGCCATGCGCTTGGTGAGCGTGGTGACCAGCGTGCGGAAGCCCTCGGCGGTGACTTTCCGCACCTCGTCGAGCAGATCATCGACCTGCATCTCGACGGGCCGGATCTCGACCATCGGATCGAGCAGCCCGGTGGGGCGGATCACCTGTTCGGTAAAGGCGCCGCCGGTCTGCTCCAACTCCCAGGCGGCGGGGGTGGCGCTGACGAAGACCGATTGCGGGCGCATCGCGTCCCATTCCTCGAACTTGAGCGGCCGGTTGTCCATGCAGGACGGCAGGCGGAAGCCGTGCTCGGCCAGCGTCATCTTGCGCCGGAAGTCGCCCTTGAACATGCCGCCGATCTGCGGCACCGAGACGTGGCTCTCGTCGGCAAAGACAATCGCATGGTCGGGGATGAACTCGAAGAGGGTGGGGGGCGGCTCGCCCGGGGCACGCCCCGTCAGGTAGCGCGAATAGTTCTCGATGCCGTTGCAGACGCCGGTCGCCTCCAGCATTTCCAGATCGAAGTTGGTGCGCTGCTCCAGCCGCTGTGCCTCAAGCAGCTTGCCCTCGCCCACCAGCTGGTCGAGCCGCATGCGCAGCTCTTTCTTGATGCCGATGATCGCCTGTTTCATCGTCGGGCGCGGGGTGACATAGTGCGAGTTGGCGTAGATGCGGATCTGGTCGAAAGTGTCGGTCTTCTCGCCGGTCAGCGGATCGAATTCGGCGATGGATTCCAGCTCCTCACCAAAGAACGACAGCCGCCAGGCGCGGGTGTCGAGGTGGGCCGGCCAGACCTCCAGCGCGTCGCCACGCACGCGGAAGGACCCGCGCGCAAAGCCCACGTCGTTGCGGCGGTATTGCTGCGCGACGAGATCCGCCATGACCGCGCGCTGGTCATACGCGTGCCCGGCCTTCAGATCCTGGGTCATCGCGCCATAGGTCTCGACCGAGCCGATGCCGTAGATGCAGGACACCGAGGCCACGATGATCACGTCGTCACGTTCCAGAAGCGCCCTTGTGGCTGAGTGGCGCATCCGGTCGATCTGTTCGTTGATCTGGCTTTCCTTCTCGATATAGGTGTCCGAGCGCGCGACATAGGCCTCGGGCTGGTAATAGTCGTAGTAGCTGACGAAATACTCGACCGCGTTGTCGGGAAAGAAGCCCTTGAACTCGCCATATAGCTGCGCCGCCAGCGTCTTGTTGGGCGCAAGGATGATGGCGGGGCGCTGGGTCTCTTCGATCACCTTGGCCATGGTGAAGGTCTTGCCGGTGCCGGTCGCGCCCAAGAGCACCTGGTCGCGGTCGCCGTCGCGGATGCCTTGGGTCAGTTCGACAATCGCGGTGGGCTGGTCGCCGGCGGGAGAGAACTCGGTCTGCATGACAAAGCGCCGGCCACCCTCGAGCTTGTCGCGGATTTTCACCTGCGGCGCGGGGGCGTGCAGAACGGGCATCTGGTCGGGACGGTTGTTGTGCATGTGCAAGGGCTCCTTGCCCCTCAATTTGATCGCATCTTGTTCTTTTGCAAGTGGGGATGTCCGCATCCGCCCTGCCCCCCGCGCCGGCCGCAACACCCCCGCCCGGGGAGGGCGATTCGCGGCCTTGCCCTCAAAAAGACGCATTCGCGCGGCATGATTTGTCCGGAAATTATCTCATGTTTTCTGAGTAATACGCCGGATCGAATTTTTCCACCCCGGGTTTTCGGTTCGTTTCCAGACGGTTGCCTGCAAGCCCCCGGCAGTCTGTCAAGTGGGGCGCTCTCAGGGGAACGAATATCCATTGCCATACCACTTCGATCAGGCTTTTGTGGGTCGTGCAAGCAGCAGGCTTGGCTGTCGAAAGTGTTGCAATTACCCACCCCTCGCTCCCCGCGACGCATCCGACGGCCAAGCCGTGCTTGCGGCTTTCCAAATACCGCGCGCCCGACATCCCGACCCTGAGTGCCGGGTGCGGCGTTCTATGTGCTTGATCATGGCAGCGAATTTTCCCATAACCGCAGCACCCAACCCGGAGGCAGCCCCATGCGCGCACGCATCTATCAACCGGCCCGAAACGCCATGCAATCCGGCACGGCCCGGACCCGGCAATGGGTGCTGGACTATGCCCCGGCCAGCGCGCGCGAGGTTGATCCGCTGATGGGCTGGACCTCCTCCGGCGATACCCAGACCCAGGTGCGGCTGACCTTCGACAGCCGCGACGCGGCGCTGGAATATGCCCGCGACAAGGGGATCGACGCGCTGGTGAGCGAGCCCAAGAAACGCAAGGCCAACATCCGCCCGCGCGGCTATGCCGAGAATTTCGCCGTCGACCGCCGCGGTCCCTGGACCCACTGACCCCTGCCCTTGCACGGTGCGGCACCCTCTTGCCCTGATCGGCGAGTTCCGGCAAACAAGGCCCAGCGGTCCCGTAGCTCAACTGGATAGAGCACCTGACTTCTAATCAGGATGTTGGGGGTTCGAGTCCTCCCGGGATCGCCAGACCTCCGACCAAAAGGCCCCCGGCAGGGGCCGACCCGCCGCCCCCGAGCGCCAGAACCGCGGTTCCGGCCCGCGCGGGGGACGGCAGCGACAGGGGGCGGTGAGCATGGCAGGACCCAAGGCGCGCGATACCTGGCAATACGGCGATTTCCAGACCCCGCCGGATCTCGCGCGGCAGGTCTGCGCGGTGCTTGCGGCCAGGGGCATCGCGCCCGGGGCCATCCTTGAACCCACCTGCGGTCGCGGCGCCTTTCTCGCGGCGGCAAGGGCGGGCTTTCCCCGCGCCCGGCAGGTGCTGGGTGTCGAGATCAATCCGACCCATGTGCAGGACGCCCGCGCGCGGCTGGGCGCCGGCGCCTGCGTCGAGCAGGGCGATTTCTTCACCGTCGATTGGCCGGCGGTGCTGGCGCGCGACGAAGGGCCCTGGCTGGTGCTGGGCAACCCGCCCTGGGTCACCAATGCCGAACTCGGCCTGCTCAAGAGTACCAACCTGCCCGCCAAGAGCAACTTCCAGCGCCACAAGGGGCTGGACGCCCTGACCGGAAAGGCCAATTTCGACATTTCCGAGTGGATGCTGCTGCAACAGCTTGACTGGCTGCGCGCCCGGTCGGGCTGGATCGCGATGCTGGTCAAGGCCGCGGTCGCGCGAAAGATCCTGCGCCAGGCCTGGAAGCGGGGCGACCCGGTGGGCCGCGCGGCGCTCTACAGGATCGATGCGATGCAGCATTTCGGTGCCTCGGTCGAGGCCTGCCTCTTCGTGCTGCCGGTGGGCATCGGCGCGCGGTCGCGCGATTGCGACGTCTTCGACACGCTCGACGCGGCGGCACCGCAGGCGACCCTGGGCTTTCACGACCAGGTGCTGGTCTCGGACGTGCCCGCCTACCTGCGCCACCGCGCGCTGGTGGGGGGCAACCGGCACCATGTCTGGCGCTCGGGCGTCAAGCACGATTGCGCCCGGGTCATGGAACTGACACGGGCCGAGGCGGGCCACTATGCCAATGGCCTGGGCGAGGTGGTGCTGCTTGAGCCGGAGATGGTGTTTCCGCTGCTCAAGAGCTCGGACGTGGCCAGGGGCCGGGCGCGGGCGGAGCGCGTCATGCTCGTCCCCCAGCGCGAGATCGGCGGCGATACTGCGGCGCTGGCCCAGACCGCGCCGCTGACGTGGCACTACCTTCAGCGCCACGGCGCAAGGCTCGATGCCCGCAGCAGCGTGATCTATCGCGGCAAGCCGCGGTTCTCGGTCTTCGGGGTCGGCGCCTATAGCTTCGCGCCGTGGAAGGTGGCGATTTCCGGCTTCTACACGTCGTTCAATTTCATGAAGGTCGGCCCCTCGGGCGGCAAGCCGGTGGTGCTGGACGACACGGTCTATTTCCTGCCCTGCCGGTCCGAGGCGGAGGCGGACCTGCTGCTGACGCTGGTCCGCTCGCCGCCCTATGCCGCGCTGTTGCGCGCCATGGTCTTTCCGGGCGACAAGCGGCCCGTTACCGCGGACCTGCTCAAGCGGGTCTCGCTGGAGCTTGTGGCTTCGCACCTGGGCCTCGCCGAGGCCTACGCCGTGTTTGCCGACCGCCCGGCCCCGGGCTGACCGCCCCTTTCAGCGTTTCGCGGCGTAGCAGGTCAGGCCCGGACGGTCATGGCCGCCAATTCGTCCGAAGGCGTCCCGGCCAGCGCGATCTTGATGGTGCCAGCCTCTGCCACTGCCTCTGCCACGGCGGCCCGTACCCCCTGCCGCAAGGAAGGCTTTCAGACCGTCGACGCTGGCCTGACCGCCCCTGTGCATTGGCGCACCCGTTCTGCCCCTGCGCCCACAATTGGCGCGACCAATTCCGCGATGCCGGGGCGGTTGTTGCGGATCACTCCGGTATGCCGGGAAATATAATCGATATTTCAACCGCTTGCCCGGATTGATCCAGGATTGCTCTGCGCCTATGACTTGAAGAACCGACCTGATTGCCTGGAGGATCCATGCCCGATTACGTCATCGAACCGCCGCGGCCCGTCGGCCTGCCGGTCAAGGGAAGCGAGGCCCTGTTTCCGGTCCGCCGGGTCTATTGCATCGGGCGCAACTACGCGGCGCATTCCATCGAGATGGGCGACGATCCCGACCGCGATCCGCCGTTCTTCTTCCAGAAAAACCCCGACAACCTCGATCCTTCCGGCGCATTCGCCTATCCGGGCCAGTCCGACAACGTGCATTACGAGGCCGAGATGGCGGTGCTGCTCAAGCAGGGCGGCACCGATATCCCGGTCGACAAGGCGCTCGATCACGTCTTCGGCTATGCGCTCGCGCTCGACATGACGCGGCGCGACCTGCAGGAGGCCGCCAAGCAGAAAGGCCGCCCCTGGGAGGTCGGCAAGGCCTTCGAGCGCTCGGCGCCGATCGGGCCGATCCTGCCGGTGGCCGAGGTCGGCCATCCCGCGAAGGGCCGCCTTGTGCTGACCGTGAACGGCGAGACGAAACAGGAAGGCGACCTGAACCAGATGATCTGGAAGGTGCCGGAAATGATTGCCTGCCTGTCGGAGTATTTCACGCTGGCGCCGGGCGACGTGATCCTCTCGGGCACCCCCGCCGGGGTCGGCCCGGTGGCCAGGGGCGACGTCATGGAGCTGACGATCGAGGGCCTCGGCCGCCTGCGCATCCCGGTCGTCTGACCGGCGGTTTCAGGCAGGGGCCGGTCCGGGCCGGTCCGCAACCCGCCGGGGCGCGACCGGCGGAACCACGGGGGATTGCGCGGCCGCATGGCGGGGCTCTGTCCCTGGCGCCATCGTCCTGCGACGGCGGCACAGGTGCCCCCCCCGATGGAACAGAAAACCGCCCGGCGTGTTTTGCCTGCAAAGGAGGACACGCAATGACCCTACGCTTCGAACAAATCCTGGCCGATGGCGTCGCCGAATGCTCCTATCTCCTGGGGGATGACGCGGCGCATGTCTGTGCGGTGGTCGACCCGCGGCCCGATGTCGAGATCTACCTCGAGACCGCCCGCCGCTTCAGCATGGCCATCACCCATGTCTTCGAGACCCATATCCACGCCGATTTCCTCAGCGGCGCGCGCGAGCTGGTGGAGCGGCTGGGCGGGCAGGCCAGGCTTCACGTCAGCACCGAGGGCGGCGCCAGCTACGGCTTCGACCATGAACCGGTGCGCGATGGCGATACCTTCACCTTCGGCAGCCTGCGGATGAAAGCCCGGTTCACCCCGGGCCATACGCCGGAGCACATGTCCTATTTCCTCCATGACGGCGAGACCGAGACCCCCTGGGGCGTGCTCTCGGGCGATGCCTTTTTCGTCGACAGCGTCGGGCGGCCCGACCTTCTGGGCAAGGACGAGACCGAGGCGCTGACCGAGGACCTGTTTTCCACCGTGCGCGAGGTCTTCATGGCGCTGCCCGATGACGTGATCCTCTATCCCTGTCACGGCGCCGGGTCGGCCTGCGGGCCGGATATCGGCGACCGGATGTCGAGCACCATCGGCTATGAGCGCCGCTTCAACCGCTATGCCAGGATCGACGACCTCGACAGCTTCAAACAGGCGATCCTGGGCGATGCGCCGCCGGTGCCGACCCATTATCCGCGGATGAAGACGGTCAATGCCGAGGGGCCGGAGGTGCTTGGCAACCTGCCCCGGATCGCGCCGATGGAGGTCGCGCGTTTTGCCGAGGCCACGCAGGACGGCGCGCAGGTGCTCGACCTGCGCGACATGCTGGCGTTCGGCGCCGGGCATGTGCCGGGCAGTCTCAACATCGCCGCGCGGCCCGAGCTTTCGGTCTGGGCCGGCTGGCTGCTCGACCCCGAGAGGCCGATCCACCTGGTGCTGAACGACGACCGCGACCTGCCCGAAGTGCTGCGCCTGCTCTGGCGCACCGGGTTCACCGATTTCGGCGGATACCTCGCCGGTGGCATCGGCGCCTGGCGCGAGGCGGGGCGCGACCTCGCGCAGATCCCGCAGGTCCCGGTGCAGGAGCTGAAAGACTCCACCGATCTGACGCCGCTCGACGTGCGCAAGCCGGACGAATGGGAGAGCGGCCATGTGCCCGGCGCCCAACATGCCTTCCTGGGCGAGTTGCGTGACCGGATGGGCGATCTCGACCGCTCTGCCGCCTATGCCACCTATTGCGCCAGCGGCTTTCGCGCCTCGATCGCCGCAAGCCTGCTGCGCCGCAACGGCTTTGCCAAGGTGCGCAGCGTGCCGGGCAGCTTCCTGGCCTGGCAGAACGCCGGCTACGAGATCGAAACCCCGAGCTGAACCCCCCACCGAAGGAGGACCCCATGCAGGACACCATCCAGATCAACGACCGTTTCACCGTCGCCAGGTTCGCCCCCGCGCCCGACGATGTCAGGCAGGCGTCGCGCGAAGGCTTTCGCGCCATCGTCAACATGCAGACCGCCCAGGAATGCGAGAAACTCGAGATGACGCCGCAGGACGAGGGCCGCCTGGCCCGGGCCGAGGGGCTGACCTATGCGCATCACCCGGTCGAGGGTGCGGCGCTCTCGGCCGAGGTGGTCGACAGCTTCCGCCAGAAGGCCCGCGCGCTGCCCGCGCCGGTGCTGGTGCATTGCGCCTCGGGTCAACGCTCGGGCGCGCTGGTGATGATGCACATCGCCTGCGAGACCGGCATGGACGGCGACGAGGTGCTGGCCAGGGCCGAGGACATGGGCTTTTCCTGCGGTTCCGACAAGCTCGAGGCCTTCGTCAAGGACTACGTCGACCGCCACAGCGCCGGTTGAACGCCCCCGAGGGGCGGCTTTCAGAAGGTCGCGGCCACGTCGTACATCACCGGCTCGAAACTGCGGCAGAGGTCGTGGATCCGCCGGTTGCGCGCGCGCATCTCGTCGGTGCGCAGCATGGCCAGGAAATCCTCGCGCTGCTGCCATTGCGAGTAATTGGCGATCCGGGTCTGGGCGTCATTGACGTGCAGGCCCGCGGCGACAAAGCCCTTCTGCTTGGAGATGAAATTCTCGTAGGCATCGGTCAGGGCGTCGAGCAGGTCCTGGCAGGTACCGGGGGTCATCTCGAAGGTGGTGATGACGGTCTGGATCTGGGCGTCACGGCTGATTTCTGGCATTTGGCTGGTCCTCCTTGGACCCTACCCTGCCATGCGTCCCGGCAAAGGACAAAGCCGTATTTTCGCGCCCTGCCCGGTCAGACGTTGGGTTCGCCCTGCAGCCCCAGGAGTTTGCGCATCCCGGTCCAGTAGCCCGGCAGGCGCGGCGGGCGCTGCATCCCGGGCAGCGCCGCGTCCGCCCAGCGCGGCATGGCGCGGCAGGCGAAATCGCGGCCCCAGGCGAGGAAGGCTTGCGCATCATCGGGGCGCAGCCGACAGGCCGAGCCGACAAGGCCCACAAGCGTTTCGGGCGGCGAATACCATTCGTCCTGGATGCCGGTGACGCGGCCGCGCAGCACCGGCCCCACGGTCCGCATCAGCGCGCTTTCGGAAAACACCAGCAGCATCTGCCCCATCTCGTCGCGCGAATAATGGATCAGCGGCGGGAAGGTGTCGAAGAAGGTCGCCGCCCCGCCCCCGAACCCGTCCTGAACCGCGAAATTGCGGATCGAGGGGTGAAAGCCGATGCGGGTCTCGAACTGGTCGGCATTGTTCCAGAAGCGCGCGATCACCTGGCCCGCCGCCTCCATCAGCGCCAGCGCCTCCTCCACCGACGCCGCCTGCATCTGCGGGCGCATCATCGTCTCGGCCGGCAGCGCGTCCTGCACGATCACCGGCACCTGCACCGCGCCCTCGTCCAGCAGGTGAAACGCGGTCGCGGGCACCGGCACGCCGGTTTTCACCAGCGCCGCCACGTAATCGGCATGACACGTTGCCAGCCGCGCCATCAGCGCGCGGTCGGGCGAGGCGCGGTAGACCTTGATCACCTTGTCCGAAAACGCCCCCGACCCGGGCCGGAACGGGGCGCAGAAATACCCCAGTTTCGAGATCGGCTGGCCGCGCGCGGCGCTGTCTTCGCGGATCAGCCGGGCCAGTTCAGTCAGATCGGTCATGTCATGTCCTGCCATTTGTGCCGCGCTATACCGCGTCACCCGCCGCTTGGCCAGACGGGGCGCGCAGCCCGCGGTTAACCGCATCTTAACCAAGCTTTCCCAAGGTGAGCGCCGGTGGGAGCGTCAAGAACGGGAAAGTGTCCATGCTGCGATTGGCGGCCCTATTGATGATCCTTGCACAGCCGGCATGGTCCGGCGCCTGGCCGCGCGACCGGGGCCAGTGGTTCGTTGCCACCTCGGTCGAGTTGCGCGGCTACGCGGGCGCCGACAAGGCCGAAGACATGAGCTATTACTCCAGTTACTACCTCGAACACGGGCTGACCGACCGGCTGACCGTCGGGCTCAACGCCGGTCTCGGCACCACGGCGGACACCGATGTGCGCGCCTTCTTGCGCCTGCCGGTGCTGTCGCAGGGCAGCCGCAAGCTGGCGCTTGAGCTCAGCGTCGGCAAGATCGACCACAAGCCCTATACCGGCGTCGGGCTGCAATACGGGCGCGGGTTCGAGGTGGGCGGCCGCCCGGCCTGGTTCTCGGTCGAGGGGCGGGTCGAGCATGTGGTGGGCGAGGAATTTGCCATGGCGTCCAAGCGCCAGGCCAAGTTCGACGTCACCCTGGGGATGACCCATGCCAATGACATCAAGTCCATGGTGCAGGTCTTCAATACCGAGATCGAGGGCACCATCTATCCCACCCTCGCCACCGGCCTCGTGGTTCCGCTGGGCGGCGAATTCAGCTTCGAAAGCGGGCTGCTTTTCGATCTGATCGACGGTGGCCGGCCGGGGCTGAAATTCGGCCTCTGGAAGGCCTTCTGACCGGCGTCGCATTAACTTTGATTAAACGCTCCAATGGGTTAGAGTGGCCCTGTCTGCATTGCAGGAGCCTGCCCATGAATCCGATCGCGCCTGCCCTCACGCCTGCGCTGCGCCTTGCAGCCTTGTGCCTGGTTCTCTGGGCCCTGCCCGGGGCCGCCGCGGCGCTGACTTTCAGCCGGACCGAGACGCTGCCCGCAGGCTGCACCACGCTGGCCACGGGGCCGATCGAGCCGGGCGATCTTGTCAAGCTGCGCGCCGTGCTGCCGGGAAATCCCGGCGGCGCGCCCTATGTCGAGACCACGCCGCGGCTTTGCCTTAACAGCACCGGCGGCGATTTCCGCGAAGGGCTGGAGATGGCGCTGCACCTGCGCCGCACCGGCATCGCCACCCATGTGGCCGCCGATCACAACTGCCTCGGCGCCTGCGCCATCGCCTTTCTCGGCGGCACCGGTGCCCGCGCGGAAGACGCGCTCCTCCGCCAGGTCGACCGCTCGATCCATACGCTTGCCACCTTGGGCTTTCACGCCCCGCGCCTGATCGTGCCGGACGACGAATTCACCCGCGGCGACGTGATCCGCGCCTATGACCGGGCGATGCTGGCGACCAGCGCGGTGCTTGCCAATCTCGACGCGCTGACCATCAGCCCGGCCTTCGCGGGCGAGGTCTTTGCGGTGCCCTCCGGGCGCATCCTGCGGATCGACACGGTGACCCGCACCATCGATGTCAACGTCAAGGTCGAGGGTCTGAAACCGCTGCCCGCCGAGATGAGCGAGACGCAACTGCGCGAGATCTGCGAACGCATCGACCCCGAGATGCGCCCCGAGCATTTCGACCGGCCCGACAGCGCCCGCGAGTTCGAGGCGGTCAAGGGCATGACCCTCTCGCCCGCCCCCACCGGCGCGCGGCGCGGCGCCTGGCTTTCGGGCTACTGGTCCGAGGGCGATCTCTACTGGACGGTCTGCGAGGTGCGCTGGCTGCAACCCGCCGACGGGCCCGGCGGCATCTCGGCGCGGGTGCTGCAACAGCCGGCCTGGAACGGCCAGTCCGGCGCCCCGCGCGAGGCCCCGCCGACCGAGGCCGAGGTCGAGACCCTGGTCGATCAGGCCACCGGCCCCTTCACCTTCTTCGAGCCCTTCGCCATCTTCCCCGGCGCCTCGCGGCTCGAGGACCTGGCCAGCGACGGCACCGAGATCCCGGCCACCCCGGTGATCCCGATCGCGCCCTCGCTCTGCACGCCGACCGACAGCCGCTACAAGGTGATCAACGTCCAGAACTTCGCCACCCTGCGCGAGGAACCGGGCTTCGGCGCCGAGGTGATCGAGGAGGTCGACAAGGATCAAGCCGTGACCCCCATCGCCACTGACGCCTCCGCCCTTGCCATCCTGACCGAGGCCTGCATCGCCGCCTGCCTTCCCCGAACGCCCCAGCCCAGCGAGACCGAAAAGGCCCGCGCCCTGTCGTGCCGGACCTCGAACGATGTCTGGTGGCTGGTGGAAACCGCGGCGGAAAACCGCGGCTGGATGTCGGCGCGCTACCTCGGCCAGCCCTGAGCGCACAGGGCCGCGGCGCCCCTCCCGGACCGCGGCCCCGCCTCGGGCGCTCAGACGTCCATGCGCATCGTCACGTTGACCTTGCCCTTGACCGCGCTCTCCCAGAAGATGTCGACGCGGTTGTTGTTCGGCCCCTGCCCGCCCTTGACGTAAGGCGCGCCCCATTGCGCGACATTGCTGGCATTGGTGATCTTCTCGGTGGCGACCAGCGCATCGACCCGCCGCGCCTCGCCACCAAAAGCCAGCACCTCGGCGCCCGAGACCTGCCAGGTCGCGGCGGCAGTGTTCTGGTCATGGGTCACCACCGCCGGGTTCTCGGTGCGGTACTCGACATTGTTGAAGGTATTATTGGCGAAATAGACCTTCTTCATGCCGCCATAGTTCATGTCCGCATGGGTGGTATCCACCTTCTCGCAGCGGTCGATGTTGCCGTCGACGCAGCGAAACAGGTTGCCGGTGACGTTCAGCCCGTTGATGACGTGGTTGGTGCCGTAAGGCTTGAGCACGATCCAGGCGAAGGACGGGATCAGATCACCGCAAAGGAACACGTTGTTGGTGATCGACAGGCCCGAAAAGCCGAACCCCCCGGTAAAGTCCGGATCGACATCCCGCTCGTTGGTCCATTCGATGAAGCAATTGTCGACGTAGTTGCCGACGATGGTGGCATTGCAGGACTTCAGCGTCAGCACCAGCCCCGCCAGCCGCACACCGTTGGGTTGCCCGTCGCCCTGGAAGAAGTGGTTGCCCGAGACCACGGTGTTCGACCCCGACAGGATGCAGAAATGCCGGAACTGGCTGGCGCGGTTGTTGCGGATCTTGACGTCATTGGCATTGGCGCTGATGGCGATGGAAATCCGGTCCTGCGCCGGTGTCCCGCCCTCGGACGAGATGAACTGGCACCGGTCCACCAGCATCCCCTGGCAGCCATAGCCGATCGAGGTGATGCCGCGGTGCTTGGGCCGGGTGAAATAGCAGTCGCGCACCTGGAAGACATTGCCGGTCTTGGCCAGCATGACGCCGCTGGCCTTGTTGTTGCACTGGAACTCCACGTCCGAGAAGGACATGCTGATCAACTGCTCGAAGCCCGAGAAATCCAGCATGTACTTGTAGCGGGTGAAGGTGAAGGTCTGGGTGCCGGTCGCCGCCCCCAGCGGCTGGCTCAGGGTGATCTCGCCCGCCGAGACGTTTTTGGACCGCACATAGATCTCGCGTCCCACGCCATTGCCGGTGATATGCGCGCCGACCGGGATATTGGCGATATTGGTGACATTGGTGAGCCGCCCGTCGTTCGACGACGAATAGGTCGCCTGGGAGGTGGTGACATCCGGATCCCAGACGCTGGTGCCTTCGGCATAGAACTGTCCATTGGCGATATGGCGGCGCTGGGCATAGCTGTCCTTGTTGTTGACCGCCGCCTGCATGTCGATCGGCCCCGAGATCGAGATCCGCCGCCCGCCGAGGTCGAGGCTCTCGTGATCGGCATTGTTCAAGAGCGCCTGAAAGGCCTTGCGAAACGCCAGTTCCTCACTGCCGAAAGCGTCGATATAGGTGCCGAGGTCGAAGTTCCTGGTCAGCGACAGGATCGCAGTGTCGGGCATCGTGACCTTGCCCTCGAAGCGGATGCGCGAATTGATCGTCACTGTGCTGGCCAGCCGATAGGTGCCCTCCGAGACCACGATCTCGCGCCCGTCCGCCGCGTCATCCGCAGCCTCGAAGGCGGCGCTGTCATTGGTCGTGCCATCCCCCAGCGCGCCGTAGTCGCGCACATCGACCGAGGCCAGCATGTCGGCGAGAAAGACATGGGTGATGTCCTCGAACACAAGGTCGTCGATCCGCACGACGCCGCCATTCGACCCGGTCAGGTCCAGCCCGAGATGGGCAAAGACCGGCTCGGTGCCCCAGACCATGTCGACGCCGGTGCGGTTGCCCGGCCCGATGATCGCCGCGAGTTCGACAACCTCACCGTAGGAGGTGAGCGTGACCGACGGCCCGTTCACGCTCAGCCCGCTGACCTGGGTGCCATTGGCCTGGGCCGGATAGCCCGCGATGCGCACATTGGGCAGGTTGCCCGAGATCGCCTTGATCCGGGCGCGCACCCGGATGTAGCAGCCCGGCAAGAGCGGCGTCTCGCCCATGTAGCGCAACTTCTGGGTGGACTGGCTCTTTTGCATCTCCAGGCAGCCGCCGAAATCCTGATCGGCGGGCACATAGGCCGCATTGGCCGCCGCCTGATAGGTGTCGTCACCGGGTCGGCCGTTCTGGCTCGACCAGACATCCAGCCCGTTGGCGAACGGCGTCGGCAGGAAGACCACGCCCTCGGTAATCGCTTTGTTCATCAAGATCCCTTTCCATGTCGCGCATGTCACACGTCAGGGCAGGCAGGCCGCCCGCCGATGGGAAAGGGGTATCAACATCCGCTTAACGCCGCCTGAGACGACCGTGCGCAGCCCGCGCAACGGGCGCCCGATCCATCAATGGATCGGTCCCGATCTGTCGACAGATCGGCCCCGCGTCAGACGGCGATGTCCGGCGCCTCCAGGAACTGCACGCCGGCGATCTTCCAGCCATCCGCGCCCGGCTCCATCCGGTAGCCGAGGTAATGCCGCACCCCGGCCCGGTCGATGATCTCGACCCGCTGCCAGAGCGCGCCGTCGATCTCCGCCAGGTCGAGGAAACTCACCTCGCCCGGCCGCCAGACCATCGGATAGCCGCGCTGCACCATCAGCCCGAAATTCTCCGGCGTCACGAACATCCGCCGGATCACCGGACTGGCAAAATCGAAGGCGCGGGCGACATCATCGGCCTGAAAGGCCTCGATCTGGCTGCCGATCACCGCTTCTATCTCGGGATTTCTCGGTTGAACGTCCTGCGCCAGGGCAGGCGCAAGGACAAAGACACAGGCCAGAACGGCCAGAACACGACGCAGCATGACAAAAACCTCCCACGAAAACCATGTCGCAGGAAATAGCCCGCCGGGGCGCGCGTTCAAATCACGCCCCCGGCAGAGCCTTCAGCCAAGCTCGCCCGCAAGCCCCTGGGCGATCAGTTCCCGGGTCTCCTCGACGCCGTAAAGCGCGATGAAACCGCCGAAGCGCGGGCCCTGGCTGGCCCCCATCAGCACCTCGTAGATCGCCTTGAACCAGTCGCGCAGGGGCTCGAACCCATGCACCTTGCCCACCGCGAAGACGATGCTCTGCAGGAACTCCTCGTCGGCGAAATCCACCTCCGGCAGGGTGTCGTCCTTGCCCTCCTGCGCGTTCTTCTTCGCGATCATTTCCCGCGCGAAATCGCCATCGCCAAGCGCCTTCGCCAGGTCCTCCAGCGCCGCGCGCTCCTGGTCGGTGGGCGCGCGGAACACTTTGGCGGGCTTCACGAAATCCTGGAAATAGCGCACCGCGTGCCCCGCCGCCTGGTCCATCCCCGGATGGGTCTCGGCCGTGGCATCGGGCGCATATTTGCGGATGAAGCCCCAGAGCGTCTCCTTGTCCTCGGCCCCCGACACGCTGGCGAGGTTCAAGAGCATCGCGAAGGACACCACCATGTCGGACGCCGGCACGTTATGGCCGTGGATATGGTACACCGGGTTGTTCAACCGCTGCGCGGCATCCTGCCCCGCATAGGCGCGCAACTGCTGGTGATACTCGTCCACCGCCTTGGGGATCACGTCGAAATGCAGCCGCTTGGCGGTCTTGGGCTTGAGATACATGAAGTAGCTCAAGGATTCCGTCGAAGCATAGGTCAGCCATTCATCAATGCTGATCCCGTTGCCCGAGGATTTCGAGATTTTCTGCCCCTTGTCATCGAGGAACAACTCATAGGTGAAATGCTCCGGCGGCCGCTGGCCCAGGATGCGGCAGATGCCGTCATAGATCGGCGTATTGGTCGAATGGTCCTTGCCGTACATCTCGAAATCGACCCCCAGCGCCGCCCAGCGCGCGCCGAAATCGGGCTTCCACTGCAGCTTCACATTGCCGCCGGTCACTGGCAGGGTCCATTCGCGGCCGGTCTCGTCGTCAAAGGTGATCTCGCCCTTCACGGCATCGACATTCTTCATCGGCACGTAAAGCACCCGCCCGGTCTCGGGATGGATCGGCAGGAAGATCGAATAGGTCTGCCGCCGCTCCTCGCGCAGCGATTTCAGCATGACCTTCATCACCTCGTCATAGCGCTCGGCGGCGCGCAGGAGCACCTCGTCGAACTGCCCCGAGCGATAGAACTCGGTCGCCGAATAGAACTCGTACTCGAAGCCGAAGGTATCGAGGAAGCGCCGCAGCATGGCATTGTTGTGATCGCCGAAACTGTCATGGGTGCCAAAGGGATCGGGCACGGAGGTCAGCGGCTTTTGCAGATGCTCGCGCAGCATCTCGGGGTTGGGCACATTGCCCGGCACCTTGCGCATCCCGTCCAGATCGTCGGAAAAACAGATCATCCGGGTCGGAATGTCCGAGATCACCTCGAAGGCGCGGCGGATCATCGTCGTGCGCAGCACCTCGCCGAAGGTCCCGATATGCGGCAGCCCCGAGGGCCCGTAGCCGGTCTCGAACAGCACATGGCCCTTTTCCGGCGGCGCTTTCTCATAGCGTTTGAGCACGCGGCGCGCTTCTTCAAAAGGCCAGGCTTTCGAGGTCATTGCGGCTTCACGCAGATCGGGCATGTGAGGGCACTCCGGTATCCCGCGCACCCCATGTGTGCGGGCCTGCCATCCCTATTGCGGGCAAGGCCCGGGGTCAATATTCTGCACTGCAACAGGAGTACCCCATGACAGATGACATCACCCATTCGCTGAGCGCCCAGGATTGCCTTGTCGGCCTGATGATCGCGGTTTCGGCCTCGGACGAGAACATCCGCACCGTCGAACTGGTCAAGATCGAGACCGCGGTCAACAACCTGCCGATCTTTGCCGATTACGACATCGACCGGATGCACGTGATCGCCCAGACCGTCTTTGACCTCTTCGAGCAGGAGGACGGGCTGGATGCGCTCTTCGGGCTGATCCGCGAGAACCTGCCCGAGCGGCTGTTCGAGACCGCCTATGCGCTGGCCTGCGACGTGGCCGCCGCCGACGGCACCCTGCGCGATGCGGAATTGCGGTTGCTGGAAGAGATCCGCCACGAGTTGAACATCGACCGGCTGCATGCCGCGGCCATCGAACGCGGCGCCCGGGCGCGGCATCTCAAGGCCTGAGCCGCGCGTCAGGTACTGCCGAAAGCCTGCCCCCAGCGCTGCAACAGCTTCTGCTGCAACCGCTTCGACCGGGTGATCCATTCGCGCCCGCCTTCGGGGCGCTCGCGCTGGTCGCGGGTCAGCGCATCGCGCCGCGCCACGTCGGCGGTAAAGATGGCAAAGGCCATTTCCGCCCCGTCGGTCGCGGTGACATAGCCCGCCAGCGCCGAGACGAAGTTCAGCGTCCCGGTCTTGGCATCGACCTTGACCGGGTGATTCTTGATCGCCCGCCGGCTGTCGTCCAGCATCGGAATGCTCTTGAGCAGCGACCGCAAAGGCCCGGCCTCGCGCGCCGCGGTCAGCGCCAGCACCATGTCCGAGGCGGTCATCCGGGACCGGTCGCCCAGCCCGGAATGGTCGACAAAATGCACCGCCTCGCCCAGCCCATAGGTCTCGCGCGCCCAGGCCGACATCTCCGCCGCCGAGGCCTCAAGGCTCTCGACGCTGCCCTTGCGCACCCGGGTCGCCGCCTGGCCCACCACCTCGGCGGTGAGGTTGGTGGAATACTTCAGCATGTCGCGCAGGATCTCGGGCAAGGGCGGGCTGACCACCTGGGCCAGCACCGTGCCCCCCGGCGCCGTCGCCAGCACCCTGGGCGCCTTCAGCACGATGCCCTGGCTGCGGGCAAAGGTCTGGAACACCTCGCCGGCATAGATCTCGGGCTTGCGCACCGGAAGCCAGCGCGCGCCCCCCTTGCCCAAAGCCGCGCGCGCCACGGTCCAGTCGTCGCGCCCCTCGCGGTCGGCATAGGTATAGATCGGCGTCGACCGCCGCTCGACCGCCATGCGCGCAAAGCGCACGTCGGGGCGGTATTTCTCGCTGCGCGCATCCATGCTGACCTGGTAGGCGCTGCCCTGCAGGGTCCATTGGAAATGCACGCGGTTGTAGTTCAGGTTCAGCCCCGAGACGGCGGGGTTATAGCCCACATGCTCGGGCTGGTCGGCGTCGATCCCTTCCGAAAACGGCAGGAACCCGCCCCAGACCAGGAAATCGCCCGTCACCTCGCGGATGCCCTTGGCCTTCAGCGCGGCGGCCAGGTCGGCCAGCCGGTCGGTATCCAGCGTCGGGTCGCCGCCCCCCGCGAGGATCAGATCGCCCTCGAGCACGCCGTCCGTGACCGATCCGGTGGCCTGGACCGAGGTGGTGAAGCGATGCTCCAGCCCCAGCGCGTCCAGCGCGTAAAGCGCCGTGACCGCCTTGAGCACGCTGGCCGGCGGCAGGCCCAGATCCGCTTGCCCGGCTTCGCGCATCTGCCCCGAGCGGACATCCATCACCGCATAGCCCACCTCGCCCGACAGGCCCGAGCGGGCGACAAGCTCTTCGGCGGATTTGAAGACCGGCTTGGCGCTGCCCGGGCGCGCCACGGGGCGCAGCGATCGGCTGGGCGCCTCGCCCAGGGCCTGGCTCGCCACGAAGCCAAGCGCCGAGCCGAGAAACATGCGTCTGGAAAATGCTTTCGTCATGGCGCGATTTAACCTCAGCCTTGAGACCCATACAAGCCGATCCCCCGGCTGATGACGATGATTTTAACGCCCTGTGCCCGGGGTGCGATTTGCCGCGCGCTCATTGCCCCGCCCCGCGCCAGCCGCCGCGCGCCCGGATCGCGCTCGAGCTCTCGCCGCGCATCGGCACGTTCACGAAACACCAGGCCGGGGCCTCGGCCGTGGCCAGTTTCAGCGACTCGCGCCCGCGGATGCGATGGGCGGCATAGACCCGCGCGGCCTTGGAATTGCGCGCCCGGATGCGGTCGCCAGGCCGGGCCAGCACGCCCACCGGCACGATGTTCATGATCCAGCGCCAATCCTGCCACTGCGGCAATTGCACCAGGTTGTCGGCCCCCATCAGCCAGACGAACCGCGTGCCGCGATAGGCCAGCAGCAGCGCCTCCAGCGTCTCGGCGGTATAGCGCGTGCCCGCGCGCGCCTCGAAATCGCTGATCTCGACCCGCGGATGCTGCATGATCGCCCGCGCCGCCGCCATGCGATCGGCCAGCGGGGCGGGGCCATGTTCCTTGAGCGGATTGCCCGGGCTCACCAGCCACCACACCCGGTCCAGCCCGAAACGTTTGAGCGCCTCGCGGGTGATATGCACATGCCCCTGGTGCGGCGGATCGAAGGAGCCGCCCAGCAGACCGATGGTCAGGCCGGGCCGGAGGGCCGGAGAATGGATCACCGCAGCGGGCTCCCTGGTCAAAACGCCCTTACCTCAGACATTTGCGCCGGAAATGTCAATCGATCGGCTGCAGCATGTCGCCGATTGCCACCGGCCCGGGCGCCAGCACCTCGGCGGTCATCCCGCCATGGCCGCGCACCGCCGCATAGCCGCCCGCGCCCAGCGCGTCCTCCATGCCCGAACAGGGCGCGCAGGGCCCGGTGATCCGCAGCACCGCCCCGCCCAGCCCGACCGCGCGCCCGCGCAAGCCGACCAGGTTGATCCCGGCGATCACCAGGTTGCGCCGCAAGACTTCCGGCGCCACCGGCCCGCGGCCCAGGAAGGCGCCGATCACCGCAAGATGCTCGGCCTGCACCAGCGTCACCGCCCGCTTGCCCTTGCGCGCCCGGTCGCCTTCCAGCCCGCCGGGCCCGATCCGCCCCGCCGCCAAGGCCTCCATCGCCGCCCGCCGGTCGGGCCGCAGCCCGATCCAGACCAGCCGCCCGGGATGCGCATTGCGCCGTATCAACTCCGCCAAGGGTCTCATCCGCGATTGCTCCTCCGCGCCCCATTCGCTATCACCCCATCTGACCCGAATTCCACCGATCCCGAGGACGAAAATGGCAGCCTATCAATACGTGTACCACATGGACGGGGTGTCCAAGACCTATCCGGGTGGCAAGAAGTGCTTCGAGAACATCCGCCTGAGCTTCCTGCCCGGCGTCAAGATCGGCGTCGTGGGCGTCAACGGCTCGGGCAAGTCGACCCTGATGCGGATCATGGCCGGGATCGACACCGATTTCACCGGCGAGGCCTGGGCCGCCGAAGGCGCCAAGGTCGGCTACCTGCCGCAGGAGCCCGAGCTGGATCCGTCGCTCGACGTGCGCGGCAACGTCATGCTGGGCGTGGCGAAGAAACAGGCCAAGCTCGACCGGTTCAACGAGCTGGCGATGAACTACTCCGACGAGACCGCCGACGAGATGGCCGAACTGCAAGACCAGATCGACAGCGAGAACCTCTGGGATCTCGACAGCCAGATCGACGTCGCCCTCGAGGCCCTGCGCTGCCCGCCCGACGACGCCGATGTCACCACGCTTTCGGGCGGCGAGAAACGCCGCGTCGCGCTCTGCAAGCTCCTGCTCGAAGCGCCCGACATGTTGCTGCTCGACGAGCCGACCAACCACCTCGACGCGGAAACCATCGCCTGGCTGCAACAGCACCTGATCGCCTACAAGGGCACCATCCTGATCGTCACCCACGACCGCTATTTCCTCGACGACATCACCGGCTGGATCCTCGAGTTGGACCGCGGCCGCGGCATCCCCTACGAGGGCAACTACTCGGCCTGGCTGGAACAGAAGGCCAAGCGCCTGTCCCAGGAAGCGCGCGAGGACAAGGCCAAGCAGAAGACGCTGGAACGCGAGTTGGAATGGATGCGCCAGGGCGCCAAGGCGCGCCAGGCCAAGTCCAAGGCGCGGATCCAGGCCTATGAGCAGATGGCCGGCCAGTCCGAGCGCGAGAAGATCGCCTATGCCCAGATCGTCATTCCCAACGGGCCGCGTCTGGGCTCCAAGGTGATCGAGGTCGAGGGCCTGCGAAAGGCCATGGGCGACAGGCTGCTGATCGAGGATCTGAGCTTTTCGCTGCCGCCCGGCGGCATCGTCGGCGTGATTGGCCCCAACGGCGCGGGCAAGTCGACGCTGTTCCGGATGCTGACCGGCCAGGAAACGCCCGACGCCGGCACCATCGAATACGGCGACACGGTGCAATTGTCCTATGTCGACCAGTCGCGCGACGACCTGAACCCGGGCGACACCGTCTGGGAGGCGATCACCGGCGGCGCCGAGATCATCGAGCTGGGCGATGCCCAGGTCAACTCCCGCGCCTATTGCTCGTCGTTCAACTTCAAGGGCGGCGACCAGCAGAAGAAGGTTGGCCTGCTCTCGGGCGGCGAACGCAACCGCGTCCACATGGCGCGGCTGCTGAAGGAGGGCGGCAACGTGCTGCTGCTCGACGAGCCGACCAACGATCTCGACGTCGAGACCCTGCGGGCGCTGGAAGACGCGCTGGTCGATTTCGCCGGCTGCGCGGTGGTGATCTCGCACGACCGGTTTTTCCTCGACCGGATCTGTACCCACATGCTGGCCTTCGAGGGCGAAGCACACGTGGAATGGTTCCAGGGCAACTTCGAGGACTACGAGGAAGACAAGAAACGCCGGCTGGGCGCCGATGCGCTCGAGCCCAAGCGGTTGAAGTACAAGAAGTTCTCGCGGTGACCTGTAGGGTGCGCATATACTGCGCACCATCCACCTCAGCCAACCCGCCGAAAGGTGCGCAGTGAATGCGCACCCTACGCGGCATACTGTCCGAGTCGCCGGGCCCGGTGGACGGATGAATACGCCCAATCCAACGGAGCTTCCACGTAGCCGTGCTTGACCGGGTTGAGATGGCAATACCTCAGCGCCGCCGCGAAATCGTCTGGCCCGCGAATGTGATGCTCCCAGAACCGCCGCTGCCAGATACCCCGCTCTCGACGCGCTTCGTGGCTGGCGCGCCGATACCCGACCGGAATCATCCGCGAGAACCGCGCCTTGATCACGCTCCATCGGGTGGAGAAATCCCTATCGTTCGGCGGCAGGGTCCAGACCGCGTGCAGATGGTCCGGCAGAACCACCCAGGCGTCGATCCGAAACGGTCGTTCGTCGCGGGTCTTGCGGACCGAAAGCCGCAGCGCCTCGATATGGTCGGTCAGCAGGGCTTGCCGCCGGTCTGCAAGCGCCACGGTAAAGAAAACCGTCGCCCCGGGGATCTTTGGTCGGAGATACGTCGCCATACCGCCATCCTCGCGCCACCGGGTTAAGAAAGCCTTGCCTGCCCCCGCAAAACCCGCCTTTCCCCCGACCGCGCGCCTACGGCACCTCGCGCGGCTTGCCGTCGCTGTCAATCGCCACGAAGGTAAACACCGCCTCGGTCACCTTCTCGCGCCCGCCGATTCGGCCGCGTTTGACCCAGGCCTCGACCTCGATCGCAATCGAGGTCCGCCCGACCCGCGCCACCCGGCAATAGACGCAGAGCACGTCGCCCACCTTGACCGGGCGGATGAACTTCATCGTGTCGACCGCAATGGTCGCCACCCGCCCTTCGGCGCGCTCGCCCGCGACGATGCCCGCCGCCATGTCCATCTGGCTCAGCACCCAGCCGCCGAAGATATCGCCCGAGACATTGGTATCGGCCGGCATCGCCAGCGTGCGCAGCGTCAATTCGCCCTTGGGATCCTGGGTCATGCAACTCTCCTCTTCACGCAGAGTTTAACAGCACCGCGCCGCCCATTGCCACCGTGGCGCAGCTTTCCCCTTGCAGAACGCGCGCGCGCATGCCATATCACCCCTTGCTAACGATCTTCTCTTCGACCTCCTGTTTTCCGTCACCGGCACAGAGTCTTCGATCCAGACGTGACTTCGCCGGGCTGTCGCATTCCGCGGACAGCAAAGAAAACAAGGATACTTCACATGGCCACTGGCACCGTGAAATGGTTCAACACCACCAAAGGCTTCGGCTTCATCGCACCCGATGGCGGCTCCAAGGACGTTTTCGTCCATATCTCTGCTGTCGAGCGTTCCGGCCTGACCGGCCTGGCGGACAACCAGAAAGTCAGCTTCGACATCGAATCCGGCCGTGACGGCCGCGAAAGCGCGACCAACCTCGCGCTGGCATAAGCCTGTCGATACCGATCCTGAAAGGCGCGCTTCGGCGCGCCTTTTTTGTTGCCTGATGCCCCCTCCCGGGCCCGGTCGAGACAAGCCTCGGCGCCTTCCCTCCCCCCAATTCCCGCCAGCTTTGCCACCTGCCCCGCGCCCCGGGGCGGAACCAAAGGCGCTGTCCGGCGTTGGTCCTTCATCGCATCCACCGGAGACACGCCATGAAGGGACTTCTCGCCTGGCTGATCGGCATTCCGATCCCGATCATCATCCTGCTCTACCTGCTCGACGTCTTCTGATCCCGGATCCGCGCCAACAAAGGACACCGTCATGCTTTACACCATCCTCATCATCGTTCTGATCCTGCTGCTGATCGGCGCCCTGCCGCGCTGGGGGCATTCGGCCAGCTGGGGCTATGGCCCCTCGGGCATCCTCGGCACCATCCTCGTGGTGCTGCTGATCCTCGTGCTGCTCGGGAAGGTCTGAGCGCGCAATGAATGAGCGCGCACTGCGCGCAACGAAAAAGGGGCCGCCCGAAGGCGACCCCTGAACCATCCGACAGGACAGGCGTGACTTACATCATGCCGCCCATGCCGCCCATGCCGCCCATGTCGGGCATGCCGCCGCCCTGGCCCGGCTTTTCGGGCTTGTCGGCGACCATGGCTTCGGTGGTGATCAGCAGACCGGCAATCGAGGCCGCGTCCTGCAGCGCGTGACGCACCACTTTCGCCGGGTCGATCACGCCGAACTTGAACATGTCGCCATATTCGTCGGTCTGCGCGTTGTAGCCGAACTTGACGTCGTCGCTTTCGCGGATCTTGCCCGCCACGACCGACCCGTCGACACCGGCGTTCTCGGCGATCTGACGCAGCGGCGCTTCCAGCGCCTTGCGCACGATGGCGATACCGGCGTTCTGGTCCGAGTTGTCGCCGGTCAGATCCTTGAGGATCTTGGCCGCCTGAACCAGGGCCACACCGCCGCCAACGACGATGCCTTCCTGCACGGCTGCGCGGGTCGCGTTCAGCGCGTCGTCGACGCGGTCCTTGCGCTCTTTCACTTCGACTTCGGTCATGCCGCCGACGCGGATCACGGCAACACCGCCGGCCAGCTTGGCCACGCGTTCCTGCAGCTTCTCACGGTCGTAGTCCGAGGTGGTTTCCTCGATCTGGTTGCGGATCTGCGCCACGCGGGCTTCGATCTCGGCCTTCTCGCCAGCACCGTCGACGATGGTGGTCTCGTCCTTGGTGATCGAGATCTTCTTGGCGGTGCCCAGCATGTCCATGGTCACCGACTCGAGCTTCATGCCGAGGTCTTCCGAGATCACCTGGCCGCCGGTCAGGATCGCGATGTCCTGCAGCATGGCCTTGCGGCGATCGCCGAAGCCCGGTGCCTTGACGGCCGCGATCTTCAGGCCGCCGCGCAGCTTGTTGACTACGAGGGTCGCCAGCGCTTCGCCTTCGACGTCTTCGGCAATGATCAGCAGCGGTTTCTGCGACTGGATCACCTGCTCGAGCAGCGGAACCATCGGCTGGAGCGACGAGAGTTTCTTCTCGTGCAACAGCACCATGCAGTCTTCCAGCTCGGCAACCATCTTGTCGGAGTTGGTCACGAAGTAGGGCGACAGGTAGCCACGGTCGAACTGCATGCCTTCGACGACATCGGTCTCGGTCTCGAGGCCCTTGTTCTCTTCGACGGTGATCACGCCCTCGTTGCCGACTTTCTGCATCGCGTCGGCGATCTGCTGGCCGATTTCCTTCTCGCCGTTGGCCGAGATGGTGCCGACCTGCGCGACTTCGGCGCTGTCGGAAACTTCGCGCGAGGCGGCGCGGATTGCGGCGACAACCTTGGTGGTGGCCAGGTCAATGCCGCGCTTGAGGTCCATCGGGTTCATGCCCGCTGCGACCGACTTCATGCCTTCCTTGACGATGGCCTGGGCCAGAACCGTCGCGGTGGTGGTGCCGTCACCGGCCTCGTCATTGGTGCGCTGGGCCACTTCCTTGACCATTTGCGCGCCCATGTTCTCGAACTTGTCTTCCAGTTCGATTTCCTTGGCAACCGACACACCGTCCTTGGTGATGCGCGGTGCGCCGAAGGATTTGTCGAGCACGACGTTACGGCCCTTGGGACCGAGGGTCACCTTCACCGCGTCGGCGAGGATGTTGACGCCCTTGAGCATCTTGTTACGGGCATCGGTATCGAATTTGACGTCCTTGGCAGCCATTTAAGACTCTCCTTGACTTGAATTTCGGATGGGATGGGAAATCCGGGCCCCTGCCCGCCTTCCCGGCGACAGTCAGGCGATGACGCCCATGATGTCGCTTTCCTTCATGATCAGCAGCTCTTCGCCGTCCAGCGTGATCTCGGTGCCCGACCATTTGCCGAACAGGATCTTGTCGCCAGCCTTGACGTCCAGAGCGATGCGGTCACCGTCATCGTCACGCGCTCCGGCGCCAACCGCGACGATTTCGCCTTCCTGCGGCTTTTCCTTGGCGCTGTCGGGAATGATCAGCCCGCCCTTGGTTTTCTCGTCGCTTTCAACGCGACGCACAAGCACGCGGTCATGCAGCGGTGTAAATGCCATCTTTGCAGCTCCTTGGCTCAAAGGTTGTTCCAGTCGGCCCCGGGGCTTCCGGGGCATTAGCACTCACCCTGTTTGAGTGCTAACGAGGCATAGCTAGGCATAAGACCCGATCCTGTCAACGACTTTGCGGCAAAATTTTCCGCCAACTTCGAGGGAGGCTGCATCGCGCCCTTCCGACGCGCCCGAAATAGGCGCGCGCCGGGCGGATGCAACCGGGATGCGGCCCTGCAACGCAGCCGCGGCGCTCAGGCCCTGCCGCCGCGAAGAAGCGCCGTCAGGCTGCTGGCGGCAAAGATCAGGGCGGCGGCGCAGACGATGGTCGGCCCGGTCGGCGAATCGAGCACCAGCGCCAGTTGCACCCCGCCCAGCACCGCCCCGGCCCCGGCAAGCGAGGCGAGGGCCACCATCTGCTCGGGCGTGCTCGACAGCGGGCGCGCGGCGGCGGCGGGGATGATCAGCATCGCCGCGATCAGCAGCACGCCCACCACCTTGATCGCCACCGCCACCACCAGCGCCAGCGCCAGCGTCAGCACGATCTGCTCGCGCCGCGGGTTGACCCCGGCGGCCCAGGCCAGTTCCTCGCTCATGGTGGCGGTCAGAAGCGCCTGCCAGCGCCAGAGCATCAGCCCGATCACCAGTGCCGCCCCGCCCCAGATGATCCCAAGGTCGCCCCGGCCGACCGCCAGGATGTCGCCGAAGAGATAGGACATCAGGTCGATCCGCACGCCCTCGATCAGCGAGACCGCCACCAGCCCGAAGGCCAGCGCGGAATGCGCCAGCACGCCCAGCATGGTATCGACCGCCAGGCCCTTGCCGCTCAGCGCCGTCACCGTGCCCGCCATCGCCAGCGCCACGATCAGCGCGCCCAGGAAGGGCGAGGCCGAGAAGGCCAGCGCCAGCGCCACGCCCAGGATCGAGGCATGGGCCGTGGCATCGCCGAAATAGGCCATCCGCCGCCAGACCACGAAACACCCCAGCGGCGCCGCCGCCAGCGCCACCCCGAGGCCCGCCAGCACCGCGCGGAGCAGGAAATCGTCCAGCAGGCTCATTCCGCGGCCTCATGCGCATGGGAGGGGGCGCAGGTCTCGTCATGGTCATGGGCATGGTCGTGCTCGTGGCGGTAGAGCGCCAGCGCGCCGCCGGTCCCGGTGCCGAAGAGCGCGCGGTATTCCGGCGCCGAGGCCACCACCTCCGGATGCCCCTCGCAGCAGACATGACCGTTGAGACAGATCACCCGGTCGGAGGCGCTCATCACCACGTGCAACTCGTGGCTGACCATGAGCACCGCGCAGCCGATCTCGTCGCGCACCTCCTCGATCCGGCGATAAAAGGCGGCCGAGCCGGGCTGGTCCAGCCCCTGCGTCGCCTCGTCCAAGAGCAGCAGGTCCGGCGCATTGAGGATCGCGCGGGCCAGCAGCACCCGCTGCAACTGCCCGCCCGAGAGCGCCGCCATCTGGCGTCCCGCCAGGTCGGGCACCCCGGCGCGCTCCAGCGCCGTGTCGCGGATGGCGCGCGGCACGCGCTGCGGCAGGCTGAGGAAACGGTCGACCGAGATCGGCAGCGTCGGATCGATATGCAGTTTCTGCGGCACATAGCCGATGCGCAGCCCCGGGGTCCGGGTGATCCGCCCGGCGACCGGCGTAACCGCGCCAATCATGCTGCGCAGCAGCGTGGACTTGCCCGAGCCATTGGGGCCGACCACGGTGACGATCTCGCCGCGGTGAATGGCGAAATCCACGTCGCGCAGCGCCATATGGGCGCCGGTGCGGATGCTCACGCCCTGCAATTCCAGCAAGGCCATCAGCCCGCCACCTCGCGGCAGTCGGCACAAAGCCCCTCGGCCTCGATCACCGCGCGCTCGACCCGGAAGCCCGATTCGCCGGCCAAATCCTTGAGCAGGGTCATCGCCGGTCGCGCACGGGTCTCGGCCACCCGGTCGCAGATCCGGCAGATCAGGAAGGCCGGCGCGTGATCGGCGCCGGGATGGGCGCAGCCGACAAAGGCATTGCGCCGCTCGATCTTGTGGGCAAAGCCGTGTTTGACCAGGAACTCCAGCGCCCGGTAGGCCACCGGCGGCTGCGCGCCGAACCCCTCCTTGCCGAGGATTTCCAGCACGTCATAGGCGCCCATGGCGCGATGCTCGCTCAACAGGATCTCGAGCGTGCGGCGGCGCACCGGCGTGAACTGCAACCCGCGCGCCGCGCAATGCGCCGCCGCGGCGGCCACGCCGCCTTCGCGGCAGCTTTCATGGTCATGGGCCTCGAAGCCGACGGTGCGCATTTTCCGGTCCCGTTCAGGTTTCCGCTTGATACGTTATAATATGACATGTATCAAGCCGCAAAATGTTACAAGATAACACCTTCTGGCGAGCCCCATGACCCGACTTATACCCCTGCTCCTGACGCTGTCTGCCATCCCTGCCCTGGCCGAGGTGCCGCGCGTCGCCACCGATATTGCCCCGGTCCACGGGCTGGCCGCACAGGTGATGGAGGGGCTGGGCACGCCGGATCTGATCGTGCCGCCCGATGCCTCGCCGCATGATTTCGCGCTGCGCCCGTCGCAGGCCCGCGCGCTGCAGGACGCCGGTCTGGTGATCTGGATCGGGCCGGATCTGACGCCCTGGCTGGCGCGGACGCTGGGCAGCCTGAGCCGGGCGGAGACGCTGGAACTGAACGCCCTGCCCGATACCGATCTGCGGCGCTGGCGCGATCTGGCGGATTTCGGCGCGGGTCACGCTTCGACCGAGGATCACGACCACGACCACGACGCCGCCGATCCCCATAGCTGGCTCGATCCCGGGAATGCCCGGACCTGGACCGATGCCATTGCCGCGGAACTGGCCCGCCAGGACCCGGAGAACGCGGCCAGCTATCATCGCAACGCCGCCGCCGCGAAGGCCGCCATCGACGCCGCCGCTGCCCGGGCCGACGCCCGGCTGACGCCGCATCGCGACAAAGGGTTCCTCGTCTTCCACGACGCCTACCAGTATTTCGAGACGCGCTTCCAGGTGCCGGCCGCCGGGGCGATCGCCGACAGCGCCGCCGCCCTGCCGGGACCGGGGCGCATCCGCGAGTTGCAGGCGCGGATTGCCGCAGAGGGCATCGCCTGCCTGTTCGCCGAGCCGCAGTTCACCTCCGGTCTGATCGACACCCTGGCAGAAGGCAGCGGCGCGCGAATCGCCGTGCTCGACCCGCTGGGCACAGAGTTGGAGCTTGGCGCGGGCTTCTATCCCGCGCTGCTGGGCGCGATGGCCGAGGCGATGGCGGGGTGTTTCGAGGGATAAAACAGCGGATGGCCGCTCCCGGTCGCCGCAAAGCGCAAGCCGCGCATCGACGGGCCGCGGTGCGGCGACCCGACGGGGGCGCGGGGCGCTTTATCTCTCAATATCCGAAATAGCTCCGAGCGTCGCGCTGATGGCAACCAAATCGCCGTGCCGGTGGGCGGCCCGGCGATGCGCGGCGCCTACGGCGCTGTTAACGCGCGTGGTACCTTGCTCAACACGAGGCTCTTTCGCGGATCACCCGCGGCAGGCGACCCGATCACCCCCGGATGATCTTGGCAAACTGATTGAAGATCTTCTCGTTGGCACAGACCAACGACCCGTCGTCCAGCGCATTGCCCGCCGGATCGATCGCCTCGACCAGCGCGCCGGCCTCGCGCGCGATCAACAGCCCCGCGGCCACGTCCCAGATCTGCACTTCGCGCTCCCAGTAGCCGTCGAACCGGCCCGCGCCCACATAGGCCAGATCCAGCGCCGCCGCGCCCCAGCGCCGCACCCCGGCACAGACCGGCATCAAGCGGCCCAGGTCCTTGAGCGTCTCGGGCAGCCCCCGGCGGGTGCCGAAAGGCACGCCGGTGGCAAACAGCGCCTCGTTCATGTTGCGCCGGTCCGAGACCCGCACGCGGGTGTCGTTCATCCAGGCACCGCCGCCCTTTTCGGCCACGAACATCTCGTCCTTGGCCGGATCATAGACCACCGCCGAGACGATCTGGCCCTTGTGCTCCAGCGCCAGCGAGACCGCCCAATGCGGCAGCCCGTGCAGGAAGTTCGACGTCCCGTCCAGCGGATCGACGATCCAGCGCCGGGTCGGGTCCTGGCCCGGGGTCTCGCCGCCCTCTTCACCAAGAAAGCCATAGGTCGGGCGCGCGCCCAAAAGCTCGTCGCGGATGATCTTCTCGGCGGCGATGTCGGCCTTGGTCACGAAATCGCCCGCCGCCTTGGACGAGCTTTGCAGGTTCTCGACCTCGCGGAAATCCTTGGTCAGCGACCGGCCCGCCTTGCGCGCGGTCTTCATCATGATGTTGAGATTGGCGCTGCCCTGCATGTCCGGCTCCTGGAAGATCGGCGCCCGGCAATCCGGGCCGCCAAAAGTGATCAGGCCGCGCATATACGCGGCCCGCCTGTCCTTGCCAAGTCCGGATCGGCCGGGACGCGGCTACTTGTAGATCACGCCCTTGATCCCCTCGGGCGCATAGGCCCGCGGATACTGGGCCCGGCGCACCACCTTCTTCCTGGAGATCTTGCGGGTCGGCGCATTGTAATAGGTCGCGCTGACATTGGGTTTGCCGCAGCAGACCTCGCCATTGGCGAGCACCGGCTGAAGCCCGGCCGGGCAGAAATTCTCCCGCGCGGGATAGGGATAGACCAGGTTCTGGCCCGCCCTGGTGGTGCCGTCGCCGCGGTAGGCATCGTCCCAGGCCAGCGCCGGCAGCGCGCCAAGCGCGAGGAACCCCGCGACCAGAGTTGCCGTTCTGAAAATCATGGTATCCCCCGTGTCAGGTTGCAAAGTCGATGGCCGTCTGATGGCACAAAGGCTACGCGCTTCTGCCCGGGTGTCAACGAATTCCCTTGCAAATGCCTGATTTTTCCGGGTTTTGCCGGAAAGCGTCAATGGATGGTATCGCCCGGCCGATCCACCGGCGAGGTGGGATCGCTGAACTCGTCCTCCTCCTCCATCGGCACGGCGTATGAGCCCGACAGCCATTTCGCCAGGTCGACATCGGCGCAGCGCCGCGAGCAGAAGGGCCGGTATTTCGCATCGGTGGGCTTGCGGCAGATGGGACAGCTCATGTGACCTCCGACAGGGGCGCGCGCACCCGGGCGCGCTGCAGCTCGAAATGGCCGAGGTTGGTCCAGCCGACCAGCGTCGTCTCGACCGTGTCGGCCTTGAGCGCGCGGCGCAGTTCGGTCTCGACCACCCGGCGATCCTTCTTGGCCATCGGCGCCATGTCGACGACGATCTGCCCGCCCAGGCCGCGCAGCCGCAACTGCCGCGGCAAATCGCGCATCGCCGCCAGGTTGGCCTTGAGCCCGGCCGCGGGCGAGGTATCGCCGCCGGTGTTCACATCCACCGCCACCAGCGCGCGGGTCGGCTCGATGTACAGGTGCCCGCCACCGCGCAGCGCCACCTGCGGGCCCTGCAGCGCCTCGATCGCCTCCAGCACGCCCAGCCGCTCGAAGCTGCCCGCCCCGGTCTCGACCTCGGCAGGCTCGACCCAGTCGCGCCAGGCCAGCACATGCGGCCCGTCGCCCTCGGTCAGCTTTTCCGGCGCGCCCTCGGCATCGCCGATGACGGCGCGCGCCAGATCGCGCATGGCAAGAATGTCCTCGGCAATCTCTTCCGCATCGCCCTCGGCACAGGAGGACCGCAGGATCAGCCCCATCTCGCCGGTGCCATCCATCGCCTCATGCGCCAGTTCCAGCAACCCGTCGCGCGTCGCCTCGTCGCGGATCCGGCGCGAGACGTTCAGCCCCGGCGCCCCCGGCGTGACAATCGCATAGCGGCTCTTGAACAGCAGCTTGCCGGTGACCGGCACCGCCTTGCCCGGCTCGGCCGAGCCGGTGACCTGCACCAGAAGCGGCGCACCGGGCTTCAGCCCCTTGACCTGGCGCAGGAACACCGGCCCGTCGGGCGTGGTCAGGAACATCCCGCCCTGGCCCTTCATCGGCCGATCCGCGCGGGCGCGATAGATCGCCCCGGGGCGCACGCCGTCGCCGTCGATCAGCAGATCCTCGAGCCGCCCGTCCACCAGGAGCGCGGCCGCCTCGCGGCCGGCATAGTCATCCAGAACGATCTGACGGCCCTTCATGCGGCGGCCTCCCTGTAAAGCGGGTAGCCCGCCGCCTGCAACAGCCCCGCGGTCTCGACCAGCGGCAGCCCCATGATCGCGGGATAGGACCCGGAGATCCACGGGATGAAGGCCCCGGCCATCCCCTGGATGCCGTAGCCACCGGCCTTGCCGCGCCATTCGCCGCTGGCCAGGTAGGCGTTGAGTTCCAGGTCCGACAGGCGTTTCATGCGGACCGCGCTCACCACGTCCTTTTCCCACAAGCCGCCGGTGGTGCGCACCGCGATCGCGGTGATCACCTGGTGGCGCCGCCCGCCCAGCCGGGTCAGGAAGTCCGCCGCCTCGCCCGCATCGCCCGGCTTGCCGAGGATGCGCCGCCCCAGCGCCACGGTGGTATCGGCGGTCAGCAGCACCTCGCCCGGCGCGATCTCCAGCGCCTGCGCCTTCTCGCGCGCCATGCGCCCACAATAGGGCCGCGGCAATTCGCCGGGCGCAGGCGTCTCGTCGATATCCGCCGCGCGGATGGCGTCGGGCACGATGTTCAGCCGCTCCAGCAGCTCGCGCCGCCGGGGACTTGCCGATCCGAGAATGAATGTCATGAAGAGCCCGCGTCCCCGTCCATCGAAATGGCCCGCAATTTCAGGTGAATCTCGAGCTTGAAGATCAGGGACTCCAGCGCCTGCCTGGTGCGCGGATCGCGTGCGAAATCGGCTTCCTGGGACAGGTAGCGAAGCGCATCGCCGGACGCGGCCCTGTAGGCCTGCAGGTATTCCGCGGACCGCGCCAAGCCTATTTGAACCGGTAGTTGATCCGGCCCTTGGTCAGATCATAGGGGGTCATCTCGACCTGCACCTTGTCGCCCGCCAGTACGCGGATCCGGTTCTTGCGCATCTTGCCTGCCGTATGAGCGATGATCGTATGGCCGTTTTCCAGCTCGACCAGGAATGTCGCATTCGGCAGGAGATCCTTAACGACACCGGGAAATTCGAGCATTTCTTCCTTGGCCATGTTGTCTCCTTGGTTACACATCCCGGCACCTTTTCCGGGCGCGCTCTAAATGAGCGCTTGCAGGGCGATTTTCAAGAGGTATGTGCGCGCATGTCGCGTTTTCCGACCTTCAGATCGCGCGCGTCCTGCTCATCCCAATGGGCCCGGTTGGCCACGATCCCGTCCCGGCGCACCCGCGCGACGGATGTAATGTCAACCTCGGCATAAGTCCAGCCCGCACGGTTCACCTCGCCCGCCGCCAGCACCCCGGTCGGCGGAAACCCCAGGTCAGGCGGCCCGAAGACGCCCCCCGCGCCGGTATTGGTATCCACCGCCTCGCACCAGGGTGCCGCGCCCACGGTCGAGGACATCACCGCAATGCATTGATTTTCCAGCGCGCGCGCCATGGCGCCGATCCTGACCCGCCAATAGCCCGCCAGCGCCTCGGTGCAGGACGGCACCAGCAGGATATCGACATCCCTGAGCGCGCGGCCCAGCAGCGGAAACTCGCAATCGTAACAGATCAATATGCCGATCCGCCCCAGGTCGGTCTCGTAAAGACACAGCGGATCACCCGGCACCACGCCCCAGGGGTCGCGCTCGAACCGCGTCATGATCTGCTTGTCCTGGTGCGCCATCGCCCCGTCCGGCACAAAGAACCGCGCCCGGTTCACCGGCCGCGCGCGCCCGTCGTAGACCGGCGCCGAGGCGGCACAGATGTGCACCCCGTGCTTGCCCGCCAGCCGCCGGTGCAGCAGGTCCACCTCGCCCATCCGCTCCGACACCGCCCGCGACGCGGCTTCGAGATCTCCCGTCACCTCCGGCCCCGCCAGCGTCGCCAGTTCCAGCGCGCCGTATTCGGGAAACAGCAGCAGTTCCGCCCCCTGCCCCGCGGCCTCGGCCACCCAGCGGGAAATCTTGCCCTCGTACCCCGCCCAATCCTGCAACACGTCCATCGGATAGGCTGCCGTCGCAATCCTGACCATCGTCCAGTCCTTCTCTGGTTCAAAAATATCCCGGGGGAGCTCCGCAGGAGCGGGGGCAGAGCCCCCGAACCCCCCTCACAAATCAATATCCAGCGTCACCGGAAAATGATCCGACGCCGTCACCAGCGCCTCGCGCAATTCCGGCGTCCGCCAGCAGGCCGGATCGTTGAACGGATGCCAGATCCGCCACCGGGGCCGTTTCGCATAAAGCGCGGGCGAGACAAAGATGTAATCCAGCAGCGCCTGCAGATAGCGGTCCTCGCCGCGGATATAGAAGCGCGCCGAGGTCGGCACCGCCCCCAGCCGCCGTTGTAGCGCGATATTGGCATTGGGATCGTAAAGCCGCGGCGCGCCCGGCCCCTCGCCGCGGATGATCTCGACCGAGGAGCGGCCGAACAATTCCTCGTATTCGTCCAGCCCCGGGCCGTCGTTGAGATCGCCCATCACCATCAGGCAGTCGCCCGCCGCCAGGTGCTCCTCGATCCGGCGGCGCAGCCAGATCGCCTGGGCCAGTTGCTTGCGCCGGTTGGCGATCGCCAGCCGCATGATCTGGTCGCGGCTGGTGGCGCCATGCGGGGCCTTGGATTTCAGATGCGCGCCGATCATGCGGAAGGCGGCACCGCCGGCGGTCTCGACCGCCAGTTCCAGCGGCGGCTTGGAAAAGGCCACCCGGTCCTGGCGCGCGTCGAAATCCAGGTCGATCTGGAAATCGCCGTCGAAGCGCGGCGCCTCCACGCTCTCCTGCGGGTCATGGACCACGGTCATCACATCCGGGTCATGCAGCAGCGCAATTTCCTGCTGGGTGGTATTGGTATAGCCGATCACCGCCTTGCGGGCGCGCAGCCCGAAGGTCTCGGCAAAGGTTTCCAGCGCACACACCCCGTCGCGCCCGCGGTGGCTGTCGGGGGCCTCGATCACCATCACCGCATCGGCGTCGAGCGCGGTGAAGACGATGCCCAGCGCCTCGGTCTGTTCCATCCGGGTGATGTCATGGCGCGCCGACCAGGCGCCATCGGCCCAAAGCTGGCCGCGGTCGTCGAACAGCGCGTCGAACCATTCGACATTATAGGTCGCAATCCGCATCCCGCCCCCTCTGCCAAAGCCCGCCTCCCCGGCACTATCGCCAGCCGCGCGCCGCCGCGCAAGCGGGCCGGCGCGCCGCGGGTCCGGCCCCGCGCCGAAAGATTCGCCGAAAATCCGCCTTTGCGGCGAACAATCAACGCAATCGCGCGCCTTTTCGCCGGATTTCCGCAAATCCGCCTGCGTCCTCTCTGCTATCTTGCAGGGATGTTCCGGCACGGAGCAGACACCAACATGAAGGAAGACACCCATGGCCTCAAAAATCGTCGTCGGCTACGACGGCAGCGGCAGCGCCAAACGCGCGGTCGACTTCGCGGTCGGAACCGCAAAGGCGCAGGGCAAGACGCTGGTCATCGCCCATGTCCTGGAATGGTCGCCCTATTCCTTTCTCACCCCCATGGAGCTTGAAGAACGCCACAAGCGGCGCAACGAGGAATTGCAGCGCGCCGAGACCGCCGTGCTCAACCCGCTGATGCAGGACCTGGCCGACAGCGGGGTCGAAATCACCACGGCGCTGAAATACGGCCATATCGCCGAGACGCTGGTCAGGATCGCGCGGGACGAGGAGGCCTCGCAGGTGGTGATCGGCCGCACCGGCTATTCGGCGCTCGAGGCGCGGCTGTTCGGCTCGGTCGCCGGCAGCCTGGCCCAGGCCTCGCCGGTGCCAGTCACGATCGTTCCGTAACAAACACCAAGAACAACAGGGATCCCCATGACATCCATTGCAAAAACTGCCGGACTGGCGGTGACCGCGTCGCTGTGTTCCGCCGCTCCGGCGCTGGCACAGTCCATCGACGAGCGGGTCAACCAGATCTTCGCCAGCTCGACCGGCTGGTTCGTCAATTTCATCTTCTCGCCCTTTCCCGGCACCAGCTTTCCCTGGATCGTGATGTGGCTGGTGGTCGCCGCCACGGTCTTCTCGATCTACTTCGGCTTCGTCCAGTTCCGCACCTTCGGCCATGCGCTGCGGCTGGTGCGCGGCGATTACTCCGACCCCGACGACGCCGGCGAGGTCAGCCACTTCCAGGCGCTGGCCACGGCGCTTTCGGGCACCGTGGGCCTGGGCAATATCGCGGGCGTCGCGGTGGCGGTGGGCATCGGCGGGCCCGGGGCCACCTTCTGGATGATCCTTGCGGGTCTTCTGGGCATGGCGTCGAAATTCACCGAATGCACGCTGGGCGTGAAATACCGCAACGAATATGCCGACGGCCATGTCTCGGGCGGGCCGATGTACTACATGACCAAGGGCTTTGCCGAACGCGGGCTGCCGGGCGGCAAGATCCTCGCGGTGATGTTCTCGATCTTCTGCATCCTCGGCTCGCTGGGCGGCGGCAACATGTTCCAGGCCAACCAGGCCCATGCCCAGATCACCAATGTGGTGGGTGACTATCCCGGCTGGATCACCGGCCTTGTCTTTGCCGGCATCGTCTTTGCGGTCATCGTCGGCGGCCTGCAATCCATCGCCAAGGTGACCGAGAAGATCGTGCCCTTCATGGGCGTGCTCTACGTGGTGACCGCGGTGGTGATCCTGCTGCTCAACTACGACAGGATCGGCTGGGCCTTCGGCCAGATCTTCGAGGGCGCCTTCACCGGTCTCGGCGTGGCCGGCGGCATGGTCGGCGCGCTGATCCAGGGCTTCAAGCGGGCGGCCTTCTCCAACGAGGCCGGGGTCGGCTCGGCGGCCATCGCCCATTCGGCGGTGCGCACCAAGGAGCCGATCACCGAAGGCTTCGTCTCGCTGCTCGAGCCCTTCATCGACACCGTGGTGATCTGCACCATGACCGCGCTGGTGATCGTCATCACCGGGCAGTTGATGACCGACCCCGAAACCGGGCTCTACATGGTGACCGAAGGCGGCATGATCCAGACCGTCGACGGCAATTCCGGCGTGGCGCTGACCTCGGCGGCCTTCTCGGCCTCCTTCGGCTGGTTCCGCTACATCCTGGCGCTGGCGGTGATCCTGTTTGCCTTTTCCACCATGATCTCGTGGTCCTATTACGGGCTCAAGGCCTGGACCTACCTCTTCGGCGAGGGCGAGACCAAGGAACTGGTGTTCAAGGTGATCTTCTGCATCTTCGTGGTGATCGGCGCGGCGGCCAGCCTCGGCCCGGTGATCGACTTCTCGGATGCGGCGATCTTTGCCATGGCGGTGGTCAATATCTTCGCGCTCTACTTCCTGATGCCGATCGTGAAGGGCGAGTTGACCAGCTATCTCGAGCGGCTGCACAGCGGCAAGATCAAGAAATACACCTGAGCGCCGCGACGACGCTTCGGGGTCGGGCGCTGTGCGTGCCCGGCCCTTTTCTTTGCGGCAAAATTCGGTGCGGAAAAAACCTGTCGCGCGGGCATCTGTTTGATCCGGGTCAAAGCCGCCGCCCGGCGGCGCGCTACTGTCGGCGATGACGCATATCAAAGGAGCAGAGCAATGAGCCATACCCCGCATGAACTGGCCGAGGATTTCCCGGAATTCGCCGACAAGCTGCATGACCTGAAGGAAAGCAACGGGCATTTCGCACGGCTGGCCGACGCCTATCACGAGGTCAACCGCGCCGTGCACCGGGCGGAAACCAATGTCGAGCCGGTCGAGGATCTGGCCGAGGTGGAGATGCGCAAGAAGCGCGCCGCCCTGAAGGACGAGATCTACGGCATCCTGCGCAAGGCGGGCTGAGCCCCGCGACACCAGGGCCGGGGCGCGCCGCAACCGGCGCCCCCGCTATTCGATCTCGTAGGGCAGCACGTCGCGGCTGTCGGGCCGGACGTGCAGGCGATGTTCCAGCGGCGGGATCGACCGCTGGTGACAGCGCGTCCGCTCGCAGATCCGGCAGGAGATGCCGATCGGCTCGAAGGCCGCGTCCTGCGCCACATCCATCCCGTCGGCATAGATCAACCGGTCGGCATGTTCGATCTCGCAGCCCAGCGACATGGCATAGCGCCGCACCGGCGCGCCGTAGCGCCCGCCGCTTTTCGAGATGTCGCGGGCAATCGAGATATAGCGCACCCCGTCCGGCGTCTCGGCCAGTTGCCGCAGGAAACGTCCCGGCGTCTCGAAGGCGCTGTGCACGTTCCACAGGGGACAGGCACCGCCGTAGCGGGCGAATTGCAGCCGCGTGGCGGAATGGCGCTTGGTGATCGTCCCGGCCTGGTCGACCCGGACGAAATAGAACGGCACCCCCTTGGCCCCCGGGCGCTGCAAGGTCGAGAGCCGATGCGCCACCTGTTCGATCGAGGCGCCGAAACGGGTGGCGAGGCGCTCGAGGTCGTGCCGGGTTTCCTCGGCGGCGCGCAGGAAGGGGCCATAGGGCATGAGCGCCGCCCCGGCGAAGTAATTGGCCAGGCCCAGCAGCGCGATCTCGCGCGCGGTCTCGGACTGGAACCGCGCCAGGTCGAGCGTGGCCCCCAGCAGCTTGTCCTGTTGCAGGAAGGCCAGTTGCAGCAGGATCTGGAAATTCCGGGTCTCGGGGGCGGCGCGGTCCGACAGGGTCAGCACCCCGGCCTCGCGGTCGAACTGCCGCAAGCGGTCGGTCCCGGCAATCCGCAGCGTGATGCCCTGCCCGTTCAGCCAGGCCTCGGCGGCGGCGGGCACATCGGCGCGCGGGGCGGTGGCGGCGAAATTCTCGGCCGCGCGGTCCACCGCGTCGATGTAGTTGTCGCAATAGTGAAAGAAGTCGCGCACCTCTTCCCAGGGGCTCAACTCCGGCCCGCCGCCCTCGTGCCCCAATGCGGCATCGAGCGAGGCCAGCCGCTCATGGGTCTGCCGGTAGGCGCGGTGCAGCTCGAGGAAGGCCCGCGCCAGCGCTGGCGCGTTGGAGGCGGTCAGCCGCAGATCGGCCAGGGGCGGCGCGCCGGCCTCGTCCTGGTTGAACACCGGATCGGCCAGCGCCTCGCGCATGTCCGAGACCAGCCGCTCGGCATCGCCCGAGGACAATTCGGTCACGTCGAAGCCGAACTCCTGCGCCAGCGCCAGCACCACGGTGGTGCTGACGGGTCGGTTGTTGTTCTCCATCTGGTTGAGATAGGGCAGCGAGACGCCGAGCTTGGCGGCAAAGTCCTTCTGCGTCAGGCCCAGCCGCGTGCGCGTCTCGCGCAGCTTGGCGCCGGCATAGAGTTTCTGGATGGCCATGAGATGCCTTTGCGGATTTGCGTCCCGCTCAGGCTAGCTTTGCAAAGCGCGGGGCACAAGCCGCGCGGCCCCGCGTCAGCTCAAGCCCAGCCCCAGCCGCTTCTCGCGCCGGATCACCGAGAGGATCGCGACGATGCCCAGCAGCCCGGTCACCAGCATGATCCAGAGCAGCGGCCAGGCCTCGGTGCCCGGCTTCAGCAGCGTCCCGGCCAGCGCCGAAAGCCCCGCGCCGCCGCCGATCATGATCGCCCCGCCCAGCCCGCTGGCGGTCCCGGCCAGGTGCGGGCGCACCGAGAGCGTGCCGGCGGTGGCATTGGGAATGGTCATGCCGTTGCCCAGCCCGACAAAGGTCATGAAGCCGAAAAAGCTGGGCGCCGAGCCATGGCCGGTGAGAAACACCAGCATCGACAGCGCGGTGCCGCCGGTCAGCACGATGCAGCCCCAGAAGATCATCCGGTTGATGCCGATGCGCGCCGAGAACTTGCCCGACAACCCGTTGCCGATGAAATAGCCCACCGCCGGGGCGCCGAAATAGAACCCCAGGATCGCCGGGTCGAGGCCGAAGACCTCGGTTCCGACAAAGGGCGCGCCGCCGAGGAAGGCAAAGAAGGCGCCCGACGACAGCGCCGCCGCCATGGCATAGCCCCAGAACCGCGGCGAGGTCAGAAGCTCGGGATAATCCCGGAACTGCTGCAACAGCGTCTGCCCCGAGCGCATCTTGGTCTCGCCGAGATCGCGCCAGACCAGCCAGAGCGTCCCCACCCCGGTGGCGAACATCAGCCAGAAGGTGGCCTTCCAGCCCCAGATCTCGTCCAGCACGCCGCCCACCATCGGCCCGAGCATCGGCACCACCGCCATGCCCATGGTGACATAGCCGATCATCGAGGCCGCCTGGTCGGCAGGCACCATGTCGCGCACCACCGCGCGGCTCAGCACCATGGCCACCACCACCGCCGCCTGCGCCATCCGGAAGATCAGGAAGATCGTGACGTTCGGCGCGAAAAGGCATCCCAGCGTCGCGACGAGATAGATCATCAGCCCGCCCAGGATCACCGGGCGCCGCCCCATCTGGTCGGACATCGGCCCGACGACAAGCTGCAAGAGCGCGTTCACCGCCAGATAGATCGCCACCGACAGTTGCATCAGGCGATAGTCGGTCTCGAAATAGGCGGTCATCCCCGGCAGCGACGGCAAAAAGATGTTCATCACCAGCGCCGCCATGCCCGCAAGCAGGATCAGCGTCGCGATATGCGGCGGCGTCGTCTTGTCGAGAAAGCGGACTTCGGGTTTGTCGGACATGGCAATTCTGTTACGCCCGGTCCGCGCTGCTGTCCATCGCGGCGCCGGTCGAAAAGCGCCGATCCCGGCGCACAAGGATATGTGCATTTTTGCGGCACCTTGAGGGACATGCGGGCCGCGCATGAGTTTGCAAATATTCACATGTATTGGCGAACTGATTTGCAAATATTCCAGGTTCTGCTTGTCTCGTCGCCGCGCCGCAGTATTGTCCGGTCAATTGTCAAAGGGGCCCGCCATGAAAGACATCATCCAGCAACTCGAAGACCGCCGCCAGGATGCCCGCATGGGCGGGGGCCAGAAACGCATCGACGCGCAGCACGCCAAGGGCAAGCTCACCGCCCGCGAACGCATCGAACTGCTGCTCGACGAGGGCAGCTTCGAGGAATACGACACCTTCGTCGCCCACCGCTGCACCGATTTCGGCATGGAGGACAACCGGCCCGCGGGCGATGGCGTGGTCACCGGCTGGGGCACGGTCAATGGCCGCATGGTCTATGTCTTCTCGCAGGATTTCACCGTGCTGGGCGGCTCGGTCTCGGCCACCCATGCCCAGAAGATCTGCAAGATCATGGACATGGCGGTGCAGAACGGCGCGCCGGTGATCGGGCTGAACGACAGCGGCGGCGCGCGCATCCAGGAAGGCGTCGACGCCCTGGCGGGCTATGCCGAGATCTTCCAGCGCAATATCATGGCCTCCGGCGTGGTGCCGCAGATCTCGGTCATCATGGGGCCCTGCGCCGGCGGGGCGGTCTATTCGCCGGCGATGACCGATTTCATCTTCATGGTGAAGGACAGCTCCTACATGTTCGTCACCGGCCCCGACGTGGTCAAGACCGTGACCAACGAACAGGTCACCGCCGAGGAACTGGGCGGCGCCTCGACCCATACCCGCAAATCCTCGGTCGCCGACGGCGCCTTCGAGAATGACGTCGAGGCGCTGGCCGAGGTCCGCCGCCTGGTCGATTTCCTGCCGCTCAACAACCGGCAGAAACCGCCTGTGCGGCCGTTCTTCGACGATGTGAACCGGCTGGACCAAAGCCTCGACACGCTGGTGCCGGAAAACGCCAACGCGCCCTACGACATGAAGGAATTGATCCTCAAGGTCGGCGACGAAGGCGATTTCTACGAGATCCAGGAGAATTTCGCCAAGAACATCATCACCGGCTTCATCCGGCTCGAAGGCCAGACCGTCGGCGTCGTCGCCAACCAGCCGATGGTGCTGGCCGGCTGCCTCGACATCGATTCGTCGCGCAAGGCCGCGCGCTTCGTGCGCTTCTGCGATGCCTTCGAGATCCCGATCCTGACCTTCGTCGATGTCCCCGGCTTCCTGCCCGGCACCTCGCAGGAATACGGCGGCGTCATCAAGCACGGCGCCAAGCTGCTGTTTGCCTATGGCGAGGCGACGGTACCCAAGGTCACGGTGATCACCCGCAAGGCCTATGGCGGGGCCTATGACGTGATGGCCTCGAAACACCTGCGCGGCGACATGAACTATGCCTGGCCCACCGCCGAGATCGCGGTGATGGGCGCCAGGGGGGCGACCGAGATCCTCTATCGGTCGGAACTGGGCGATGCCGACAAGATCGCCAAGCGCACCGCCGACTACGAGGCGCGTTTCGCCAATCCCTTCGTCGCCGCCGAACGCGGCTTCATCGACGAGGTCATCCTGCCGCGCACCACCCGCAAGCGGGTCAGCCGCGCCTTTGCCGCGCTGCGCAGCAAGAAGCTGACCAACCCCTGGAAGAAACACGACAATATCCCGCTGTAACCGCATGACACCGCGCCGCACCATCATCTCCGAGGAGGGCCCGCAAGGGCCCGAGGAGGGCCGCCCATGAGCCCCCGGAGCCCCCGCTGGCACATCACCCGCGACGCCGCGGGCCTGACCCTGTCGCGCCACGCCACCCCGCGATTCGATGTCGCGGCGGAGGCCGGCTTTCCGCCGCTTCGCATGCTGCCGCTGGCGCAGATGATCCGGCAGGACATGTGGCGCGCCCTGCAGCGCCTGCGGGGCTTTGCGCCGGTGGTGCAGGTGTCGAAGACCGCCCAAGGCCTGCGGGTCAAGGCCGGCGGAGCCATCGCCGGCGCGGTGCCAAGGGCCCATGCCGAGGCGCAAATCCGCGCGCTTCTGGACAACGAGACCCATCGGGCGCGCTGGCTGCGATCTGCCCGGTTGACGTAGGGAAAGGATGTGCTATGAGCACTGCTCGAGACAAGGTCAAAGCGGCGCGAGGGGGAACCGGTCGCCGCGCAGCCCCGACGGGAGGAGCCCGGCAACGGGGTCGGGGCTGCCACTTGTCTTTCGCCGCACCGATCGCCGCGCTGGTCCCGGCCCTGATCCCTGCCCTGCTGCTGGCCGACCCCGTCCTGCCCGAAGGCCCGCAGGTGACCGTGCCGTCGGGCCAGCCGGTCTACCTTCTGGAATATGTCGACGAGACCGCCACCGAGGATGCCATCTTCCGCGCCCGCTATGTCGCGCCCGAGCTGGCCGAAATGTCCGAGGCGCTCGAGACCGTGCTCGACGACATGGAGCACCTGTGCAACCGCCAGGCCATTCCCAACGTCCTCGCCGCCGGTCTTGCGCCCGCGCGCATCGTCGTCTCGCTGAGCGCCGAACCGCTGGGCCTGGGCGTCATCGCCCCCGAGGTTGCCCAGGTTTTCGAGTCCTACAGCCTTCAGGACAACACCTGTATCTGGGAGCTCTACTGATGCGCCCACTATATCTAGCGCTTGCCCACCCCCCCGCGCGTCCGCCTGCGGCATTCCCGCCACATCCCGCCGGACAGGATGGAATTGCGTATATTTCCGAATACTTATCCACTAAAGTTAAGGCGGGTTACCCGCAAGTGACCTCACTTTTGTGTCGGTATGGTGCCGGGCGCTTCGCGCGGGGCCGTGCCGTTGTGACTGACAGGAGAACCTTATGTCCAAGAGCATCAAGCTCATTGCAGCGCTTGGCCTCTTCACCGTCGTTGCCGCATGTTCGCAGCAGCAGGAAGAGGAATACGTCGTTGTGGATCCGGAGCCGATTTCGGTCGAGCCCGTCTACACCGGCAAATACAAGTAACCAGACTTCGGGGCAGGCCCCTGGGCCTGCCCCGCTTTGCACCGCGACCCGGTCCGGGGGTGCGGCATGATCAAGCATCGCGGCTTTCCCGGCCGCCTTCCGGGCACCGATTTCCAGTTCACCATCCGCCGCCCCAATCCCAAGGGCGCCACGCCGATCATCCGGCGCGACCGCTTCCGCGACCGCCGCCCGCCCGACAAGCGCGCCGACCTGTGGTTCGTCGCCGCCCTCTGGCAGCAGTTCGGCGACCAGCCCTTCGAGCGCGGCAACCTCGATGCCGGGCGCATCAGCTGGCTGTTCGGGCGCGAGGTCCTGCCCTACGACGACCCCTTCGATGCGCAATCCTACGAGGCGCAGCTGATCCTCGATGTCGAGGCCGCAAGGCGCGCGTTTCCCGAGGCTTTCGAAGAGGGCGGGCCGCTGTCATGAGCGGGGTTCTGCCCATCCATGGCGCAAACGCGCGGACCTCTGCCGAGAGACCGGCACGGCGCGGGTTTCGCTTGGAATCGGCTGAACCTGCGCGCAGGATTCAACCGGTACGCGTGCGGCAGGTGTTCCAGTCGTTTCCTGCCCGTCACCGTTACACCTTGACCTGCGGGCGGCTCTGCGCGTCCCCTTCGCATCCGCCCGCACCTTTTTTCTACCGCCCCGCGCCTCACCGCTCAAGCCGTGCCGGGGGCGATGGGACGATCTGTCGCCAATGCGCATCACCCTGGCGCGCTTGCGCGGGGGACGGGATTACGGGGCGTCACGGCTCTGCTATGCTGGATCTCATAAGCCTTCTGACAAAAGGGGCAATGTATGAGAGCAGCGAAACACTTTCTTCTGACCATGGTTCTGGTCTCCGCGACGGCGGCCCTTGCGGCCTGCAGTCCTGCGGAAACCACCTCCCGCTCGGGCTATTCGATGGTGGCTCTGTCACTGCGCTGATCCCGCTTTCTCTCACGTTCTGCAAACGGTCTCCGGCGCGCGTTGCGCCGCGGGGCCGTTTTGCCGTGCGCCTCAAGACCAAGAAGGACCGCCAATGTTCAAGAAAATCCTGATCGCCAATCGTGGCGAGATCGCCTGCCGCGTGATCAAGACGGCCCGCAAGATGGGCATCCAGACCGTGGCGATCCATTCCGACGCCGACAAGCACGCGCTGCATGTCAAGATGGCCGATGAGGCCGTGCGCATCGGCCCGCCGCCCGCCAACCAGTCCTATATCGTGATCGACAACGTGATGCAGGCGATCCGCGACACCGGCGCGGAAGCGGTGCACCCGGGCTATGGCTTCCTGTCGGAGAACCCGAAATTCGCCAAGGCGCTGGAGGCCGAAGGCGTGGCCTTTGTCGGCCCGCCGGTGGGCGCCATCGAGGCGATGGGCGACAAGATCACCTCGAAAAAGATCGCGCAGGAGGCCGATGTCTCGACCGTGCCGGGCTACATGGGGCTGATCGAGGACGCCGAGGAGGCGGTGAAGATCTCGAACCAGATCGGCTACCCGGTGATGATCAAGGCCTCCGCCGGGGGCGGCGGCAAGGGGATGCGCATCGCCTGGAACGACGACGAGGCGCGCGAGGGCTTTCAGTCGTCGAAGAACGAGGCCGCCAACAGCTTCGGCGACGACCGCATCTTCATCGAGAAATTCGTGACCCAGCCGCGCCATATCGAGATCCAGGTGCTCTGTGACACCCATGGCAACGGCATCTACCTGGGCGAGCGCGAATGCTCGATCCAGCGCCGCAACCAGAAGGTCATCGAAGAGGCGCCCTCGCCGTTCCTCGATGAAGCGACCCGCAAGGCGATGGGCGAACAGGCGGTCGCGCTGGCCAAGGCGGTGGGCTATGCCAGCGCAGGCACGGTGGAATTCATCGTCGATGGCGAGAAGAACTTCTATTTCCTCGAGATGAATACCCGTCTTCAGGTGGAACACCCGGTGACCGAGCTGATCACCGGCGTCGACCTGGTGGAGCAGATGATCCGCGTCGCCGCCGGAGAGCCACTGTCCATCACCCAGGACGACGTGAAACTGACCGGCTGGGCGGTGGAGAGCCGGCTTTACGCCGAAGACCCCTATCGCGGCTTCCTGCCCTCCATCGGCCGTCTGACCCGCTACCGCCCGCCGGCGGAAGTGGCCGCCGGGCCGCTCCTGGCCAATGACAAGTGGCAGGGCGCGGCGCCGGAAGGCCCGAGTGCGGTGCGCAATGACACCGGCGTCTTCGAGGGCGGCGAGATCAGCATGTATTACGACCCGATGATCGCCAAGCTCTGCACCTGGGCGCCGACCCGGGCCGAGGCGATCGAGGCGATGCGCGTGGCGCTCGACAGTTTCGAGGTCGAGGGCATCGGCCACAACATCCCGTTCCTCTCGGCGGTGATGGACCATCCGAAATTCGTCTCGGGCGAGATGACCACCGCCTTCATCGCCGAGGAATACCCCGACGGCTTCGAAGGCGTCACGCTGGACGACACCGCCCTGCGCCGGATCGCGGCGACCTGCGCGGCGATGAACCGGGTGGCCGAGATCCGCCGCGCGCGGGTGTCGGGGCGGCTCGACAACCACGAACGCCGGGTGGACAACAAGGCCACCGTCACGCTTCAGGGCCAGACCTGGCACGTCACGATCGACCCCTTTGCCGGCGGCGCCCATGTCCGGTTCGAGGACGGCGAGACCCTGCGCGTCGAAGGCCACTGGACCCCGGGCAAGACCCTGGCCGAGATGACGGTGGACGGCACGCCGCTGGTGCTCAAGGTCGACAAGATCACCCACGGGTTCCGCATCCGCTCGCGCGGGGCCGAGATGAAGGTGCATGTCCGCTCGCGCCGCCAGGCCGAACTGGCCGCCCTGATGCCCGAGAAGAAGGCCGCCGATACCTCGAAGATGCTGCTCTGCCCGATGCCGGGGCTGATCGTCAACGTCACCGTCGAGGTCGGCCAGCAGGTCCAGGAGGGCCAGGCGCTCTGCACCATCGAGGCGATGAAGATGGAAAACATCCTGCGCGCCGAAAAGGCCGCGGTGGTGTCGAAGATCAACGCGGGGCCCGGCGACAGCCTGGCGGTGGACGACGTCATCATGGAGTTCGAGTGAGCCCGAGATGCGGCGGCAGGGGACATATCGCGGCACTCAGCGCCGGTCGCGGATCTCCTGTTGCCGCAGCGGCATCTTGTCGATCGACCGGGTGATCTCGCGCACCGACCAGGGGAAGGGCTTGCGCAGGTACACATTGCCGTCCTTGCCCATCATCACCAGCATGAAGCCCCGCGGCCGCAGCTTTTCGCGCAGCGGCGAGAGCACGGAGGGATCGGTATCGGTCAGCACGACGACATCGCGCACCGCCAGATCCTCGATCCGGTCCTCGAGCAGGTCCATCTGTTGCTTGAAGCGCGGATCGTCGGGGCTGTCGGCAAAGACCACCACCGGGCGCTTCACCCAGAGGTACTCTTCGATCAGATGGTCGCCCGCCGGCTGGATCACCAGATCCGCCACCGGGTCGACCGGGGCCGCGGCGATCGGCGCCGCATCGGCCTGGGCCGCGACGATCGACGCCGCATCGGCCTGGGCAACGGCACCTTCTTCCTGCGCCGCGGCCGCGGGGGCCGCCAGCGCAAGGCTCAGCATCAGAACGCGGTACATCTGGGCCATGTGTCCTCCTCGTTCCCAGCATATAGGTGTTGGCGCCCCGATTGCGACCGGCAAAGGCCCGCACCACCCACAAATAGACCTTCATTTCGCCGGAGCGCCCGCCGCGCCCTGCGCCCCTGGACAGGAAAGGACACCCGATGACCCAGAGCAAGGATGACTGGAAAGCGCTGGCCGAAAAGGAACTGCGCGGCCGCCCGGTCGAGGATCTGACCTGGAACACGCTGGAAGGCATCCCGGTGGCGCCGCTCTATACCGCCGAGGATACCGCCGATCTGCCGCACATGGGCTCTCTGCCCGGCTTTGCGCCCTTCACCCGCGGGCCGAAAGCCACGATGTACGCGGGCCGCCCCTGGACGATCCGGCAATACGCCGGGTTCTCGACGGCGGAAGAGAGCAACGCCTTCTACCGCCGCAACCTCGCCGCCGGGCAACAGGGCGTCTCGGTGGCCTTCGACCTTGCCACCCACCGCGGCTATGACAGCGATCATCCGCGCGTTGTGGGCGACGTGGGCAAGGCGGGCGTCGCCATCGATTCGGTCGAGGACATGAAGATCCTCTTCGACGGCATCCCTTTGGACAAGGTCTCGGTCTCGATGACCATGAACGGCGCGGTGATCCCGATCCTGGCGTCTTTCATCGTCGCAGGCGAGGAACAGGGCCACGACAAGGCGCTGCTGTCGGGGACCATCCAGAACGACATCCTCAAGGAGTTCATGGTCCGCAACACCTATATCTACCCGCCCGAGCCTTCGATGCGGATCATCTCGGACATCATCGAATATACCTCCGACCAGATGCCGAAATTCAACTCGATCTCGATCTCCGGCTACCACATGCAGGAGGCCGGGGCGAACCTGGTACAAGAGCTGGCCTATACCCTCGCCGACGGCCGCGAATATGTCCGCGCCGCCATTGACGCCGGGATGGATGTGGACAAGTTCGCCGGCCGCCTGTCGTTCTTCTTTGCCATCGGCATGAATTTCTTCATGGAGGCCGCCAAGCTGCGCGCCGCCCGCCTGCTCTGGCACCGCATCATGACGGAGTTCGGCGCCAAGAACGACCGCTCCAAGATGCTGCGCACCCATTGCCAGACTTCCGGTGTCAGCCTGCAGGAACAGGACCCCTACAACAACGTCATCCGCACCGCTTACGAGGCGATGTCGGCGGTCCTCGGCGGCACGCAGTCTCTCCACACCAACGCGCTGGACGAGGCCATTGCCCTGCCCACCGATTTCTCGGCCCGCATCGCGCGCAACACCCAGCTGATCCTCCAGGAAGAGACCGGCGTCACCAAGGTGGTCGACCCGCTGGCAGGCTCCTACTACGTCGAAAAGCTGACCCATGATCTGGCCGAAAAGGCCTGGGAGTTGATCCAGGAGGTCGAGGAGATGGGCGGCATGACCAAGGCCGTGGCCTCCGGCATGCCCAAGCTCCGCATCGAGGAAACCGCCGCCACGCGGCAGGCGATGATTGACCGCGGCTCCGAGGTGATCGTCGGCGTCAACAAGTACCGGAAAGACAAGGAAGACCCGATCGACATCCTCGACGTCGACAACGTCGCCGTGCGCGACAGCCAGATCGCCCGGCTGGAGCGTATCCGCGCCGAACGCGATCAGGCCGCGACCGATGCGGCGCTTGACGAACTGACCCGCCGTGCGAAGGACGGCGGCAATATCCTGGAAGCGGCGGTCGAAGCCGCGCGTGCCCGTGCCAGCGTAGGAGAAATCAGCATGGCGATGGAAAAGGTATTCGGACGGCACCGCGCCGAGGTAAAGACCCTCGCCGGCGTCTACGGCGCGGCCTACGAGGGCGACGCAGGCTTTGCCGCGATCCAGAAATCGGTCGAGGAGTTTGCCGAGGAGGAAGGCCGCCGCCCCCGCATGTTGGTGGTCAAGATGGGCCAGGACGGCCACGACCGCGGCGCCAAGGTGATCGCCACCGCCTTCGCCGATATCGGCTTCGACGTGGACGTCGGCCCCCTGTTCCAGACGCCCGAGGAAGCCGCCCAGGACGCCATCGACAACGATGTGCATGTCGTCGGCATCTCGTCGCAGGCGGCGGGCCACAAGACCCTTGCGCCGCAGCTGATCGAAGCGCTCAAGGCCAATGACGCGGGCGATATCCTGGTGATCTGCGGCGGGGTGATCCCGCAGCAGGACTACGAGTTCCTCAAGGCCAAAGGCGTGAAGGCGATCTTCGGCCCCGGCACCAATATCCCCGCCGCCGCCCAGGACATCCTGCGCCTGATCCGCGAAGCGCGGGGCTGACGGCGCCGGAACCTTCAAAAGGTTCCGGCCCGATTTCTTTCAAAGAAATCGGGCCCGCCGCGGCCTCAGAGTCGCGCCTTGCGCCATCCGGCCTGGCGCGCCTCGGCCTCGCTGCAGAACCAGCGCTCGCCCTTCTGCGGCGAGATTCGCGTCTTGTCGTAATAGGCCTGCCCCGGCACATGGTAGATCTTCTCGCCCTTCGACGAGATATTGCCCTTGATCCGGCATTGCCCCTGCACCGCCTGCACATCCGCCAGCGCGCCACTCCGGTCGCGGTAGAGATCGGGCCGCAGCACCACCGAGGTCCACAGCCCCCGTCCGGCCTTGAGCGCCCGGGCCTGGCGGGTTTCGTACCGCGCGGAGTATTTCGGGTAGGCAAAGGCCAGCCCGGCATCGACCAGCGCGCCGCCCACGTCCACCTCGCCCAGCCAGCAGGTGGCCACCATGCGGCCATAGCGATCCGTGTCCTCGCGCGTGCAGCGCAGGGTCCGGCCGTTCAGCCATTCGCCCACCTCGCGCTTGACGTCGCGCCCGCAGGACCAGTCGCCTTCGACCGGATGGCGACAGCTCTGCGACGCCTCGACCGCGTCGATGCCGAACAGCCGGATCCGGGTCTGCCCGACATCCAGCGTATCGCCGTCGATCACCCGGGCGGTGCCCGCGACCTCGCGCGGCGCGGCGGTGACCGGCAGCGCGGCCAGAAGACAAAGCGTGAGCAGCACGCGAACGGGACGGGAACGATTCCTTAACATTTGATTAATGTGGAATCGAAATCTGTCCGAAACAAGGCAGAGCGTTAAGGATCGTTAACGCGCCGAGGCGATGGCCCCTGGCTCAGTAGGGCATCGGATGCGCCCGGTTGGCCGCGTCGAGCGCTGCCAGAAGCGCGTCGCTCAGGGTCACCTCCGCCGCGCCCAACCCATTCTCCATCTGCGCCAGCGTCGTCGCGCCAAGGATCGACGAGGCCACGAAAGGCCGCCGGGCCGACCAGGCATAGGCCATCTGCACCGGGTCGATCCCGTGCTCCCTGGCGATGCCGACATAGACATCCGCCACCGTCAGCGCGCGGTCGTTCATCCGCCCGCCAAGCTCCGGGTTCAGGGTCCGGCGCGAGCCTTCGGGCACTGCGCCGCCGGAGTATTTCCCGCTCAGCAAGCCGCAGGCCAGCGGCGAGAACGGCAAGAGCCCCACCTCTTCGTTGACGCACATCTCGGCCACGTCGGTATCGGCCATCCGGCACATCAGCGAATATTCGTTCTGCAAGCTCGCCACCCGCGGCCCGCCCACCCGCCTGGCCGCCTCGATCCATTGCGTGGTGCCCCAGGCGCTTTCGTTCGACAGGCCGAAGGCGCGGATCGTGCCGCGTTCGACCTCGCGTTGCAGCGCGCCGAGGCAATCCTCCATGTGGGCGATGGTCTCATCCCGGTCCTGCGCCGAGGGATCGAAGCTCCAGTTCTTGCGGAACATGTAGGATCCGCGGTTGGGCCAGTGAAACTGGTAGAGATCGACGTGATCGGTCTTCAGCCGTTTCAAGGCGGCTTCCAGCGTGCCGGGAATCGAGGCCGAGGTGATCGGCGCGCCGTCACGGGCCTGAGATCCGGCGCCGGAGTGCTTGGTGGCCAGGATCACCTCGTCCCGCCGCCCGGTGCGGGCGATCCAGTCGCCGATGATCTCCTCGGTGCGGCCGGTGGTTTCCTTGCGCACCGGGTTCACCGGGTACATCTCGGCGGTGTCGATGAAATTGATGCCGGCGTCCAGGGCGCGGTCGATCTGGGCATGGGCCTCCTCGGGGGGCGTCTGGGTGCCGAAGGTCATGGTCCCGAGGCAGAACTCCGAGACCGATAGGCCGGTGCGGCCCAGCGGGTTCATTTTCATGTGCAGCGTCCTTTGTCCGTCCGGGGCGGACCCTAGCGGATGCGCCCGGAAGTTAAAGCCCGGATCGCGCCCTCGCCGGGCCTCTCTCTCTTGAGAACATTTCACGAACATCTATCATGGGGCGCATGAGTCGCCATCACGCCCTGCTGGCCCGCGCGCCGCATCAGAGCCGCCCGGCGCTTGCCGTCATGGGCGAGCTGTCGCTGACCCGGATGCGGGTCCACGAGATCTGCGGCCGGGCGCGGCGGACGCTGGCGGGCTGGATTGCCGGCACGGTCCAGGCGGGCGAATCCGGCCCGGTGATCTGGGTCGCCCCCGCCTGGGAGGGCGCGCGGCTGTTTTCCGCCGGGCTGGCGCGGATCGCCGCGCCCGAGCGGTTCCTCTTCGTCACCCCCACCCGCGCCGAGGATATCCTCTGGACGCTGGAAGAGGTCTTGCGCTCGGGCGCGGCGCCGCTGGTGGTGGGCGATCTGCCCGGCCTGCCCGGGCTGACCCAGGTCCGCCGCCTGCACCTGGCCGCCGAGGCCGGGGCCGAGGCCCTGGGCGGCAAGCCGCTGGGGCTTCTGCTCACCCCGGGGCTGGAGGGCGGCGCGCCCGGCGTCGAGAGCCGCTGGAAGCTGGATCCGGCGCATCGGCCCGAGGCCGCGGGCTGGGCGCTGACCCGGCTGCGCGCCCGCACCGCCCCGGTCAAGCGCTGGCAGGTGCGCGAGGGCCCCGACGGGCCGGACCTGGCCCCGCCCGATGCCGATTGCCCCCGGGACGCCGCATTTTCTCCGTAATGAACTGGTTGAAAGGGGCGACGACAGGAGACCCCCAATGCACCACCGCGCCCATGCCCCGCAGGATGACATCACATGGCTTTGCCCCGCTGCCACGGGACAGGACAGCGGCATCGGCTGGGTCGGCGGCGCGCCCTGCCTTGCGCCGGGGGCGCAATGGCCGCAGAGCGACGGCGCCCCGGCGAGCTTTCTCGCCCAGGTCGACCTTGCCGCCCTGCCCAGGACGCTCTGGCGCGGATACGGGCCGCGCGAGGGCTGGCTGCGGCTGTTTCTGGGCGCGGACGGCACGCCGCACCTGCGGCGCAGCGCCTCGAAAGGGGCGCCGACGGGCACCCGCGACACCGGCCCCGCCTGGCCGCTGGCCTTCGCCCCGGCCCCGGCCCGGCCCGCGCCGGAAGACCCCTTCGACCTGACCTCCCCGGCCTGCCAGCCGGTGGACCTGGCCACCGCGCGCGCGCTGCTCGCGGCGATCGGGGCGGAACTGGACCGGGGCGAGGCCTTTCTCGAAGCCCTCACCCCCGGTACCACGGATGCGCCGCAGGACCGGCCCGGCGCCAATGGCATCTGGGGCCGCATCCTGCGCAGCCGCAACGCACCGACCCCGCAGGCCCCGGCGATTGCCAATCCCGGCGTCCTGCTGACCGGCCGCAAGGACATCGCCGCCGCCCGCGCCATCCTGCTGCGCCTGGGCGAGGCGCTGGACCGCGCCGCCGAGCCGCTGCCGCAAGGCGCCATCGCCCTGCTCTGCGATGCGCTGGGCCACCTGGAGCTGCCGCTCTTTCAAACCGACCCGGCGCCGGATCTGCCCCGCGCCCCGGGCGCGCCCGCCCCGATCCGCATCCATCCGCGCAACGTGCCGGTCACCCGCTCGGCCCGCGCCCCCCAGGGCCTGCCCGGCAGTTCATGGGCCGAGCGCTGGCAGGCGCAGCTGACCGTCCGGGCGCTGCACCTGCTTGCGCGCCGGCCCGGGACGCTCCCGGCCCCGGCCCGCGCCGCCTGGTCCCGGGTGCTGAGCCGCGAGGCCGCCGCCGCCACCTGCGCCATGGGCGAGGTCCGCGCCACCGCCGACGGCCCGCTGGCGGTGGTGATGCGCCTGCCGGCAACGCCGCTGTTCGGCTGGGAGTGGGGCTCGCAGGCGCTCGAGATCTGCCTGCCGCTCGAGGCGCTGGCAGAGGGCGACTTCGACCAGGGCTTCGCGCTCTGGCCGGAAACCGCCGATCAGCCGCAGTAAAGGTCGTAGAGCAGTTCGATCATCCGCCGCGTCCGGTCATCGGCCAGCGAATAGAAGACCGTCTTGCCATCGCGCCGCGTGGTCACCAGCCCTTCGTCGCGCAGCCGGGCCAGCATCTGGCTCACCGCCGCCTGCCGCATCCCCAGCACCTCTTCCAGCGCGCCGACCGACATCTCGTCCTGCACCAGGTGGCACAGGATCATCAGCCGCCCCTCGTGGGCCAGCGTCTTGAGAAAACCGGCCGCGGCATGGGCGCTCTGGGCCAGTTGATCGGGGTCGGGTTTGACGGCGGTGTCGGTCACGGCTCGGGTTCAATCTGTTTTTTGGCAGGCGCCCCTTTTTACCACGCCGGAACCGCCCGCCGCAATCAGCTTTCCCCCGGCGGCGCGCCGCCCTCGAAGCGGTTGCCCTCGACATAGTCGCAGGGCGCCTGCTGCATCTCGAGATGCAGGCCGCGGCCGGTATAGGGATGCGCGCGGGCCAGGGCCTCGTCCACCTCGATGCCCAGCCCCGGCGCCTCGGGCGGGGTGACGAAACCGCCCTCGACGGTGAGCGCGCCATTGATCAGCGCGGCATGGAACGGCGTCTCGATGGTCTCGATCATCAAGAGGTTGGGAAGGGTGGCGGCCAGCTGGATATTGGCCGCCCATTCGACCGGCCCGGCATAGAGATGCGGCGCGACCTGGACATTGAAGACCTCGGCCATGGCGGCGATCTTGCGCCCCTCCCAGATGCCGCCCGCCCGGCCCAGCGCCGGTTGCAGGATCGAAGCCCCCCCGGTCTGCAGCAGGGCGCCGAACTCGGCGCGGGTGGTCAGCCGCTCGCCGGTGGCCAGCGGGATGCGTACCGCCCCGGCCACCTTGCGGAACTCGAGCAGGTTGTCGGGCGGGATCGGCTCCTCGTACCACAGCGGCTGATAGGCCTCGATGGCCTGGCCCAGGCGGATCGCGCCGCCGGTGGAAAACTGGCCATGGGTGCCGAAGAGGATGTCGGCACGGTCGCCCACCGCCTCGCGCACCGCCTCGCAGAACGCCATGGAGCGCGAGATGTCGCTGAGCGCCGGTTGATGCCCGCCGCGCAGGGTATAGGGGCCCGCGGGGTCGAATTTCACCGCCGTATAGCCGCGCGCCACGAGATCCAGCGCGCTTTCGGCGGCCATCTCGGGGCTGGTCCAGAACGCCGGCAGCGGGTGCTGCGCCAGCGGGTAAAGGTAGGAATAGGCGCGCAGCCGCTCGTTCATCAGCCCGCCGAGCAGCGCCCAGACCGGCCGGTCGCGCGCCTTTCCGAGGATGTCCCAGCAGGCGATCTCCAGCCCGGAAAAGGCGCCCATCACGGTCAGGTCCGGGCGCTGGGTGAACCCCGAGGAATAGGCGCGGCGGAACATGCGCTCGATGTTCTCGGGGTTTTCGCCCTCCATGTGGCGCGCGAAGACATCCGCGATCACCGCCTTCATCGCCTCGGGCCCGACCGAGGCCGCATAGCATTCGCCCCAGCCGACCAGCCCGTCATCGGTGGTCAGCTTGACGAGAATCCAGTAGCGCCCGCCCCAGCCCGGCGCGGGCGGCGCGGTGACAATCACGTCGAGGTCGGTCAGTTTCATGGCGGCTCCTGTTGCGGGGGCCCGGTCCGACCCGGCCCCCTGTTGCGCCCCGCACGATACGCAGGCGCCGGCAAATGTCACCCCGGTCCGGCAGGGTCACGCGATGCGGCCCGCAGCCTGCCGCCCCCCGGCATGTCGTCCGTTCGAGACGATCTCGGGGGTCAGGGCGCAGCCCCCCCCCCCTCAAGACCTCACTCGAAGAGAATCACGTTGCGCCGCGCGGCACCGGAGCAGGTATCGGCAATCGCCGCATTGATCTGGTCCAGCCGCCAGCGCCCCGAGACCAGTTCGTCCAGCCGCAGCCGCCCCTGGGCATAGAGATCGGCCATCCAGGGAATGTCGCGCTGGATCACCGTGTCGCCCATTTTCGAGCCGATCATCGCGGTGCCCATGAAGGCATTCACCACCGGCTCATAGGAGGCCTTCTGGCCGGTATGCGGCATGCCCACCATGACCATCCGCCCGCCCCAGCCAAGATAGCGCAGCGCCTGGTCATAGGCCTGCACCGCCCCCACCGTCACCAGCACCAGGTCCGCGCCGCGCCCGTCCAGCGCCGCCAGGGTCTCGGCCCAGGGCGCCGGGCCGGTGGCCAGCACGCCGTGGGTGGCGCCGAATTCCGCGGCCATCTCCAGCTTGGCGGGGCTCATGTCGACCGCGACAATGCGGCGGGCACCGGCGATGCGTGCGCCCTGGATGGCGTTGAGCCCGACGCCGCCGGCGCCGATCACCACCACGTCCTCGCCCGCGCGCAGACGCCCGGTGTTGACCACCGCGCCGATGCCGGTGATCACGCCGCAGGCCAGAAGCGCCACGCTCTCGGGCGGCAGGGTGCCGGGCAGTTTCACCACCTGCTTGGTGCTCACCACCACCCGCTCGGCAAAGGCGCCGCAGTTCATCGCCGCCTCGACCGGCGCGCCATTGGCATCGGTCAGCTTGGTCTCGGCGGGCACCTGGCGTTCGCAGATCGCCGGGCGGCCGGTGCTGCAATTGTGACAGCGCCCGCAGGGCTTGATCAGGGTGACGACCACGAAATCGCCCTCCGACAGCAGTTCGACCCCGTCGCCCAGCGCGCTGATCCGGCCCGCCGCCTCATGGCCATAGACCGCCGGAAGCGTGCCGCCCCAGGCGCCCTCGGCATAGGAAATGTCGGAATGGCAGATCGCCACTGCGTCCAGCGTCACCTCGATCTCGCCGGGGCCCGGCGGGCGCAGAACAAGGTCTTCGATCTGCAGGGCGGCTCCGAAGTCGCGGAGGACGGCGGCCTTGATCCTTGGCATATAGCGCTCCCTTTTGCGGTCAATGAACCATCGTCGGGGGATTCTGGAAAGCCGCGAAATCCCCAAGGCGACTTGAAAGACGCAAGGTCAGGCGCGCAGGCGGGTGTCGATCAGACTGTCGCGGCGGGGCAAGATATGAGAGCGTTCACTCGCATTCCGCGCCGCGAAAGGCGCCATGCACCGCCGGCATTTCAGACGTGGCCGATCTCGCGCAGGAACGCGGTCAGCAGCGCGGCAAAGGCCTCGGGCCGTTCCACCGGCGCCATGTGCCCGGCGCGGCGCAGCAGCTCGAAGCGCGCGCCGGGGATCAGATCGACGGTCTCGCGTACCAGGTCCGGCGGGGTCGAGCCGTCCTCGCTGGCGGCGATGCCGAGACAGGGCAGGCGCAGCCCGGAGGTCGGCGTATAGAAATCGGTGCCGGAAATCGCCGCGCAACTGGCGGCATAGCCCTGCGCGTCCTGCGCCTCGAGCATCTTGCGGATCGCCTGCGCCGCGGGGCTGTCGCGAAAGCCGCGGGTGAACCAGCGCGCCATCAGTGCATCGGCCAGGGCCGCGACGCCGCCCTGCGCGACCGTGGCGATGCGTTCGTCCCATTGCGCGGGCGTGCCGATCCTGGCGGCGGTGTTCGACAGCACCAGCGCGCGCACGAGGTCCAGCCGCTTGACCGCCAGCCCCTGCCCCACCATGCCGCCCATCGACAGGCCGACGAAAACCGCGTCGCGGATCTCCAGGAAGTCGAGCAATGACTCGGCATCGCGGATCAGGGTGCCCATGGCATAGGGGCCCGGCGGCCCCTCGCTTTGCCCATGGCCGCGCGCATCGTAGCGCAGCAGGCGCAGGCCCTTCGGCAGATGCGCCAGCACCGCGTCCCAGATCGCAAGATCGCAGCCCAGCGCATTGGAAAACACCACCGGCGCGCCGCGCGGGTCGCCGTCTTCGCGGTAATGCAGGCGGATGCCGTTGATCTCTGCCAGGCTCATGACGACCCCCTTGCCCGTGTCTTCGACCTTAGGACTATCAGGTCGCAGGGGTTTGGCAAAGCCGCGCTTCAGTGCGAGACCACCGCCAGCCCGGCAAAGATCAGCACGCCGCCCAGCGATTCGCGCGCCGAGAGGCCTTCGCCGATGCTGAAGGCATAGGTCAGCACGATCAGCGTTTCCGCGGCGATGATCACAAGGTAGAGCACGCTGAGGCTGATGCCGCGCATCAGCACGATCTCGGCCTGGGTGGCGGCGAAAAAGCCCAGAAGGATCAGCCCCATGGCCGGAATGCTCCAGCTGTCAGAGGCCAGTTTCATGCCGATGGTGGCAACCCCGTAGCCGGTTGCGGCAAGAAGCGCCAGAATACCGAGGCGCGCGTCGAGAATTTCCATAATGATACCGGGCGGCCGCGATCGCCTGCGTGGTCAGCACCTGTGACAGGGCCGCCGCTCTCCTGATAATAACATGCAAGATACGTGCATAAAAATTACTGCAGAACCTCGCGCCGCCAAAGTCAGGAATTCCCGCCCTCAGGTTTATCCGCATATGCGTTCAGCCGTTCAGCCGCATATGCGCCATGATCTGCCCGTGGTCGGAGGCCAGCTTGTTGTAGGGCGCCTCCGGGTGGCTGCCATCGGTCAGGTGGTCGTTGAGCACGCTGAAATATTCCATCTGGCCGATGCGGCCCGCATGGTCGGGGTGGAAATGGCGCGACATGTAGATCTGGTCGATCGACTGGAAATTGCCGCCGAAGGCCGCGGTATAGACCATGTCGCGCAAGGACTTGCGGACAAAGAGCCTTTCGGCGGAATGCAGGCGCACCCGTTCCACGGCCTCGGTGATCTGTTGGTCTTCCTCCTTCGAATAGCGGTCCGAGCGGTCCCTGGCATCATGGCGCAGCATCCATGAATAATTCCTGAACGGCACCTCGCCGGCGACGATCTCGGAACTGACCGCATGTTCGCCATCGTTGAAATCGCCCAGCACCATGACCGGATGGCCGAGGTCAAGCTCGGCCAGGATTTCGCGCCGCAGCACCCAGGCCTCGGCCATGCGCCGCACCGCCGCGCGCAGCGCACCCATGGCGCGGCCCAAGGGATCGTAGCGGGTCAGGTCCTCTTCCGGCGCGAAATCCGCGCCCGGCGGCACGAGGTATTCGCCGAGCTTGGATTTCAGGTGACAGTTGAACACGGTGATCACCCGGTTGCCCACCGGAATGCGCGCCTTGAGAACGGGGCGCGAAAGGCGATGCAGGGTGAACTGGCCGCTGTCGCCGGCATCGAGCCCGCGCAGCGGCTGGAACGGGATCACCAGCGGCGTGTCGAGGTCCTGGATCACCTCCGGGTCGCCCTCGAATCCGAAGCGCGACAGCAGCGCCACGCCGGGCCGGCGCTGGCCCGGCACGCCCTCGTCCGCGAGGTTGGGCGCAAAGGCCAGCGAGGCGTTTTCATAGGTGCGATAGGCCAGTTTGCGAAAGATCGCCTTCTTGTGATAGCGCTTCGTGCGGTCGGGGATCGAGGCGGCATTGAGCGCGGCACCGCGGGCATCGGCTTCTTCCACCACCTCGGTCAGCGCCTCTTCCTCGAAAACTTCCTGAAAGCCCAGGATATCGGCGTCCATGGTCAGGATCTGATCGGCCAGCCAGTCCTTTTTCCAGGCGTATTCCTCGGCGGAATAGACCTGGAATTCATAGTATTCCCGGTCCGGGCCGATCAGGTTCTTGACGTTGAACGAGGCAATGGTGAAATCGGTCATCGCGGGCTCCCTCCGGCGCATCTGGAGGAAGGGAAACACCCGGCGCGGTGCCGCGCAACCCTCATTCCTGCGCTGTCCCGCGGACGACGCAGGCGACGGCCCGGCCTAGAGATTGTTCCAGGCGACGTAAACAGCCATGACGAGGGCCCCGCCAAGCAACGAAAAGATCAGCGGCGCGCCGAAATAGACGCAGACGACCGCGCCCAGAACGGTTCCGATCAGCACCGAGACCCAGAGCATGGCGGTATCGCGCAGAAACCCCTGAAAGAGGACGGACAGAAAGCTCTGTTGTTCGGAGCCCTCGGGCTTTTTCGGGCGATGATCGTCCTGCACGGGACCGGCCCCCTGATCTTGCCGCGCGGGTCGGCTGACGTAGCGGCATGCAGCAACAGGAAACCACCGGAGCGGGTATCGCGCAAGCGTTTTGTCACGCTCGCGCGATTTGGACCGGTTGCCGCCGCGCTATTCGATCCGGCCCGGCAGGCTCAGATCGCCCGAGGCCACGTCGAAGACATCCGTCACGCACAGCAGCGGCGCATGGATATTGGCATTGACCCGCAGCGCTGCCGTCACCCCGTCGTATCCCACGCCCGCCAGGGCTCCGGGGTCCGAAAACGGCACCGTCAGGGTGATCTCGGGCCCGTCGAACAGCGGCGTGTAGCCGGGGCTGTCGATGAACAGCGGCAGGCCGGGCCAGGTCAGCGGCAGCGCCGGGGCGGTGCCCTCGGGGATGTCGCGCACGCCCAGCGCGCCCGCGCCGCAGGTGTCGGTCGGGGTCAGCACCACCCAATGGCTGTGCCAGAGCAGCCCGTCATTGGCCGGATCGCCGTCGCCATCCTCATCGTAAAGCGGGGTGTCGTCGAAATCCGGGTGGCTGGTGGCGGCAAGCGCCAGGATGCCGGTCTCGCCCTCGAAGCCCACCGCAGACGGGTCGAGCGAGGTCGGCCAGACATAGGAGAGCACCGGCGCCCCGGCCAGCGCACCCACCGGATCGGGGGTCGTGGCCCCGGCGTTGCCTGCGGTGGTCATGTGGAAGGTGACGTGCCGGCCGTCACGATGGGCATGGGCAGCGAGGATGTCGAAATCCGCCACGGTGGCGGATGCTTCGGGCGAGGTCACGGCGCCTTTCTGGTCAATGGCATGGCTGCCATCGGCCAGCGCGCCGGAGGCAAGCAGTGCGGCAGAGGCCGCAGTCAGCAGAAATCGGGTCATGGGGTCAATCCTTTGCGAGTCGATGACTCCAAGGTAATAGCGACTCGCTACTGTTGTAAAGATGATTTCGACACGCTATCATGATATCATGGACCCACGCCCCACCATTCGCAGCCTGATCAACCGCCTTGCGCGGCTGGATGCGGGCGAGACCTGGCACGACGATCTGAACCCCGCGCAGATCGCCGCGCTGGACTATCTGTCGCGCGCCAACCGCTTTTCGCGCGCGCCCTCGCAGGTGGCCGATTACCTCGGCACCACGCGGGGCACCATGTCGCAGACGCTGAAAGCCCTGCAGCGCAAGGGCTATGTCACGGAACTGCGGTCCGAGGTCGACCGGCGGTCGATCTCCTTCGCGCTGACCGAAAAAGCCCGCGCCGCGGTGGCAAGGGCGGGGCTGCTGGACCGGGCGCTCGACGGGCTGGATGCCGGGGCGCAGGCGGAGCTGGAGGCGCGGCTCAGGGCGCTGCTCTCGGGCGTGCTGGCGGCCAATGGCGGGCGGGCCTTTGGCCTCTGCCGTGACTGCGTGCATCACCGGGTGACCGCGGGCGGCGGCTTCTGCGCGCTCTTGTCAGAGCCGCTGGCCCCGGCCGAGGCCGAGGAGATCTGCCACGAACAGGTGCCCGCGGCGGCTCAGCCCGGCAGGTGATCCAGCGCCCGGGCAAAGACCGCGGGGTCGACATTGCCGCCCGAGATCGTGGCGATCACCGTGTCGCCCTCAAGGGCATCGCCGTGAAACAGCGCCGCCGCCAGCGCCACCGCGCCGCCCGGTTCGGCCACCACCTTCAGCCGCGAAAACGCCAGCGCCATGGCGCGCAGCACCTGCGTGTCGCTGACCGCGATCCCCGGCCCGCAAAGCCGCTGCATGACCGGAAAGGTCAGCGCGCCGGGGCTGGGCGTCAGGATGGCATCGCAGAGCCCGCCGGCCTCGGTCGCGTTGCGCTCGCGCTGGCCGCTCAGCAGCGAGCGGGCGGTATCGTCGTAACCCTCGGGCTCCACCGGGCGGGTGCGCAGGCCGGGCGCCTTCGCCTCCAGCGCCAGCGCCACGCCCGAGGTCAGCCCGCCACCGCCGCAACAGACCAGCACCTCGGCCCGGGTGATGCCCAGGTCCGCCGCCTGTTCCGCGATCTCCAGCCCGCAGGTGCCCTGCCCCGCGATCACCTCCGGCTCGTCGAAAGGCCGGACCAGCGCAAGCCCGCGCTCGGTGGCCAGCCGGTCGCCGATCTCTTCGCGCCGGTCGCTCTCGCGGTCGTAAAGCACCACCTCGGCGCCGAAAGCGCGGGTATTGGCGATCTTCATCGCCGGGGCATCGCCGGGCATGATGATGACCGCCGGCACGCCGAAGTGCCGCGCCGCCAGCGCCACGCCCTGGGCATGGTTGCCCGACGAATAGGCGATCACGCCGCGCGCCCGCACCTCCGGGTCCAGCGCCGAGAGCGCCGCCATGCCGCCGCGGAACTTGAAGCTGCCGGTGTGTTGCAGGCATTCGGGTTTCACCAGCACCCGCCGCCCGGCGATCTCGTCGAGGAAGGGTGACGAAAGCAGCGGCGTGCGGCGCACGACCCCGCCGATGCGGGCGCGGGCGGCCTCGATCCGGTCGATATTCATCGCATCTGGTCCAGCCAGGCCCGCAGCGCGGCCAGCGCTTCGGGCTCGTCGAGGAAGGGTACATGGCCGCGGTCGGGTACCACGGCGACATGGGCATCGGGGCGGCGGCGCTGCATCTCGGCCAGGGTCGCGGGGGCGAGCAGGTCGGAATTGGCGCCGCGCAGGATCGCCAGCGGCTTGCCCTCCAGCGCGTCGAACATCGGCCAGAGATCGGGCGCAGGCTGCGCGCCCCCGGCGATCACCGCCTCGCGCAGCCTCGGGTCATAGGTCAGCGCCAGGCCCGCGTCGGTCCGGTCGAAGAACTTCTCGACCTCGGCACGCCAGCGCGCGGCGGGCACATTGGCAAAGCCCGTCATGACGCCGGGGCGCGCGGCGGCGGCCTCCTCGTAGCTTGTCCAGACGGGCGGCTTGCCGAGATAGCCCATGATGACCTCCAGCCCCTCGGGTGCGATCTCCGGCCCGATGTCGTTCAGCGCCACGCCGCGCAGCATCTGCGGCACGGTGGCGGCCAGTGCCATGGCCACCAACCCCCCGCGCGAGGTACCGAGGATCGCCACGCTCTCAAGCCCCAGAGCTTTGAGCAATTCCACCACGTCCATCGCCTCGCGCGGGACGGAATAGCTCAGCGGATCCTCGGCGAATTGCGACTTGCCCCGCCCGCGGTAGTCCAGCCGGATCACCCGGCAGCCGCTCAGGTGCGGCAGCACATAGGCAAAGTCGCGGCTGTCGCGGGTCAGCCCCGAAAGGCAGAGCAGCGGCAGGCCCGCGCCCTCGTCTTCGTAAAACAGCGTCAGCCCGTCGGAGGTCTGGAAGGTCGGCATGAATCACGCTCCTGCGAGGTTTGGAATATCGGTCAGATCGGCCCGGATCAGCTCTGGCCGGCCCGGCAGCCGGTCGACCGGCTCGTCCGCGCGGTTGACCCAGACGGTGCGGAACCCATAGGCCGCGGCTCCGGCCACGTCCCAGCCGTTGGAGGACACGAAGAGCACCTGGCCCGGGGCGCAGCCGAAGCGCTGGCCCACCATGTCATAGACGCGGGCGGCGGGTTTGAAGATGCCCACCGCCTCGACCGAGAGCACAGCGTCGAGCATCTCGCCCAGCCCGGCGCTCTCGACCGCGCCGCCCAGCATGTCGGGCGACCCGTTCGACAGGATCGCCGTCGCCTTGCCCGCCGCCTTCAGCGTGGCCAGCATCTGCGGCACTTCCGGGTAGGCCTGAAGCTCCCAGTAAAGCGCCAGCAGCCGTTCGCGCAATTCCGCGTCATCCGCCAGCCCGTGGCGCTCGAGCGCCCAGTCCAGCCCGTCCTGCGTGACCTGCCAGAACGAGCAATGGTCGCCGGTGATCGCGCGCAGCCAGCTGTATTGCAGCTGTTTCAGCCGCCAGTCCGCGGCCAGCGCGGGCCATGTCGCGGCCCAGTGCCCCTGGCCCGGCTCGCCGGCGGCCAGGCGGGCGGCGGCGCCGACGTCGAAGAGCGTGCCATAGGCGTCGAAGATGCAGGTGGTGATGGTCATGGGCGGGTCCGGTCCGGTTGCTCTGGCGCCCATCATGCCGATGGACGCGGCAATTGCCAGTCCCCGCCTGTCCCCGGTTCTCAGGCCGGCAGGCTGAAATGCTCGTCCGGCACGCGGATCGACCAGGTCACGCCCTCGGCGCCGATGTCATAGACGGTCTCTGCCGCCAGCATCGAGCGTGCGAGGTTGGTCAGCACCGTGCTGCCGAAGCCCGCGGCGGCGGGGTCGGGACGTTCCAGCGTCAGCCCGGTCTCGGCCCAGGACAGGCAAAGCTCGGACGGCGCCTTTGACGCATCCAGCGACCAGCGGATGCCGACCCGCCCGTCGCCGCCCTTGAGCGCGCCATGCTTGACCGAGTTGGTCGCCAGTTCATGCAGCGCCATGCCGATGGTCTGGACGCATTGCGGGCGCAGGTCGATATCGGGGCCGAGGATCTCGACCCGCCCGTCGCCGGCCGCGACGAAAGGCTCGAGGTGGCGGTCGACCAGCTGGCTGAGCGAGACCGTGGTCCAGGCGCTGCCGACCAGCAGGTCGGTGGATTTCGCCAGCGACTGGATGCGCGCCTCGAAGGCGGTGACGAAGCCGTCCAGCGTGGTTTCGCGCCGCGCGGTCTGGCGCTGGATGGCCGAGACGATCTGGAGCATGTTCTTGGCGCGGTGGATCACCTCATGGGCGATCATCTCGCGCGCCTTTTCGGCCCGGCGCACCTCGGTCACGTCGCGGTGGATGTTGGAGATGGCGATCACCTCTCCGTCGGGGCTGCGGATCGGCGCGCAGGAGATCCAGACCTCGCGCACGGTGCCGTCCCGGGCCACCCGGGCGGCCTCGAAATCCTCGAGCGTGCCGGCAAGGATCTCGTCGCGGTATTGGCTGACCCGTTTCGGCCAGTTCTCCGGGTAGAGCAGTTCCAGCGACTGGCCGATCGCCTCGTCCTTGCTGTAGCCATAGAGCTTCTCGGCCGCCGGGTTCCAGGTGACGATCCGGCCCTCGAGGTCATAGGCGATGACCGCGTCATTGGTCGTCGCGATCAGCGCGGACATGGCATTGGCCTGCACGAAGGCGGCCTCGACCTCCTCGCGCTCGATCCTGCGGCTGGTGATGTTGCGGTGCTGCACGATCAGGAAATCGCCGCCCGCATGGGTCAGGCGGCAGGCGGTCAACTCGAACCAGCGCTTCATCGTCGGGCTGTGGCAGGGATATTCGCAGCGAAACGGCTGGCCGGTGCGCAGCACCTTGGCAAAGCCCTCCGGGATCTGCCGCGCGGCGGCATCCGAGGCGCCCTCGGCGCCATGGCAGATGGCAAGGTAGTTCACCCCCAGGTAGCCGGTCTCGGCATCGCCGCCATTGGCGGCGGCGAACCGGGTCCAGGCCGTGTTGACCGCCACGATCCGGCCCTGCGCATCGAGGATCGCCACCTCGTCCTGCAAGGCATCGATGAAGGCAAAGGCCTCGAGCCCGTCCAATGCTGCCGAATCATGCGTCACTGCTGTGGTCTTTCGCGGTTCAGGGCCCCCGGGGTGTCGAAGGCGCACAACCGACGGGGGCAAAAAGGGTCAGGACACCTTAACCCGGATGGCAAACCGGCACACGGCAAATATGGCTTTTCGCGCCGCGGTCGGCGGGGTTTGACCCGATGGTTTGCGAATCCCTGCCCGGGTCGTTATCATTGCGCTCTCATTCGGAGCACCCGCCGGGGCGGCGGCCTCCCGACTTCATTCCCCACCCTTTCGGAGATCGCATGACCCAGGTCAAATCTGGCGACACTGTCGCAATTCATTATACCGGAACGCTGGCCGACGGCGCCACATTCGACAGTTCGCAAGGCCGCGACCCGCTGGAATTCCAGGTCGGATCCGGCCAGATCATCCCCGGTCTCGACCAGGCGATCCCCGGCATGGCGGTGGGCGACAAGAAGGTGGTCGAGGTTGCCGCCGACGACGCCTATGGCCAGCTTGACCCCAATGCGCGCCAGGCGGTGCCGCGCGGCGAGATCCCCGGCGACATCCCGCTCGACCTCGGCACCCAGTTGCAGGTCCAGACGCCGACCGGCCAGGTGATGCCGGTGACGGTGGTCGAAGTCACCGACGAGCAGGTGACGCTGGACGCCAACCACCCGCTGGCCGGCAAGGACCTGACCTTTGCCATCGAGCTGGTCGAGATCAAGGCCGCCTGAGCCCCTTCCGTTGCCGGGTCACCCCCGATCCGCAACGGTCGACGCGAACACCCCGCGCCCCGGGCCTGACCCGGGGCCTCCTGTCCCGCGCGGGCGTGGAGGCCCCGGGTCAAGCCCGGGGCGCGTCTCGCATGGGGGCCCTTGTCGGCGCGGGCCCCCGGCGGGTCTCAGTAATGCACTGTCACCACCACCGAATCGCTGTAGCTGCCGATCTGGGTTGCCTGGCCCTGGTAGATCCGCCCGTAGACCTGGTAGCGCTGGTTGTAGCCCGTGCCGGTGCCCTGGGCGCGCTGGGACGGGGCCTCGCCCCAGACCATGGTGCGCCCGACATCGCGGAACAGCCCGTAGGTCAGCGTGCCCAGAACGCCCTGCAACCGCCGATAGGCCGGATCGCCGACCCCGACGCCATTGCCCAGCCCGAGCGACACCGAATAGCCCGCCCCGGCGGTGCAGCGGATATCCACCGCGGCCTCGGCATCGGCGGGGCCGGTGGCCAGCCCGGTGATCCGGCCGAAGTTCAGCGCGCCCACGTCCAACTCGCAACTGGCGACGGTTTCGGCGCTGACCCGGAACTCGGGCACCGGATGGCTCTGGCCAAACAGATCGCAACTGAGGATGCCGTAGCTCATCTCGACCTGCGGCTGGCCGGCAAAGACCGACTGATAGGCGCCGGTGTCGAATTCCGTGCCGGTGCCGAGGATCTCGGCAAAGATCGGCACCGTCGCCTGGCCGCTGCCCAGCACCACCGGCACCAGCAGGTAGATCCGGTTCAGCGTGCCGAAGGCCTGGCCATGCCCGCCCAGCCGCATCTGCCAGCCCAGCGACTGGCCGGTGGGGCCGGTCATGTAGCGCGGGGCATTGCCGCTGCCCGCGCCGCCCGATCCCGGCCCGAAGCGGATGCAGACCCCCACCGCCGAGACCAGCGCGTTGGAACAGCTGACCGTCAGGCTGCCGGTGGTGCGGTTCACCGCCCCCGCCCGCAGGCTGACCGCGCCGAAGGCAATGTCGCTCATCTGCGCCTCGCAGGTCGCCGCCCGCGCCGGGCCAGCGCCGATCAGGCCGATGCAGAACAGCGCCAGAAGAAAGAGCAGACGCAGCATCTAGAGGCACTCCACCGGGTCGATCACGTCCTGCAGCGCCTCGCTTGCCACATAGGTGAACCGCGCGGTGCAGGTGCCACCGGGCAGAGCGGCCTTCAGCGTATTGCGCGCCTTCGGCCCCTCGATCCAGGTCTCGCCGTCATAGCCGACATAGGCCTCTTCGCTGCGTCCATTGACCTCGACCACCGTGCCCGCCGGCAGCACCCGGCCCGCGCCATCGCGCAGCACCACCAGCACGCCGCCCGCGTCCGTGCCGCCAAAGCTCACGTATTGCCCCGCGCCGCGCTGCGGCACCATGTCCGCCGCCGAGACCCCGAGCGAGGCCTCCTCCGGCAGGTCGCGCACGTTGACCGACAGCCGGTTGCGGCGATAGGCGTTGAGCCCGCCGACCAGCACCCGGCCGCGCGCATTGCTGCGCGCCACGGGGCGGTTGTCGAGGTAGACCGGCACATCCGGCACGCCCACGTCGACCACCGCGAAACCGTCGCGGACCTGGTTGCCCATGGCAAAGGCGCCGCCGGTCCAGGCCGCCGCGCCGTCGAGCTGGCCGCGCAGGTAGGTGCCTGTGCCCTGGCTCTGAACCTCCGCCGTGGCCTCGCCGTAGCGGCTGCGGTAATCGCCCTTCAGCCGGACCGGCGTGGTGTCGTCGCGATGCGCCGCCTGCAGGTGATAGCCCCAGGCGCCGACGCCCTCGCCCATGGTCCGGCTGACCGAAAGATCCTGCGTCTCGCGCCCCGAACCGTCGCGATAGGCCGTGGCCTGGGCATAGGTGCGCTTGCCCAGCTTCATCGAGAGGCCAAGCGAGACCCGCAGGTCCTCGGTCTCGAAATTGTAGCTGCCGTTGAGGCTGAAGGCCCCGCGTCCGCCGCCCAGCGACGACCCGAAGGAGACCGAGGCCAGCTCGTCGCGCGAATTCTCGCGCTCGGCGCTGACGTAGGACAGGCCCAGCCGCCGCTGCGCGCGGGTCACCGGGATCGACAGGCTGACCACGTCCTGCGCCCGCGGCACCTCGAGCAGCGAGCCTTCGGTGCCGCCCGCCTGGCCGAGGTAATCCAGCCCGGTCACGTAAGCCAGGTCGGCAAAGCCCGGATCGGTGCGCGTCGAGGAGGTGCGCAGCGAGACCCCGGCAATCTCGGTCTGCAGATCAAGCCGGGCGAAGCTGCCGCTGCGGCCGTCAAACTCGCTGGTGGCCAAGGCCAGCCGCACCTCGCCCAGCGCCAGCGGCACCGCGGTCACGCCTGCCCCGGCCAGCTGCAGCCGGTCGGTGGCGCTGTAATGGGCATCGACGGTGACCTTCTCGGTCAGCCCGTAGCGCAGGCTGCCGGTGAAGATCGCCGCCTCGCCATAGGCGCCGCTCTCGAAGCCGAAGCCTTCGCGCGCATGGCCCAGCGCCAACGCGTAATCCGCCATGCCCTTCTTGAGCAGGTTGGACGAGGAAAAGAACGACACCGTGCGGCGGCTGACCTGCCCGTCGACGCCGCGCACCACGATCTCGGCATCGCCGCCGCCCTGCACCGGCACATCCTCGAGCCGGAAGGGGCCGTCATCGACCTGGGCCGAGAAGACCCGCGAATTCTCGATGAAGACATCCACCGACGAGGGCACCGCCGCGGCACCGGACCAGGAGAACCGCTGGTCGGTCACCAGGTCCGAGCGCAGCGAGAAGTCGCGTCGCAGCTCGACCCCGCCCATGCGGATCGGGCGCGCCCAGGACGGGCCGGAAGAGGTGAAATCGCCCAGCGTGAAGGTCAGCGCCTTGTCGGGCATGTCGGCGGTAAAGGCGGTTTCCAGCCGCAGCGCCTTGCCCTCCTGCCCCTCGCCCAGGGGCTGACTGAGAAAGGCGGTCGAGCCGAGCCGGCCCAGCGGCGCAAAGACCCAGCCATCGAGACTGGCCGAAACGGTGCCGTCATAGCTTTCATAGGTCTCGCCAAGCCCGTAATCGCCGACCAGCGAGTAGTTCAGCACTGCGCCATGACCTTCGTCGGCAGGCTCGAAATCCGGGGCATAGGCGGCCGAGACCACGTCGGGCAGGAGCACCTCGTGCGGCGCCTCGATGAAAAGCGCCTGGGCCTCGGCGTCGTAGCGATAGCTCAGGCCTTCGATATCGGCCAGGGCGACATGCGCCGACAGGCCCCTGGGCGGGCGGATGCCCAACTCCTTCAGCTCGCTGCGCGAGGCGGTCATGTTGCTGCCATCGAGGCTGGCGGCAAACTCGGCGATCAACTCGGTCGGCTTGCCGTTGATCGTGACCTCGAGAAACAGCGGCAATGGCTCGCCGCCCAGATCTGCGCTGACCTCGGCATTGACCGGCAGGTCGGCCTGGTCAAGGCTCTCGGCGGCGGCAACGGCGGCAAGGCCGAGCGCAAGGGCGGGATATGCAAAGCGGGCTACGCGCATGGCACCGGACCGGCGGCGTTTCTGCCCCCGGGGACAGCAACGCCGGACCGGTCAGCCTGATGCAAGGTCAGGAGGAAAAGCAGAGCGGCACGGAATGCCGGACCTGGAGCTTGACGGCCTTGCCGCTCTGCTCCTTGCCCGGCAGCCGGTCGACCAGCACGCGGTAGCATTCCTGGCCGCGCACCGCGCGCCGTTTGGTCCGCACCAGGCGCACCGTCAGCTCCTGGCGCGGGCGCAGCTTGGCCAGCGGCGGGCTGATGACCACGTCGCGGGTGGGCTTGACGCGGTCGGGGTCGTGGCGCGGATTCCAGGCCACCACGCGCAATTGCACGACCGAGGTCTCGCGGCCCCCCGCGGTCACGGTCAGCGTGGTCTGCTGGCCCTTGTTGGGCACCATCAGCCGGGTGGGCGAGACGGCGATGCTTTCGGCCTGGGCCAGCACCGGCGAAAGGATCAGCGCCGTTGCCAGGACGGCGCGCCTGGCGCCGGTGAAAAGATGGGTGCGTTTCATAATTTTGTCCCTTGTTCTTGTTGTACTGCTCGAGGCGGGATCAATAGGTCAGCGTGACCAGAAGCGTGTCGGAATAGACGCCGGCGTTATAGGCACCGACCGGGATCTGGCCGTAGACCGGGATCAGCTGCGGCACCGCCGCGGTGATCCCTTCGTCGTAGAGCGTGCCGTCGACGGCGACCTGGCTGGAATGGCCGCTGTCGGTGAACACGTTGTAGGGCAGGTAATCGCCGCCGGTCGAACTCATCCGCCGCGTGCCGCCGCTTTCGTTTTCGCCGCCGCCGAGGCTGACGGTCACCGACGACCGCGAGGCGGTGCAGGTCACCGTGACGACGCCCGGGGTCACCTGGTTCGACACTGCGCCGGTGTTGATGGTGGCAAAGGACAGCGGCGTTCCGGCGGCGATGATGCAGGTATCGGCCACCACGGCCGCGACCGACAGATTGCCCGTGGCCGTGTTCGCCGCCATGGCCGGGGGGGTCATTGCCGCCACGAACGACAGGGCGAGGGCTGTCTTGATCGACTTCGTAGTCATATGCGTCGTCTCCATGTACTGGCACGGGGCGGCCGGGTGGCGCGTCCAAATTGTGCATTTCAAGTACATCTAAGATTGTTGCCAGTTTGGGGTCAAAATATGGCAGGTCAAGGCTTTGTTTTTGTTTGATAAAACAGGATAGTTGATAAATTGTCCACAGCCTGTGGATGATTTCCCCGGCCTGCGGGCGCAAACGCGCGCGTCAAGCTTTTGTTAACAAATGGAAAAAGCCCCGGGCGGGCCCGGGGCTGGTTCTGGCCGGCGGCAGGCAATCGCCGCGCGGCACCTGTGTCCGATCAGCCGCGCGTGCCGGAAAATTCCACCTGCCAGGCTTCGCGTTCCTCATCGGTGATCTTGCGGAAGGTGACATCGGGCACGGTGAAGGCATGGCCCGGCGCCAGCAGGCCCAGCGTCTCGGTCAGATCATTGGGCCATCTGTCGTCCCCGGTCTGCATGGCCTGCAGCAGCTGGGCCGCGGCATCGGGGATGAAGGGGCGCGAGATCACCGCGTAAAAGCGGATCAGGTTCAGCGCCAGCCGGATCTGCGCCGCCGCCTGATCGGGGTCGGTCTTGAAGGTCGACCAGGGCGCGGCGTCCTGCAGATACTCGTTGCCCGCCACCCAGATCGCCCGCAGGCTGGCGGCGGCCTTGCGCACCTCGATGGCCTCCATATGGCCCTCGTAGGCCTTGAGCTGCTCGGTCAGATGGCCGATCAACGCCTCTTCCCGCGCGCCCCAGGTGCCGCCCTCGGGCACCGCTTCGCCGAACTTCGAGCGGCAGAACTTGGTCACGCGGCTGACGAAATTGCCCAGCACATCCGCCAGATCCTTGTTCACCGAGGCCTGGAAATTCTCCCAGGTGAACTCGGCATCCGAGCTTTCGGGCGCATGGCTCAGCAGCCACCAGCGCCAGTAATCCGCCGGCAGGATGGCCAGCGCCTGGTCCATGAAGACACCCCTGCCCTGCGAGGTGGAGAACTGGCCGCCATCGTAGTTGAGGTAGTTGAACGACTTGATGTAATCGACCAGCTTCCAGGGCTCGCCGCTGCCCAGGATCGTCGCCGGAAAGCTGAGCGTGTGGAAGGGCACGTTGTCCTTGCCCATGAACTGGGTATAGCGCACGTCGTCCGCGCCCATGTCGGTGCGCCACCAGCGTTGCCAAGCGGCATCGTCCAGCCCGTGCGCCTCGGCCCATTCGCCCGCACAGGCGATATATTCGATGGGCGCGTCGAACCAGACATAGAAGACCTTGCCCTCCATCCCCGGCCAGTCCTCATCGCCCTTCTTCACCGGAATGCCCCAGTCGAGATCGCGGGTGATGCCCCGGTCCTGCAAGCCGTCGCCGTCGTTCAGCCATTTCCTGGCGATCGAGGTGGTGAGGATCGGCCAGTCGGTCTTGCTGTCGATCCAGGCGTTCAGCTCGTCGCGCATGCCGGACTGCTTGAGGTAGAGGTGCTTGGTCTCGCGCACCTCCAGGTCGGTGGAGCCGGAAATGGCGCTGCGCGGCTCGATCAGGTCGGTGGGGTCAAGCTGCTTGGTGCAATTCTCGCATTGGTCGCCGCGCGCCTTGTCGTAGGCGCAGTTCGGGCAGGTGCCCTCGATATAGCGGTCGGGCAGGAAGCGGCCATCGGCATTGGAATAGACCTGTTTCTCGCTGACCTCGCGGATCAGCCCGGCATCGGCCAGACGACCGGCGAAATGCTGGGTCAGCCGGTGGTTCTGCGGGCTCGAGGAGCGGCCGAAATGATCGAACGACAGGCGAAAGCCGCGGGCGATCTCGGCCTGGACGGCGTGCATCTCCTCGCAGTATTCCGCCACCGGCTTGCCGGCTTTCGCGGCGGCCAGTTCCGCGGGGGTGCCGTGTTCGTCGGTGGCGCAGAGAAACATCACCTCGTTGCCGCGGGCGCGCTGGTATCGGGCGTAGAGGTCGGCGGGCAGCTGCGAGCCGACGAGATTGCCGAGGTGCTTGATGCCGTTGATATAGGGAATGGCGGAGGTGATGAGATGGCGTGTCATGGGCAACTCTGCGGCTTCATCCGGCCCCGTTTAGCGCAAGGTCGGGAATGGGGCTAGGGGTGGCCGCCGGGCGCCAAATCTTTTCCAAAAAGATTTGCAAATTCCTTCGAAGGAATTTGGGTGCCCAGCGGCAGCGTGGCTCAGTCAGCTTCGTCCATGTCGAAGCCCAGGTGCTTGGCGACGGCGAAGATGTCCTTGTCGCCGCGGCCGCACATGTTCATGATGATCAGGTGGTCCTTGGGCAGGTCCGGCGCGATCTTCATCACATGCGCCAGCGCATGGCAGGGCTCGAGCGCCGGGATGATGCCTTCCGCCGCACAGCAAAGCTGGAAGGCCTCCAGCGCCTCCTTGTCGGTGATCGCCACGTATTCGGCGCGGCCGGTGTCATGCAGCCAGGAATGCTCCGGCCCGATGCCGGGGTAATCCAGGCCCGCAGAGATCGAATAGCCCTCGAGGATCTGCCCGTCGTCGTCCTGCAACAGGTACGTGCGATTGCCGTGCAGCACGCCGGGGCGTCCGCCGGTGAGCGAGGCGCAATGCTCCATCTTCTCGGTGACGCCCTTGCCGCCCGCCTCGACGCCGATGATGCGCACCTCCTTGTCGTCGAGGAAGGGATGGAACAGACCCATGGCGTTCGACCCGCCGCCGATCGCGGCGATGATCGTGTCGGGCAGACGGCCCTCGGCCTCCATCATCTGTTCCTTGGCTTCCTTGCCGATGATCGACTGGAAATCGCGGACCATGGCCGGATAGGGATGCGGGCCCGCCACCGTGCCGATGCAGTAGAACGTATCGCGCACATTGGTGACCCAGTCGCGCAGCGCGTCGTTCATCGCATCCTTGAGCGTGCCGCGACCGGAGGTCACCGGCACCACCTCGGCGCCCAGCAGGCGCATGCGGAAGACGTTGGGTTTTTGCCGCTCGACATCATGCGCGCCCATGTAGACCACGCATTTCAGCCCGAACTTGGCGCAGACCGTTGCCGTCGCGACGCCGTGCTGGCCTGCCCCGGTCTCGGCGATGATCCGGGTCTTGCCCATGCGCCGCGCCAGCAGGATCTGGCCCAGCACGTTGTTGATCTTGTGCGCGCCGGTGTGGTTCAGCTCGTCGCGCTTGAGATAGACCTTGGCGCCGCCCAGCCGCTCGGTCAGGCCCTCGGCGAAATAGAGCGGGCTGGGGCGGCCGACGTAGTGCTTCCAGAGATACTCCATCTCGTCCCAGAAGCTCTTGTCGGTCTTGGCCTTCTCGTATTCCTCTTCCAGCGACAGGATCAGCGGCATCAGGGTTTCCGACACGAAGCGCCCGCCGTAGATGCCGAACCGGCCCTTTTCATCGGGGCCGGTCATGAAGGAATTGAAAAGATCGTTGGACATGGCACACACCCCCTTGGTCAGTCGCGCCTTGAATATCCGCTGCGGCAGGCGAACAAAAGCGCTAAAGGCACGGGCCTGACCCGGCGCCGGCGCTCAGCGGCGGCGGTCGCGGCGCGAGGACATCGGCTGGAAGGCCACGCCGACATGCGCCTCGCAATAGGGCTTGCCCTGTTGCACCGGCAGACCGCAGAACCAGAAATCCTCGGTCGCGGGGTCGCCCACCGGCCATTTGCAGGTGCGTTCGGTCAATTCCATCAGCGTCAGCCGCTTGGCCTTCTTCTCGATCTCGCTGACCCGGGCCAGCGCCTCGGGGCTGATCTCGTTGGCCGAAGGCTGCGGCGGCAGGGGCTGGCCGGCGGGAATGATCTGGCGGCGCGCAGGGGTCGCGGGCTTGGCCACGGCGGTTTCCTCCACCTCGGGTTCAGGGCGCGGCTTGGCCTCGGCCTTGGGCGCGGGCTTGGGCTTGGCCTCGGGCTTGGCCGGCTTGGCGGCGGCGGCGGCAGGCTCGGCCTTGGCGGCGGGCGCGGCCCCGGCGCGGTTCGACAGGCCCAGGCGATGGACCTTGCCGATCACCGCGTTGCGGGTGACCCCGCCCAACTCCTTGGCGATCTGGCTGGCGGATTGCCCTTCGCTCCACATCTTCTTGAGCAATTCCACGCGTTCATCGGTCCAGGCCATGCGGTATCCTTACGAACAAGAGCGGCCCGAGCCCGGGCCGCCCTGGTAATTTCTGACTGCCCCCTATTTTAGTCACTGCTGTCCGAGTTACAAGTCCGCGAATCGGCTGGGGAGATCACGCAATGACACAGGCAATCGAGACCACGGGCAAGGCCGCCATGGGTGTGCGCCGCTTCGGGCGGGTGAACTGGCTGGGGCTGCTGACGCTCTGCCAGCGCGAGGTGCAGCGCTTCCTGGTGGTCTGGACCCAGACGCTGCTGGCGCCGCTGGTGACGGCGGGGCTGTTCCTGGTGATCTTCTCGATCGCCATCGGCCCGCGCCGGGGCGACGTGATGGGCATGCCCTTCACCCATTTCATCGCGCCGGGCATCCTGATGATGACGGTGATCCAGAACGCCTTTGCCAATACCTCGTCCTCGATCATGGTATCCAAGGTGCAGGGCAATATCGTCGACACGCTGATGCCGCCCCTGTCGCCGATGGAACTGGTGATCGGCTATTTCGCCGGCGGCATCGCCCGCGGGCTGGTGGTGGCCACGGTGATCTCGGCCAGCCTCTGGCTGGTGCTGGGCATCGGGCTGGCGCATCCGCTGATCGCGCTGATCTATGTGGTGCTGGGCGCGGCCTTCCTGTCGGGGCTGGGCATCATGGCCGGGATCGTGGCGCAGAAGTTCGACCAGATGGCGGCGATCACCAATTTCATCGTCACGCCGCTGGCCTTCCTGTCGGGCACCTTCTACTCGGTCGAGGCGCTGCCGCCGGTGCTGCGCGAGATCACCCGCTTCAACCCGATGTTCTACCTGATCGACGGCGGGCGCTACGGGGTGCTGGGCGTCTCGGACAGCAACATCTGGCTGGGCCTTGCGGTCTCGGTGGCCTCGGTCGCCGTCGTGGCCTGGCTGGCCTGGGTGATGTTCCGCCGGGGCACGCGGCTGAAATCCTGAGCGCCGCCGATCCGGCCACGGATCGGGACCGATCCATCGATGGATCGGTCACTCCGCGTTGGGCTGGGGCGAGGTCGCCCTTCCCCGCGCCCGCCCCTCGCGCCAGGCCAGCAGCCCGCCCCCGGCAATGATGATCGCCGCGCCCAGGATCGACGCGGGCAAGGGCAGCACGCCGAAGACCAGGGCGTCGATCAGCGCCGCGAAAAGCAGCGTGGCATAGCTGAACGGCACCACGAAGCTTGCCTCGGCCCGCGCCACCGCGTTGATGTAGCAGCTTTGCGCCAGCGCCATCGACAGGCCGACCCCGGCCATGGCCAGCCATTGCCGCGGCTCGGGCGCGCGCCAGACCCAAAGCCCCACCGCGCCGGCAATCGCCAGCCCGATGCCGTTGTTGACCAGCAGCACCTGCAACGGGCCCTCGCGGCCCGCGAGCCGCTTGATGAAGATCACCTCGAGACCCAGCGCCAGCGCCGCGCCCAGCGCCAGCAGCGCGCCGGGCTGGACCGCCGCGGTGCCGGCGGGCCGCAAGAGCACCAGCGCGCCGCAAAAGGCCAGCGCGGCGGCGGCCCAGCGCACCGGCCCGACCCTTTCACCCAGCAGCGGGATGGCGAGGATCATCGCGAAGACCGGGTTGAGAAACGAGATCGCCGTGGCATCCGCCAGCGGAATCGCCGCCACCGCGGCAAACATCAGCGTCACCCCGCCCCAGCCGCAGCCCGTGCGTTGCAGGTGCAGCCCCCAATGCACCCGGGTAAAGCCCGGCCGCATCACAGCCACCACCAGCGCAAAGAAGAGCCCGGCAAAGAGAAACCGCCCGAAGGTGATCTGCAAGGGATGCATCGGCGCGCCATGAACCCCGGTCCCCAGCGCCTTGGCAAAGGCGGTGGAGGTGGCGATGAAGGCGGTGGCGCCCAGCATCAGCGCGATGGCCAGCGGCGGGTTGTGGGTCTTGGCCTGGAACATGGGCCGAGTTGCCCCGATCCCGGCGCCAATGGCAAGCACCCATCCCGCCGGGCGCGGCGTCAGCCCCTCGTCACGACCGAGCGTTCGGCCAGCCGGTGCAGCACCTTGCGCAGCACCTCCGCCTCGCCGGGCGCGAGATCGCGCAGCAGATCCGCCTCGTAGCTTTCCGCCACCGCGTGCAGATCGCGGTAGGCCGCCTGCCCCGCCGGGGTCAGCGTCAGGTTCTCGATCCGCCGGTCCGCCGGGTCTTCCTCGCGCTGCAGGAAGCGCCGCGCCTCAAGCCGCGCCACCGCCCGGCTGATCTTGGTCTTGTGGACCCGCGCCATGCGCCCGATGTCGCGCGCCGTCATCCGGCCATGGATGCCAAGATGAAACAGCACCCGCCAATCGGTGCGCAACATGCCATAACGGTCCTTGTAGATTCGCTGAAACCCGTACGACGCCGCCTCTGCCGCCTGGTTCAGAAGGTAAGGCAGGAAAAGATGCAGGTCGAAGTCGTCTTTTTTCGTCATGGCGCCCGGATAGCCATTGTTAGTTACAAAATCAACTATTAACTGTCCGCCCAACAGGAGGATATGCCATGAAAGACACCCCCCAATCCGCCCCGCTCATCCAGGCCGACACCCCGGTCGGCACGGTGCCCGGCTACATGCCCGGCTTCGGCAATGACTTCGAGACCGAGGCCCTGCCCGGCGCGCTGCCCCAGGGCATGAACTCGCCGCAGAAGTGCAACTACGGGCTTTACGGCGAACAGCTCAGCGGCACCGCCTTCACCGCCCATATCCCCGAGCGGACCTGGTGCTATCGCATCCGGCCCTCGGTCAAGCATTCGCACCGCTACACCCGGCTCGACCTGCCCTATTGGGTCAGCGCGCCGCATGTGGTCGAGGATGTCACCAGCCTGGGCCAGTACCGCTGGGATCCGGTGCCGATGGGCGACGAGGGGCTGACCTGGCTGACCGGCATGCGCACCATGACCACCGCGGGTGACGTCAATACCCAGGTCGGCATGGCCAGCCATATCTACCTGGTCACCGAATCGATGGTCGACGCCTATTTCTTCTCGGCCGACAGCGAGCTTCTGGTCGTGCCGCAGCAGGGCAAGCTGCGCTTTGCCACCGAGTTGGGCGTGATCGACCTCGAGCCCGGCGAGATCGCCATCATCCCGCGCGGCCTCGTCTACCGCGTCGAAGTGCTGGACGGCCCCTGCCGCGGCTTCGTCTGCGAGAACTACGGCCAGAAATTCGAGCTTCCGGGCCGCGGCCCGATCGGCGCCAACTGCATGGCCAACCCGCGCGATTTCAAGGCGCCGGTGGCGGCCTACGAGGACCGCGAGGTGCCCTCGACCCTGACCGTCAAGTGGTGCGGCCAGTTCCACGAGACCCGGATCGCGCAATCGCCGCTCGACGTGGTGGCCTGGCACGGCAATTACACGCCCTACAAGTACGACCTGAGCACCTATTGCCCGGTCGGCGCGATCCTCTTCGACCATCCCGATCCGTCGATCTTCACCGTGCTGACCGCGCCCTCGGGCGTGCCGGGCACCGCGAACATCGACTTCGTGCTGTTCCGCGAGCGCTGGATGGTGGCCGAGAACACCTTCCGCCCCCCGTGGTACCACAAGAACATCATGTCCGAGCTGATGGGCAATATCTATGGCCAGTACGACGCGAAACCCCAGGGTTTCGTGCCCGGCGGCATGAGCCTCCACAACATGATGCTGCCGCACGGGCCGGACCGGACCGCCTTTGAAGGCGCGTCCAATGCCGATCTGAAGGCCGAGAAGCTCGACAACACCATGTCCTTCATGTTCGAGACCCGCTTCCCGCAGCACCTGACCGAGTTCGCCGGCAAGGAAGCCCCCTTGCAGGACGATTACATCGACTGCTGGGCCTCGCTCGAGAAGAAGTTCGACGGCACCCCCGGCAAGAAGTGACCCACGCGGCCGCCAGCGCCCCCGGCACTGGCCGCCGCCCTTGTCGGGCCCGCGGGCATGGTCCATCCTGTCGCGCAGGCGGACGGGTCTGAAACGCCCGGGCGGGCCATGCGCCTTGGCGCATCCGGTCCGGGCCGACCTGCGCCCGTCCCTTGCCCCTGACGAAAGGAAGCCTTGCAGATGAGCGGCGCCGCATTGAAACTGCTGGTCATCCTGCCGGTTCTGGTAGTCTTCGTCTGGCTGATCCGGGCGGTGGCGCGGCGCAATGCCGCCGAGCGCGAGGACAGCGACGGCCCCCGCCGGTGACGGCCCCTGCCCGACCGCGGCGCGCCCGATGGGCCGTGCCGGACCTGACATGACATTGGAGCGGACATGAAACTCTATTCCTACTGGCGTTCGACCACCTCGCTGCGCCTGCGCGCGGCGCTGAACCTCAAGGGCCTCGCCCATGAGATCGTCCCGGTCGACCTCGTCGCCGGCGACCAGCGCTCCGAGGCCTACCGCGCGGTCAACCCCGGCCAGGGCGTCCCGGCGCTGGTGCTCGACGATGGCACCGTGCTGACCCAGTCGATGGCGATTCTCGACTACCTCGAGACGGTCCATCCCCAACCGCCGCTGCTGCCGCAAGACCCGGTGGCGCGCGCCCATGTCAAGGCCGCCGCCGACCAGATCGCGCTCGACATCCACCCGGTCAACAACCTCAAGGTGATCAACCGCCTCAGGTCCATGGGCCATTCCCAGGACGAGGCCGTCGCCTGGATGAACCACTGGATGACCGAAGGCTTCACCGCCTTCCAGGCGCTGATCCGCGCCGACACGCCGTTTTGCTTCTCCGATGCCCCCGGGCTGGCCGATCTCTGCCTCGTGGGCCAGCTTTACAACGCGCGGCGCTGGGGATGCGACCTTGCCCCCTTTGCCCGGCTGGTAGAGATTGACCGCAGATGCCAGGGCATCGACGCCATCGCCCGCGCCATGCCCGAGGCTCAACCCGACGCCACATAGGCTGCCCCTGCCGGGCGCAGCCGGACTGAACAAAGGACACCACATGCCCCTGATGCGAAGCTGGGTCGAAAGCGCCAATGCGCCCGACAGCCCCTTTCCCCTGAACAACCTGCCCTATGGCGTGTTTTCCACCGGCGATGAAGACCCGCGCTGCGGCGTGGCCATCGGCGACCGGATCCTCGACTGCCGCGCCGCGGAAGACCTGGGCCTGCTGGATTTCGGCACCGGGCGGCTGTTCGACGTGCCGTTCTGGAACGAGGTGATGGAGGAAGGCCCCGAGCTCTGGGAGCGGCTGCGCAACACGCTGACCGGGCTTCTGTCCGAGGCCGGCGGCGCCCGCGCCACGGTCGAGCCGATCCTCGTCGCCCAGGCGGATGCCGAGATGCACCTGCCGTTCCTGGTGTCGGAATACACCGATTTCTACGCCGGGCGGCACCATGCCACCAATGTCGGCACCATGTTCCGCGGCGCCGAGAACGCACTGCCGCCGAACTGGCTGCATATTCCCATCGGCTACAATGGCCGGGCCTCGTCGATCGTGGTCTCGGGCACCGATGTGCGCCGCCCCTGGGGCCAGTTGAAAGGCCCCGACGACGCCGCGCCGCGCTTTGCGCCCTGCGCACGCTTCGACCTGGAACTGGAGATGGGCGCCATCGTCGGCCAATCCTCGGACGGGCCGGTCACGGTCAAGGAAGCCGACGCGATGATCTTCGGTTACGTGCTGCTCAACGACTGGTCGGCGCGCGACATCCAGGCCTGGGAATACCAGCCGCTCGGCCCCTTCCAGGCCAAGGCGACGGCCACCACCATCAGCCCCTGGATCGTCACCCGCGAAGCGCTCGACCCCTTCCGCACCAATACGCCCGCGCGGGAAAAGGAACTGCTGCCGCACCTGCGCGACGCCGGGCCGATGCTCTATGACATCGACCTCGAGGTCACGCTGGCGCCCGAAGGCCGCCCCGCCACCACCCTCGCGCGCACCAACTACAGCGTGATGTATTATTCCTCGGCCCAGCAACTGGCGCATCACACCACCTCGGGCTGCCCGATGACCTGCGGCGACCTGCTGGGCTCGGGCACCATCTCGGGCCCGGAAAAGCACCAGCGCGGCTCGCTGCTCGAGCTCAGCTGGGGCGGCAAGGAGCCGATCACCCTCGACAGCGGCGAGACCCGCAGCTTTCTCGAGGATGGCGACACGCTGACCCTGAAGGCCAGCGCCAGGGGCGACGGCTATACCATCGGCTTCGGCGATTGCACCGGCAAGATCCTGCCCGCCCTCACCGATCCTTTCGCACGCTGAGGCTTCATCTTGCCAAAAAAACTCCCGCCGGAGGCTCCCGCGCGGGCAACAGGCGTGCCGGCCGGCAATCCCGGGCGGCGCGCAAGGCGAGGACCGGCGGAGGCGCCGCCCCGGGGCTGGTCCCCCGCCCCGCCTTGCCCTAAGTCTGGGGAGACACCGGCAAACGAGGCCCCCATGACCCAGATCATCCAAGCGCTCTCCGAGATCTCCGACCGCTACGACGCGGCTTTCGTCGATCTCTGGGGCTGCGTGCACAATGGCGTCGCCGCCTTCCCCGAAGCCATCGCCGCGCTCCAGGCCTTTCGCCAGACCGGCGGCACCGTGGTTCTTTTGACCAATGCGCCGCGCCCGCGCACCGAGGTGGCCGAGCAATTGCGCGCCCTCGACGTGCCCGACGACGCCTGGGACACCATCGCCACCAGCGGCGACAGCGCTCGCGCGGCAATGTTCACCGGCGCGGTCGGCTCCCGGGTCTATCACATCGGCGAACAGCGCGACCTGCCCTTCTTCGAGCCGATGAAGCTGGTCACCGACCCGGTCGAGATCCACCAGGTTCCGCTGCAGGAGGCCGAGGGCATCGTCTGCACCGGGCCCTTCGACGCCCATGCCGACCCCGCGGTGCTGCGCCCCGACCTGCTCTATGCCAAGCAGAAGGACCTGCCGCTGCTCTGCGCCAACCCCGACGTGGTGGTCGACCGCGGCGACACGCGGGAATATTGTGCCGGCGCGGTGGCCGAGCTTTACACCGAAATGGGCGGCACCAGCCTCTATTTCGGCAAGCCCCATCCGCCGGTCTACGACCTTGCCCGCCGCCGTCTGGCCGAGGTCAAGCCCGGCATCGCCGATGCCGCGATCCTGGCGATCGGCGACGGCCCGCATACCGACATCGACGGCGCCATGGGCGAGGACCTCGATTCCCTGTTCATCTCCGGCGGGCTTGCCGCGAAGGAGACCAAAACGTCGCAGTCCCCGGACCCCGAGGCGCTGAAAGCCTATATTCAAAGGGAAAACATCAATCCGACCTATACGATAGGTCGCCTTCGCTGACCTGATTTTCCTTGATTTTCTGCGCCCGCAAAGTAATAAAGTTGCGAATGGCGCACCCATGTGGCGCTTTTATTGCTCAACGACTGTGGAATGGAGCGCCCCATGCTCGACAATCTGCCCCGCGGGACGATCTGCATCGAAGACATCGAGATGGGGATGACCCGCCACCTGCGCAAGCAGATCACCGACCGCGACATCGAGTTGTTTGCCGAGGTCTCGACTGACCGCAACCCGGTGCATCTCGACGATGACTATGCGCAGGACACGATCTTCGCGGGCCGCATTGCTCATGGCATGCTGACCGCCGGGTTGATCTCGGCGGTGATCGGCGAACAGCTGCCCGGCCACGGCACGGTCTACATGGGCCAGACGCTGAAATTCCTCGCCCCCGTGCGCCCCGGCGACATGGTCCTGGCGCAGGTCGAGGTCACCGGGATCGACCACGCCAAACGCCGGGTGACGCTGGCCTGCCACTGCGCCGTCGACGGCAAGAAGGTGCTGGTCGGCGAGGCCTGCGTGCTGGCACCCTCACGCAAGTTCGACTGACACCGGCCAGAGAGACCACCCCCATCCCGGGCCCGCCCCGGGATCTCCCCGCTCTCCCGCCTCACGCCGTCATCCCCGGGCCCGACCCGGGGACCACCCCGGCCTCTCCCCCCAGGCACCGTCATCCCCGGGCGCGACCCGGGGATCTCCCCAACCTCCCCCCACCGTCATCCCCGGGCCTGACCCGGGGATCTCCAGCAGCCAACGCCATGAGATCCCGGGTCAAGCCCGGGATGACGTCGCCGAAAGCACGCGACCGTCCCGCCAAAGAAAAACCCCCGCCGATCGCTCTGGCTCGTTCCGGAATATGGGACACGAGGGCTGGGAAACGATCTGTTTCCCAGCCCTCAACTTTTCGGCGACCCGGCCTCGCTCTTGAGCCCAACCTTGTTCACATCTTCCGGATGGCGAAGGTTCAACTCATAGGCCGTCTACCGGTCCTCGAACTTCCTCCACAACGGCGTGCCGTGATAGAGCCAAGGCCGATAGAGAACGCGCCTCGGGTCAGGTGCCTTGCGAGGTTGCCCGTTCGATTTCTCCGGATCTGCCCCAAGCCGCATTGCCGGAGTCAGCATGACCGGTGTCGTCGTCGCCATTTTCGGGATCTCGAGCGTCTCTTTGGTGCCCGGGATACGGATGGAGGACATTCCTGCTGGGACCGGAGATTCGCTTCCGGCAGCCGCGCCCGGCCCCTTGTATTGACGTGGCTCGAACCAGTTGTAGTAGATCCGAAAAATGTTGAGAAACGCCATCAACACGGCAGGATTGAAGACTGCTCCATTGATATATGCAGGACCTGTCCGCGCTCCCTTACCGCCGGCCCTTTTCGACGGGCTTGTGCGATGGCGCAAGGAACTCATGAAGGTCGATACGGGCTGAATGGTCGCTTTCAGGGCTCGTCGCGTCAGCGCTGCGCAGAGTTCAGGGTCATGGACCTTCTGGTCGAAAGCCAGCTTCTTCAAAGGGTCTCGATACTTCTTTCGCAGGACAGGAAACCCCACGACTTTCTGTGTCTCCCCGAAATACTGAGCCGGCGTCTTTATCCAGACCTGGGGGAACTGGCGAGACTGGAAGTTCGGGATCGCATGCGAGTATTTCGTGCCATTTCGTCCCTCGATGCAGGCTGTTGACATCCGCTTGGTGCAATAGTGCTCCAAGAGTTCCCGATCCGAAATATCGTCGCCGAGCTTTGCCCGCGCTCTTTCCTTGAAGGCCTCCAGCCCCTCAGTGAAACGGGCCATACGCTCCTTGCTTTTGGGTGCGGAGACTTCTTTGTCGAAGGAGATCACGAACCACTCGAACATGTCTTCGTTGATCATGTCGCGGAATACGTGTGGCACGACGCGCACCATCGCCGCCTCCTGCTCACCGACCAACGTAATCTTGCCCTTGGGCAGCATATCCCGGAGGCAGGCAAGATGCGCCGCCTTGGTGTATGTCGGCTTCACAACGCTCCCATTGAAGCTGCCCCGAAAGTCGCGATCCGTGTCGTGGAAGCCGAAATACCCCTGCCGGATCTGGTCCAGCTGATATCTCTTGTCGTCGGCTTCAGCGATCTTTTCCTGGGCCTCAGGGGGAAGGGCGAAGCCGGCATTCACGGTCTTTTCGTATGCATTCTGCACACGCTCGGAGAACACCCTCCAGCGGCCTTCCGCGCTGGCGAATAGCATGGCCTCATCGAGCCGCCCGCTCGGGCGCTGGAACTGCATCTTGGGTGCGGTGAAGGTGACGCCCGATTTCTGGGAGTAATGTTGCCGGAGGTTCGTGGGCTGGCCTGTGTCGTCGAGATAGTGCTCTTGGATGAACTCCACGGGATCGACATTCGGGTCGAAGTTTGCGTCGATCCGGAAGACATATCCGCTCCGAATGTCGGCGGAGACCGAAAACTGGAGGGGCGTCAGCCGTCGATCGAAGCGGCTTTCCCAGTTGACCGAGATCGTGACGTCGTCGTGGGCGATCCGCATGTGGCTGAAGCGGTCGGACGCCTCCACTCGCTGCTTCCATTCCTTCAGCTTCGCACGCTCGAAGGCGAGCAAGGTTTTCTCCAACCAGAAGATGCGGCTGTAAAGGCGGCTCACGCCGATCTGCTTCCCGGTGTCGGGGTCAGCCAGAACACGGCGCATGGTCGTGATGCTGTCGCCGTTGACGATGCATCTCAGGATGCGGACGTTATCGCGCAGCTCCTTCTGTGCTTGGTGATCCAGCGATACGGAGATCCTCGCGCCACGCTTGCCTTTGCAGGGACGGTGGATCATCCGAAACCCCGATGGTTTCGCCTTTCGGCGATTGCCATTTGGTGCCAGCTTCCCGTGCGTGCCATTGAATATGAACTCGTCGGAGTTCTCGAGATACCGCGCGCCGCACGCGCCGCACACCGGCCCTTCAAGGCAGCCGCCAGCAAAGAGCAGTCGATAATATTCTTCCAGGAAGTGCTCGTTCGACATGATCGAAAAGCTGATGTCGCAAACGCCGTTGCCGCGTTGATGACCGCACTCCATGGATCGGCCGTCATCCCAGCCGACCGGATCGCCGGCGTATTCGAAGGCCTCCGAAATACGCGGATGATGATCGTCGCTCGACATGGTGTAGGAGCCGAGCCCGGTCGTCAGGGCCGGGATGCTCGCCGAGGCCGCCTGCTTGCGTTGCGCAGCGTTTTTTCCTTTGAACTCAGGGATTGCGAAGTCCGGCGCAACGCCGAAGTTGCCGCAGTCCGGGTCACCGCAGGTATTGAGGTTGAAATCTGCCAGCACGGCAGGGTAGACTTGAAAAAGCTTCAGCTGCTTGAGCTTCTTGACCATTCGATCTCCGATCTGTCGGTATTGATTTGTCAAGAAGGCCTCCGGGACCGAATGGGATGTTGGCCATTTTCCTTGGCGACGAAATCCCAAAACGATTTTTCTGCTTACTGTTGCGCCGGGACAAAAGTCCCGAAGCTCGTGTAAGCGACCCGGTAAAATATATCCTTAAAATCAAACGGCTACCGAGAATTTTCTCGGTAGCCGTTGCAGTTATGTCCCAAAACCCGGAACGAGCCACGATCGCTCGACGGGGGCCTCTGTCCACAGGGTGGGTTTTCGACCCACCACTCGTTACCAGTCCTCGCGGACCACGATCCGGGTCTTGATCGGCAGTTTCATCGCTGCCAGGCGCAGCGCTTCACGCGCGATGTCCTCGCCGACGCCGTCGATCTCGAACATCACCCGGCCGGGCTTGACCTTGGCGGCCCAGAAATCCACCGAGCCCTTGCCCTTGCCCATCCGGACCTCGGTGGGCTTGGAGCTGACCGGGGTGTCCGGGAAGATGCGGATCCAGACGCGGCCCTGACGCTTCATGTGGCGCGTCATGGCCCGGCGGGCGGCTTCGATCTGGCGTGCGGTCACACGCTCGGGCTGGGTCGCCTTGAGGCCGTAGGTGCCGAAGTTGAGATCCGACCCGCCTTTTGCCTCGCCGGAGATCCGGCCCTTGAACATCTTGCGGAATTTGGTGCGTTTCGGTTGAAGCATGGTTTCTCTCCCTTAGCGACGGCCACCGGCGCCACGCGGGGCCGGACCGTCCTGGAGTTCCTGTGCCTTGCGGTCACGCGCTTGCGGGTCATGCTCGAGGATCTCGCCTTTGAAGATCCAGACCTTGATCCCGATGATGCCATAGGCGGTGACCGCCTCGACATGCGCGTGGTCGATATCGGCCCGCAGGGTGTGAAGCGGCACGCGGCCTTCGCGGTACCATTCGGTCCGGGCAATCTCGGCCCCGCCAAGGCGGCCCGCGACGTTGACCCGGATGCCGAGCGCTCCCATGCGCATGGCGTTCTGCACCGCGCGTTTCATCGCACGGCGGAAGGACACCCGACGCTCGAGCTGCTGGGCGATGCTTTCGCCGACAAGGCGGGCATCCAGCTCGGGCTTGCGCACTTCCACGATATTGAGGTGCAACTCGCTGTCGGTCATCGCGGCGATCTTCTTGCGCAGCGTCTCGATGTCCGCGCCTTTCTTGCCGATGATGACGCCGGGGCGCGCGGTGTGGATCGTGACGCGGCACTTCTTGTGCGGACGCTCGATGATCACCCGGGCGATCCCGGCCTGCTTGCACTCTTCATGGATGAAGTCGCGGATGGCGAGGTCTTCCAGCAGGAGATCCCCGTAATCCTTGGTATCGGCGTACCAGCGGCTGTCCCAGGTGCGGTTGATCTGGAGGCGCATCCCGATCGGATTGGTCTTGTTACCCATTAGGCTTGCTCCTCGATCTGACGCACCTTGATGGTGATTTCCGAGAACGGCTTGTGGATCTTGCCGAACCGGCCACGGGCGCGCGGACGACCGCGTTTCATGATCAGGTTCTTGCCGACATAGGCCTCGGCCACGATCAGCTCGTCGACGTCGAGACCATGGTTGTTCTCGGCGTTGGCGATGGCCGACTGCAGGCACTTGCGAACGTCGACGGCAATCCGCTTCTTCGAGAAGGCCAGGTCGTTCAGCGCCTTTTCCACCTTCTTGCCGCGGATCAGACCGGCGACGAGGTTGAGCTTTTGCGGGGACGTGCGAAGCATCCGCAGTTTTGCCATTGCTTCGTTGTCGGCCACGCGGCGGGGGTTCTTTTCCTTGCCCATGACTTACTTCCGCTTCGCTTTCTTGTCGGCGGCATGACCGTAATAGGTCCGCGTCGGCGAATATTCACCGAACTTCTGACCGATCATGTCTTCGCTGACGTTGACAGGGATATGCTTCTGGCCGTTGTAGACGCCGAACGTCAGGCCCACGAACTGGGGCAGGATCGTCGAGCGGCGCGACCAGATCTTGATGACTTCGTTGCGGCCCGACTCGCGCGAGGCTTCGGCTTTCTTCAGCACGTAAGCATCGACAAAGGGGCCTTTCCAAACAGAGCGCGACATGTATCAGCGACCCTTCTTCTTGGCGTGACGCGAGCGCAGGATAAGCTTCTGCGACGCCTTGTTGGTGTTACGGGTGCGTTTGCCCTTGGTCGGCTTGCCCCAGGGGGTCACCGGGTGACGGCCACCCGAGGTCCGGCCTTCACCACCACCATGCGGGTGGTCGATCGGGTTCATCACGACACCGCGAACCGAGGGACGCTTGCCGTAGTGGCGCATCCGGCCGGCCTTGCCGAAGTTCTGGTTCGAGTTGTCGGGGTTGGACACGGCACCGACGGTGGCCATGCATTCCTGGCGCACCAGGCGCAGCTCGCCCGAGCTGAGGCGGATCTGGGCGTAGCCGCCGTCCCGACCGACGAACTGGGCATAGGTGCCCGCGGCGCGCGCGATCTGGCCGCCCTTGCCGGGCTTGAGCTCGATATTGTGGACGATCGTGCCGATCGGCATCCCCGAGAAGGGCATCGCGTTGCCGGGCTTGATGTCGGCCCGGGCCGAGGCCACGATCTTGTCGCCGATCGCGATCCGCTGGGGCGCGAGGATATAGGCCTGATCGCCGTCCATGTACTGGACCAGCGCGATGAAGGCGGTGCGGTTGGGGTCATATTCGATGCGCATCACGACGGCTTCGACGTCATGCTTGTTGCGTCTGAAATCAACGATCCGGTAGAGGCGTTTTGCCCCGCCGCCGCGACGGCGCGAGGTGATACGTCCGGTGTTGTTCCGGCCGCCCGATTTCGTCAGACCCTCGGTGAGGGATTTGACAGGGCGTCCTTTCCACAGCTCCGAACGGTCGATCAGCACCAGCCCGCGCTGGCCCGGCGTCGTCGGCTTATACGACTTGAGTGCCATGCTTTCTGTCTTCCGTTTAGCAATGCGGGACTTTACGCCCCGCGATGTTTGGGCGCTTGTGCGCCAGGGTATAGGGCCCCGAAGGTCCCCGGTTCGTGCGCCATCCGCCCCGTCCGTCGCGCCCCGGGCCTGACCCGGGGCCTCATGGCCCAAGAGGTCCCGGATCAGGTCCGGGACGGGGTGTGCTGGCTTTGCCCTCCGGCGCGAGACGCCGGACCGGCAAAAAACACACAGCCCCAGACGAATCCGGGGCGGCGTGGATGGGGTCTGATAGGGGATGGGGGGGACGGGGTCAAGCCCGATGGCACGGGGGATGGCAGCGCCCGGATTTCGCCTGCGTCTTGCCCTGTTGTTGCCAATTTTCCCGATCTTCCGGCAGCGGCAGAACCCTTTCTTAACTGGCCCGGGTGTTTTCTGCGCCGCGACACCGAGTTCGTTTGTCTTAAAGGGGGCAAAACCACATGATTGAAGAATTCGCGGCCGCCGGGGCGCTGCTTGCCGCCTGTGGCCTGATATTTTTCGTGGCCTGCATGTTGATCAACCTCAAGGCCTGGGGGCAGACCACCGGCTTCGGCGATCTGCCGGCCGGGATCGTGCTGGGCGCCACGGCGACCGCGCAATTGTTCCATCCGATCGAACCCTTTGCCGGGTTCATCTTCGACCTGCGCAATCTTCCGCTTGCGCTTGCGGGTGCCTTTCTCAACTGGCGCGCGGCGCTGGTTGCCGTGGCCATGGCCGCACTGGCGCGGGCCGGGGTCGGCGGGACGGGCATGTGGACCGGCATCGTCGCCATGGCCTGGGCGGCCGGTGCGGCGGCGCTGTGGAAACACGCCCGCGCGCGCTGGCCCATGCGCCCGCTGCTGGCCCGCCTGGCCCTGGGCGGGCTGGTCGCGACCTCGGTCGGGGTCGGCGTCGCCCTGCCCGACCCGGTGCGCGGCTGGTTCTTCACCTATGCGGCGCCGCTGCTTGTGGGCCTCTACCTCGTCCTCCTGCCCGCCCTGGTCTGGCTGATCGATCGCGGGGTGCTGCTGGACAGCCTGTCGCGCCGCAACACGCGCAGCGCGCTGAAAAAGCGCAATGTCGACGTCCTGACGCTTCCCGCCTTCACCCGCGAGATCCGGCTGAGCGCGCTGCTCGGCCAGTCCGGCACGGCGCATTCGGTCCTGTGCCTGCGGCTTTGGGATCTGGAGCGGTTGAAAGGCCGTCATGCCGGAACCGACTTCAACCTGGTGCGCGATGCCGTGATGCTGCGGCTCAGCGGCGCCCTGCCCGAGATCCGGACCCTCGGCCTCATGGACCGGGCAACGCTCCTGCTGCCGATCACGCGCGAGCAGTTCGTGCAACTGGACCGGATTCGCGATGCAATCAAGGCAGCCTTGCACGAATCGCCCTTCTTTCTGAAGGACGGACAGCGCCACTGGGCCAGCTACGACCTGGGCCTGCTGCCCTGCGCCGCCTTTGCCGAGGGCGACCGCCTCCTGCCCCGGCGCATTTCCAACTGCCCCACGATCGACCGATCGCAATCCCCGAGGCCCGCGCGCGTCCAGGACCCCCGCGACCACGCCCGCATCAGCGAGCGGTTCGAGGGCTTCGAGAACGCGGACATGCTGTTTTTCAAGGCGGCCCACCTCATGACGCCCTCCACCGCCTAGGTGCGTCCATAGCCACGGCCCGGCCCGCCCTTAAAGGCGCGGGTCGTCCCCACTCGGGACCGGGGTATCTGACCGCGCGCACAGGGGCCGCGACACGGCGTCTCGGACGGGGGTCAGGTCAGACGACTGTGACGATGGCCCAGACCACCACCAGCGCCAGCACGAGGTAGACCAGCGAGTTGATCAACCAGCGGACCAGGCCCGCATCGGCCTCGGGATCGACACCCAGACGTTCACAGACCTTGGTTCCCGGCCAGAGAAAGACTTCGGACAGGGTCATGGGGAGATTCCTTGTTGCGTTTCGGGCTTGGGCCATCTAGCGCCTTCTAATAGGCATTGTAAATACCTATTAGAACCAACCGCGGCCCCGCCCCGGTCTTGCGCCCCGGACCCCGCGCCATTTCGTCTCAAGGTGCCCCTCCGGGATCCAGGTCAAAGCCCGCCTGCCGCCAAGCTGCTAGACTCCTGCCATGTACCAAAGCCAAGACTGTCAGGAGGACACCAAAATGGCCCAATCGACCCAACAACGTGCCCGGACCAGGACCGACACGCCGGACCTGATGACCCCGATGACCGCCTTCGGCCCGAAGGCCGTCGAGGCATGGCAGGAGATCATCAACGAAAGCGTGAGCTTCATGACCGAGCGCCTGGAAAAGGACCTCGAAACCCAGCGCGCCCTGCTGAACTGCAAGACGCCGGCGGATCTGCTCAAGGTGCAGACGGATTTCCTTGAATCCACGATGGCACAATATTCGGAAGGCGCGAAACGCTTCATGAATCTCATGGCCAAGGCCAATGGCACCGCCCGCGGCTATGACGACGTGCCGCTCTGACATCCGGCCAAGCAAAAGCCCCGACCTGTCACCAGGCCGGGGCTTTTCGATCTTTTGCGACCTTGCGGCCGATCAGAGACCGGTCGTCACGTCGATGGTATTGCCCTCTTCGAGCATCACATAGGCCTTCTTGACGTTCTTGCGCCGGCCCATCTGGCCCTTGAAACGCTTGACCTTGCCCTTGGTGATCGAGGTGTTCACCGCCTTGACCTTCACACCGAAGAGCGCCTCGACGGCCTCCTTGATCTGGGGTTTGGCGGCGTCGATCGACACCTCGAAGACCACGGCGCCATGTTCCGACGCCATGGTGGTCTTCTCGGTGATGATCGGCTTGCGGATCACGTCGTAGTGTTCTGCCTTCGCGCTCATTTCAGACGAGCCTCCAGTGCTTCGATACCCGCCTTGGTGAGCACCAGGGTGTCACGCTTGAGGATATCGTATACGTTTGCGCCCATCGACGGCAGGACGTCCAGACCTTCGATGTTGCGTGCGGCCTGGGCGAAGCCTTCGTTGACCTCGGCCCCGTCGATCACCAGCGCGCGTTTCCAGCCCAGCTCCCTGATCTGCTTGGCCAGGGCACTGGTCTTGCCTTCGGAGGTGGCATTGTCGATCACCACCAGCTGCCCGGCCTTGGCTTTCGCCGACAGCGCGTGCATCAGGCCCAGCTTGCGGACCTTCTTGGGCAGATCGTGGCCGTGGCTGCGGGGCATCGGGCCCTTGTAGATGCCACCGCTGCGGAAGATCGGTGCCGAGCGCGCGCCGTGGCGTGCGCCGCCGGTGCCCTTCTGGCGATAGATCTTCTTGGTCGAATAGCTCACTTCCGAGCGGGTCTTGACCTTGTGGGTGCCCTGCTGCGCATTGTTGCGCTGCCAGCGGACCACGCGGTGCAGGATGTCGGCGCGGGGCTCGAGGCCGAACAGCGCATCATCCAGCTCGACCGAACCGGCAGAGCCGCCGTCGAGATTGATCACGTCGAGTTTCATTCCTCGCCTTCCTTCTTCTCGGGCGCAGCCTCGCCACCATCGGCCTTGTCGGCGGCGATTTCGGCTTCTGCGGCTTTCAGCGCTTCGGCTTCGGCGGCGGCCTGTTCCTCGGCCAGACGCTTGGCTTCGGCTTCGGCCTCGGCGGCGGCAGCGGCTGCGGCCTCTTCGGCCGCTTTCGCGGCTTCCTCGGCGGCCGATCTCAGACCGGCGGGCAGGATCGCGTTCTCCGGGAAGGGTTTCTTGACCGCGTCACGCACCGTGACCCAGCCGCCCTTGGAGCCGGGAACGGCGCCCTTGACCATGATGATGCCACGGTCGGCATCGGTCTTGACCACCTGCAGGTTCTGCGTGGTCACGCGGACCGCGCCCATGTGGCCGGCCATCTTCTTGCCCTTGAACACCTTGCCCGGGTCCTGGCACTGGCCGGTCGAACCATGCGAGCGGTGCGAGATCGACACACCGTGCGAGGCCCGCAGACCGCCGAAGTTGTGCCGCTTCATGGCACCGGCAAAGCCTTTACCGATCGAGGTGCCGGACACGTCGACGAACTGGCCCTCGAAGTAATGATCGGCGGTGATTTCCTCACCGATGCTGATCATCGCCTCGGGGGCAACGCGGAACTCGGCCACCTTGCGCTTGGGCGCGACATTGGCTTTCGAGAAATGGCCGCGCATCGCCTTGGAGGTGCGGGTGACCTTGGCGGAACCGGCGCCGAGCTGGACGGCGGTATAGCCGTGCTCCTCGGCGGTGCGCTGGGCCACGACCTGGAGGCCGTCAAGCTGCAGCACGGTCACGGGGACCTGGCGACCGTCGTCCTGGAAGACGCGGGTCATGCCGATTTTCTTTGCAATGATACCAGAGCGCATCATGTTCATGCCCTCCTTACGCTTGCAGCTTGATCTCGACATCCACACCAGCGGCGAGGTCGAGCTTCATCAGCGCGTCCACGGTCTGGGGGGTCGGATCGACGATGTCGAGCAGGCGCTTGTGGGTCCGGATCTCGAACTGGTCGCGCGACTTCTTGTTCACGTGGGGGCCACGCAGAACGGTGAATTTCTCGATCTTGTTCGGCAGCGGAATGGGTCCGCGCACGTTGGCACCGGTCCGCTTGGCGGTGTTGACGATCTCCTGCGTGCTGGAATCGAGCACGCGATAGTCAAACGCCTTGAGCCGAATGCGAATGTTTTGGCTTTGCATAGGTCGTAGCCTTCATTGGCGTTGGGTTCCGAGAGGAAGAGACAGGACCACCCTGCCCCTTCATCGGCCCCGGTTCGGGTCTTGTGACACAGGTCCCGGACATGATCCGGGACCTCATGGCAGGCCGACCCTGAAAGTGCAACCTGGCGGAGGGGTCTCCGCCAGGTTTTCTTGGAGATCCCGGGTCAGGCCCGGGATGACGCAACGCTCGGATCACTCGATGATCTTCGACACCACGCCCGAGCCCACGGTGCGGCCGCCTTCGCGGA